>NZ_JAELUH010000427.1 GCF_016429215.1 Herbaspirillum sp. ASV7 | reverse complement strand
GTGAGGAAGCCTCCTGCCCCAACATCGGCGAATGCTTCGGCAAGGGCACCGCGACCTTCATGATCATGGGGGACAAGTGCACCCGCCGCTGCCCGTTCTGCGACGTCGGTCACGGACGTCCCGACCCTGTCTCTTATACACATCTCCGAGCCCACGAGACTCCGTTATGTATCGCGTATGCCGTCTTCTGCTTGAAAAGGGGGGGGGGGGGGGGGGGGGGGGGGGGGGGGGGGGGGGGGGGGGGGGGGGGG
>NZ_JAELUH010000426.1 GCF_016429215.1 Herbaspirillum sp. ASV7 | reverse complement strand
CCCCCCCCCCCCCCCCCCCCCCCCCCCCCCCCCCCCCCCCCCCCCCCCCCCCCTTTTCAAGCAGAAGACGGCATACGCGATACATAACGGAGTCTCGTGGGCTCGGAGATGTGTATAAGAGACAGGTGCTGGCCGAGGTCAACAATACCTTCGGCCAGACCCAGCATTACCTGCTGCAGGCCAGCGATGGCGGCACCATCGGCGAGGATGCGCGCCTGAGCTGCCACAAGCTGATGCACGTCTCGCCCTTC
>NZ_JAELUH010000055.1 GCF_016429215.1 Herbaspirillum sp. ASV7 | reverse complement strand
CCCCCCCCCCCCCCCCCCCCCCCCCCCCCCCCCCCCCCCCCCCCCCCCCCCCTTTTTAACGGAGTCTCGTGGGCTCGGAGATGTGTATAAGAGACAGGTTCTTCTCGATGCGCAAGGTATTGACGATGCCTTCGAGCTCGGTCTGGTATTGCATCACGCCACCGAAGAACTGCGCCTGGGCGATCTCGTTCTTGCCGGCCAGCTTGAATTTGGCCACGGTGTCGATGGCGCCGAAATAATTGTCCAGGCTTTCCTTGGCCTGTTCGATCAGGCCGCGCTGGGCAACGCCCTCAGCCTGTTCGGCCTGGGCTGCCAATGCCTTCTCCAGCACTGCCTTCTTCTCGGCCAGCTTGCCGTTTTCCTGCTCGACCAGCTGGGTGTCGCTCTCGGTGGCCATGACCATGGCCGCCAGTTGCACGTCCTTGAGTTGGCCCATCAGGTCCGACGAGGCCAGCACGCTGGGCATGACCCCCTCGGTGACCGAGCGGACCTCCACGGCACTGCTGCGCGACTGGTACATGGCGTAGCCACCGATACCGGCGATGGCGATGAAAGTCAGTATCACCAGAAGCGTGATACGCATGCGGATGGTCATGGTGTTCCCCTTGAGATGGCGGTGCGTGGCGCTGTTTCACGTTTTTCCCTGAAAAGTGAACAGACGGCCAGGCCGGTCTGGATGCGGGGCGCATTGTTGCACTCAAGTATTACTGGTGCGTGACAGAAAGAGGCTGTTTCTTCGACTGCGAAGAGGCTCGCATTCGTGTCAGGGACGGAGCTGGGTGCCGTACCGGTGCCGGGACGCGCCTGGCAGTGACGGCAACGACGGCAACGACGGCCAGAGCCAGGTCAGCGCGGGCGGCGCTTGCCACTCCACAGCTTGATGGCCAACGCGACCCAGATCAGCAGGAAGAGCATGTTGCCGGGCAACCAGATCATCTGGGTCCAGACATAGTCGCTGGCCCACAGCGCCAGCACGTCGCGGCAGCCGCAGACCTGGTCGGCGTAGAGCCACTCGCTGCCACTGCGGGCGGCGGCGAACTGCAACCACAGGAATCCCAGCAATACGGGAATGACGACAAAGCCGGCCAGGCACCAGCGCCGTGTGTGCCGGTGACGTCGGCACCAGTCTATCGTGCGGGCAATATCGTCGCTGCCGCCAGATGAAGTGCTGCCCGCGGTCGTGCATTCCTGCATCGCTTCGCTGTGCATATTTCCCCCTTGCACTTGCATGTATATGTACCCCTGAGTTGCCGCATCGCCGTCTCAAGGACGCCCAAGTGCGAACGGCAACCGTTATCCGGCCTCCCTCGCGGGAAGCCAGTCAAATCTGTCTAGGATGAACGTAGGTATGGAGTCGGCCTGCCTGCACAGGCCGGGCGGGAGAAAGGCGCCGCATAAATTCACGGCTCGCATTCCCATTGGGCAGCTCCGTCGCGCTCCTTGCGGAGTCGAGGGAACAGAAGCGGCACATAGGGTGCCATCGAGCGTCGATCAAGCTAGCGCGACTTGCTTCCGCACGGCAGGATTTTGACGCAATAGTTCACTTGCCCAGAACCAATACGATACGTTTCGTCTCGGATTCTAGGTGCAAATTATCTGCTACTCAACAAAATTTACGCTTGTTGACTCGAAATTTTACTAGTCGCCAAAAAAGGTTGGGAAAGCGAGATGCTTCCGAGTACCAGCTTCAGTTGGGACTGGATCTGGCGTTCATCGATGTCGGCACTGCCGGTCAGGAGGCGCTGCAGCAAGGGGGCATACAGCAGATCGAAGACCAGGTTCAGGTCGGCATCGTCCCTGAACTCGCCGCGCTGGGCACCGCGACGCAGGACGTTGACCAGCGCCTCCCGGCGCGGTGCGAGGTAATTGTCATTGAAGATGCGCATCGTCACGTCATCGAACTGGGCCAGCGCGATCATCTCGCGCACCACCCGGCCGGACTTGCCGCGCAGCAACTGCGAGAACTGCATCATGTGCAGCTCGATGTCAGCCCGGGCCGAGCCACAGTCACCGATGGGCGGCGTGGGTTCCACGGCGCGCAACAGGGCTTCCATGGCCAGGGCACTCTTGTTGGGCCACCAGCGATAGATGGTAGCCTTGCCAACACCGGCGCGCGCGGCCACCCCTTCCAGGGAAAGCTTGTCGAAACCGATCTCCTCGAGCATCACATAAGTGGCATCGAGGATGGCGTCATGACTGACGGCATTCCTGCGGCGACCGGTGGCCGGATCGGAGATGAAGGTGAGAGAAATGATGTGCTCCAGATGGCAATTGCATGTTTTCCGTGTCTGGTAACGGCATGCTTTGCGACAACTTGAGCGTTTGACAGCAAAAAAAGCGAATAAATTTGATCGAATTCCCGGATCAGGCCGGGTTATCCCGTCGCCGGCGCGCCGTTCTTATTGCGGCTTTGTCACCGGGTTCGACTGGACGGAAGTGTCCAGCAAGCGCCCGAAGCGTTCGAAGCGGGGCCGATAGGCGTTATCGCTATCCAGGGAAAAGGCAATCCGGGTGGTCCGGCCCATGAGCTCATTACGCGCAAAAAAGCCGAAATAGCGCGAATCCATGCTGTTGTCGCGATTATCTCCCAGCATCATGTAATGATCTGCCGGCACCACCACCGGCCCGAAGCTGCTGTGCAGGCTGGGATGGGATTGCGACAGGCGTACCAGATGGTTCATCGGCCCGAACTGCTCATCCCGGTAAGCGGCCTGGTCTACGCCGTCGCCCGCCTGGGCCGGCAGCGCTGCCTGGACATAGTGGGCAGGCTGGCCATTGATGTACAGGGTATTGTCACGCAGCTCCACCACGTCACCGGGCAGGCCGACGATGCGCTTGACCAGCAACTCCCCCGCCTGGCGGGAGTCCACGGTGACGATGTCGCCGCGCTGCGGCTCACCCATGCGGGCCAGGCTGATATGGGTCAACGGCACGCGCAGGTCATAGGCCATCTTGTCGACCAGGATGCGGTCGCCGATCATCACCGTAGGCAGCATCGAGCCGCTGGGCACCACGTTGTAGTCGGCGATGGCACTACGAAAGACGATCATCAGCGCGATGAAGGCCAGGGTTCCCTTGTTCTCTGCCAGCAACTTCTTGAATGGGCTCATTTTCTCTTGCGCAGGGCTAGGTTGGTCGACTGCGGGCGATTATAAGCCGCCCATGAACGACTGGCCCAGGCGTAATTTGTGACAATTTCTGTTGCCGGCGCCCCCCTCGCGCCCCTAGCGCCAGCCTGCAGGACTGGAACGCAACGGCGAGGCTGGCAGGTCCCAGCGCATCGGCGCACCGGCCACCCGCAGCGGCGCCTGCAAACGGTGCGCCGGCCCCCACGCGGTGCGCTCCTCAAAGGGATCGATATCAGCCGTCCCTTCAGCGGCAAAGGGCGGCTCATTGCCGCCCTGTGGCATCGGGTAATCAGCCAGCAGGCGGGCCGTGCGCGCCAGCGACAAGCACGCCTGACTCCCCTGGCCGGCCAGTTGCCGGCGCGTCAGGCCGCGCACGACCGCCGCCGCCAAGAGGTAGCCGGTCGCATGGTCGAGCGCCTGTACCGGCAGCGGGACGGGCTTGCCGGCACCGCTGCGCTGCATACCCGTGTGGGCGATGCCGCTGCTCATCTGGACCAGGCTGTCGAAACCGCGCCGGTCGGCCCAGGGACCGCTCCAGCCATAGGCGTCCAGCGCGACATCGATGAGTGCCGGATTGAGTTCACGCCGCCGTGCCACGCCCAGCCCAAGCTGCTCCAACGCTTGCGAACGATAGCCGTGGACCAGCACATCGGCCTGCGTCAACAGACGCTCCAGGCGGGCAAGATCGGCCGGTTGATCCAGCTGCAGCTGGGCACAGCGCTTGCCCAGGGTCATCTCGGGTACCACACCCGGCTCGTCCCACGATGCCGGATCGATGCGCAATACCTCGGCGCCGAATCCCGCCAGCAGGCGCGTGGCGGTCGGACCGGCCAGCACGCGGGTGAGGTCCAGCACGCGGATCCCGGCCAGCGGACGGGTGCCCTCGATCACCCGGGCCGCCCTGACGCCCGCATCCCAGCTGCGCCAGGCCACCAGCGGCTCGGCGGCCACCGCCGCCCCCTGTGGATGCAGCGCCCATTGCGCCTGGCTGCGCATCTCGGCGGCACAGCCTTTGTTGGCGACGATGGCACTTTCCAGTTCGCTGCCGTTCCAGCGCTGTACCGCCTGGGCGACCTCTTCCCGCGTGGATAGCTGCGGGTCCAGTCCCAGTACCTGCAGGGCAGCGGCGCGATGGTGCGGGGCATTGGTGTGCAGCCGGATCCAGCCGTCGGCGCTGCGGTAGTCGCCCGCCACCGCATCCCAGAGGGCGGGCGGCGTCCAGCCCTGCGCGCGCAGGGAGCTCGAAAACCACATCGACGCCAGGCGGCGGTCGCACTGTACGCTTGGCAAGCTGCCTCCGCCGGCCTGCATGAACTCGGCCACCGCCAGACCGGCGGCTGCCACCGAGGCCTGCGCCAGGTCACTGGTGGCAAACACCGACGGCAAAGCGCCCTCGCCCTGCAGGCTGACCGTTGTCAGCAGCGCGGGGGCGCCTTCCAGCGCGGACCAGATCCGGGCCAGCATGGCGTGGTTGGGGGCCGCGATGGGAGCTTCGCTGTGAGCTGACATGGTCATTCCGTGTATGAGAGAGGGGAATGCCAGCTTACCCCGCCTGGATTGAGCGTCAATATTGATTAACTCAGTCAACCTGTGGACCTGCCCAGTGACCGGCCATGGCCGCCTATCTGCCCTTGCACCCGCAGCGGGGGGCGACGTCCCATCGCTAACTGACAAAATTGTCATATTGGTGTCAGCGTGATGTCGAGCGGTAACGATTACAGTTGGCCCCAGCAGAAGTAGAAGCAGCAGTGGCCGATGCATTTGCGCTGAGGGGCGCAGATGGCGGCCTGTCCGTCATCCGCAGCCATTTCCGTGAGCCTTATGGTCGTCCCGTTCCGCCGCAGCGCCGTCCGCACCAGCACGCGTCATTTCACACATCCCCAACATCAATCCCCCTTCCGCGCCACGAGGGGAATGAGCGTGCTGTTGCTGGCGGCGCTACTGGGCGGATGCGCAGTCGGTCCCGACTACGTGCGTCCGGCCATGGACCTGCCCCAGGCCTACAAGGAAGAAGGCCCCTGGAAAGTGGCCACACCACGCCAGATCGATGACAGCCAGCGCTGGTGGGAAGCCTATGGCGACCCCATCCTCAACGACCTGATCGCCCAGGCCAACGCCGCCAACCAGTCCATCCAGCAGGCCGCTGCCCAGTATCGCCAGGCTCAGGCCACGGCCCAGGTGGCGCGCGCCAGCCTGTGGCCCACCGTCGGCCTGCAAGCCGGGCCGACCCGGGCGCAGACCAATACCAACGGCGTGCAACGTCTGGCCGACACCTATGCCGTGGGCCTCAATGCCTCCTGGGAAGCCGATATCTGGGGCCGCATCCGGCGCGGCGCGGAATCTGGCGATGCCACCGCCCAGGCCAGCGCGGCCAGCCTGGCGGCAGCACGGCTGTCGATCCAGGCCACCCTGGCCCAGGACTACCTGCAGCTGCGCGTGACCGACCTGCAAAAGGACTTGTATGGCCGCACGGTCGCGGCCTATACCCGCTCCCTGCAACTGACCACCCACCAGTACGAGGCCGGCACTGCCCTGCGCTCGGACGTGGCCCAGGCCGAGACCCAGTTGCGCGCCGCCCAGGCCCAGCTCATCGATCTGGACGCTACCCGCAACCAGCTCGAACATGCCATTGCCATGCTGATCGGCAAGGCCCCGGCGGCCTTCTCGCTGGCCCCGGTCCTGCCGGCGGCAGCCAGCGACAGCGCCATGGACGCCAATGCCCAGCGCCTGCAGGCCAGCCTGCCCCAGATCCCGACCGGGCTGCCCTCGGACCTGCTGGAGCGGCGCCCCGACATCGCCAATGCCGAACGCCTGGCCGCCGCCGCCAACGCCAATATCGGCGTGGCCCGTGCAGCTTATTTCCCGACCCTGACCATGGCCGCCAGCGGCGGCTACAGCAGCCTGGCCTTCGGGCAGTTGTTCAATACCCCCAGCCGCGTCTGGTCGCTGGGTGCGACGCTGGCCGAGACGCTGTTCGACGGTGGCGCCCGCAGCGCCCGCAACGATTCGGCACTGGCCGCCTACGATGCCGCCGTGGCGCAGTACAAGCAGAGCGTGCTGGGCGGCCTGCAGGAAGTGGAAGACAACCTTTCCACCCTGCGCGTGCTGGACCAGGAGAGCACGGTCCAGGCCCAGGCCGTGAAATCGGCCCAGTTGGCAGAACGGCTGGCCCTGAGCCAGTACCAGGCAGGCACCACCACCTATCTCTCGGTCGTGACGGCGCAGGCCACGTCGCTGACCAACCAGCGCAGCGCCGTGACCCTGCTGGGTCGCCAACTGGTGGCCAGCGTGGCGCTGATCAAGGCCACCGGCGGCGGCTGGCAGGCCAGCCAGATCGACCAGGCCGCCACTGCGGCGGCCGCGCCGGTGGCCGCGCGCTAGCACCTCCATGCTCCATTGCGACGTATTCCGACTTACCCAGCGATCATTTCAGGACGAGTTTCAGGCATGACCACTTCTTCCCAAGCTCCCAAGCGCTCTTCTCTCGCCGTCGCCGTGGCAACGGCCCTGATCCTGGCCGCCGGCGCCGGTGGCTGGCTGCACATGCAGCGCGCCAGCGCCGCCGACCAACCCCAGGCCAAGGCTGCCCCGCCGGTAGCGGTCACCCTGGCGCGCGTGCAGGAGCGCGACGTGCCGCAGTACCTGGCCGGCGTCGGTACCGTCACCGCCAATGCCAGCGTGACCGTCAAGACCCGCATCGACGGCCAGCTCGACAAGGTCGGCTTCAAGGAAGGTGAAGAGGTCAAGAAGGGCCAGCTGCTGGCCCAGATCGATCCGCGTGCCCTGCAGGCCCAACTGGCCCAGGTCGAAGCGCAGCGCGCCAAGGATGCGGCCACCCTGCTCAATGCCCGCCTGGACCTGCAACGCTATACCACCCTGCGCAGCCAGGACGCGGCCACCCAGCAGCAGCTCGATACGCAAAAGGCCCTGGTGGCCCAGCTGGAAGCAGCCGTCAAGACCGACGAGGCACAGATCGCCTATGCCAAGGTGCAATTGAGCTACACCACCATCACTGCGCCCATTTCGGGCCGGGTCGGCGTACGCCTGGTGGATCCGGGCAACATCGTCCACGCGGCCGACGCGACGGGCCTGGTGGTGATCAACCAGATCGACCCGATCACCCTGCTCTTCACCCTGCCGGAAGAATCGGTCGGCGCCATCAACCGCGCCCAGCGCGACAGCCAGCATGCCTTGACGGTCACGGCCTATGCGCGCGACTCGCAGGAAGCCCTGGCCACCGGCAAGCTGGTGCTGCTGGATAACCAGATCAATACCAGCAACGGCACCGTGCAACTGAAAGCGCGCTTCGACAATGCCCAACACAAGCTGTGGCCGGGCCAGTACGTCAACGCCCGCCTGCAGCTCAATTCGCACGGCAATGCCCTGACCCTGCCGGCTGCGGCCATCCAGCGCAACCAGCAAGGTACCTATGTCTACACCATCGACGCCCAGGACCAGGCCTCCATGCAGCCGGTGAAGGTCGATCGCATCCAGGACGGCATCGCCGTGCTGGCCGCCGACAGCGGCGTGGCGGCCGACCAGCGCGTCGTGCTCGATGGCCAGTACAAGCTCAAGCCGGGTAGCCGCATCGTCGAGAGCAAGCCGGCCGCCAAGGCGGCAGGCAGCACCACTGCCGATGCGAAAGGAAACACCAAGTGAGCGTGTCCGCAGCCTTCATCAAGCGTCCCATCGGCACCACGCTGCTGGCCATCGCCATCCTGCTGGTGGGGGTGGCGGTCTGGCCGCTGCTGCCGGTGGCGCCGCTGCCGCAGGTCGACTTCCCGACCATCCAGGTCACCGCCCAGTTGCCCGGGGGCAGCCCTGAAACCATGGCCTCCAATGTGGCCCAGCCGCTGGAGCGCCAGTTCTCGCTCATCGCCGGGCTCTCGCAGATGACCTCGCAGAGTACCCTGGGCACCACCCAGATCACGCTGCAATTCGACCTGAACCGCAACATCGACGCGGCCGCCCTGGATGTGCAGGCGGCCATCAATGCCTCCACCGGGCAATTGCCGGCCAACCTGCCCAATCCGCCGACCTTCCGCAAGATCAACCCGGCCGACTCGCCCATCATGATCATGTCGGTGCAGTCGGAGGCCTTGCCGCTGACGGTGGTCAATGACTATGCCGACAATATCCTGGCACAGCAGATCTCGCAGATCTCCGGCGTGGGCCTGGTCAACGTCAACGGCCAGCAGAAACCGGCCGTGCGCATCCAGGTCGATCCGGCCAAGATCGCCACCCTGGGCATCAGCCTGGAGGACCTGCGCGGCGTCATCGCCACTACCACCGTCAACCAGCCCAAGGGCACGGTCGACGGCGCCCGCCAGAGCTTCACGGTCTATACCAATGACCAGTTGCTCAAGGCCGAGCAGTGGAATGACATGGTCCTGGCCTGGCGCAATGGCGCACCGATCCGCGTCAAGGACATCGGCATCGCCGTCGACGGCCCCGAGAACAACAAGATCGCCGCCTGGGCCTTCTCGGGTGCGGCCGCCGGCAGCGACCATACCATCACCAACGGACGCTCCATCGTGCTGGCCATCACCAAGCAGCCCGGCGCCAACGTGATCGAGACGGTCGGTCGCATCAAGGCCGCCATGCCGCGCCTGCGCGCCGCCATTCCGGCCGCCATCCATATCAATACGCTGATCGACCGCACCCAGACCATCCGTGCCTCGGTCGAGGACGTCGAGTTCACGCTGGTGCTCACCATTGCCCTGGTGGTGATGGTGATCTTCGTGTTCCTGCGCAACGTCGCCGCCACCCTGATCCCCAGCGTGACCGTGCCGCTGGCCATCATGGGCACGGCCGCCGTGATGTACGTGGTCGGCTACAGCCTCGACAACTTGTCATTGATGGCGCTGACCATCGCGGTGGGCTTCGTGGTGGATGATGCCATCGTCATGCTGGAGAACATCTATCGCTACGTCGAGGAAGGCATGTCGCCGCTGGAAGCCGCTCTGAAGGGCGCCGGCGAGATCGGCTTCACCATCATCTCGATCTCGGTCTCGCTGGTGGCCGTGTTCATCCCGCTGCTGCTCATGGGTGGCATCGTCGGCCGCCTGTTCCGCGAGTTTGCCGTGACGGTGACCCTGACCATCGGCGTGTCGGTGATCATCTCGCTCACGCTCACACCGATGCTGTGCTCGCGCTTCCTCAAGAGCGAACACGCCAACCAGCACGGCAAGTTGTACCAGCTCTTCGAGCGTGGTTTCGACGCCATGCTGCGCGGCTACAAGCGCGGCCTGGACCTGGTGATGAAGCACCAGTTCATCACCCTGATGAGCTTCATCGCCACCGTGGCATTGACCGTGGTGCTGTTCATCTTCATCCCCAAGGGCTTCTTCCCCCAGCAGGACAATGGCGTCATCGTCGGCTTCGCCGAATCGGCCCAGGATACGTCTTCGGCGGCCATGCATGAACGCCTGCTGAAGGTGGCCGACATCGTGCGCCAGGACCCGGACGTGATCGGCTTTGCCATGAGCGCCGGCTCCACCACCTTCAATACCGGCCAGTTCTTCATCGCCCTGAAACCCAAGGATGAGGGACGTACCGCCAATGCCGACGAGATCATCACCCGTCTGCGCCCCAAGGTCTCGCGCGTGCAGGGCGTGAACCTGTTCATGCAGGCCAGCCAGGACATCAACGTCGGTGGCCGCCTGGCCCGTACCCAGTACCAGTACACGGTCACCGATACCGACCTGGACGAACTGAACGTGTGGGCGCCGCGCATGCTGGAACGTTTCCGCCAGCTGCCGCAATTGACCGACGTGGCCTCCGACCAGCAGAACCAGGCTGCCGCGGCCGTCATCACCATCGATCGCGCCCGCGCTTCCAGCTTCGGCATCTCGCCCTCGCTCATCGACGCCACCATCTATGACGCCATCGGCCAGCGCCAGGTAGCCCAGTACTTCACCCAGATCAACAGCTACCGGGTGATCCTGGAGGTGACGCCACAGCTGCAGAAGGACCCGGCATTGTTCGACAAGCTCTACCTGACCTCGCCCCTGACCGGGCAGCAGGTGCCGCTGTCGACCTTCGTGAAGGTCGATACGACCAAGACCTCCTACCTGTCGATCAGCCACCAGAGCCAGTTCCCGGCGGTGACGATCTCCTTCAACCTGGCCAAGGGCGTCTCCCTGGGCGAGGCCGTGGATGTGATCAACAAGGCCAAGGAAGAAATGGGCGCGCCGCAGACCCTGGTGGGCAACTTCCAGGGCACCGCCAAGGCCTTCGGCGATTCGCTGTCCTCGCAACCCTACCTGATCGCGGCAGCCCTGATCGCCGTCTACATCGTGCTGGGTCTGCTCTATGAAAGCTATATCCACCCGCTGACCATCCTCTCCACCCTGCCCTCGGCCGGCGTGGGGGCGCTGCTGATCCTGATGGCGGGCGGCTATGACCTGTCGGTGATCGCCTTGATCGGCATCATCCTGCTCATTGGCATCGTCAAGAAGAACGGCATCATGATGATCGACTTTGCCCTCACCGCCGAACGCACCCAGGGCATGAAGCCGGAAGAAGCAATCTACCAGGCCTGCCTGCTGCGCTTCCGTCCCATCATGATGACCACCATGTGCGCCCTGCTGTCGGGCTTGCCGCTGATGCTGGGCCACGGTGCCGGTTCGGAACTGCGCCGTCCGCTGGGCTTCTCGATGGTGGGCGGGCTGGTGCTGTCGCAGGCACTGACGCTGTTCACCACACCGGTGGTCTACCTGTACCTGGATCGCGCCCACTACTGGTACATGGACAAGAAACAGGCCCGCCAGGCACGCAAGGCTGCCCGGCTGGCCAAGGCGCAGCCGCCAGGACACTGATGACCGAAAAAAGCCGGGCAGGTAGAATCCCGGCTAGGCCGCAACCGGGGAGTCCTGCCCCGGCGCGGCGGGTGGAGACCGCATGAAGATCCTGATAGTCGAAGACGAGCAAAAGATGTCCGAATACCTCTGCAAGGGCTTGACCGAGCAGGGATGTGCGGTCGACCTGGCCTCCAACGGAGTGGACGGACAGCACCTGGCGATCCAGCACGATTACGACGTGATCGTGCTCGACGTCATGCTGCCGGGACTGGATGGCTTCTCGGTGCTGCGCTCGCTGCGCACCATCAAGCAGACCCCGGTGATCATGCTGACCGCCCGTGACAGCGTGGAGGACCGCATCAAGGGCCTGCACGAGGGCGCCGACGATTACCTGATCAAGCCCTTCTCCTTCCTTGAACTGCTGGCGCGCCTGCAGGCGCTGACCCGGCGCGGGCGTTCGCAGGAGCCGGCGCAGCTGCGCATCGGCGACCTGCAGATCGACCTGCTCTCGCGCAAGGCCTTCCGTGGCGGCTTGCGCATCGATCTCACCGCCAAGGAATTCGCGCTGCTAGCCGTGATGGCGCGCCGTCAGGGTGAGATCCTGTCCAAGACCGCCATTGCCGAACTGGTCTGGGACATGAATTTCGACAGCAATACCAATGTGGTCGAGGTCGCCATCAAGCGCCTGCGCGCCAAGATCGACGCGCCCTTCGAGCAGAAACTGCTGCATACCGTGCGCGGCATGGGCTATGTGCTGGAGCCGCGCGCGGCTAGCGAGGCCAGCGATGACTGACGGCACCTGAAGATGACCGAGCCCACCTCACCGCGTCAGCCCTGGCTGCGCCTGCCGCTACGCCAATCGATCACGGCCAGGCTAGTGCTCATGTCGGCGGCATCGGCCCTGTTCATCTTCGCCCTGGCCGGCATCGTGCTCTATACCGTGCTCAAGGGTGAACTGCTGCGCCATGAGCGCGACGGCCTCTTCACCACCCTGAACGACATCAGCTACCAGATCAGCAGGGCCGGCAATACCGAACGCTGGGGCCGCGTACAGCTCAAGCTGGCCACCCTGAGCCAGGCCGACCAGCATGTTTCCTTCTGGATCGACAGCAAGGATGCGCGCTTCACCTACGGCGATCTGACCCACCTGCGCTCCACTCAGGTCGCCGACGACGGCAAGTCGGTGGGCCGCCTGCACCTGCCTGGCCGCCAGTATCCGGTCCACATCATGAGCCGCACCCTGCCAGCCTTCGAGGAACGTCCCGAGGTGCAGGTCACCGTGGGCGTGGATGGCGCGCCCTACTTCGAGATGCGGCGTACCTTCCTGCTGGCCACCACGGTGTTCTCCTTGCTGGGGATCGTGCTGGCCGTCATCTCCAGCTACTGGATCGCCCGGGCCGGCCTGGCGCCCTTGCGGCGCATGTCGGCACGGGCGCAGAACTTCACGCCGCGCAAGCTTTCGGCACGCATGCCGGTGGAGTCGCTGCCACAAGAGCTGTCGGTACTGGCCGAAGCCTTCAACGGCGCCCTCGGCCGCATCCAGGAAGCCTATACCCAGCTGGAAGCCTTCAACGCCGACGTTGCCCATGAATTGCGCACGCCCCTGGCCAACCTCATCGGCGAGACCCAGGTGGCACTGGCGCGCGAACGCAGCGCGGGTGAATTCAAGGGCGTGTTGCAGTCGAACCTGGAAGAACTGGACCGCATCCGCTCCATCGTCAACGACATGCTGTTCCTGGCGCGCTCCGACCAGGGCGAGGCGGCCACCGCACGGGTGCCGGCACGGCTGGCCGACGAGGTGCAGAAGACGGTGGATTTCTTCGAGTTCGTGCTGGATGACGCCAGCATGATCATCACCGTCGCCGGCGATACCGAGGCCAGCGCGATGATGGAGACGGCGTTGTTCAAGCGCGCCCTGACCAACCTGATCCAGAACGCCATCCAGCATTCGCCGGTCGGCGCGCTCATCCGCATCGATATCAGCAACCAGGAAGAGACCGTGCGGGTGGCCGTCACCAATCCCGGCGCCCCCATCGACGAGCAGCATCTGCCGCGTCTGTTCGACCGCTTCTACCGCGTCGACAGCGCCCGCCAGGACATCAATGGCAGCCATGGCCACGGCCTGGGCCTGGCCATCGTCAAGGCGGTGGCGCGCATGCACGGCGGGCGGGCTTTCGCCTACAGCCATGGCGGCTACAACAGCATCGGCTTCACGATCGCCCGCGACTGAGCCCGCGCGACGGCGCAGCAGTGGCTGTATCTGCAAGCTTGGCAAACATCTGTACACACCAGTTGACACCTGGCGCACTATCATGGATAGCTGGTCGAGGGCTGGCACATGCCGGCCCCGGCGCCTTATCAGGAATCCACCACCATGATCGTCCGTCCCCAGCCCCACTGGTTCCGCATGCTGTTTGTCTGGAACGGCTCCGTGCTGCGTGCCATCATCCCGCAGATGCTGCTGATGACGGCGGTGTCGACCCTGGCCGTCTTTACCGGCGGCAAGATCTTTGGCGACAAGCTGCCGCTCAATACCTCCACCTTTACCCTGCTGGGTGTGGCGCTGGCGATCTTCCTGGCCTTTCGCAACAATGCCAGCTATGACCGCTACTGGGAGGGACGCAAGATCTGGGGCGCGCTGCTGATCGCCGCACGGGCATTGGCCTCGCAAGGTCTGCACTATGCCAGCGGCGACGCTGCGCAGCGCCAGCTGTTCATCGACCATATCGTGTTGCTGGTGCATGCGCTGAAGCACCAGTTGCGCAAGACTTCGCCGCAAGCCGACCTGGAACGCCTGCTGCCGGCCGCCCAGGCGCAGCAGCTGGGCCAGGCGCGCTACCTGCCGGTGGCCGTGATGGACGACTTGCGCGCCCTGCTGGCCCGCGCCAGCGACGAAGGACGGCTATCGGATGCCCGTCTGTGGGCCTGCGACCAGCAGCTCAATGAGATCAACCATTGCATCGGCGCCTGCGAGCGCATCGCCTCTACGCCCATTCCCTTTGCCTATGGCGTGCTGCTGCACCGTACCGTCTACATCTATTGCCTGTTGCTGCCCTTCGGCCTGGTCGATGCCATCGGCTATGCCACGCCGCTGATCTCGGTGTTCGTGTCCTATACCTTCCTGGCCCTGGAGGCAATCGCCTGCGACATCGCCGAACCCTTTGCCGTCAGTCCCAATGGCCTGGCGCTGGAAGCCATCAGCGTGGAAATCGAGCGGTCCCTGCGTGAGCTGGCCGGCCAGCCGCTGCCGCCGGCCGTGCGCTGCGGCCCTGACTATCGCCTAGACTGATCAGTAACCGCGCTTGAGATCCACGTTGGCCGGGATCTCGCCAGTGCGCCGGTACAGCGCGATATTGCCCGCCACGATGGCCGAGGCGGTCTGGCAATCAGTCGGCGCTGAACAATGCGGCAACACCGTCACGCCCGGATGCGACCACTGCCAGGCGGTCGACGGCAAGGGTTCGATGGCAAAGACATCCAGCACCGCGTGGCGCACCTGCCCCGCATCCAGGGCGGCACGCAGCGCGGCGTCGTCGATGATGGGGCCGCGCGCGAAGTTGATCAGCTGCGCCTGCGCCGGCAGCAAGGCCAGGCGCTCTGCTCCCAGCAAGCCGCGGGTATCCTCGGTCAGCGGCAACAGGCAGACCAGGATATCGCTCTGCCTCAACAAACTTTCCAGCCCATCCATGCCGCTGTAGGTCTGCACGCCTTCCACGCTGCGCGCGCTGCGGCTCCAGCCGCTGACCGGGAAGCGCGCCTGGCGCAGCGCCTGCGCCGCCGCCTCGCCCAGCGCACCCAGGCCCAGCAGGCCGATGCGGCGTTGTTCGGGCAGGACGTAGTCCAGAGACTGCCATTGCGCCGCACGTTGCTGGCGGGCATAGGCCGGCATGTCGCGATGCAGGTAGAGACTCCAGGCCAGTACCGCCTCGGCCATGGTCGCGGCCAGACGTGGATCGACCAGGCGCGTGACCTGCAAGCCGCTTTCGCCCAGGTCGGCCACCAGGCGCTCGACACCGGCCCAGACGCTATGCACCCACTGCAATTGCGGCAGCAGCTTCAACTGCGCCGGATCGGGGTTGGCGACGATGGCCAGCCGGCATTGCGCACGCTGCGCCTCGGTGAGCTCGGAAAAGGCCAGTAACTCCTCCTCGGGCATGGCCGCCCGCAAGGCCTGCAACCAGGTCGCCACCGAGGCGGCATCCCCCTGGCTGACAAAGGGAATGGGAGCCTTGCCGCTCATGCCGCGTAGACCTGTTGCAGGTCCTGGAAGCCCTTGACCTCGATGGGATTGCCGAAGGGATCCAGGAAGAACATGGTGGCCTGCTCGCCCGGTTCGCCGGCGAAGCGGATCTGGGGCTCCAGCACGAAGCTCACGGCACCACTGGCGCTGAGGGTATCGGCCAGTTGTTGCCAGTCCTGCATCTGCAGGATCACACCCAGGTGGGGCATCGGCACCATATGCTTGCCGACCTTGCCGGTGTTGCTCACGGCAAAGGGCTCGCCCAGGTGCAGCGACAGCTGATGGCCGAAGAAGTCGATATCGACCCAGGTATCGGTGCTGCGACCCTCCTTGCAACCCAGCAGGTCGCAATAGAAACGGCGCGCCTGGTCGAGGTCACGGACGTGATAGGCGAGGTGGAAGATGGATTTCATGGAATCTGGCCCGGTCGAGGTAGAGATGGAGATAGAGACGGATGATGGCACGGCGGCCCAGGCCCGGCATCGCCATGGCTGGGCGTGTTCGGCCTGTAGCGAACCATCAGCATAGCGATCCGCGAACAAAAGAGATAGCATTTAATTCTTATTGAGTTCGAAAGGATCTCTTATGGAGAGCCGCTACCTGAAAAGCCTCATCGCGGTCGTCGACAGCGGCTCCATTGCCGATGCGGCACGCAGCGAGCATCTCACCGCTGCCGCCATCAGCCAGCGCATCCAGGCACTGGAACGCGAACTGGGCTGCGCCCTGCTCTCGCGCGCCGGCCACGCGGCCCTGCCCACCGAAGCCTGCCTGGCGCTGCTGCCACGGGCGCGCCGCATCGTGCGTGAAGTGGCGCTGCTGGCCGGCGACACCGACGATGAAGGTCTCACCGGCGTACTGCGCATCGGCGCCATCTCCACCGCCCTGACCGGCCTGCTGCCGGTGACGCTGCGCACGCTGACCGCACAGGCGCCGGGCCTGCGTCCCAGCATCGTCCCGGGCACCTCGCGTGGCCTGTACCAGGCGCTGCTGGCCGGGGAGCTCGATGCGGCCATCCTGGTGGCCCCGCCCTTCGCCCTGCCGCGCAGCCTGCAAGCCCGGCTCTTGCAACGGGAAGAACTGGTCCTGCTGGCGCGACGCAGCCTGCGCGGCGACATCGACGACCTGCTGCAGCGCCAAGCCTATATCCGCTATGATCCGGCCGCCTGGGGTGGCCGCCTGGCCCAGCGCTACCTGGACGACCAGGGCGTGCGGCCCAACGTGCTGTGCGACCTCGATGCGCTGGAGACCATCGCCATGCTGGTCGCCGATGGCGTGGGGGTGAGCCTGGTGCCGCACTGGAATGGCCTGGGTAAGCTGGCCCGGGCTTGCCGTGTGGAAGCAGTCGAACGCCCACCGGCAGATCTCTATACCCGTGACATCGTGCTGCTGACCCCGACCCAGAGCGAGCGCCCCACCATGCTCAGGGCACTGGCCGAGGCGCTGCCGGCGGCATGAGGCAGCATGCGGATGATGGCGGCCGATATGCCGGTGGCGCTTGACGTGCGTCAATGAGCCCGTTAATTGGAGTGGACGACCTGACGGGCAAGGCCTAGTCTCGGGATAGGGCATCACGTTGCCGATGCCGCCCCACCCGAACCCGCCCGAGGAGCTAGCATGAGCTACAAGTCCATCCTGGTCCATGTCGACCAGTCGCGTCACGCCGCCCAACGCATCCGCATCGCCGCCGAACTGGCACGCGACCAGCAAGCCCACCTGATCGGCAGTGCCGTCAGCGGCATTTCCAGCTTCATCACCATCGAAGGTGCCGCCTATGTGGCCGCGCAGATGGACGGTTTCCGCGACCGCGCCCTGGCTGCCCTGGAGAATTTCGACAAGATCGCCGAGAGCGTGGGCGTGCCCTCGCACGAAAAGCGCTTCGTCGATGACGACGCCGAAGGCGGGCTGGCCCTGCAGGCGCGCTACTCCGACCTGGTGGTGGTGAGCCAGGCCGATCTTGACGACGCCGACGACAGCTTCCTCACCGACCTGCCCGAATACGTGATGCTCAATTCGCCCCGTCCGGTGTTGATCATCCCCAGTGCCGGCGAATTCAAACACGTCGGCAAGAACGCCCTGATCGCCTGGGATGGCAGCATGGAGTCGACCCGCGCCGTCACCGCCGCCCTGCCGCTGCTGCGCCGGGCCGACAACGTGACGGTGGTCATCTTCAACTCCGACAAGCGCCTGGGTACCCACGGCGAGCAACCGGGTGCCGACATCGCCCTATACCTGGCCCGCCATGGCGTGAAGGTGGAAGTGGCCCAGGAAAAGACCACCCTGGACATCGGCAATGCCCTGCTCTCGCTGGCGGCCGACAAGGGTTCCGACCTGCTGGTCATGGGCGGTTACGGCCACACCCGCTTCCGCGAAGTGCTGCTGGGCGGCGTGACCCTGACCATCCTCAAGACCATGACCATACCGGTCCTGATGGCGCACTGAGGCGCTGCTTCAGTGCAGGTCTGCCACCGGCCCCTCGCGGGCCGGTGGCTTTTCTGCCTTCAGGCGCGCGCGTTGCTGCAGGCGCGAACGACGCTTGCGCACCCAGATGATCACGCCGGTGACCGACAGCATCGCCACCAGCGCCCCCATGAAGGAAATCAGGATGCGCCCCGGCAAGCCCAGGATGCGCCCCGAATGCAGCGGGAACTGGGCCTGCAGGAAAATATCGCCGGCGCTGCCCCGCCCCGGCACCCGCCCGCCTTCGTAGGCGCCGGTATTGGCATCGAAGTACAGCCAGGCATTGCCCAGCCCGACGTCGCCGTGATCGTTGCCCGGCTGGAAGAAGCCCACGCCATAGACCCCGAACATGCCCGAATAGAACACCCCACCCACCGGATCGGCCAGCCCCATCCGGCGGCCCTGCTCGGCCCCCAGCGCGACCGCCTGCTCACGCGAGATGCGCGGCTCGCCCACCTTCTCGGGCGCCACCGGCGTACGGGTATCGAAGGGACCGGGCGTGAGCGTGGACACCGTCTGCAGCAGGGGCCGCATGACCTGGCGCTCCAGATTCATCGACACCGAAGTCACTGCCAGGACCAGCAGCAGCCCCCACACCCAGACACCGCCGGAACGATGCAGGTCGAAGTTGAGCTTGTGGCCGCCGTCACGCCAGCGGAAGGCAAATGATTTACGCCAGCTGCGCCAGTTGGGGAAGGACAGGTAGAGCGCGATGAAGCAATCCAGCGCCCAGACGATGCCGATGAGGCCCATCAACCAGATCCCGGTCTCGATGCCGCCCATGTCGGGCAGATGCATCGTGTAATGCAGCTTGTAGAGGAAGGGCAGCAGGTTCTCGCGCGAGAGCGAGATGGCGCCCCACATGCGGCGCCCCTGGATCTCGGCGGTCACCGGGTCCACTGCGATCTGGTTGTAGTCCAGTGCATAGGGCTTGCCGGTGGCGCTGTCGATGCGCGGTTCGACCATCATGCCGATGGTGTGGCCGGGTTCGCTCTGCGTGAGCACATAGGTCACGCGCAACTGCGGCTCGGCCTGCTCGACCAGGCGCGCCAGCGCCAGCCCGGGTTGTGGCGTACCGGCACCGGGCTGGTCGGCGCTGCGGGCGTGGAACAAGTGCGGGTTCAGCCAGGCATCGAGCTCATGGTCCCAGGAAATCACCGCGCCGGTGGCGCCGGCGATGAACAGGAACACGGCCACAGCGAGGCCGAACCAGCGATGGAGGAGCACTAGCGATGCGCGCATGACGATGACCTGGCGAAGTAGCTGGGAGGAAGGCGATAGCAGTACGCGCGCATCAGAAGTCGACCTTGGCGCTCAAGCTGAAGGTGCGCGGATCGCCGGGCTTGATGTAGTTCTCGTACTGGTACTGCCAGTAGCGCTTGTCCAGCAGGTTATTGACTGCCGCCCGGAAGGTGGTGTCGTACTTGCCGATGCGGGTGGTGTAGCTGGCGCCCAGGTTCAACAGCGTATAGCTGGCCAGCTCGATATCGTTGGCCGCGCGCAGCATGGTGTTGCCGGTGTACTTGGCATCGGCCATCAGCTTGAGACCGGCCACCTGCGGCACCAGGTAAGAGACCTGGGCCGTGGCCATATTCCTGGGCGCACCGGCCACGCGGTTGCCGTTATAGGTATTGCCCTTGTCGTAGGTAGCATCGAGCAGCATGAGGCTGCCCGCCAATTGCCATTGCGGCGTGGGACGGTACGCCGCCCCCAGTTCCAGCCCCTGGTAATTGGACTGGCCATCCTGCACCAGCGCATTGTTCTGCGTGTACTCGGAAGCGCGCTCGATGCGGAACAGCGCCGCCGTGGCACTCCAGCGCTGCTGGTCGGTCTTGGCACCGATCTCGTATTGCTTGCTCTTGAGCGGCTTGAGCTGCGTGCCGTAGTTGCTGTTGGTGATGGCCGGCACGCCGCCCTGCTCCAGCGATTCCACGTAGCTGGTGTAGAGCGTGGTCGAGGCATCGGGCTTGAACATCAGGGCCACCGTGGGGGTGAAGGCCGACTTGTCATAGCGCGAAGTCAAGGCTCCGGTCGTGCTGAAGCTATCCTGGCGGAACTGATTGTACCGCCCCCCCGCCAGGACCGACCAGGCCTGCGAGAAGCTGATCGTATCGCTGGCAAACAGCGCCTGCTGCGTGATGATGCCGTTGTGATAGGTCTGCAGATCGGTCGAGCTGTCGTGACCATTGGTGTTCTGCGTGTAGAGGTTGCCGGTGCCGATCTGCTGGTAGTACTGCGCGATCGAGTAGTCGTTGACCTGTTTCTGCGACGACGCGCCCAGCACCAGTTGATGGTCGATGGCGCCGGTGCGGGCATTGCCTTCCAGCATGGCTTGCCACTGATCGAAGACATGGCCCTCGCGGGAATCCGAGCGCCAGTCCTGGTAATTGCCCGCCGCATCGGTCAGCATGGCGATGCCTTCGTTGCGGAAGCGCTTGGAGGTGCTGTGGCTGTAGCTGAGATTGGCCTTCCAGTCAGCGTTGATGCGGTAGCTCAGGCCGGTCTGGTAGAGCTGGAAGTTGGTATCGAGATGCTGGCCGCTGCCCACCAGGGTCTTGTCGCCGCCGCTGACCACCGATGGCAGGCGGCTGCCGGTCAGGCTGCTGGTGACGATGGACGGGGTCTGGTCGGTCGAATTGCTGTTTTGCCAGATAGCCTCGAAGTCCCAGGTCAGGTCGCGCGTGAGACGGGCATCCAGCGCCAGCGACACCGAATCGCGCTGGATACGGCCCTGGTTGAAGGTCTCACCCTGATCATGGGTGGCGTTGAGGCGATAACCGAACATCTGATCGTTACCGAAGCGACCGCCCAGGTCGATATGCTCGCTCCAGATATTGTTGCTGGTATAGCCCACGCTGACGCTGCGCACGGGCGTCTCGGTGGGTTTCTTGGTGACGTAGTTGATCACCCCGCCAGGCGTACCGAAGCCATACATGAAGCCTGACGAGCCCTTGAGCAGGTCGATGCGCTCGAAGTGATCGTAGGGCAAGGTCAGGCCATAGCTGAGGAAGGGCTTGCCATCGATGCGGAAGGAGTTCTGCCAGTCCGCCGGCAGGCCACGGATGGTGATGTAGGACGCCCAGGCACTGTAGCCGCCACTGTTGTCGCTGACCGAGGCATCGTTGTAGAAGATGTCTCCCAGTTTGAGGATCTGCTTGTCGGCCAGCTCTGCCGCCGTCACGCTGGTGACCGAGAATGGCGTATCGAGCAGCGAGCGCGAACCCAGCGCCCCGTTGGAGGACTGGGTCTGCAGATGCTGCTTGCCCTCCCCTTCGGCCGACACGGTCACGACGGGCAACTGCTTGTCGTCCGTCCCGCTGGTCGTCGATTGGGCCTGGGCCAGCAACGGGGAACCCGTCAGCGCCATGGTCACAAATACCGGGCGCAAGGCACGGCACATGGCACGCAGACGCGCGCCGGTCGGGGAATGTAGGTTCAAGGAGGGGCCTTTTCGATTTATATTTTTAAATACGAACAAGAATAGTTCTTATTCATTTTATGAAATATGACACAAAAAGGAAACAGGGCTTACACAATTTGCCCTAATGGGCGGAATATTGCCGGCCGTGCAAGACATTGGCTGACCTGAATGCATTGAATAATTTCGAGCCGGGATTGCGAGAACTACTGGATTGCCGGCCTTAGTTTGGTGTTTATGCGCATCCCAGGAGCGAGCGCGATACCTTCCCTCTTTTTGTTGAATGCGAAGGAGCCAGTCATGCCAAAAGCCATCATTCGGGCGGGAGACCCCACCTCCCACGGCGGGACGGTAAAGGACGGGTTTTCCCATTTCAAGGTGTATGGCAAACCGGTGACTGGCGTCGGCCATGGCGGCTATTGCCCGCAGTGCAAGCGCGATTTCCTCATCCTCAGCGGAGTGGAGACTTTCCGTTACATGGGACACGAGGTCGCTGTCGAAGGAATGCAGACTTCCTGCGGTGCCGTCTTGCAGGCGACCCAGCAGCAAGCCAAGGTAGCGGCCGGCATTGTGAGCCGCTCGCCCATGCCGAATATGCGCTCATGATCGCCGGTTCCGCACCCGAATTCGGTACCAGCGATGCCTTCGGGCGCACGCACCTTTCCGCCACGGTTGCGCAATAGCACCCGGTGGACATCTTCCTGGAGGGCTGAGCATGGAACTGGTCGGAATCTGGCGCACGATCCACGCTGGCCCCCTACCCCGGTAACGCCAGCAGAACTGCTTGCCGTACTGGAAAAATCCAGGCGCCTGGTCAAAAAGAACTTTTATCCGAAGAGATGACAATGAGACTTCCCCAATGGTTAAAGGGTGTCATCCTCGGATCGCTTATCAGCTATTTTGGTCACGCGCTCCTGATCGATCCACGGTTTCATTTCTCGACTATCGATCTTGAAAAAGTGGAATTCGTCTCGGAACGACTCAACGTTTTCAAGACCCAGGATTCGAAGGAAGTGGCCTTTACCGTCTTCAAGGAAACGGAATGCTACCGCCTTTACGAAATAACCTGGTCTTTCGGCGTATTCGACCCAAAAGACGGAACGACCCTGGAAGAGTTCATCATCTGCCCGGGCCTTGGTACGGGCTGGTTACGAGACGGCATATGAATTTATCTTGGCTCGTCACTTGCTCCGGATATCCAGCCCTGCCTCATCGCGAGGGAATCCATGACAATAAAATCACTCTTGATCGGCGCCGCCATCGCCGCTCCCATTGCGCTCTACTGCAAACTGATCCTTGTCCCTCCCGACTTCTGGCACGGGCCAGTCGACGTGGTGGCTTTTCGCATCGTCTCGGAGAAGATCACCGTCTTCAAGAACAGGCACTACAAGCAGGCTGCGTTTGAAGCAAGCAAGGGTATGCTCTGCTATCGCCTGGAAGATGACTCCCATTCCTTTGTAATCGTGGACTTCAAGGATGGAACGGTAAAAGAGTTACTGATCCTATGCCCAAGCTACGGGGCAGGCTGGAGCAGAGACGGCGTGTGACACGCTTCACGCCACCTCAAGTCGCCGCGATCTTCCCCAGGATTTCCTGCAGCTGATCAATATCGTAAGGCTTGGGCAGGGAGTGCGAGGGGAAGCCCACATTGCGCGCCACCATTGCCCCATACCCCGAGGCAAAGATCACCGACAGCGCCGGGAAGCGTGCCAGCGCGCCCTTGGCCAGCTCCACGCCGGACATCCCGGGCAGGTTGACGTCGGTAAAGAGCACGTCGAACTCCTGCTCGCCCAGAGCCTGCAGGGCATCCTCGCCGCTGACCACACCCCTGGCCTGGTGGCCCAGGGTTTCCAGCAATTCACAGACCAGTTGCTGGGAATCGATATTGTCTTCCACCACCAGCAGGCGCAAACCGGCGACGGCCGCAACGCCGCTCTGGCCATGCACCTCTGTCGCGCCGCTGCCATCGGTGGTGCCATAGGCTTGCTGCTCCACTGCGACAGCAGCCACATCAGCCTGACGCTGCCAGTCAGCCACGGGGAGTTTGTGAATGGTTGCCGAGCCCTGCTCACGCACGCCTGCCGCCCGGGACAGGCCAATGCGTTGCGCCCGGTTCGACAACAGATGACGGATGCGCCGCGCCAGCTGGTTGACGCGGTAAGGTTTGGAGAGCAGCTCCACCCCCGCGTCCAGTCGCCCCTCGTGGACGATGGCGTCACGCGGATAGCCGGAAGTAAACAGGATCTCGATATCGGGCAGCAATTGCCTTGCCTGCCGCGCCAGTTCGGTCACGGCCACACTGCCCGGCATCACCACATCGGTAAACATCAGGTCGATCGGCATGCCGCTTTGCAGGATCGCCAGCGCCCGCTCGCCATTGTCCGCCTTGAGCACGCGATAGCCCAGTGAGGAGAGCGTATCGATGACCGTCAACTGCAGGTTGGCATCGTCTTCCACGACCAGGATGGTTTCATCGCCACCACGGACTTCCATCTCGCGATGGTCTTCCACCAGCACCTCTTCATCCACGCAGCGGGGGAAGTAGATACGGATCGTGGTGCCCTTGCCCGGTTCGCTATGCAAGCTGATGTGGCCCTTGCTCTGCTTGACGAAGCCATAGGCCATGGACAGGCCCAGCCCGCTGCCCTCGCCTTCGCGCTTGGTGGTGAAGAAAGGCTCGAAGGCGCGCTCGCGCACCTCCGGTGACATGCCCGCGCCATTGTCGGAAATCTGCAGTTCGACATAATCGCCGGCCGTCAGGTCGGCCTGCGACAGGAAGCCTGGGTCGCTCAGTTGCACATTGTCGATCTGCACCGTCAGCCGGCCGCCGGTGGGCATGGCGTCGCGCGCGTTGATGGCGGTGTTGATGATCAGGTTCTCTACCTGGTTGGGGTCCAGCATGGTATTCCACAACTCCCGCGTGACCACCGTGGAAATCTCGATGTGCTCACCCACGGCGCGACGCAGCAGGTCTTCCATGTTCTGTACCACGCGTTCGAGATTGATGCTGCGCGGCTGCAGCGGCTGGCGCCGCGCGAAGGCCAGCAGCTGCGAGGACAGCTTGGCGCCGCGATCGACCGCGCCGCTGGCGATGCGGATGCGCTGCCGGCCGCGTTCGTCCAGTTGCGGATCGGACTGCAGCAATTGCAGGTTGCCGCCGATGATCTGCAGGACATTGTTGAAGTCATGCGCCACGCCACCGGTGAGCTGCCCAACCGCCTCCATCTTCTGCATCTGGCGCAAGGCCGCCTCGGCACGACTGCGCTCGACGATTTCCTCGACCACGCGCTGCTCCAGCGTATCGTTCAACTCACGCAGGGCTTCCTCGGCGCGGCGTCGCTCGGTGATATCGGTAGAGACCGCGATCATGGCTTGCGGCCGGCCCTCCGCATCGACGATGCGGCTGATGTCGCTGGAGACCCAGAAGGTCGAGCCATCCGGACGCAGGTAGCGCTTCTCCAGCGTGAAGGAGCGACCATCGACGATGCTGCGATTGAACAGCGACATGTTCATCGGCACATCATCAGGATGGGTGACATCGGCCAGGGTCATCTGCAGCAGCTCTTCCTCGGAACGTCCCAGCATGCGGCACAAGGCCTGGTTCACGCGCAGGTAGCGGCCCTGCAGGTCGAGTTCGGAGAAGCACACCGAGGCCTGGTTGAAGATGGCCGTGAGGCGGTTCTCGCTCCAGAACAGGGCCTGCATGCCGCGTCGGCGCTCGGTCAGGTCGATGAAGGTACACAGCGCGCCCTGCAACTGGCCGTCCTGCCAGACCGGATGGGTCTGGTATTGCACCGGGAAACTGCTGCCATCGACACGCAGGAAGTTCTCGTTGTCCACCTGGGCGCTCACGCCCTCGCGTGCAGCCTTGAGCACGGCGCATTCGGTGCAGCTCACCGCTGCCGCCTCGGCCGGCACCATGACCACCTCATGCAAGGCACGTCCCAGCACATCCTTCTCGCTGGCATAGCCCAGCATGCGCAGGAAGGCGGCATTGCACAGCGTGATGGTGCCATCGCGGTCGATGGAGAAGAAACCCTGGTCGGAGGAATCGAGCAACTGGCGCACGAAAGCGTTGTTGGCGCGCACGCTGGCCTCGGAGGCCGCCAGCGCCTGCTCCATCAACTTGCGTGCGGTCACGTCGAACACCACTCCCGCATAGCGCGGGCCCGCCCATGGGTCGTCCTGCACCATCTCGCCCTTGCGGGCCAGCCAGCGTTGCTGGCCGTCGGGACGGGTGATGTGATATTCGGTGTATTCGAGCGGGTTCCTGCGGGCAGGCTCCTTGATGGTGGCCGTCCCCAGGTGGGGATGAAACTGCTCGTCGATCATCGCCACCAGTTCCGCAGAACCGACCTCGCCCTCGGGCGCCAGTCCCCACAGTCGGCGGAAACGATCCGATACCAACAGCTTGTCGATCTGCGGAAACCACTCGAAGATGCCGATGCCGCCAGCGCGATCGACGATGCGCAAACGCTCCTCGGCCACCACGCGCTCGGTGATGTCATGCCCTTCGATGAGGATGGCATCGACCTGGCCATCCTCATCCATGATGGGTTGCAGGGCCACTTCCAGCACGACGCCGGCGTAGGACGTATCGTCCTGGCGGCGCAGGAACAGGCGCAGTCCATGGACGTGATGGGCCTGGCCGCGTTCGCGCACCTGGTCCAGCAGCGTGAAGAGATCGCCTTCCTGAAGTTCGGGCAAGGCCTCGCGTGCCGGCAGCCCCACCAGCCGACGCTGTCCCAGCAGTCTGGCACAGGTGTCGTTGACGCTGTCGAACACATGCTGTTCGCCCCGCACCACTGCCTTGACGCCAGGCGAGGAACCCATCAGTGCCTGCAACAGCCCGTCCGGGCGTACTTGCCGTGGTGACTCTTGATGGACTGCGCCCGGCCACGTGCACAGCACGCCGGCCGGCGCAGCGGTATCGTCCTGCGGGATGGGCATGCAGGAGAATGTGTCGGCCGACCAGGCGGCATGCTGTGGCTGTCCACTGGCAAAGGCGGCGTCGATGGTCGAGCTCAGCAAGGCCTCCATGCCGCCGGCATCGGCGCTCCACAATGGTGCGCTCCCCAACGGAGCAGCAAAGGCCGCCGGATGGGCGCTGCCCAGTTGCGAAGCCAGGGCATCGTTGTAGAGCATGTTGCGAGCGGGGCCCCAGACCAGCAGCATCGGCGCGGAAGATTGCAGCGTGATGGCCAGCGCGGCGCGCAGTGCCGGTGACCAGCCTGCTGGATCGCCCAGCGCGTTTGCCTTCCAGTCGGACGTGGAAAGAGTGTGCGCGGCCAAGCCGCCCGCGCGCAACCAGGAGATTTCTGCCATGTCGTGAAACTTACCTTTTGCCTTGCGTTGAGCATTGAGGTCTGGTGATGGCGGTCTCGCACCATCCTGCCTGCGCATGTTCATGGTTGTTGTATGCGTCCGTATCCTCATCCTGGCACCACCGGACGAGAGAACCGCTCTCCGGGACCGGTATAGCCCTGCGAAGCATCACCGCTCTGTCATCGGCGCGCTCGATTATACGGGAAGCCGCGTGCGCGTCACGCCCCTGTCTCAGGCCACGAAAAACCGGGTCCCGACGGCAAACGCCAGGACTGGCAAGGTTTTGCGGGTGCTTCCTGTTTTCCTACAAGACGTCGCGCCACTTTCCTACACGCGCCAGGCGCGCAAGGCCGGCCTCACCCATGCGCAGATCAACCGGCTTTCTTTTTCTGGGCACGCTCTTCGCGCAGCAGGCGATTGAGCTCGGCCAGTTCCTGCACCGCATCCTGCGTGAGGATCACCGGCTCGTTGGCATGATAGGCCCGGCCACCAAGCCGGCCGTTCATGCCAATGTAGGCACGTGCGCAGCGACGCCGGTAGGCCAGGATATCTTCCTCGCCGTGCAGTGGCAGGCCGGCGGCATCCTGGCCGGGATTCGGGTAGGCGCCACGCGCGTCATCCTCGCGCTCGTCGGCCTTTTCCGGTTCCGGGGCATGCCCGGCCTGGCTGGGGAGATAGTTACCGATGTGGTTGCAATACGCTGTCCAGTCGCCTTGCTGGATGGCGATCTGGAGATCAGACGAATGGGCGGAATCAGACTTGTCCATGAGGCTACCCTGCTCAAAGTACCGGCGCATGCAGCCTGCGCCGGGCTGGTTGCAACGTAAGCTTGACAGATACGGCACCGTACCTGATCCCGCAAGACAAGTGCGCATCACCAGCGTGGTGCGCCAGCCGCGCGGAGGGTCCGGCACGACGATCGATTGCTTCCCTGAACTTCATCGCCAGCATACTGATTGACTCCCTGTGCTATCCCGTACGCTGTGCTTTCCGACGACTTCATTTTATCCCGAACGCGCAAAACTGGAAGAGGGGTGTGAAGGACTCGTCGCATGCACCGCGCCTGTTTTTTCCTCGCATCATCACCGGACGTTTCCGGTCGGCAGCATGACATCCCGGGCATGCCGTCTGGGTCTGCCGGCACACCGCGTCGCTATCCTCCAGATCGCTGCACAATGACGGCGATTTCCAGGGCGATATTAAGACCTGGTACGGATGAGTCCTATCGGACGCCACCCGATAGATGTGTAGGACAAAGCGAAAACACCCACGCCGGCGAGACAACACGGATCGCCCTGCCGCAGCAGCGTCGATGATAAATAATTGCGCGCTGACGTCCATAAACAACATGGCTCTCCTATAATTCCGTTTCTCCGTGACAAGGATTGCTGACGACCGGCCTGAGGCCATCAGTAACCGGGTCACGAACGCACCGTGGCGACCGTAGTCCAAGCGCCATTCCCCCTCCTCCTGCGGTCCGCAGGCGACCTTCGATGCCATGCTCCGGCAGGCCTCGGGAAAGAAGCGCATGAGCAATCCCTACCACGCCAGTGGGCGCCGTCCTGTCGACCTGAGCAACTGCGATCAGGAGCCCATCCATATCCCAGGCTCCATCCAGAACCATGGTGCCCTGCTCGGTTTCACACCGGACGGCAAGCTGGTCGTGCGCAGCGCCAATGCGACCACCTTGCTGGGCCCCTTGCCCGAACCCGGGCAGCCACTGGACGAACGGCATCTCGATGTCAGCGCGCGCGCCCTCATCAGCGCCGCCCTGGCCGACAAGAACGGCTACGTCGATGCCCATCTGCTGGCCCTCCCCGCCGGTGCCTTCGACCTGGTCACCCATCAATCCGAAGGGGTATTGATCGCCGAGTTCGAACGTCGCCCCCTGCAAGCCGCGGCCCTGGACACCTTTGCCCTGGCCGCGCATCAGGCCATCCAGCGCATCCAGCGCCAGCAGGGTGTGCAAGACATGCTGGCGCTGGCCGTCGGCGAGATCGCCCGCCTCACCGGCTTCGACCGCGTGATGGCCTATCGCTTCCGGCACGACGACAGCGGCGAGGTGGTCGCCGAACATCGCCGTCCGGAGCTTGAACCCTTCCTCGGGCAACGCTATCCGGCCAGCGATATTCCGGCCCAGGCGCGGCGGCTGTACGTGATCAACCCGATCCGCCTGATCGCCGATGTCGGCGCGCCCACGGTGGCGCTGGAGCCCGATCGCAACCCGCTCACCGGCCGCTCGCTGGACCTGAGCCACAGCAGCTTGCGCAGCGTCTCGCCGGTGCACATCGAGTATCTCTCCAACATGGGAGTGGCGGCGTCGATGAGCCTGTCCATCGTCATCGGCGACCGCTTGTGGGGCCTGATCGCCTGCCACCACATGCAAGCGCACCTGGTACCGCATGCGGTGCGCATGTCGTGTCAACTGCTGGCGCAATTCCTCAGCGCCCTGGTGGAACGCAACCTCAATGGCGAGCGTGCGCGCGAACTTGAGCGCAGCAATGCACTGCGCCGCCAGGTCGTGGCCCAGGTCACCGACCGCGAAGACATCGTGCTGGCCCTGGGCGCCGAGCACGAAGCCTTCCTGGGCCTGATGAACAGCCACGGCGGCGCCATCTCGCTGGACCGCAAGACCCAGGTCTTCGGCAAGGGGCCCTCGCGTGAAGGCGTCAACGCGCTCATCAACTGGCTCAACGAACATGAGAGCGGCGACATCTTCTCCAGCAGCTCCGTGGGGGCCGACCTGCCCGATCTCAAGGCTGTGCTGGGCGAGCTCTGCGGCGTGCTGGCGATCCGCTTCTACCGCGAACAGAACGGCTATGCCTTCTGGTTCCGCAATGAACAGGTCGAAGACGTAAGCTGGGGCGGCAACCCCGAAAAGAAATACAGCATCGGCCCGCTCGGCCCGCGCCTGACGCCGCGTGGCTCCTTTGCGGTCTGGAAGGAGACCGTGCGCGGCAAGTCCCTGCCCTGGAAGACCACCGAACTGGAAACCGCCAGCCAGCTACGGCTTGATCTGCAGGAGGTGGCGCTATCCAATGAAAACATGCTCAAGCGCGCCCGCGAGACGCTGCTGGCCACGCTGGGCCACGACCTGCGCGATCCGCTGCAGGCCATCATGATGGCTGCGCGCATGATCGAGCTGCGCGATCATTCGTCCTCCAGCTCCAATCTCGGCAAGCGCATCTCGTCCTCCTCCAGCCGCATGCATCGGCTGATCTCCCAGGTGCTCGACATCAGCCGCCTGCAAAGCGGCATGGGACTGGACATCCAGCGCCGTCCCGTGGATGTGCGCAAGATGGTCACCGAGATCGTCAACGAGGCGCGCATCGCCTATCCCGACAATGAGATCCTGCTGGAGACGGAAGATTGCGGCGAGATCGCCCTCGACGCCGACCGCATCAGCCAGGTCATCTCCAACCTGCTCTCCAACACCCGCCACCACGGCGAGTTCGGCAAGCCGGCTACGCTGATCGTCTTCCGGCGCGGCGACGTCCTCAACATCGCCGTCTCCAACCACGGCGCCCCCATCCCCGAGGCGGTGCGCGAGCACATCTTCAAGCCTTACAAGCGCGAAGCGCTGGGCAATCACCGCAACGCGCGCGGGCTGGGACTGGGGCTGTACATCGTCAGCGAGATCGTGATCGGCCATGAAGGCCAGATCCGGGTGGAGTGCGAGAACCACATCGTCAGCTTCACCGTGACCTTGCCGGTACGGCCGGTGGCAAGCGTCTAGGCTTGGCACGCAGTGCCTTGCGGCAGCACAGGCAGGCAGACATGAAAACTCGCGCCCTGGCCGTGTCCGGCGCTCTGGGCACGCATGCGCCCGCCATGCGCCTCCACCAGCTGACGCGCAATCGACAGCCCCAGCCCCAGGCCGGCGGTGTTGTGCACGCCGTGATCGTTATCCTGGCTGAAGCGTTCGAAGACATGCGCCAGGAAGGCCGGCTCGATGCCCTCGCCATTGTCGGCCACCACCAGCTCCAGTTCATCACCCCGCTGGCCGAGCGTGACCGCGACCTGTCCGCGCCGTGGGGTGAACTTGATGGCATTGGTCAGCAGATTCCACACCACCTGCTGCAGGCGTGCCGGATCCCCTAGCACCAGACTGTCATCGGCCAGATCGGTGGTGATGGCGATTTCCTTGGCGTCTGCAGCCGCCTGCACGTTGGCGATGGTGTCTCGCACCACGGCGGCCAGTTCCATGCGCTGCACCTCCATGCGCAGCTTGCCGGAGAGGATGCGACTCATGTCCAGCAGCTCCTCCACCATCTGCGACTGTGCCTGGGCATTGCGTTCGATGACCTCCAGGCCCCGGCGCAGCTGTTCCGGATCCGATGCGTCGCGCTGCAGGTATTGCACCCAGCCGAGGATGGCGTTGAGGGGCGTGCGCAATTCATGCGAGAGCGTGGCCACGAACTCATCCTTGAGGCTCATCATGCGTTCGGCCTGCAAGCGCGCCGCCTGCTCCGCCTGGCGCTGCAGCGCCCGCTGCTGGAGCACGCGGTCGACCGCCTCGGGCAGGTAATCCAGGTAGTCGTTAGTCTTGGGCAGAACATCGGCCACACCCGCGCGCAGTGCCTCGATGATGCGCAACTCATCCGACACCCCCGACACCATGATGGCGGGAATGCCGATCCCATCGGCGCGCAGACCACGGAAGAAATCCAGGCCGCTATCGAGCGCCTGCAGGTTGTAGTCGACGATGAGCAGGTCCGGCAGTTCCAGGGCCACGGCCTCGCGCGCCGCCTCGGACTGTGCCACCGCAGTGACGCGGTGACCATGCTTGCGCAAGACCCGGCTGGCCAGCGCCAGCAGGCCGTCGTCATCTTCCAGGATCAGGACATGGGCAGCACTGACGGTCATCGTGATTCGGTCCCCTTCTGGCTGGCCGTCAGGACCGGCAGCTTGACCACCTGCAGGAAGAAGCCCAGGCGACGCACCGCCTCGATGAAATCGTCATACTCGACCGGCTTGGTGATGTAGACGTTGCAGCCATACTCGTAGCAGCGCCCGATCTCGCGCGGGTCGTCGGTGGTGGTCAGCATGATGATGGGAATGGCGTTGGTGCTCGCATCCTCCTTCATCCGTCGCAGCACCTCGACGCCATTGACGCGGGGCATGTTCACGTCCAGCAGCACCACGACCTGCTGCAGATCGCCACGCGGCGTGCCGTCCTGGAAGAAATGATCCAGTGCTTCCTGGCCATCCTTGAAGCGCGTGAACCCATTGACCAGGCCGGCGCGCCGCAGGTTCTTCTCCACCAGGACGGCGTGGCCGTCGTCGTCTTCGACCAGGATGATGTTGACGCTCTGCTCAGTAGCCATGATGTCCTTCCCGCTCCACATGATTGATTGTCCGGCCTGCCATCAAGATCAGGCCGCTGCCTGCGTCGGCAGGGCCACGAAGAAGCAACTGCCCTGTCCCGGTACCGACTCCACCCAGATACGTCCCCCGTGCCGTTCCACCACGCGCTTGACCAGCGCCAGGCCGATGCCCTCGCCCGGCGCGGCGTTGCCGTGCAGGCGCTGGAAGGCGATGAACATCTTGCCCATGTAGGCCGCCGGGATGCCCAGGCCGTTATCGCGCACGAAGAAGGTCACCATGCCCGCTTCGGCCGTCGCCTGCTCGCCCTTGACCGCGCCAAGCGTGATATGGCCCGCCCGGGCAGGATCGAGGTAGTTCACCGCATTGCCCAGCAGGTTGCCGAACACCTGTTCGATGGCAGTCGGATCACCCCATGCGGCCGGCAGGTCGGGCTCGATCTCCACCACGGCGCCCTTGGCGCGTATGCTGCCACTCATGGCGGCGACGATGCGCTGGCCGATGGCGTGGACATCCAGCAGGGCCGGCTGCAGTTCCACCCGCCCCATGCGCGAGAGCCGTAACATGGCATCGATGATGCCAGCCGAACGGGTCACCGCGTTCTGGATGAAGCGCAGCGAGGTATCGATATCGTCTTGCACCAGCACGCGCAGCCTGGCCTTGTCGGCTTCCGGCACGGCCAGGCGTTCCACCTCCGCGAGCAGGTCGCGGGTGGCATGGGTGATTTCCTTGCTGAAGCCTTGCAGGTTGACCAAGGGCGAGCGCAGGTCGTGGGAGACGCTGTAGATGAACATCTCGTTGTCCTGGGTCTGCTGGCGCAGGTCGGTATTGACCTCGGCCAGTTCGGCGGCACGCTGTTCCAGCTCGGAGCGATAGATCAATGCCAGTCGGGATGCCTCGTTGAGGCGCTCGCTGCTGCGGTGCAGGGCATTGTCAAGCTGGCAGATCTCGTCATCACCCTCCAGCCGCGCGGCCAGTACCTGCCCATCGGCCAGGCGCCGGGCATTGTCGATCAGGATGGCGATGCGGCTGCCGATACTGCGGGTGAAGGCCAGCGAGGCCAGTGCTGCCGTCACGATGGAACCCAGCACGGCGGCAATCAACAGCCAGGTCTGGGAAGTGCGTGCGGCCTGCACTGCCTGGTTGCGCAAGGTGCTCAGATGGCGTTCCTCGGTGGTGAAACTGTCGAGGCGGTTCAGGAAACTGGACAGCCGGTGCGGCCCCTGCTCATCCCGCAACTGGCGAATCAGCTCATCGCGCTGGCCCCGCTGCATCAAGGCGCGGGCATTGTCGGCCCAATTGCGGTATTGGCCGATGCTCGTGTGGATCTCGCGCACCAGCGCCGACTGCGAGGGATTGTCGACGACCAGCCGCGACAGCTCGCCGACCTTGATCTCCAGGTCGGTCCACATCTCCGGACGGCTGATCGGTTCGAACTGGTCGAGCAGGATGGCATTGCGGATACGGGCTGACTCCACCAGCATGGGTTCGCGCACCTCGGCGGCCTGGTTGATCACCTGGGCTGAATGCGTGGCCCAGCGTTCAGCCTCGGCGGCATCGCCCTGCGACTTGAACAAGGCGGCCAGCAGCAACACCTCGAACAGGCTGGGGATGGCAACGATCAGCAAGCCCTTGGTCAGTAGTCTCATGTGCCCCCGTCGCTGGATGGCCTGTTCTCCGGCGCGGCCGTGCCTGCTGCTCACGCCCCCTGTCGGCAATTCCCACATTGCTGCACACCGTCATGCCACCGCAGCGGAAATGCAGGCTTGGCAGATCACCATCATGACGGTGCATTTCCGGTAACCAATTATTACGAGCAATTATAAACTCACAAAGATCCATTGCGTCCATGCCCTTTGCTTGGTCGGTCCCCAATATGAAAAAAGCCCGGTGACACAAGGTCTCCGGGCTGGCGTGCTGCACCTGGCTGGCAAGCGCATGGACCGGCGCGTGGCGTCCTCAGGCGGCCCTGGCCTGGCCTCCGGCTGGTCGGTTGCAGGCGCGATAACGGTGGATCAGGGCATTGGTGGAACTGTCGTGATGCAGGGGTTGCCCGTGATCGATCAACTGGCCAGCCGTGCGCTTGGCTAGTTGCTTGCCCAATTCCACACCCCACTGGTCGAAGGAATCGATATTCCAGATCACCCCCTGGGTAAAGACGCTGTGCTCGTACAAGGCTACCAGCGTACCCAGGCTATAAGGCGTCAGGCGATCGATCAGCATGCTGTTGCTGGGCCGGTTGCCATCGAAGACGCGGTGCGGCACCAGCGCCTCGGGGGTTCCCTCTTCGCGCACTTGCTGGGCGCTCTTGCCAAAGGCCAGCGCCTCGCCCTGGGCGAACATGTTGGCCATCAACCAGTCGTGTTGCTGACCCAGCGCCTCCAGCGGTCGACAGAAGCCGATGAAATCGCAAGGCACCAGTTGCCTGCCCTGATGCAGCATCTGGTAGAACGAATGTTGGCCGTTGATGCCGTTGTCGCCCCAGAAGACCGGCGAGGTCTGGTAACTGACCTGCTGGCCATTGACGGTGATGTGCTTGCCGTTGCTCTCCATGGTGAGCTGCTGCAGGTAGGCTGGCAGGCGCTTGAGATACTGGCTGTATGGCAGCACTGCCTGGCTGGCCGCGCCAAAGAAATTGGTGTACCAGACCGTGAGCATGCCCAGGATGGCCGGCAGATTGCGCTCCAGCGGGGTGCTGCGGAAATGCTCGTCCATGGCATGAAAGCCCGCCAGCAACTCACGGAAATGCTGCGGCCCGATGGCGATCATGGTCGACAGGCCGATGGCACTGGTCATCGAATAACGCCCGCCAACCCAGTCCCAGAATCCGAACATGTTGCGCGGATCGATGCCGAAGCGGCTCGCCTCCTCGATATTGGTGGTCACCCCCACGAAGTGCCGGGCCACGGCCTGCTCATCGCCCAGTTGCTGCACCAGCCACTGGCGGGCGGCATTGGCGTTGGTGATGGTTTCCAGCGTGGTGAAGGTCTTGGAGCAGACGATGAACAGGGTCTCTTGCGCCGGCAGATCGCGCACCGTTTCCAGCAACGCCGCGCCGTCCACATCCGAGAGGAAATGCAGCGACAGCTCGCGCTGGCTGTAATGGCGCAAGGCCTCATGCGCCATCATCGGCCCCAGGTCGGAACCGCCGATGCCGATATTGACCACATGGCGGATCGGCCGCCCGGTGTGGCCCAGCCACTGGCCATTGCGTACCTTGGTGGCGAAGGTCTCCATACGGCCCAGCACCTCTTGCACCTGGGCCACCACATCCTCGCCGTCGACCACCAGACGCTCGTGGGCCGGCAGGCGCAAGGCCGTGTGCAGCACCGCGCGATCCTCGGTGTGATTGATGCGCTCGCCACGGTACATGGCATCGATACGATCCTGCAGGCCGCACTGGCGCGCCAGTTGCATCAGCAGCGCCATGGTCTCGCTGGTGACCAGGTTCTTGGAATAGTCCAGGTAAATCCCCACCGCTTCGGCAGTGAAGCGCTCGCCGCGTTTGTCATCGGCAGCGAACAGGCGCGCCAGCTGGAAATGGCGGGCACGCTCACGATGGTGTTCCTGCAGCGCGATCCAGGCGCTCTTGGCCGTCAGCTCGTCCTTCTGGGCATACACGAACAGCGGTAACTGCAGGTCGGCGGCGGGTAATGTGGTCATGAGGAGGGCTCCTTGGGCTGGATGTTCACAGGACGTGGAAGCGACATTTCTGGTGCGGCGCACCAGCACTGCAATCAGGCTGTATCACCGCTACCGGTACGCGCAAGAACACCACGCCCCCGCGACATCGGGTGGCGGGAAACAGCCCCTGTACGCCCGCCACGTGGCTGGCCGGGCGGCATGCAGGGCTTCAGCGATGGTAGCGGCGGCCCGGTCTCAGCCGACATAGGACTGAGGCCCATTTGCCTGTAGGAAAAGCGGAAATTGCTGCCTTGCAACAAGCACGCCGGCACAAGCTTCCGTCAAGCCGCGAAAACAGGCGCAATCCCTTGCCGGCATTGGCTTTGCGGGCGTCAGCAAGGGTCAGCCTTTCGGGATTTTTTTGGACTAATCTCGCCGCAATGGCCAGCAATGGCGCTGCCATTTCCAAGGAGACGATCATGTTCATGAATCCTGTATCCGTACCGCGCAGTCGCCCGCCGGTGCGGGTCACTTCCGGCATCAATACCAGTCACAACCCGCAACCGGTACAGCCACCGCCGAAGACCAGCGTCAATATTTCGGCCGCAGCGAAAGCCGCCGCCGCAGCGGCGGAAAAAGCCAAGCCAGTCAAGCCGGGCCCACCGCCGGGCGTGACGGTAAACCGTTTCCTCACGCGTGCAGAGGCGGTGTGGAACAGGATAGCCGGCCAGGCCAGGAGCGGTAGCTAGGTACGGTAGGTCGCCCCCTCCACATCTCGGGACCCATGATGAACATCAATACGATTGCCGTCGCATCGGCAGTAACTGGCAGTACAGGTAGCAGCAAGACACCAGCGCGCCCTTTTCCCGTCCCTGCCCAGGAACCTGCGGCCCCACCCGCACGTGACACCGTGACCCTCTCTGCGCAAGCGCTGCAGCGGGCAGAGGGCGGTGTCGATGGGGAGGTGACCGAGGATATGAAGATGGCGGCCATTCCATCATGGTATGCCGACTATCACCCGGTGATCATTCCTGTCATTGGCATGCCCGCTATGGAAATGGATCGCATCAATGCTCGCTTCCACAGCCTCTCCGAAAGCGAGCAGGCCGTCTTCTACTCGGCGCTCCAGAAACACTATCTCGACATGAAGTCCGCGAACCACCTCGACTCCCCCGGTGATGCCTACGAGGCGCTGATCAAGAACAAGGAGTCAAGTGAACGACTACGCGTCGAGTTCGAGCAGCGTATCGCTTCCGATAGCCTGTCTCTTATACACATCTCCGAGCCCACGAGACTCCGTTAAAAGGGGGGGGGGGGGGGGGGGGGGGGGGGGGGGGGGGGGGGGGGGGGGGGGGCG
>NZ_JAELUH010000425.1 GCF_016429215.1 Herbaspirillum sp. ASV7 | reverse complement strand
CCCCCCCCCCCCCCCCCCCCCCCCCCCCCCCCCCCCCCCCCCCCCCCCCCCCCTTTTCAAGCAGAAGACGGCATACGCGATACATAACGGAGTCTCGTGGGCTCGGAGATGTGTATAAGAGACAGGGCCAGGTCGCTGCCGGCCAGGGTGCTGCGCATGAAACCCAGCTCGCGTACCAGCTTGCGCGAGAGCTCGCGCAACTGGCGGATGGTCTGTTCACGCGGGGGCAGTTGCGGGGCGGTGTAGTCCAT
>NZ_JAELUH010000424.1 GCF_016429215.1 Herbaspirillum sp. ASV7 | reverse complement strand
CCCCCCCCCCCCCCCCCCCCCCCCCCCCCCCCCCCCCCCCCCCCCCCCCCCCCTTTTCAAGCAGAAGACGGCATACGCGATACATAACGGAGTCTCGTGGGCTCGGAGATGTGTATAAGAGACAGGTTCAAGGCATTGCCGACATGGCCTGGCAGCATCTGGCGGGTCTCGATGTTCAGGCGTGCTCCCAGTACCAGCTGGGACGCGTTCCTTTCGTCCAGCATATCGGCCAGGCGCGGGGTTACGAACGTC
>NZ_JAELUH010000054.1 GCF_016429215.1 Herbaspirillum sp. ASV7 | reverse complement strand
GCTGCCGATGGCGTGGTCGACTTCGTCGGCCAGCAGAACGGCTACGGCAACATCGTCGTCATCAAGCACTGGAGCGGCTATTCCACCGCCTACGGCCACATGAGCCGCTTTGCGCCCAACATCAAGAAGGGCATGAAGGTCAGCCAGAATGACGTGATCGGCTTCGTCGGCATGACCGGCTGGGCCACCGGTCCGCACCTGCACTACGAGTTCCGCGTCAACAACCAGCCGCGCAATCCGCTGTCGGTCGATGTGCCCAACAACCAGGCCCTGACCGGCCCGCAGATGCAGCGCTTCCGTGCGGTGGCCGACGACATGCAGCACCGCATGGCGATGCTGCGCGTGCCGGGCGCGGCCGATGTGAAGCTGGCGACCAGGTAACTCCTGTTCGCACCGGTCCGAGGGTGGTCGCTGTAGAATCAGCGACCGCCCTTTTTTGTTTCCAGGCCCCGCCATGACTGCACAACATCCTCTCTATATCGGCCTGATGTCAGGCACCAGCCTGGACGGCGTCGATGGCGTCCTGGCCGCCTTCGACGGCCAGGCCATCTCGGCCACGCTGGCGGCTGCCTACGTGCCCTTCCCCGAGCACCTGCGCGCCGACCTGATGGCCCTGCAGGCCGCCGGTCCCAACGAGATCGAGCGCGAGGCCATGGCCGCCAATGCACTGGCGGTGCACTACGCCGACTGCGTGGCGCAACTGCTGCTGCAGGCAGGCAAGAGCGCGGCCGATATCCGCATGGTGGGCGTGCATGGACAGACCATCCGGCATCGTCCCGAACTGGGCTTTACCCGGCAGACCAACAATGCGGCCCTGCTGGCTGAATTGAGCGGCATAGCTGTGGTGGCCGATTTCCGCAGTCGCGATGTGGCTGCCGGTGGCCAGGGTGCGCCGCTGGTGCCGGCCTTCCACCGCGCCATCTTTGGTGATGCGGCGCAATCGCGGGTGGTGGTCAATATCGGTGGCATCGCCAATGTCAGCATCCTGCCGGCCGGCGAGGAAGGCGCTTATGGATTCGATACCGGCCCCGGCAACGCGCTCATGGATGGCTGGATCCACTTGCACCAACAGCGCAGCTATGACGCCAATGGTGACTGGGGGGCCTCGGGCCAGGTCCATGCGGGACTGCTGGCGCAGTTGCGCGACGAGGCCTTCTTCAGGCTGGCGCCGCCCAAGAGTTCGGGCCGCGACCTGTTCCATCTGGACTGGTTGGAGGCAGCCCTGCTGCGCACTGGTGAAGCGGTGGCTCCGGCCGATGTGCAAGCCACGCTGACCATGCTCACTGCCAGCACCATCGCCGACGCCATCGTTGGCCATGCCGCCGATGCGTCGCAGGTCTACGTCTGCGGCGGGGGGGCCGAAAATGCGTTCCTGATGCACCTGTTGCGCCAGCTATTGCAGGAACGTGCCACGGTACAGTCCACCGCTGTGCTGGGCGTGGCGCCCCAGCATGTGGAAGCGCTGGCCTTCGCCTGGCTGGCGCGGCGCTTCGACCTGCGCCTGCCCGGCAACCTGCCGGCGGTGACGGGAGCGCGCGGCCCGCGCGTGCTGGGTGCGCTCTACCCGGCCTGACAGGCGGGCAGCAGAATGACAAATCCCCGCCTGCGCGGGGATTTTTTCATGGGGCCTGCTCGTATGACGCAACACTAGTCGCGGGAGAGTCGCCCGTTATCCAGTCGCACCCGGTCGCCCACCCGGAAGTCGGTGTTGTCTTCCTGGGCGAAGCTCTGCAGTGAGCCATCGTCCATGCGCACGCGGATGTTGTAGACCTGGTGTGCCTGGGCGCTGTTGCGCTGGATCTGGTTGCCGGCATAGGCGCCGCCGGCCGCCCCCGCCACGGTGGCCAGCACGCGTCCGGTGCCGCCGCCGATGGCATTGCCCACCAGCCCGCCAGCAACGCCTCCCACCACGGTGCCGGCTACGCCATTGCTCTCCTTGTGGGTCACTTCGACGGACTCGACCACGCCACTGCCGTTATAAGACGATACCCGCTCGTAGTTCTGCGTCTGCGGCACGGCGCCAGCCTGCGGTGGCGGACTGGCACACCCGATCAGCAGGATGGCGAAGCTGGCACTAACGACAGCCAGCGAAATGTAGTGATGTCGGACGGACATGGTGGGCTCCTCTGCACGATGTGCGATGCACTGAGCCTGCCGCGTAAATCCAGCGCGCGATATCGGCCAAGCCCGGGAATGTGTGTCGGAAAAGGGGCGACGTCGTCCTCAGCAGACAGCTCGCCCAGCCACGTCAGTTCAGCCAGCCGCGCCGACGGAAGTACCAGAACGGCGCGATGGCCGAACCGATCATCATCACGATGGCCAGCGGGTAGCCGACCGCCCAGTCCAGTTCCGGCATGACCTTGAAGTTCATGCCGTAGATGCTGGCGATCAGGGTCGGCGGCAGGAAGGCCACCGAGGCCACCGAGAAGATCTTGATGATCTTGTTCTGGTTGATGTTGATGAAGCCCACCGTGGCGTCCATCAGGAAGTTGATCTTGTCGAACAGGAAGGCGGTGTGGCCATCCAGGGATTCGATGTCGCGCAGGATCTGGCGCGCATCCTCGAACTGCTCGGAGCTCAGCAGGCGCCCGCGCATCAGGAAGCTGACCGCGCGTCGCGTATCCATCATGTTGCGGCGGATGCGGCCGTTCAGGTCTTCCTCATGGGCGATGGTGTTGAGCACGTCGGCGGCGGCCTGGTCGGAGAGGCTCTTCTTGAGCACGCTGGTGCTGACCGCTTCGAGCTTCTGGTAGATGCCTTCGAGTGCATCGGCGGAATATTCGGCATCGGTCTCGTAGAGGTCCAGCAGCACGTCGCGATAGTCGCCGATGGAACCGGGCCGCGAGCGCGCGCGCATGCGCACCAGGCGGAACACCGGCAGGTCCTCGGCATGCACCGAGAAGAGGATGTTGCGGGCCAGGATGAAGGCCACCGTCATGGTCGAGGGCGAGGCATCTTCGCCTTCGAAAAGGAAATCGGTGCGCAGGTGCAGGTCGCCGTTCTCGGCCTCAAAGTAGCGGGCCGAGGCTTCGATGTCGCTGAATTCATCCTCGTCGGGCAGGGTCACGCCGTAGATGCTCTTGACCCAGGCGCGCTCCTCGTCGTTCGGCTCGGTCAGGTCGACCCAGACCGGCGCGGCCTGTTCCAGGTCGGTGCGGCTGTCGATGTTGACCTGGCTGAGGCGGCCGTTTTGCAACACGAATACATTGATCATGGGCTTACGCTGGCTCCGGACGCGATGGAAGGGGGAAGAGGCGACTGCTACACGACAGCTCGGCAGCTCGGCGAGCAGGCGCGAAACGTGCGCAAGTGTACGTTCTCGCCTGGCCTCAGGCAAGCGCGACACGGCGCGTGTGCAGCGACCAGGCGCCGTCACACGCCGGTCATGCGGCATGGTTACTTGTGGGCCGGCGGCAGCGTGGCCGCGTTCATGCGGCGCAAGATCAGGCTGGTGCGCGCCGCCAGGTAGCCGGAGCCCCGGTTGCGGTCGTAGTAGCGCGGGCGCGGCAGCATCACCGCCAGCCGCGCCGCCTGCTCAGCCCCCAGGCTGGCAGCCGGGATGTGGTAATAGTGCTGGGCGGCGGCCTCGGCACCGAAGACGCCATTGCCCCACTCGACCACGTTGAGGTAGATCTCGAAGATGCGCTGCTTGTCCAGCAGGAACTCCAGCATGTAGGTGATCACGAACTCCTGGCCCTTGCGCAGGTAGCTGCGTTCGCCCGAAAGAAACAGGTTCTTGGCCAGCTGCTGGGTGATGGTGGAGCCGCCGGCCACCACGCGGCCCTTCTTCTCGTTCTTTTCGTAGGCCTTTTGCAGGGCATCCCAGTCGACGCCGTCATGCTCGGAGAAATTGGAATCCTCGGAGGCGATGATGGCGCGCTTGAGATTGTTGGAGATGCGCGCATACGGCACCCAGCGCAATTGCAGTTGCGCATTGGGGTCCTTCTCGCGCAGCAGCGACAGCTGTTGCCGCATGAAGCTGGTGGACTCGGGGTTATGGTCCTTCCACCACCAGATCTGCAGGAAGAAGTAGACCTGCAACAGCAGCACCAGGGCGAGGGGCAGGACGATGATCCAGAAGAGCAGCTTGCGTAACGATTTCATGTGCCTGTTCTTGTTCGGTCGGCGCGGCTCACTGGGCCAGCTGCTGGCGCAGGCTGGCAAAGACCTCGGCGGTGGCCGGACGCACGCCGCGCCACAGGTGGAAGGCTTCGGCGGCCTGCTCGACCAGCATGCCCAGGCCATCGCGCACCTGGGCGCCCTGTTGCTGGGCGCTCTGCATGAAGACGGTGGGCTGGCGGCCGTACATCATGTCGTAGGCCAGCGTCTGGCGGCCATAGACCGACAGCGGCAACGGCGGCAGGTCGTCCGACAGGCTGGCCGAGGTGGCATTGACGATGAGGTCGAAGACGCCATCGAGCTCGGCGTAGGCGGCACTGCGTACCGGCCCGTACTCGACGAATTGCGCGGCCAGCTCGGCGGCCCGGGATTGGGTGCGGTTGACGATCACCAGTTCGCCCGGCTGCTGTTGCAGCAGCGGCAGCAGCGCGCCGCGCGAGGCGCCACCGGCCCCCAGCAGCAGGATGCGACGGCCCGCCAGATGCAGGCCGGCATTGACCGTGATATCGGTGACCAGGCCAGCGCCATCGGTGTTGTCGCCAAAGATGCCGCCGTCCTCGAACTTGAGTGTATTGACCGCGCCGGCCAGGCGCGCGCGCTCCGAAAGCCGGTCGGCCAGGGCATGGGCTTCCAGCTTGAAGGGGACGGTGACATTGGCGCCGCGCCCGCCGCGCCGCTGGAACACCTGCACCGCCGCCTTGAAGCCATGCAGCGGCGCCAGCAGGCGCTCATAGCTCAGCTCCTGGCCGGTCTGGGCAGCGAACTGCGCGTGGATCTCGGGGGATTTGCTGTGGGCGATGGGATTGCCGATGACGACGTATGCATCCATATTGATCCGCCTGTTCCGTTCTTGTCTGTGTCCGTTGTCGATCCCGGCCGGGCGTTAGGGCCTCAGCCGGCCCCCAGTTGTGCCTGCAGGCCCTGGTCACGCGTGAAGCGGAAGCGCGTGATGATTTCCCACACATCGTCCTTGCCGCTGGTGCGCATGTTTTCCGGGAAGCGGCCGAACGGCGCCGAGCGCCGCACGATGGCCACCGCCGCCTGGTCCAGCGCCGCATTGCCGGAACTGGATTTGACCACCACGCCGCCATCGCGCTCGTAGATGGTGCCATCCTGGAAGACCGGGATGACCACCAGCAATTCACCATAGAGCTTATTGCCATCGCGGGTCGGGAAGTTCAGGGTGCCGACCTTCTCGATCTTGTCCTGCAGGGTCTTGTAGTACTGCGCGTAACCCACTTCCCGGGTGCTGGGCGTGATCTGGGTTTTCTTGGGGCGCTTGTTGTATTGCTCGATGTTCTTGGCGACTTCGGCTTCCATGCGCGCCATGGCACGGGCGGTCTCGATCATGTCGCGCGCATTGAGCTGCGGCGCCTCGGTCACCTTCTGCTGCTCGCTGCTGGTCACTTGCTGCTGCGACTGCTTCAACTGGGCCAGCATCCTGCGCTGCTGCTGTTCCAGCTCGGCCACCCGACGCTGGGTGGCCTTGACGCTGTCGCCGTCATCCAGCCGCTTCATGTCCGGCAACGGCGACTTGGCGCGGCCCTGGTCGGCATTGCCGCCGCCATCCAGGTTGGCCTGCGCCAGGGCCTCGGCATTGACCGGTTTCCTGTCGTGCTTGGCGTTGACCAGGATGACTTCCAGTTCCGGGTCGGACGGCTTGAGGCGGAAGGCATCAGGCGCGGCGAAATGCACGGCGAGCAGCACGCCATGCACCAGCAGCGAAATACCGAGCGCCACGCTCAGCAGACGATGTTGGGCAAACAGATTCACAGCAGGCAAGGAAGCAGGGGCAGGTTCAAAGCGCCAATTCTACGCCAGGCCTGCCTCATTGCGCCGCTTCGGCGGGCGGGTTTTCGTCGGATGCTTCGCTGGAGGTGGCATCGCCAGGCTCCTGGTCGGCAGCGTCGGCATCGGCGGCATCGGCCTGCTCGCCCAGGGCCGCCATGCCTTCGAGCAACTCCTCGTCGCCCTCGTCGTCACCGAGGTCGCTGGCCATGGCCTGGGCCGCTGCGGCCGGCACTTCCAGCAGGCGCGCCTCGACGCTGAGATCGACTTCGTCCCAGCGCAGCAGGTCCAGCTTGACCTGCAGGCCACGCGCCAGTTGTGGCAGGCCCGGCATGCGCAACACCAGCGGGATGTCGACCAGGCGCAGGATCTCGTCCTTGAGCACCACCGCCTCCACGACGCGGGCATTTTCCTGGGCCAGCCAGCGCAGGCACCAGTAACGCTCCATGGTGGACTGGAAGTCGGCATAGCCGGAGTAGGCCGCATCGAAACCGGAGACGATGGCAAACAGGTCCGCATCGCGTGGCTTGAAGGGAGCCACCAGCGGCGCGGTCACGCCATGTTCGATACAGGCCAGGATCTGCCACTGGTTGACCAGGTCGGTATAGCGGCGCAACGGCGAGGTGCTCCAGGCATACTGGTCCACGCCCAGGCCCTGGTGGGGCGCGGCGTGGGTGACCATGCGCACCTGCATCTTGGCGGCCCAGCCGCCGGCACCGCCGCCCTGGGCGCGGTAGATGCCGGGCACGCCATGATCGGCCATGAGCTTGCCCCAGGTGCTGTTGGCGAAGATCATCAGCTCGGCCACGATCTTGTCCAGCGGCGCGCCGCGACGGCGGCGCACGATGCTGACCACGTCATCCTCGACGTAGAAGTTGAAGTCGACGCGGTTGTTCTGTTCCGGACGCAGGCCGAAGCTCTCGCGCTTGGCCATGCGGCCCTGTTCCAGCACTTGCACCCATTGCCACAGCAGGGCGATCTCGTCCTTGTGCGCATAGTCGCCCAGGTTCTGGGCCAGCGCCTCTTCGGTGACCAGGTCGTCCAGGTCGTTGTGACGCAGGTTGCTGGCGATCGGCACCAGCTCGGCGCGGCTCTCGGTGGAAAGCACCTCCCAGCTGGCCGGATCCAGCGTGGCGTACAAGGACAGCGCCGGGCGGGCCGCGCCGGCGTCCAGCGTATAGGTCGCCACCAGCTCGTCGGGCAGCATGGTGATCTTCTCGCCGGGCATGTAGACGGTGGACATGCGCGCCCGCGCGATGGCGTCGATGGCGTCGCCGCGCTTGATGGCCAGGCCCGGGGCGGCGATGTGGATGCCCACGCGCAGCTTGCCGTCGGCCAGGCGCGTCACCGACAGCGCGTCGTCGATCTCGGTGGTGGTGACGTCATCGATGGAGAAGGCTTGCACATCGGCCGTGGGCAGGTCGGTGACCGGCGCGGGGATGTCGATGGCGGCAAAGCCGGTGCCGCGCGGGAAGAACTCGTAGAGGAAGCGCGCGTAGTGCAAGTCCTTGGGCGAGGCCACGCCACCGGCGGCCAGCATCAGGCGCTGCGGGGTGGTCTGCATGTCCTTGGCGGCGGCGTCCAGGGCCTTGTATTCGATGCCGTTCTTGTCGGGCTTGAAGAGCAGCTGCAACGCGATCGGACGGAAGGCCTCGGGCAGCTTGTGGGCCTTGAGCTCGTCCACATAGGCCGCTTGCGCCAGCAGTTGCTGCTTCTTCTTTTCCAGGCCAGCCAGGGCGGCCTGCAAGGAGGCTTGCGGGGCGGCCTTGTAGCGGCCACGGCCCTTCTTGTAGAAGTAGATCGGCGCGCTGTGCAGGCGCAGCAGCAGGCCGGCGGCCTCCGGCGGCAGCGGCGCATGGCCGAAGTATTCGGCGGCCAGATCGGTGAAGCCGAACTCTTCCTCGCCGGCCACTTCCCAGAGGAAATCCAGGTCGATCTCATCGGCGATGGCCTGTGCCTGCTGCAGCAGTTCCTGCGGTGCAGGGGCGGCGAATTGCAGCAGCGCATCGCGCGACTTGACCTTGGCGCGCTTGCCGGAGGCCATCTCGACCTGAAAGGACTCGCCCTGCTGGGTCATGATGGAGCCGGCCTTGAAGTCGCCGGATTCTTCGAACAATACATTCATCTGCTTCTATCGCTTCTCAATCTGGTGCATGGGCCGGGCCGCCGGGCGCATCAACGCCTCCAGGGCCGGCAGGAAAACATCGGTAACCATCAGTACGCCGCCGCGCCGCCTGAACAGGGAGCGGCGTGCATACAGGGAGGTCGGCAAATCAACGTCTGGCAGGGCTTGCGCAATGCGCCGCATCAGCGGATGGCCGGCTGCCAGGCGAGCATACTGGATGGGGCTGCGCCCCACCAGCGGATCAAAGAACAGGTTGGCCCCCAGGGGCGTGTTGCCCAGCTTGCTGAAGAACGGCCAGTCCGACTTGACCGAGCTGGTGGACAAGACAGTATGGCCGAACACTACCGGCCGGTCATCTCCATAGAGGATCACGTCGCGCTCGACCACCCGGCTGCGCGCCGGCACGCCCAGGGCGGCATGCTCGTCGGCCAGGATGCGGCCGGGCCGCTGGCGCAGCAGGCTGACTGCAAACGACTGGGTGCGGGCCTTGAGCTTGATGGTCATGGAGCCCGGATCGGCCAGCCAGGCGCGGGTGCGGCGCATCAGGTCACCCTCGGCGGCCAGCATTGAGGCCAGTGCCTGCGGGTGTGCCATCCAGTGAGCCCGACTGGGTACGTGCCGCCTCAACCCGGCACCTTGCCCGGGGTCGCCACACCGCAGAAGGCCAGCACCTCATCGAGGTAGTCGGCAAATTCGGCGATGCCATGGTCGCTGCCCTGGATCACGGTCTGGCGCGCGCCCGGGTAGTGCGCCACCATCTCGCGCCAGTCCAGCACCTCGTCACCCGTGGCCGCCAGCAGGTAATACCGCTCGGGCCGGCTGATGGCGGGTACCGTCAGGGCCTGCAGTTCGGCGATGTACTCGCGCTTGAATTCGAAGGGTTCGTCAGAGTGGTACTGGGTGCTCACGCCGACGTAGGATTCCAGGTCGCGCGGCGGCTTGACGGCCGGGTTCAGAAGTACCGCGCGGCAAGCATGGCGCTCGGCCAGCCAGGTGGCGTAGAAGCCGCCCAGGGAGGAGCCGACCACGGTCAGCTCGGTCGCATCGACACCGGCCACCAGCGACTCGGCCAGCGCGATGGCGGCGGCTGGCGAAGCGGGCAGTTGCGGGCAGAGATAGTCCGCCTGCAAACCCAGCTGCGCCATGCGCTGCCCCATCAGCCGCGCCTTGAAGGACTGCGGCGAGGAGCGGAAGCCATGCAGGTACAGGATCATGCCAGCGCGTCCAGCAGCTTCTGGTGGACGCCACCGAAGCCGCCATTGCTCATCACCAGCACATGGTCGCCGGGCCGGGCGGCAGCCTTGACCGCCTGCACCAGTGCGCCCAGGTCGTCATAGGCCGCGGCCTTCTGGCCCAGGGGGGCGAGCGCCTCGCCCAGGTCCCAGCCCAGGGCATCGCGACCGGCCTTGGCGCCATAACCGAATACCAGGTCGGCATCGACCAGGCTGCCCGGCAGGGCTTCCTTCATGGTGCCCAGCTTCATGGTATTGGAGCGGGGCTCCAGCACGGCCAGGATGCGCGCCGCGCCGACCTTCTTGCGCAGGCCGGCTACGGTGGTGGCAATCGCGGTGGGGTGATGGGCAAAATCGTCATAGACGGCCACGCCATTGGCGCTGCCGCGCAGCTCCATGCGTCGCTTGACGCTCTGGAAGGCGCCCAGCGCCTCGATGGCCTGGGCCACCGGCACGCCCACGTGGCGCGCTGCGGCAATGGCCGCCAGCGCATTCATGCGGTTGTGTTCGCCGCTGAGTTCCCATTGCACGGTACCCTGCAACTGGCCGTCGAAGAAGACATCGAAACGGCCATCCTCATGGGTCTGCAGCGACCAGCCGGGACCTTCGGCCACGCCGAAATCCTCGCGCTCGCTCCAGCTGCCGCGTGCCAGCACGCGTTGCAGGGCCGGCTCGCGACCATTGACGATGAGCCGGCCGATGCCGGGCACGGTGCGCACCAGGTGATGGAATTGCGTCTCGATGGCAGCCAGATCGGGGAAGATGTCGGCGTGATCGTATTCGAGGTTGTTCAGCACCGCGGTGCGGGTGCGGTAGTGAACGAACTTGCTGCGCTTGTCGAAGAAGGCGGTGTCGTATTCATCGGCTTCGATGACGAAGAACGGCGAAGGTGCTCCCTGGCCATCGCTGCCCAGGCGCGCGGAGATGCCGAAGTTCATCGGCACGCCGCCGATCAGGAAGCCCGGCTGGTAGCCCGCATGCTCCAGCACCCAGGCCAGCATGGCCGAGGTGGTGGTCTTGCCGTGGGTACCGGCCACCGACAGGACCCATTTGTCCTGCAGGATGTACTCGCCCATCCATTGCGGGCCGGAAACATAGGGCAGACCACGGTTGAGGATCTCTTCCATCAGCGCATTGCCGCGCGAGACGACGTTGCCGATGACGAACAGGTCGGGCTTCAAGTCCACCTGGGACGGCTCGAAGCCCTGGATCAGGGTGATGCCCTGGGCTTCGAGCTGGGTGCTCATCGGCGGGTAGACGTTGGCGTCGCAGCCGGTCACCGTATGGCCGGCCTCTTTGGCCAGCACGGCCAGGCCGCCCATGAAGGTGCCGCAGATGCCGAGGATATGTATATGCATAGCGAATCTTGGGGTGTAATCCCGAGATTTTACCTGAGCCGGCGGCTCCTCCCTACCCCCGGCGACGCGGCGGGCTCAAGCGATACCCTTGTCCTGGCTGCGCAAGGCGGCCGGCAGGTCCTCCGGCTCCAGCCCGGCCTCACCGGCGCAGCAGCGATCCGGGCCGAACGGTCGCCTTATGTGCCTGAGCACCTGCTCGGCATGACGGGCGGCGCTGTTGAGGCGATTGAGGATCAGCCGCAGGCTTTCCCATTCCTCGGGTTCCAGCGGCTGGTCCAGACCATTTCTGACCGAGCTGGCCAGGGTGATGAGGGCCGCCGCCTTCCAGGCGGCCTCACGGTAGACCTCCGCCAGCTCACGCCGGATACGATCCAGCTCTGCCTTGTCGGGCTTGCTCATCACTGCCTCAGAAGGTTTCCCATTGTTCATCCGGCCCCTGCGCCACGGCCAGCGCGGGCGTAGCCGCCGGCGCGGCGCCAGCCACTGCTGGGCGCCGCGGCGTGTAGGCGGGCGCCGCGGTGGCCACGACGGCCACCTCTTGAGCTTGCTGCCGGGCCGCGCCAGGCAGGCGGAACACCCCGACCAGCTCGGAGAGTCGCTGGGCCTGGTGCGACAGCGACTGCGATGCCGAGGCAGCCTCTTCCACCAGGGCGGCATTCTGCTGGGTCACCTCGTCCATCTGGGTAATGGCCTGATTGACCTGTTCGATACCCTGGGTCTGCTCGCCGCTGGCCGCCGAGATCTCGGACATCACATCGGTGACCCGCTGCACACTGGACACCACCTCGGAAATGGTCACCCCGGCCTTCTGCACCAGCCCGCTGCCCAGGCCGACCTGCTGCACCGAGTTGTCGATGAGGGTCTTGATCTCCTTGGCGGCGGTGGCCGAACGCTGGGCCAGCGAGCGCACTTCGGTGGCGACCACGGCAAAGCCGCGCCCTTGCTCACCGGCGCGCGCCGCTTCCACCGCTGCATTCAGCGCGAGGATATTGGTCTGGAAGGCGATGCTGTCGATCACGCTGATGATGTCCACGATCTTCTTGGAAGACGCATCGATGCTGCCCATGGTCTCGATGACCTGGCTGACCACCTTGCCGCCCTCCTCTGCGATGGTCGAGGCGCTTAGCGCCAGCTGGTTGGCCTGGCGCGCATTCTCGGCATTCTGGCGCACGGTGGAGGTCAGTTCTTCCATGGCCGAGGCGGTCTCTTCCAGCGAACTGGCCTGCTCTTCAGTGCGGCTGGAGAGGTCCAGGTTGCCACTGGAAATCTGGCCCGATGCGGTGGCGATGGTGTCGGTGCCGCTCCTGACCTGGCTGACGATGCGGCGCAGGCTGGCATTCATGGCCGCCAGCGCGGCAGTCAGTTGCCCGGTTTCATCGGCAGAGCGCGCGGTGATGTCGGCGGTGAGATCGCCGGCGGCGATGAGATGGGCAAACGCGCCCGCGCTGCGCAGCGGCGTGGCGATCACCCGGGCGATGAACAAGGCCAGGGCCAGACCTGCCAGCAATGCGCCGATCAGGATGGCCACGACCCACACCTGCGCCTGGTCATAGGTGGTCTCGGCGCTACGGGTGGACTGGACGCTGCCATCCAGGTTGACCTGGGCCAGCTTGTCGAGGTCATTGAGCAGGCTCAGGTAGTTCTCGAAGGCCGGACCCAGCAGCAGGCGCTTGGCCTCGTCCAGCTTGCCGGCGCGGATGGCGGCGAGCGTGTCGCCGTGCAGCGCAATGAATTTGTCGATACGCTCATTGACGCTGGGAAACAGTGCCTTTTCCCCCGGCTCGGATATCTGGCCGACGTACTGCTTGCGCGCCTCCGCCAAGGCTTCCAGGTTCTTGTTCATGAGGCCGATGACTGCGCCGCTCCGCTTTTCATCGCCCTCGTAGAGCGCCAGCTGGGCCTGGTTGGCCCGCACGCGCGAGAGCGCCACCTTCATGTCATTGAGCGAGCGGATGCTGGGCAGCCAGTTGGTGGCCAGCTCCGTGGCCGCCTGGTTCACCTTGTGCAACTGGACAAGGGAAAAAATGCCCAGCACACCCGTCAACAGCAGTACGCAGGCAAAGGCCAGCAACAGCTTGGTGGCGATCCTGCGATTGTAGAACCAGTTCATGACTTCCCCTTTTGATAGTCGGATGCGCAACAAAAGTACGCCCGACCCCATGGCCAAAAACGGTCTGCTGCGTACGCGATAGACCGAACTTAACCGCTTCCTCACAAACGTTCCGGCGCGCCGAGAAATTCCTGCGCATTTTTTCGGAGCGCTTCGTTTCCGTGGAAGGAAGCTCCAGGGCTTGAGAGAGAATCACAGGAAAAACTTACATATTCATTAAACATGTTCTGACTTAAATCGACATGCTCCCTGTCTTGATTTGCCCTGGATGCAACAGAAAATGCCGCTGAGTGCTTTTCTCATTGAAAGCCGCATCAAGAACCAGACCTCTTTTTCTGCCCTGGGCTCAAGCACCAAGGTCGATCTGTCCGATCCGCACTATGCCGACATATTTCTGCGCACCACCGGTGTCAAGATCGAGAACCCGAATGCGTCGCACGCCGCGGTCCAATATGAAGGCGAATATTTCCTGCTGCCCGAGGGGGGGCTCTATCGTTCCATGGCCGCCTCCGGATGGGCCATGCTCAGCATCCCCGAGGCCGAGGGCTACAGTCTCTACATTCCGCGCAGCGGCGAGTTGCACTGGCGCGCAGCCGAGGGTCTGATCCATTGCCGCAGTGGCAGCGCCATCATGCTGGATCTGGCGCGGATGCAGCAGCTCGCCAGCCTGGGCGCATCCTCGGGCACGGGCTTCTTTTTCTCCATGCATTGCATGACGCACAATCTGTCCCAGCTGCTGGAGGCACCGGTGCACCGGCAATTGCGTTTCCAGTCACCGCTGGTGCACGACGCCCATGTGCTGGCTCCGCTGGCGTCCCTGGGCGAACTCATCGCCGCAGGCCTGGGTGGGACAGCGCCGCTGAAGAATGCGCCGCTGGCCATGGCCAATCTGCTCCAGGCGGCCTCCTACCTGATCCTGCACAACCTGCCGCACAATCATTCCCACGCCCTGACGCGCCGGCCGCCCGCGCCAGCGCCCCGCCAGATCAAGCGCGCCGTGGAGTTCATCATGGCCCGGCTGTCCGCACCGATCACCCTGGCCGACATCGCCGCGCATGCCGCCATCAGCGTGCGCTCGCTGCAGTCGGGCTTTCGTCGCTACAAGGAAATGACGCCGATGGAGTTCCTGCGCACCCAGCGCCTGGGCCGGGTGCGCGAAGACCTGCTGGATCCGGCCGTTCCTGCCGATATCCAGCACATTGCGCTGAGCTGGGGCTTCACCCATCTCTACCTGTTCATGCGCTACTACAAGAAGCAGTTCGGCGAGAGCCCTCAGGCCACCCTGGCCAGGCGGGCGGCCAAGTGGAGCGGTAGCTGACCCGCACCCAGGGGCGCAGCCATGCCGCGCAACGGGTATCATGTGGCCCATGTCTGAATTCACTTCCCCCACCGAGCAGCTGCGCGCCGAGATCGCCGCAGCGGCCGCCCGCATGATCGCCGAAGATGGCGCCGACTATGGCAGCGCCAAGCGCAAGGCCGCTCGGCAGATCCTGGGCAACCAGAAGGTACGGGGCGAGATCATGCCCGATAACGAGCAGATCGAGGAAGAAGTCCGCCTCTATAACGAACTCTTCTTTGCCGACACGCAACCGCTGCGTTTGTTGCACCTGCGCCGGGTGGCCTTGCAACTGATGCAAGACCTGGAACTCTATCGCCCCTATATTACTGGCGCGGTCTGGAATGGCACGGCAGGTGAACATTCCGACATCCACCTGCAACTCTTCACGCCCAGTGCCAAGGACGTGGAGATCTTCCTGCTCAACAAGAACGTGAATTTCGAAGTGGGCGAGACGCCGCACTTCCGCACCGGCCAGCCGGTGGAAACCCTGAGCTTCCTGCTGCCGCAGCGCGGCGCCGCGCCGGAACTGGCCCACCTGGCCATCTATGACGAGGACGACCTGCGCGGCAGCCTGCGCGCGGCAGCGGGCAAGCGAGCCGAACGCGGCGATGCCCAGGCCCTGGCCGAGCTGATCGACGCCTCCCCCAAGAAAGAAGAAGACGAATGAAAAAGCTGAGCAATGTCATCCTGTTGGCCGTGGTTGCCCTCATTTGCGTGGGCGTGGGCCTGTACGCCAGCCACCGCGCCCATCCCGCCGACAGCCCCGAGACCCTGGCCCTGAACCAGCTGCTCTCGCAATCCATGCCCGATGCCTCGGGGCAGACCCAATCCCTGGCGCAGTACAAGGGACGGCCGCTGGTGGTCAACTTCTGGGCCACCTGGTGCGGCCCCTGCGTGGAGGAAATGCCTGAGCTGACGGCCTTGCAGCAGGAAATCGCTCCCGTACAAATTCTGGGAATTGGCGTCGATAGTCAGGAAAATATCGCCAAGTTTGCGCAAAAGTACCAAATCCGCTATCCTCTCTTCGTTGCCGGAACCGGCGCCACCGATTTGCTGCGGCAATTCGGCAATCAGGCGGGCGGTCTTCCGTTCACCGCTCTGGTGGGCAAGGACGGCAAAGTCAAAAAGATCTATCTTGGTCGCCTCAAGTTCGACGAGCTGCGACAGGACCTCTCCCAGTTATAAATCCCGCAAAACGGCAAAAAGAAAGTTTTTCTTGCCAAATGATGGCATTTGACGGCAAAATGCGCGCATCGTCGTCAAACGGAGCTTAATCTCCATGGCAAAACAGCTTCTCCTGCTCAATGGCCCGAACCTGAACCTGCTCGGGACACGGGAGCCGGAAGTCTACGGATCCACCACGCTGGCCGATATCGAAGAGCGTGCACAAGAACAGGCACGCGCCGCCGGTGCGCGCCTGGTTGCCTTCCAGAGCAACCACGAAGGTGCCCTGATCGACCGTATCCACCAGGCCCGCAGCGAGGGCGTGGACGGCATCATCATCAACCCGGGCGGACTCACCCACACCAGCGTGGCGCTGCGCGATGCGCTGGCCGGTGTGGCGATCCCCTTCGTGGAAGTGCATATCTCCAATATTCACCAGCGCGAGGAATTCCGTCACTTTTCCTACCTGTCCGGCATTGCCCGGGCAGTCCTGTGCGGCTTCGGGGTCGATGGCTATCGCCTGGCCCTCGACTACTGGCTGCGTCAGTCCTGACGGCGGCGGGTGCGCCCGCCCCCGACGGATCGCTTCACGTACTGCAAAACCCTGAGCTGGACTCGCCGGTCGCCAGAGAGCGCCGGTGCTTCTTTAACACTACTCATCTACATTCCGAGGGATTCAAATGGATTTACGAAAACTCAAGACGCTGATCGACCTGGTTGCTGAATCGGCTATCGAAGAGCTGGAAGTTACCGAAGGCGAAAGCAAGGTCAGGATCGTCAAGTCCTCCCCGAATGCACAGAACCAGGTCGTGATGGTGCCCCAGCAGCAAGCCTACGCGCCGGTCGCCGCGCCCGTGGCTGCCGCGCCGGTGGCAGCTGCCCCGGCCGCCCCGGCTGCCGCTGCCGTGCCGGAAGGCCATATCGTCAAGTCGCCCATGGTCGGTACCTTCTACCGCTCCTCGGCACCGGGCGCGCCGGCCTTCGTCGAAGTGGGCAAGGAAGTCAAGGAAGGCGATACCCTGTGCATCATCGAAGCGATGAAGCTGCTCAACGAGATCGACGCCGACAAGGGTGGCGTGGTCAAGCAGATCCTGGTGGAAAACGGCCAGCCGGTCGAATTCGGCCAGCCGCTGTTCGTGCTGGGCTGATCGCGCGCGACCTCCCCGGCCTGGCCGGATCGGGTCGCCTGGCGCGGCCCGTCTCCGGAACCTATAACGCTTGATCCTAGCGACGCTTCATTCCAGTTATGTTTGAAAAAATCCTCATCGCCAACCGTGGCGAAATTGCCCTGCGTATCCAGCGCGCCTGCCGCGAATTGGGCATCAAGACCGTGGTCGTGCACTCCGAGGCCGACCGCGAAGCCAAATACGTGAAGCTGGCCGATGAGTCGGTATGTATCGGCCCGGCTCCGTCGCCGCTGTCCTACCTGAACATGCCGGCCATCATCAGCGCCGCCGAAGTGACCGATGCCCAGGCGATCCACCCGGGCTACGGTTTCCTCTCGGAAAACGCCGATTTCGCCGAACGCGTGGAAAAGTCCGGCTTCGTCTTCATCGGCCCGCGCGCGGAAAACATCCGCATGATGGGCGACAAGGTCTCGGCCAAGCAGGCCATGATCCGTGCCGGCGTGCCCTGCGTGCCGGGTTCGGAAGGCGCCCTGCCGGATAATCCCAAGGAAATCGTCCAGATTGCCCGCAAGATCGGCTATCCGGTCATCATCAAGGCGGCCGGCGGCGGCGGCGGTCGCGGCATGCGCGTGGTGCATACGGAAGCGGCGCTGATCAATGCCGTGACCATGACCAAGACGGAAGCGGGCGCGGCCTTCGGCAACCCGGAAGTCTATATGGAGAAGTATCTGGAGAATCCGCGTCACGTGGAAATCCAGATCCTGGCCGACGAGCACAAGCAAGCCATCTGGCTGGGCGAGCGTGACTGCTCCATGCAGCGCCGCCACCAGAAGGTGATCGAGGAAGCACCGGCACCGGGCATCCCGCGCAAGATCATCGAGAAGATCGGCGAACGCTGCGCCGAAGCCTGCCGCAAGATGAACTACCGTGGCGCCGGTACCTTCGAGTTCCTGTACGAGAACGAAGAGTTCTACTTCATCGAGATGAACACCCGCGTGCAGGTGGAACACCCGGTCACCGAGATGATCACCGGCGTGGACATCGTGCAGGAGCAGATCCGTATCGCCGCTGGCGAGAAGCTGCGCTATCGCCAGCGCGACATCGAGCTCAAGGGCCACGCCATCGAGTGCCGCATCAACGCCGAGGATCCGTTCAAGTTCATCCCCTCGCCCGGTCGCATTACTGCCTGGCACGTGCCGGGCGGTCCTGGCATCCGCGTCGATTCGCATGCCTACTCGGGCTATTTCGTGCCGCCCAACTATGATTCCATGGTCGGCAAGGTGATCGCCTATGGCGCCACCCGCGAACAGGCCATCCGCCGCATGCAGATCGCGCTGTCGGAAATGGTGGTCGAAGGCATTTCGACCAACATCCCGCTGCACCGTGAACTGATGGTGGATGCGCGCTTCTTCGAAGGCGGAACCAATATCCATTATCTGGAACATAAGTTGTCGGAACGTCCTGCTTCTTCGGATGCCGACAAGGGCGCCAAGAAGTAATCGCAACATCATCAGCAATCGCAAAGGTAGGCAAATGGCTTGGGTAGAAATCGTCATCGAAGTGGCGCGGGAAGAGGCGGAGGCATTGTCCGACGCCCTGATGGAGTCTGGCGCCCTGTCGGTGTCGGTGGAAGATGCGGACGAAGGGACGGACGCTGAACGTCCGCTCTTCGGCGAGCCCGGCATGGAGCCCAAGGAAGCCGCCTGGGATCGCAGTCGCGTGGTGGCGCTGGCCGGCAAGGATGCCGACCATGCCACCATCGTCACTGACGCGGCCAAGGCCATCGGCCTGGACTATGCCCTGCCCTTTGCGACCCGCGACGTGGAAGAGCAGGACTGGGTGCGTCTGACGCAATCCCAGTTCGAGCCCATCCATATCGGCCGTCGTATCTGGGTGGTGCCGAGCTGGCACGATGCCCCGGCCGATCCCGATGCGCTGCTGCTGGAGCTGGACCCCGGCCTGGCCTTCGGTACCGGCAGCCACCCGACCACCCGGCTGTGCATGGAATGGCTGGAGTCCAATGCCACCAGCGCCCAGACCCTGCTGGACTACGGTTGCGGTTCGGGCATCCTGGCCCTGGTCGCGGCCAAGCTGGGCGTGCCACAGGTGACCGGCGTGGATATCGACCCGCAGGCCCTGGAAGCCGCCAACTACAATACCGCCCGCAATCAATGCGCGGCCACTTATTACCTGCCCGAGCCCTTTGCCCAGGCGCATCCGGAAGGCGAGCGTTTCGACGTGGTGGTGGCCAACATCCTGGCCGGTCCGCTGCAGTTGATGGCGCCCATGCTGGCCGGCCGCGTGCGCGCCGGCGGTGCACTGGTACTCTCGGGTGTGCTGGACCGCCAGGCCCAGGAAGTGATCGCCGCCTACGCACCTTATATCGCGCTCACGGTCTGGGCCGAGCATGAGGGCTGGGTGGCGCTGGCAGGCCGCCTGCCGGAGTAATCGATGGCGTTGGCGACCCAGTGTCCGCACTGCCTGACCATCTTCAGGGTTGCCAGCGACCAGCTCAAGCTGCGCGGTGGACTGGTACGTTGCGGCAGTTGCCGGCAAGTCTTCAATGGCAATGAATTCCTGGTCGAACCCAGTATTGCCGATGGCCACTACCAACCCGCGCCGGGCAGCCACGCGCAAGCCAGCGAGCCGGCATCACTCGCGCCTACCGTAGCGCCCGCCAGCCCAGCGACCACCTTCGCGCCGTCGGCCAGGCCGGCCGCCAGCGCAACGCCCCCGTCCCCGCCGCAGGAGCAGGCCCCGGCTGTGCCGCCCCCCGTTAGGGATACCATCCCCGTCGTCGCCGAACCCAAGGTCTTCCGTTCTCCGGCCAGTCCCGGGTATATCCCGGACCTGGGTGCAGCACTCAAGCCCGCCCCGCTGGATGCACCGACGGAAACGGCCATGACCATGGCCAGCGCCACCGATGCCGGCAGCACCGAGAGCAGCAGCGGACCGGTCACCGACCTGGACGATGGCTTCAGCCTGGAGCCCCCGCCCGCCACCGACGACCCGCTGCTGGCCGAAGATGTAGCCCCACAGGCGGGCCTCGGCGCTGATGGCGAAGACGCCAGCGCGGACGCCGAGCCGAACGATCGTGACGCCGACGAGCCGGCCTTCGTCAAACATGCCGAACGCAAGGCTCGTATCAGCCACATCATGAAGATGGTGATGATGATCCTGGCCGGCGTGATGGTGCCGGTGTTGTTGCTGCAATCGCTCTATTACTGGCGCAATCCGCTGGCGGAGGCGGTGCCGCAGGTACGCCCGATGCTCAATGGCATGTGCGTGGCCCTGCATTGTACGGTGGGCTTGCCTGCCGACATCGAGCGCCTCTCATTGGAGGCCAACGAGCTGCAGGTGGTGCCACCCAACCAGAATGTCTACGCGCTCACGGTGGTCATGCGCAACCGTAGCACCAGCGCGCAATCCTGGCCGCACATCGAGCTCACGCTCAACAATGACGATGAGAAGGCGGTGGTACGGCGGGTCTTCCGTCCACGCGACTACCTGAGTGACCCCAAGCTGGCCGATGGCGGCATCGCCGCCGAGAGTGAACAGCAGATCAAGCTCAACTTCGAACTCAAGGATGCGCTGGTGTCGGGCTATCGCATCTATCTCTTCTATCCCTGAACCGCGCCATCGCCCGGGCTGCGCCTGGAGCCGGGGAACGCGTAAATCCTGCGATCAGGCCGCTTTTCTTCTACAATGCGGCATCTGCGACTCTTAACTCACGACTCCTTCCATGAGCTCCCTCATCTGCGGTTCCCTGGCCTACGACAACATCATGCAATACGAGGGCCGCTTCGCTGAAGCGCTGCTGGCCGAGCAATTGCACAAGGTCAACGTCTCCTTCCTGGTGCCCACCATGCGCCGCGAGTTCGGCGGCTGTGCCGGCAACATCGCCTACAACCTCAAGCTGCTGGGCGGTGAGCCGATCATCATGGCCACCGTCGGCCTGGACAGCGCGCCTTACCTGGAACGCTTTGCCGACCTGGGCATCAGCACCCGCTGCGTGCGTCAGATCGATGCCTCCTTCACCGCGCAGTGCTTCATCACCACCGATGCCGACAGCAACCAGATCACCGCCTTCCACCCCGGCGCGATGACCTGGTCGCACGAGAACAAGGTGGCCGACGCCGGTGCGGTCAAGTTCGCCATCGTCGCCCCGGACGGCCGCGACGGCATGCTGCAGCACGCCCAGCAGGCGGCCGAGCTGAAGATCCCGCTGATCTTCGATCCGGGCCAGGGCATGCCGATGTTCGATGGCAATGACCTCAAGAACTTCATCGACCTGGCCACCTATGTTGCCGTCAATGACTACGAAGCCGAGCTGCTGACTGCCCGTACCGGCCTGTCGCTGGCACAGATAGCCGAGCGCGTGGAGGCCCTGGTGGTCACGCGCGGCGAGCTGGGCGCCGAGATCTTCGTGGGCGACAAGAAGTTCGATATCCCCTGCGTGCCGGCCGACAAGATCGCCGACCCCACCGGCTGTGGCGATGCCTTCCGCGCCGGCATGCTGTTCGGTCTCACCGAAGGCTATGACTGGGAGACCACCGGTCGCCTGGCCAGCCTGATGGGTTCGATCAAGATCGCTTCGCAAGGTCCGCAGAACCATGCCCCGTCCAAGGCTGAGATCGAAGAGCGCTTCCACAAGGCCTTCGGCTATCGCTTCGGCTGATCCACGTCGCTACCTGGGCCCTCGCTCGCACGGCGTCGGGGGCCAAGACATCCACCGGAGATCGCTCATGCTGAACCTGTGCTCATGGCCACGGCCGACCTGGCGTCATGTGGTAAGCGCATGCGCGCTGCTGCTCACGCTCTCCCATGGCGCCAACGCCCTGGCTGCCCTCAAACCCGGCGCTGCGGCACCGGACTTCTCGGCCCAGGCCTCGCTGGGCGGGCAGGTCTCGACCTTCTCGCTGGCCGACGCGCTCAAGAAGGGACCGGTGGTGCTCTACTTCTACCCGGCCGCCTTCACCACCGGCTGCACCATCGAAGCCCACCTCTTCGCCGAAGCAGTGGACCGCTACAAGGCCCTGGGCGCCACCGTGATCGGGGTATCCAGCGACAACATCGAAACCCTCAACAAGTTCTCGGTGAGCGAATGCCGCAGCAAGTTCGCCGTGGCAGCCGACGTCGACAAGAAGATCATCAAGGCCTATGACGCCCAGTTCCTGAAAGTCACCGGCTATGCCAGCCGCACCTCCTACGTGATCACGCCGGACCACACGATCCTCTACGAGTACACCGACATGAACCCGGAGAAGCATGTGGAGAACACCATGCAGGCACTGGAGCAATGGACGGCAAAGCAGAAGCACTGAGGCTTGCCGCAGCTGCGCCAATGAAAAGAGCCGGACATTGTCCGGCTCTTTTTTCATTCCTGCAGACGCCAGGGCCGGATCAGAGCAATGAGAACAGCAAGCTGCCGATCACCCGTTGCAGGATCTGCAGGAGGATCAGCAGGACCAGCGGCGACAGGTCCACGCCACCCAGGGGCGGGATGACGCGGCGCAAGGGGCGCAACAGCGGGTCATTGAGGGCGCGCACGAACGGCGCCAGCGGCGCATAGGGATTGACCCAGCTGAAGATGGCTTCGATGATCAGCGTGGCCATGAAGCCATAGCAGATCCATTCCAGCAGGCGCTCCAGCGAGAGCACCAGGATGATCTTGAAGTCGAATCCCGACTGCAATCCCACCGCCGCGATGACCGCCAGCAGCACGATGATGAACGCCCCCAGCAGGCTGGCCCAGTCATAGGCCCCGCCCGGCATGACCCGGCGCAGCGGGCGTACCAGCCAGTCCGAGAGCTGATAGACGAACTGCCCCACCGATTGCGGCGGGCGCACGCGCACCACCTGCATCCAGAAACGCAGCAGCATGACGCCGGCCAGGATGCTGGCCACGGCGTTGACGATCAACATGAAAATACTATGCAGCACAGGGATCTCCATCAATGAGAGGCAGCGCACATACTAGAGTGCATTGGCGCAATCGCCAAGCGGCGGCAGGCAAGCCTGCCCACGCATAGGGAGACAGGTCACCGTCTCCATATTGTGCCATCTCGTCGTTTTGCCAGAGTTGCGCGAGCCAAATTGCCCGGCAATAAAAAACCGCTGCATGGCGCGGGGCCATACAGCGGCATTTCGTCTGACCAGGTCAGACCAGGCGCGAGCCGATCTTACGGACGGCTGGTGCCGGTCGGGAACGGCCATGCGGCTGCCGGGTTCAGCACGGTCTTGGCGGCCGGTGCTGCAGCTGCTGCCTTGGGAGCGGCGGCCTTCTTCGGAGCAGCTGCCTTCTTCGGCGCTGCAGCCTTCGGAGCGGCGGCCTTCGGTGCAGCTGCCTTGGGAGCGGCGACCTTCTTGGCGGCGGCCTTGGGAGCTGCAACCTTCTTGGCTACTGCGGCCTTGGGAGCGGCTGCCTTCTTGGCGACGGCCTTCGGAGCTGCAACCTTCTTGGCGGCTGCGGCCTTGGGAGCTGCTGCCTTCTTGGCGGCGGCCTTGGGGGCTGCAACCTTCTTGGCGGCGGCGGCCTTGGGAGCGGCTACCTTCTTGGCGGCGACCGGCTTCTTGGCAGCGACTGCCTTCTTCGGTGCTGCTGCCTTCTTGGCGGCGACCGGCTTCTTGGCGGCGACTGCCTTCTTCGGTGCTGCTGCCTTCTTGGCGGCGACCGGCTTCTTGGCAGCGACTGCCTTCTTCGGTGCTGCTGCCTTCTTGGCGGCGACCGGCTTCTTGGCAGCGACTGCCTTCTTCGGTGCTGCTGCCTTCTTGGCGGCTGCCGGCTTGGCGGCGGCCTTGGTTGCCACAGCCTTCTTCGGAGCAGCGGCCTTCTTCGGCGCTGCAGCCTTCTTGGCGGCTGCCGGCTTGGCGGCGGCCTTGGCTACGGTCTTCTTGGCGGCTGCCGCGACGACCTTCTTGGTGGTTTCCTTAGCGGCTGCTGCCTTCTTTGCCGCCGGCTTCTTGGCCGCGGGCTTCTTTGCTGCTGTTGCCATTTTGTTTCTCCTTCTTCACGTGAATGGAAAAAATCAAGCTTGATATAAGCAACCCGCAAGCGACATCGCGATGACGCGTGCGAGCTATTCATCGGCGCAAGCAGCCTGTCGCTTGCGCTAATGAATTCGGCACCAGCTGAACTGCTGCATCCCCTCACCTATGCAGCGCTTCAGCTATCTTGGCGACGCCCCTCCGGTAGTGCCCGCGCAATGGCGCAGGATGAAGTCGACTACGGGAGCAGGCGCGACACCAAAAAAAACGCCAGCGTGTTCAAACGCTAGCGTCGGAATCGCGTTCCTGAAAAACCTCGGTGTTTTTCAAAGGAAAAGCCGCCTGACCCGACAAGATGGGGTTAAGCGGCGATGACAGAGAAGAATGGTTCGGTCTCTGGTTGTTCATTAATTTGGCGTTTGCCTTTCCGTTTCAGCGGCCGGGTATCTTGCAAGCTACCCGACCACCGTTGTGCATCCTGTCTCGCGGAAGAGTACTTCGAGACTGCACGTCATTCCCAACTCAGCGCGCCCCCGGTCTGGTATTCGATCACTCGAGTCTCGAAGAAGTTGCGCTCCTTCTTCAAGTCGATCATCTCGCTCATCCAGGGGAACGGATTTTCTTCTTGTGCGAACAGCGGGTCCAACCCGATTTGCTGTGCGCGGCGATTGGCGATGAATCGCAGGTAGCTCTTGAACATCGGTGCGTTCAACCCGAGCACGCCTCGCGGCATTGTATCCTCTGCGTAACGATATTCCAACTCCACCGCGCGTAAAAACAACGATTTGATCTCTTCGCGGAACTCCGGAGTCCACAGGTGCGGGTTCTCCATCTTCACGGTGTTGATCAGGTCGATGCCGAAGTTGCAGTGCATGGACTCGTCGCGCAGGATGTACTGGTACTGCTCGGCCGCGCCCATCATCTTGTTCTGGCGACCCAGCGCCAGGATCTGCGTGAAGCCGACGTAGAAGAACAGGCCTTCCATGATGCAGGCGAAGACGATCAGCGAGCGCAGCAGCTTCTGGTCGTTCTCCATGGTGCCCGTCTTGAATTCGGGATTGGTGAGCGTGTCGATGAAGGGGATCAGGAACTCGTCCTTGTCACGGATCGAAGCGACCTCGTGATAGGCGTTGAAGATCTCGGCTTCGTCCAGGCCCAGCGATTCCACGATGTACTGGTAGGCGTGGGTGTGGATGGCTTCCTCGAAGGCCTGGCGCAGCAGGTACTGGCGGCACTCCGGCGCGGTGATGTGGCGATAGGTGCCCAGCACGATGTTGTTGGCGGCCAGCGAGTCGGCGGTGACGAAGAAGCCCAGGTTGCGCTTGACCAGACGGCGCTCGTCTTCGGTCAGGCCGTTGGGGTTCTTCCACAGCTCGATGTCGCGCTGCATGTTGATCTCTTGCGGCATCCAGTGGTTGGCGCAGCCGGCCAGATACTTGTCCCAGGCCCACTTGTACTTGAAGGGGACCAGCTGGTTGACGTCGGTATGGCCGTTGATGATGCGCTTGTCGGCGGCGTTGACGCGACGGGTGGTGTCGACCGCAGCGGCGTTGCCGGCCATCAGCGCCGGGTTCAGCGCGGCGTCGGCATGTTGCGGATTGCCGAAGGCGGGTTGCAGCTGCGGCTGCAGGTTCGGGGTGCGCGGCGCTTGGGCCGGCTTGGTTTCATCATCCCAGGAAAGCATCAGTGGTTCCTCTTTGCTTGGTCGGTGGCCGCGTGGTGCTCAATGACCGCAGCGGCCGGGTCTCTATCAGGTGACAACGGCGCATCCGGTGGAGTTCACCGCGATGCGCCGGCTAAGGTGGGTGGACCCGGAGAGTCTATCTGCCAATGACGGGGAGGATCTTGATCGTCCTCATCGATTGGCGGCTTGTGCTCCCGGGCCAGACCTGGCTTCTTACTGGCAAGCCTCGCACTCTTCGAAGCCCGGATCGCCCGGACGCATGGTGCAGACCGGACCATCAGCCTCGATGGAGGCGCCCGGGTTCGGCATCACGTAGGCAGCCGAGGCGCTGGCGGCCGAGGCGATCGGTGCGGCCGGCACCGCGGTCGCGGCAGCCATGCCGCCGGCGCCGCCATCCACGGCCACGGCGTTCAACGCACCGGCACGGGAAGTCGACTTCTCGGTGTGGGTGGCGCCGATGGTGCGCAGGTAGTAGGTGGTCTTCAGGCCACGCAGCCAGGCCAGCTTGTAGGTCTCGTCCAGGCGCTTGCCGGAAGCACCGGCCATGTAGATGTTGAGCGACTGGGCCTGGTCGATCCACTTCTGGCGACGCGAAGCGGCTTCCACCAGCCAGGACGGGTCCACTTCGAAGGCGGTGGCGTAGATGTCGCGCAGGTCTTGCGGGATGCGGTCGATCTTGGCCAGGCTGCCGTCGAAGTACTTCAGGTCGGCAATCATCACTTCATCCCACAGGCCACGGGCCTTCAGGTCGCGTACCAGATACTCGTTGATTTCGGTGAATTCGCCCGACAGGTTCGACTTCACGTACAGGTTCTGGTAGGTCGGCTCGATGCAAGCCGACACGCCGATGATGTTGGAGATGGTCGCCGTCGGGGCGATGGCCACGCAATTGGAGTTGCGCATGCCGTGCTCGGCGATGCGTGCACGCAGGGCCGACCAGTCCAGGGTCTCGGTGGTGTCGGTTTCCAGGTAGCCGCCGCGCTCTTGCGCCAGCAGCTTCAGGGAATCCTGCGGCAGGATGCCGCGATCCCACAGCGAACCGCGGTAGGAGGCATAACGGCCGCGCTCTTCAGCCAGCTCGGTCGAGGCCAGGTAGGCGTAGTAGCAGACGGCTTCCATGGAGCGGTCGGCGAACTCCACCGCGTCCATCGAGGCGTAGGGCACGCGCTTGATGTGCAGGCAGTCCTGGAAGCCCATGATGCCCATGCCCACCGGACGGTGGCGCAGGTTGGAGTCACGCGCCTTCTTGACGGCGTAGTAGTTGATATCGATGACGTTATCCAGCATGCGCATGGCGGTGCGGATGGTCTTTTGCAGCTTGGCATGGTCCAGCTCGCCATTGACCAGGTGCGCCGGCAGGTTCACCGAACCCAGGTTGCAGACAGCGATTTCGCTCTCGTTGGTGTTCAGGGTGATCTCGGTGCACAGGTTGGAGCTGTGGACCACGCCCACGTGCTGCTGGGGCGAGCGGATGTTGCAGGGATCCTTGAAGGTGATCCACGGGTGGCCGGTCTCGAAGAGCATGGACAGCATCTTGCGCCACAGGTCGTTGGCCTGGACCTTCTTGAAGAGCTTCAACTCGCCGCTGGCGGCCTTGGCTTCATAGGCGGTGTAGGCTTCTTCGAAGGCACGGCCAAACTTGTCGTGCAGGTCCGGGGTGTCGGAGGGCGAGAACAGGGTCCATTCGCCCTTTTCCATCACGCGCTTCATGAACAGGTCGGGAATCCAGTTCGCGGTGTTCATGTCGTGGGTGCGGCGGCGATCGTCGCCGGTGTTCTTGCGCAGTTCGAGGAATTCCTCGATGTCCATGTGCCAGGTTTCCAGGTAGGCGCAGACCGCGCCCTTGCGCTTGCCGCCCTGGTTGACCGCCACGGCGGTGTCGTTGACCACCTTCAGGAAGGGGACCACGCCTTGCGACTTGCCGTTGGTGCCCTTGATGTGGGCGCCCAGGGCGCGCACCGGGGTCCAGTCATTGCCCAGGCCGCCGGCGAACTTGGCCAGCAGGGCGTTTTCCTTGATGGCTTCGTAGATGCCGTCCAGGTCGTCGGCCACGGTCGTCAGGTAGCAGGACGACAGCTGCGAGCGCTGGGTACCCGAGTTGAACAGGGTCGGGGTCGAGCTCATGAAGTCGAAGGACGACAGCAGGTCGTAGAACTCGATGGCGCGGGTTTCGCGGTCGATCTCGTTCAATGCCAGGCCCATGGCCACGCGCATGTAGAAGGCCTGCGGCATTTCGATGCGGGTGCCACGGATGTGCAGGAAGTAGCGGTCATACAGGGTCTGCAGGCCGATGTAGCCGAATTGCAGGTCGCGCTCGGGCTTGATGGCGGCAGCCAGCTTGGCCAGGTCGAACTGGGCCAGCTTGGCATCGAGCAGCTCGGCGTCGATACCCTTCTTGACGTATTGCGGGAAGTATTCCAGGTACTCGGCCGGGGCGTCAGCCTGGGCCACTTCCTTGCCGAAGACTTCCTTGCGGATGGTGTGCATCAGCAGGCGCGAGGTCACCTGGCTGTAGGCCGGGTCCTTTTCCATCAGCGCGCGGGCAGCCAGGATGGCGGACTTGTACAGCTCTTCGACGGGCACGCCGTCGTACAGGTTCTTGACGGTCTCGGCCAGGATGGCTTCGCCATCGACGTGACCATCCAGGCCGACGCAGGCGGCGTCGATCAGGGCGCGCACTTCGGCGATGTCCAGCGGACGGCTGCGGCCGTCTTCGGTCACGTGCAGTTGCGGGGCCGCCACTTCGGTCTTGGTGGCAGCGCCTTGCTGGGCGCGCTCTTCCATGCGCTTGGCGCGGTACAGCACGTAGGCGCGGGCGACGTCATGCTCGCCCGAACGCATCAGGGCCAGCTCGACCTGGTCCTGGATATCCTCGATATGGAAAGTGCCGCCGGTGGGCTGACGACGCACCAGCGCCGACACCACGTTGGTGGTCAGTTGCTCGACCATCTCGCGCACGCGCGCCGAAGCCGCACCCTGACCGCCGTTGACGGCCAGGAAGGCCTTGGTCACGGCGATGGAGATCTTGGACGGTTCGAAACCGACCACCGCGCCATTGCGGCGGATGATACGGTATTCACCCAGGCCGGCGGACTGGGGAACGACGGCCTGGCTGTCGGCAGAGCCTTCCAGCTCAGCAGCGGACACGCCGAAGGCGGCAGGAGATTTGACGGAAATTTCTTGGGTTGAGCGCACTTAGCCTCCTAGATACATGAGCGAGACAACCGACACGGTTGCCCCAGTTTGCTAAATCAGGATCCCGACCTGCACGGGATCCGCGAACGACGGCGGCGTCCACAGTGACCATCCCTTGACGGACATTCATGCTGACGCAAAAAACTGCTTGAAACTGTGTGTAGAGCGACGGAAAAGGAAGGGAGAACCGGGGGCGTTGTCGTACTTGGTTACTGCCTCGCCGGTCTTGCGCCTTCTGAAGCACTGCCAAACGGGCCCCTATGTGGATGAAGACCCGTAAACAAAAATAAGTTCACCAGAACACTACATCTAGTATCAAAACATCGATTGAGACTAATTCTAGTGGCCCATCTAGGTGGATGCAACCGCTATTTCTAGAATTTTTCTACTGCTCACGCTTGACTTTTGTGAACGCCAGAAGGGAAGCGCAATTGCGCCGGGTTAATAATTTCCAGCAATTCCCGGCCGTAGCGATCCCAATCGAAGAAGGGCCCAGGGTCGGTCTTGCGCACCGGGGCGATGTGTTCGTGACCGGCCACGGCGGCCAGGCCGTAGCGGGTGACCAGGGCCTGGGACAACCGCACCAGGGCGTGGTATTGGGCCTCGGTGAAGGGTTCGAAGTCCGTGCCCTCCATCTCGATACCGATGGAAAAGTCATTGCAGCGCTCGCGGCCGTCGAATACCGACACCCCGGCATGCCAGGCGCGGCGATGGGCCGGGACGAACTGCACCACCTCGCCATCGCGGCGGATCAGGAAATGCGCCGACACCCGCAGCGGCCGCAACTGCTCGAAATAGGGGTGGACCGTGTAGTCGAGACGGTTGCAGAACAGGTCTGCTATATAAGAGCCGCCGAATTCACCCGGCGGCAAACTGATGTTGTGAATCACCAGCAGGTCGGTGATGGCCCCCTCCGGCCGTTCGTCACAGTTGGGCGAGGGTTCGCGGCGGGCGGCACGGCACCAGCCTTCGCCATCGATGAGCCAGGCAGCGGCGTCAGGGGCGGGATTGTCCATGTCGGCTCAGAAGGAAGCCTGGCGGCGATGCTCTTCCGAGCAGTAATAGGCGCCCGATGCGTGCACCACCGCCTCCGAGACGGGGAAATGGATGCCGCAGTGGGCGCACTGGACCATGGTCTCGGCGCCACCATCGGAACTGCGACGCGAGCGCGAGGACTTGGGCGGCGGCATGCCCGACTCCGGCTCGGAGTCGGCTGCATCACTGCCGGCCAGCATGGATTTCTTGGCGCGCTGGAACCACACCACCACGGCCAGCAAGACCACCAGCCAGATCAGATATTTCATGTCAGTACCCGATGCAGCACGACTTCGAGTACGAACCGGCTGCCTACATAAGCCAATAAAAGGATGGCGAAGCCGGCCAGCGTGAAGCTCAGCGCGGTGCGCCCCCGCCATCCCTGCCAGCGACGGCCGGCCAGAAGCAGGCCGAACAGCAGCCAGGACAGCATGGTGAAGACCGTCTTGTGGTCCCACTTGAAGGGTGTCCCGAACAACTGCTCGGAGAAGACCACGCCCGACAGCACCGTCAGCGTCAGCAGGGTGAAGCCGAAGGCGATCAGGCGGAACAGCAATCTTTCCATCGTCAGCAGCGCCGGCAGACGATCCAGCGCCAGCGCGAACCAGCCGGCCTGGGCCGCCGGGCCGGGCCGGGTATGCAGGCGCGACTCCTGCAGCACCATCAGCACGGCATGGAAGGCGGCGATGGTGAGGGTGCTATAGGCCAGGATGGAGATGGCGATATGGGCCAGGAACCAGTCCGACTTGCCGGTCAGCGCCACCATGTTGCCCGGAAAGAGGCTGGGCAGCACCACCGCCACGGCCGCCACCGGCAGCACCAGCACGCGCATGCTGTCGAGCGAGAAATTGCGGTTTTCCAGCCAGTAGGCGGCCACCGAGATCCACAGCGTGGACGACAGCATCACCGCAAAGCCCACCCGCAGGGCGTCGGCGGCGAACATGTCCGACAGCAGCGCACCGCCGTGCAGCAACCAGCCGGCCACGATGCCCAGCGACACCGGCAGGCGCCGTTGCGAGGGCAGGAAGGCGCAGGCCAGGTAGAGCAGCGCAGCCAGGAGGAAAAAATAGGTTTGCATCGGCCAAGTTTACACTATCTCGGGGTCCGGCCCGGTTGAGCCAGGTCGGCAGGGGCGCCGATTTTACACCTGCACTGCCCCGCCCATGCAAGCGGCGCCCCGCCTCAGTCCACTGCCGCCGCCTTCATCTCGGCATGGTGGTGGCGCTGCTGCTCTTCCATCACCAGCTGGCCCAGCTCGCGCTTCAAGGCATTGAACTGGGGATCGGCCGGATCGCGCAGGCGCGGCAGGTCCACCAGCATGTCGCGCTTGACCGTCCCCGGACGGTAGGTCATGACCACGATGCGGTCGGCCAGGTAGATGGCTTCCTCGATGCTGTGGGTGACGAAGACGATGGTCTTCCTGAACTCGTCCCAGATGCGCAGCAGCTCATCCTGCAGGTTGCGGCGGGTCAGGGCATCGAGGGCGCCGAAGGGCTCGTCCATCAACATGATGGGCGAGTCCAGCGCCAGCACCCGGGCGATCGCCACGCGCTGGCGCATGCCGCCGGAAAGATCCTTGGGGAAGCGCGTGCGGAAGTCGATCAGGCCCAGCTTGTCCAGCAGCTGCGCCACGCGCTGGCCGATCTCGGCCTTGGGCATGCCCTTGATCTCCAGGCCGAAGGCCACGTTCTGTTCCACCGTCATCCACGGGAACAGCGCGTATTCCTGGAACACCATGCCCCGGTCCGGTCCCGGCTCGGTCACCACGCGGCCATCGGTGGTGATCTGCCCGGACGACGGCAGGGCAAAGCCGGCGATGGCATTCAACAAGGTCGACTTGCCGCAGCCCGACGGCCCCAGCAGGCAGACGAACTGGCCGTCGGGGATGTCCAGGTTGATGTCCTTCAGGGCCACGACCTCGCGGTCATCGGTCTTGAAGACCTTGTGCACGCCCTCGATACGGATGCGGGGCGAAGAAACGGCTTGATTCATGGGTCAGTTCTCCAGCCCGCGATGCCAGCGCAGCATATGGTTGTTGAGGCGGCTCATGCCCAGGTCGATCGCCAGGCCCAGCAGTCCAATGGTGATCATGCCGGCGATGATCTTGTCGGACCAGAAATACTCGCGCGCCTCCATGATGCGGAAACCCAGGCCATTGCTCACCGCAATCATCTCGGCCACGATCACCACGATGAAGGCCGTGCCGATGCCGATGCGTACCCCCGAGAGGATGTAGGGTACCGACGCCGGCAGCATCACCCGCAGGAACAGCGTGGACTGGCTGGCCCCCAGGTTGCGCGCGGCGCGCAGGTAGATGCTGTCGACCTGTCGCACCCCGGCGATGGTATTCATCAGCACCGGGAAGAAGGCGCCCAGCGAGATCAGGAACAGCGCCGGCGGATTGCCCAGCCCGAACCACAGGATGGCCAGCGGGATATAGGCGATCGGCGGGATCGGCCGGATCACCTGGACGGTCAGGTTCATCAGCCCGTAGATGCGCTGGCTGGCGCCCATCAGCAAGCCCAGCGGCAAGGCCAGGCCGGCACCGATGAGGAAGCCCGCGACCACCCGATAGAGGCTGCCGATGGCATCCATCACCAGCTCCCCCGAGAAGGCCCAGGCCAGCCAGCTGCCGGCCTCGGGATCATAGGGCTTCATGGGGGTGGCGTATTCCACCCATTTCTTCAGTACCGCCCAGGGCGAAGGCAGGATCTGCGGGTTGACCCAGCCAGCCCGCGAGGCGCCCTCCCACACGGCGATCACCACCAGCGGCACCAGCAAACCCTGCAGGAAGCCGCCATGCTTGTTCTTTGCCATCTAAGCTCCCCTCACTTCAGGTTCATGCTCTTCTTGGCCTGCTCCAGCAGATCGGTCTTCACCCAATCCTTGGCCAATGGCGGCTTGGCCATCTTGCCGGTGCCGTACTTGGCCATGGTGTCGGTGGTGATCTGGATGTGCTCGGCGGTGATGTCGTAGGCGTAGGGCGAGTTGCCGATGGCGTCATAGAAGTCTTCCTTGGTGATCTGGTTCTTGAAGATCACCTCACGCACGTACTTCTCGGCCACTTCGGGCTTGTCGATGAAGGTCTTGGTCGCCTCCAGGAAGCAGCGCATGAACTTCTCGGCCAGCGGGCGCTTCTCGGTGTAGAACTTCTCGGTCATCACCATGGTGCGATAGGGTTCGCCGATGGGGGTGTCGTAGGGCTTCATCACTTCCACGCCGAAGCCCTTGTTGATGGCTTGCGAGGATTGCGGCTCGCTCTGCATCATGGCATCGATGTTCTTGCCCAGCAGAGCCTGGTTCAGGTCGGCGAAGGCCAGGTAGACGATGGTCACGTCCTTGGCGGTGAGGCCGTTCTGGCCCAGCTCGGCGTCCAGCAGCACTTCATGGATGCCACCGCGGGTGACACCGACCTTCTTGCCCTTCAAGTCCTTGACCGACTTGATGCCGGAATCCTTGCCCGCCACCAGACGCGCACCGCCTTTGGCGAAGCCGGCCACCACATAGATCGGTGCGCCATTGGCGCGGCCCGAGATGGCGGCCTCGGAGGCGGTGGTGCCCACATCGAGTTCGCCGGCCAGGATGCCCTGCATCACGTCCGGGCCCTTGGGAAAGACCTTTTCATCGACCTTGATGCCGCATTTGGGTGCGATCTCCTTGATATAGGAGACCGCGCCATAGTGGGCGAACTTCAGGTTGCCCAGCCGGATCACGTCGTCAGCGGCATGGCTGGCGGCCGAGAAGCCGGCGCTTGCCAGCAGGATCAGGGCGATCAATTTCTTCTGCATTTCCACTCTCCTCTTGTGCTTGTTGTGCTTGGTTAGCGTTGCGGCGAGCCGGCTGCGACCGGCTGTCTCACTGGCGTTTGGCCGCTGCCTGTGAGGCAGCTGACCTTGATTATTATTTGCGCATGGAAATTCAGGGCCCATGTATACACAAAGAGCGGCCCCACTACAAGCTGTTGATTTTACCTAGCATCCCCATCTGGGGCTGCAGACCCGGCGCGCCGACACGGGCGCAGCGGGGCTGATCGGTTAAAATGCAGGATTGCCCGCCGCCCCGGCACACGACCCATGTCCGCCGGCGGCCATCCCACCCATTTGCAGACATCACCATGCTAGACAACCTGACCCAACGCCTCGCCAAAGTCGTCAAAACCATGCGCGGCGAGGCGCGCCTGACCGAATCGAACACCGCCGAGATGCTGCGCGAAGTGCGCCTGGCCCTGCTGGAGGCCGACGTGGCCTTGCCGGCCGTGCGCGAATTCATCGCCAAGGTGAAGGAAAAAGCCCTGGGCGAGGAAGTCATCGGCTCCCTCACCCCCGGCCAGGCGCTGGTGGGCGTGGTGCAGCGCGAGCTGGCCAGCCTGATGGGCGCCGACCTGGGGCCGGAAGCCTCGCAACTGAACTTCGCCACCCAGCCGCCGGCGATCATCCTGATGGCCGGTCTGCAGGGCGCGGGCAAGACCACCACCGTCGGCAAGCTGGCCAAGTACCTGCGCGAGAACAAGAAGAAGAAGGTCCTGACGGTCTCGGCCGACGTCTACCGCCCGGCCGCCATCGGCCAGCTGGAGACCGTCACCGGCCAGGCCGGCGCCGACTTCTTCCCCAGCCAGTCGACCGACAAGCCGGTCGACATCGCCCTGGCCGCGCTGGACTACGCCAAGAAGCACCACCACGAAGTGCTCATCGTCGACACCGCCGGCCGCCTGGGCATCGACCAGGCCATGATGGATGAAATCCGCGCCGTGCACGCCGCCATCAAGCCCATCGAAACCCTGTTCGTGGTCGACGCCATGCTGGGCCAGGACGCCATCAACACCGCCAAGGCCTTCAGCGACGCCCTGCCGCTGACCGGCGTGGTGCTCACCAAGCTGGACGGTGATTCGCGCGGCGGTGCGGCGCTGTCGGTGCGCCACATCACAGGCAAGCCGATCAAGTTCGCCGGCGTGGCCGAAAAGCTGGACGGCCTGGAAGCCTTCGACCCGGCCCGCATGGCCAACCGCATCCTGGGCATGGGCGACATCCTGGCCCTGGTCGAGGAAGCCCGCAAGGGCGTGGACATGGCGGCCGCCGAAGGCCTGGCCAACAAGATCAAGGGCGGCGGCAAGTTCGACCTCAATGACTTCAAGGCCCAGCTGTCGCAGATGAAGAAGATGGGCGGTCTCTCCGGCCTGCTGGACAAGCTGCCCGCGCAGATGCAGGCCGCCGCCGGCAACGCCAACATGGACCAGGCCGAGAAGCAGGTGCGTCGCATGGAAGGCATCATCAATTCCATGACCCCGCAGGAGCGTGCCAAGCCCGAACTGATCAAGGCCACCCGCAAGCGCCGTATCGCCGCCGGTGCCGGTGTGCAGGTGCAGGAAGTCAACCGCATGCTGTCGCAATTCGAGCAGATGCAATCGATGATGAAGAAGCTCAAGGGCGGCGGCATGATGAAGATGATGCGCAGCATGAAGGGCATGATGCCCGGCGGCATGCGCTGAGCCAATCGCCCGACACCCCGGAAAGCCGCCACAGGACTGGCTTTCCGGGTCCCACACTGTTTCGGTGGCAGCACGATCACCCTCCCCTCCCGCTTCATCACTTCCTCGCCACCAAGCCCGCAGCTTTTGCAAAGTCCGCATCGGCGCATTTCAGCCACCCCGAACGGCTGTCGAAGCACCCCATGCGATCCCCCGCGATCCCTTTACCGGCGCGGCTTGAGGCCGAATCGGGCTGGCTCGTTGTTTCCTGGTTCTTTCACATGGAAATCCACTAAAAAATACTTGCGTGGCTGTTCAAAGGGCACCACTATTAGCGGTGCGCAATTGACGTCAGGCACTGACGCAAACACCGACGCATTCAACTCATTCTTGTGAGGAGTCTTTCCGATGGCCACAGCAAAAAAAGCAGCAGCCGCAGTAAAGAAGCCAGCAGCAAAACCCGCCGCCAAGCCGGCCGCCAAACCCGCAGCGAAAGCTGCAGCCCCCAAGGCGGCAAGCAAGGCAGCACCGAAGGCAGCGGCCAAACCAGCCGCCAAGCCAGCAGCAAAGGCAGCTCCGAAAGCCGCACCCAAGGCAGCCCCCAAGAAAGCCGCAGCAAAACCGGCCGCCAAGCCCGCCGCCAAGAAGCCCGCCGCAAAACGTACTCCCAACGCCGCCTTCATGAAGCCGCTGACCCCGTCGGCGGCCCTGGGCGAAGTGGTCGGCGCCAAGCCGCTGCCGCGCACCGAGGTCACCAAGAAGGTGTGGGAATACATCAAGAAGCACAAGCTGCAGAACGCCGAGAACAAGCGCAACATCGATGCCGATGACAAGCTCAAGGCGATCTTCGGCGGCAAGAAGCAAGTCACCATGTTCGAAATGACCAAGCTGATCTCGGCCCACCTGAGCTGATATCCGCCCGCGGTTTGCAAGCGACTTGCAAACAAAAACGCCCGCAGAGGATTTGCGGGCGTTTTTGTTTCTGGATGTTTCAGCGCTCCGGCCATCAGGATCGGGGGCGCGATCCATTCCGCTTGTCTGACTCCCTTTGCGCCGCTTTTCTGATGGCGCGCAGGCCGCAAATGCGCCACGATGACTGTCCTGCGCTCTGCGGGGCGTCTGAAACATCTAGAAACGCTCACTTTTTCAATTACAGAACTGAACAATAAAAGCCAGGTCTATCGAGATGCCATCCACTGATGAGCCCGGACGCTCATTGCCAAGAGAAAGGAAATGACCATGCCAGATTCCACTCCATTCCTGCGTCACCAGCTGCTGCGCTCGGCCAGCGCGCTGGTGATCGGCCTGGCCGCCCTGGGCGGTGCCGCCCACGTGTTCGCCGCCAGCAAGGCCGAGACCTCGGACTACCAGCAACAGGTAGCCGCCTGCAACAACGGCAGCTCCAACGAAGACAAGGCCACCTGCCTGCGCGAAGCGGGCGCCGCCAAGCAGGCCGCGGCACGGGGCGGCCTGAGCAATCCCGACGCAGCCCAGCTCAAGGAAAACGCCCTGCGCCGCTGCGAAGGCCTGCCGCAATCGGACCGCATCGACTGTGAAAAGCGCGTCAATGGCCATGGCCGCGTCGAGGGCAGCGTAGCCGAAGGCGGCATCCTGCGCGAAACGGTGACCATCGTTCCGGCACCAGCCAAGTAAGCCGCACGGCCCAAAAACAAAGGCGGACGCCCATGGCGCCCGCCTTTTTCATTCCCAGCCCTGCCTGAACCGGCTTCAGGCCGCCAGCTTGCCCTGGATGAAGGCCAGTGCCCCTGCCAGCGGCACCTGGGTGGCTTCGCTATCGCGACGGCCCTGGTACTCGATATTGCCTTCCTTGAGGCCACGGTCACCCACGACGATGCGATGCGGCACACCGATCAGTTCCCAGTCGGCGAACATCGCGCCCGGGCGCTCGCCACGGTCGTCCAGCACCACATCCACGCCGGCCTCGGTGAGTTGGGCGTAGAGCTTGTCGATCTCGGTCTTGACCGCTTCGCTGCGGTCATAACCCATGGGGCAGAGCACCACTTCGAAGGGCGCGATCGAGGTCGGCCAGATGATGCCGCGGTCGTCGAAGTTCTGCTCGATGGCCGCACCCAGGATACGGGTCACGCCGATGCCGTAGCAGCCCATCACCAGCGGTTGCGGCTTGCCGGACTCGTCCAGGTAGGTCGCCTTCATGGCTTCCGAGTAGGTGGTGCCGAGCTGGAACACGTGGCCCACCTCGATGCCGCGCTGGATCGCCAAGACGCCCTTGCCATCCGGCGAGGCATCGCCCTCGACCACGTTGCGGATGTCGGCCACCTGCGGCTCGGGCAGGTCGCGGCCCCAGTTGGCGCCGGTGTAGTGGAAGTCAGCCTCGTTGGCGCCGCAGACGAAGTCGGCCATGTTGGCCACCGTGCGGTCGGCCACGACCTTGACCGGCTTCTTGGTGCCGATCGGGCCCAGGTAGCCCGGGGGCGTGCCGAACCATTCGACGATCTCGGCCTCGCTGGCGAAGCGGTAGGTGGCCAGGCCGGGGATCTTGCTGGCCTTGACTTCGTTCAGCTCATGGTCGCCGCGCAGCAGCAGCAGCCAGATTTCCTTCTTGGCCGGGTCTTCGTTGTCCACCGCCAGGACGATGGACTTGACGGTACGCGCCAGCGGCAGGCCCAGCAGCTCGGCCACCGCTTCGCACTTGGACTTGCCGGGGGTGGCGGTCTTTTCCAGCGCCTGGGTGGCGGCGCCACGGCTGGTGTCCACCGCCAGGGCTTCGGCCGCTTCCATGTTGGCGGCATAGTCGGAGGTGGGGCAGTAGACCAGCGCATCTTCGCCGGTGGCGGCGATGACGTGGAATTCGTGCGAACCGGAGCCGCCGATGGCGCCATTGTCGGCCGCCACGGCACGGAATTCCAGGCCGAAACGGGTGAAGATGCGCACATAGGCGTCATACATGGCCTGGTAGGACTTCTTCAGGCCATCGATGTCGCGGTCGAAAGAGTAGGCATCCTTCATGGTGAATTCGCGGCCGCGCATGAGGCCGAAGCGCGGGCGGCGCTCGTCACGGAACTTGGTCTGGATGTGATAGAAGTTCACCGGCAGCTGCTTGTAGCTGCGCAGTTCGCTGCGGGCCACGTCGGTGACCACTTCCTCGGAGGTCGGCTGGATGGCGAAGTCGCGGCCATGGCGATCCTTCACGCGCATGAGTTCGGCGCCCATCTTGTTCCAGCGCCCGGTTTCCTGCCACAGCTCGGCCGGCTGC
>NZ_JAELUH010000423.1 GCF_016429215.1 Herbaspirillum sp. ASV7 | reverse complement strand
CCCCCCCCCCCCCCCCCCCCCCCCCCCCCCCCCCCCCCCCCCCCCCCCCCCCCTTTTCAAGCAGAAGACGGCATACGCGATACATAACGGAGTCTCGTGGGCTCGGAGATGTGTATAAGAGACAGGGGCAAGCGCGAGGCCGCCGAGCGCGCCCGTCATTACCTCGACAAGGTCGGCCTGGCGCGCTTTGCCGATGCCTATCCGCATACGCTCTCAGGCGGCATGAAGGCGCGCGTGGCCATCGCCCGTGCG
>NZ_JAELUH010000422.1 GCF_016429215.1 Herbaspirillum sp. ASV7 | reverse complement strand
CCCCCCCCCCCCCCCCCCCCCCCCCCCCCCCCCCCCCCCCCCCCCCCCCCCCCTTTTCAAGCAGAAGACGGCATACGCGATACATAACGGAGTCTCGTGGGCTCGGAGATGTGTATAAGAGACAGGTCCAGGCCTACCTGAAGCTGGTCGACCACCCGCCAGTGCGACACGCCGTGGTAGCCATTGCCAATCCGGTACAGGGCGACCAGATCAAGATGACCAACCATGACTGGGCCTTCTCCATCGAGGCGG
>NZ_JAELUH010000421.1 GCF_016429215.1 Herbaspirillum sp. ASV7 | reverse complement strand
CCCCCCCCCCCCCCCCCCCCCCCCCCCCCCCCCCCCCCCCCCCCCCCCCCCCCCTTTTCAAGCAGAAGACGGCATACGCGATACATAACGGAGTCTCGTGGGCTCGGAGATGTGTATAAGAGACAGCACCAGCACCACGCTGGACCACTGGGGCGCGGCCATGGCCGAGGCATCCAGCCAGCGATCGGGGGCGGCGTCGCCGTCGCTGTCGATGGCGTAGCGCAATTGCATGGCTTCCACGCCGCGCGCGAT
>NZ_JAELUH010000420.1 GCF_016429215.1 Herbaspirillum sp. ASV7 | reverse complement strand
CCCCCCCCCCCCCCCCCCCCCCCCCCCCCCCCCCCCCCCCCCCCCCCCCCCCCTTTTCAAGCAGAAGACGGCATACGCGATACATAACGGAGTCTCGTGGGCTCGGAGATGTGTATAAGAGACAGGCGCAGGGTCGAGCGCTGGCTCGAGTTGTGAGCGTTTTGCTTGACTGCTTGACGAGCACGCTTACGTGCCTGTGCGGTATTTGCCATGAAATTATCCTAAATCGAGAGTCGTTTGCGCCGCAAACCC
>NZ_JAELUH010000053.1 GCF_016429215.1 Herbaspirillum sp. ASV7 | reverse complement strand
TGCACCACCGTCATGGCCTTGCGCGCGCACCAGGTCGAGTTGGAGATGTGGTCTTCGCTATTGCCCTTGGACGGAATGCTGTCCACGCTGCCCGGCATGCACAGGGTGCGGTTTTCCATCACCAGCGAACTCATCGAGCATTGCACCACCGGATAGCCGGTGTTGACGCCACGGATGCCGCTCATCAGGTTGCGCGGCAACCCCCACGACAGGGTCGGGTCGATCAGGCGGGCGATGCGGCGCTCGCAGATGCTGCCTAGGTCGGTAATGGCCATGGCCAGCAGATCCATCGCCTGGGCCAGGTACTGGCCGTGGAAATTGCCGCCGGAGATGATCTCGAAGCCCTCGCCGTCTTCCTTGTTGAAGATCAGCGGGTTGTCGGTGGCGGAGTTGGTCTCCTTCTCGATGATGGTGTCGATGTAGTCCAGCGCATCGAACACCGGGCCATACACCTGCGGTGCGCAGCGCAGCGAGTAGACGTCCTGGATGCGGGCGGTATAGGGGATGTCGGTGCGACGCAGCTCGTCCGGCAGTTGCACGGCACGGGCTTCATGGGTGGTGCGGGTCGATCCCTTCAGCAGCGTGCGGATCACCGCCGCCGTCTTGATCTGGCCCGCATGCGGACGCGCCTGCTGGATGCGCGGATCGAAGGCCGCCATCTCGGCGCGCATCGCTTCCAGCGTCAGGCCCAGCGACAGGCAGGCGTCGGTGAGCAGGTGGCGGGCATCGTGCGCGGCCAGGATGGCCACGGCCAGCGAGGCGGTGCAGCCATTGATGAGCGCCGAGGCATCCTTGGCCTTGAGGTCGAACCTGACCGGGCCGATGCCGGCCAGCTCGATGGCTTGCGTGGCGCGCATGCGCTGGCCCTGGTACATCACCTCGGCCTCGTCGAAGCCTGCGATGGCTGCGGCCAGGTAGGCCAGCGGTGCCAGGTCGCCGGAGGCGCCCACCGAACCCTTCTGCGGCATGATGGGGTGGATGCCGGCATTGATGAAGGCCAAGAGGCGATCCACCACTTCCACGCGCGGCGCCGAATAGTTGGAGGCGAAGGCATTGGCGCGCAGCAGCATGGTGGCGCGACTGACTTCTTCCGAGAAGGGCTCGCCGATGCCGGCGCTGTGGGCGCGGATCATCTGGGTCTGGAACAGCTCGATGTGCTCGACCTTGATGCGGGTGTCCTTCAAGAGGCCCACGCCGGTGTTGAAGCTGTACATCATCGGCGCTTCATCGTGCATCCAGGTGCTTTCGATGTAGTCGCGGCTTTGCTTCAAGGCAGCGCGGGAGGAATCGGCCAGGGCCACCTTCAGGTGGGGCGCGCGGGCCACGCTGATGACTTGCTGGGCGGTGAGGTTGAAGCCGTCGATGGTGATGGTGTGCATATGTGTCCTGTCTATGAAGATCTCGCGATCTCTGGTCGCGAGCATGTCCCTGAATCAACTTCTACCGCTCGTCCCGAGCCTATCGAAGGGGCGCACCGACAAGTGCAAGCGAGTCTTCGATACGGCCCTGAAGGGCCTACTCAGTCCGAACGGTAGCTGGGTGCGCAACGACCAGGTTGCTTACTTGGCGCCGGCCTGGAACCAGGCCGCCACTTCGGCGCGTTCCTCATCGGTCATCTGGGTCATGTTGGCCAGCGGCATGTCCTTGGTCTGGACCGCGCGCTGGAATACCTTGGCCGCGTGCTGGTGGATCAGTTCCGGAGTCTGCAGCATCATGCCGGCCGGGGCGGTGGCGAAGCCGGCCTGGGTCGGCTTGTCCGAGTGGCAGGTGGCGCAGCGCTGGGTGATGATGGCCTGGATGCGGGTGAAGTCGGGAGCAGCTGCTGCAGCCGCCGGTGCGCTGGCTTGCGCCGAAGCACCCGCCGGGACGGCCGCTGCCGCCACCGGCACCACCGGTGCCACCGGACGCGGTGCGATGGCGACGGCCACCGCCAGCAGCAGGATCACGCCAGCAATCGGATAGCCCACCGACACCTGGCCCTTGTGACGCAGGTTGAAGAAGTGGCGGATCAACACGCCCGCAGCCATGATGGCCGCCAACACCAGCCAGCTATACGCATGGGTATAGGTCATCGCATAGTGGTTGCTGATCATGATGAACAGGATGGGCAGCGTGAAATAGTTGTTGTGCACGCTGCGCTGCTTGCCACGACGACCGTGGATGGGATCCGGCGCACGGCCGGCTTTCATCGCCTCCACCAGCTTGCGCTGGCCGGGGATGATCACCATCAGCACGTTGCCCACCATGATGGTGCCGATCATGGCGCCCACGTGGATGTAGGCGGCGCGGCCCGAGAGCAGGTGCGTGAGCATGAAGGCCACGGCCACGATGAAGACGAACATCACCAGACCCAGCAAGCCCTCGCGCTTGCCCAGCGGTGAACGGCACAGCAGGTCATAGACGATCCAGCCGGCCACCAGGGTGCCGATGCCCACGCCCACGGCTTCGATGCCGCTGAGGTTGGCCACCGACTTGTCCACCATCATCGCCGAGGCGTTGAAGTAATAGACGATGAACAACATGGCGATACCGGTGATCCAGGTGGCATAGGCTTCCCACTTGAACCAGTGCAGTTCTTCCGGCAGTTCGGCCGGGGCCACCAGGTATTTCTGGGGATTGTAGAAACCGCCGCCGTGCACCGCCCACAGCTCGCCGGAGACGCCCTTTTTCGCCAGGTCGCTACCGGGCTTGGGCGGACGAATGGAGTTGTCCAGCCAGACAAAGTAAAAGGATGCGCCGATCCAGGCGATACCGGTGATCAGGTGCAACCAGCGAACCAACAGATTGGCCCATTCCAGGCCATACGAAACCAAGAGTGCTTCCATGTCTTCCCCACGCAGGATTGCTGTCCGCCACCGCGACTTACTCCGGACAGGCGAGGCATTGCCTCAGGAATGGGCCGCCATGAAAGTCTTCCCCCGCCATGCATGCCACATGGAAACTGCTGGATGAGTGGAGTGAAGGCTTCCCGCGCGCCAGGAAGCCGAGCCGAGGCGATACGGTGCGCATCGCCCCCTCTTGTCTCCTGGTCGTCGCTGCCGCTACGACCCGATGGCTGCTGCCATCTGTTATCACCGGCCTGCCCTGCGGCGCTGCCCTCGTGAGGCTGGCAATGGCTGGCTGGTACCGGTTGCACGAACGATAAACGCGGGGGCCGCCCAAAACATGGTTAGCAACGTATATTTGACATACGAATGTCCATATACAAAAATGCCCCCTGAATGTGGGACGCTTGCGCTCGCTTCATGCCAGACCCCGTCCACGCGCCGGTCCCGGTTAATTAAAACGATAAAGTGCCTGCCCCGATGCCAGGCACCCCAGAGTGAACGAAAAACCGTCACCTGCCCTGCTAGAACGAAGACCCCGGAGACATCCCCATGTCCAGGCTGCCAGACCATCTCGACATCCACCTCATCCGTATCCTTTACCTGTTGCTGTGCGAAAAGAATGTCTCGCGCGTGGCCCTGAAGCTGAACCAGCCCCAGCCCTCGATCTCGGCCTCGCTGCGCAAGCTCCGTGAACTCACCGGCGACCCGCTGCTGGTACGCGGCGCACGCGGCATGGTGCCGACCCAGCATGGCGAGAGCCTGCTGAAACCGGCCAAGCGCATCCTCGACGAGACCGAGCGCCTGTTCGTGCCCAAGACCGCCTTCGTGCCGCAGGACGAAGAGCGCACCTTCCACATCGCCGCGCCCGACTACATGAACACGCCCTTCTTCACCGAGGTGATCGCGCGACTGCGACGGGAGTCGCCCAGGAGCCGCATCGTCATCCACGCCCTGGGGCCGGACACCGACTACGTGCGCCTGCTCTCGGACGGCGAGCTAGACTTGGTGATCGCCAACTGGGACGAGCCGCCGGCGCACCTGCATCTGTCCAAGCTCTTCGACGACCCCATCGTCTGCCTCATGCGCGCCGATTGCGCCTACGCCAAGCGCACCGCGCGCGATGCCATGAGCATCGAGGACTACCTGTCGCTACCGCATGCCGCACCCTCACAGATCCTCCCCGGCTACCACGGCACCATCGACACCTTCCTCGAAAAGCAGAACCTGCATCGCAACGTGGTGGTGGAATCGGCGCATTTCCGCATGCTGCCCTACATGGTCTCGCAGACCGACCTGGTGCTCACCGCCGGCCAGCAGTTCGCCAGCTTCTATGAAAAGCTGCTGGCCCTGAAAAGTTATACGGTGCCTATCAAGTTCCCGCCGCTGCGCTTCTACCAGCTCTGGCACGAGCGGGTGCACCAGGCCACCGAGCACAAGTGGCTGCGCGCCCAGGTCAGCGCGGCGGCCAAGCTGATCGCCCAGGTGCGCAGCTAGGCCGCGCCGGCCATGGTCGGGGGCGGTTTGCTTATATCCGGGACTCGCCAAGCGGTATGCGGCCCCTTATATATCGCACCACCCGGATTGCATTAGTATCGCCAGCATCAGGCCGGTATCCGCCTCCAGAAGCGGAACACGGTGCTGAGCCGGAACCACCACTCAAGCGACAAGGCACGCCTGCCACCCGACGGGATCAAGGGCGCGGTCACATGTCAGGTTCCTTCATAAAAAATACTAGGAGACAAGCCATGCAAACCCCAAGCCATCCGGTGGATGAACGCCTGCCCGTATTCAAGCTCTTTGCACTGGGCATGCAGCACGTGCTGGTGATGTACGCCGGCGCCATCGCCGTGCCCCTCATCATCGGCGGCGCCCTGAACCTGCCCAAGTCCGAGATTGCCTACCTGATCAGCGCCGACCTGTTCTGCTGCGGCCTGGTCACCATCATCCAGAGTGCCGGCATCTGGAAATTCGGCATCCGCATGCCCGTCATGATGGGCGTCACCTTCGCCGCCGTGGGGCCGATGGTGGCCATGGCCAACAACCCCTCGCTGAACATCCTCCACATCTATGGCGCCGTGATTGCATCCGGCGTTTTTTGTATCCTGGCCTCGCCCTACATGAGCAAGCTCATGCGCTACTTCCCGCCGGTGGTCACCGGCACCGTCATCACGGTGATCGGGGTCTCGCTCATGGGCGTGGGCATCAACTGGGCCGCCGGTGGCCAGCCGGTGATCGGCAAGCTGGTGGACGGCGCCTTCGTGAAGGTGCCCAATCCAGACTACGGCTCGCCGCTGTCGCTGTCCATTGCCGCCATCGTGCTGGTGTCCATCCTGCTGATCACCAAGTACACGCGGGGTTTCATCTCCAACATCTCGGTGTTGATGGGCATGGTAGTGGGCTTCGTGATCGCCTTCGGGCTGGGCAAGATCAGTTTCGACGGCCTGGATGCGGCGCAGTGGTTCGCCTTCATCCAGCCCTTCCACTACGGCCTGCCGCAATTCGACCCGGCCTCCATCATCAGCATGTGCCTGGTGATGATCGTGACCATGATCGAATCGACCGGCATGTTCATGGCCCTGGGCGACATCGTCGGTCGCAAGATCGATGACCGCACCCTGGCCAGCGGCCTGCGCGTGGATGGCCTGGGCACGGTGATCGGCGGTCTCTTCAACACCTTCCCCTACACCTCGTTCTCGCAGAACGTCGGCCTGGTGGGCGTGACGGGCATTCGCAGCCGCTTCGTCTGCGTGGCCGCCGGTGCGATCCTGATCGCCTTTGGCCTGTTCCCCAAGATGGCGCATGTGGCGGCCTCGATCCCGCAGTTCGTGCTGGGCGGCGCCGGCATCGTGATGTTCGGCATGGTGGCCGCCACCGGCATCAAGATCCTCTCCAAGGTGGATTTCCACGGCAACCGCAACAACCTCTTCATCGTGGCCATCAGCATCGGCGTGGGCATGATCCCCATCGTCGCCCCCACCTTCTTCGACAAGATGCCGCACCTGCTGGGCACCATCTTCCACAGCGGCATCCTGCTGGCCTCGGCCATGGCGGTGGGCCTGAACCTGTTCTTCAACGGCCGGGGCAGCGAGGAAGACGTGTCCCGCTACGCCGTGGCCGCCGCGCAAAGCTCGGACCATTGAGCGAGTTGCCGGTGTGATACGCCAAATCACATACGGCCCAGATGAAAGCGGTGATGCCATCCGGGCCAAGATGTTTTAAAGTCTGGTATGCGCCGCCCGGCCCGCCCGGGGCGGGTGGCGCGACATTGGAACGCAACGAGAGTACGCAACAATCGGCACCGACAATCCTGATTTTCAGATCAGGCGCGCACCGACCCACAGAATCACCGACGAACAACCGAGGACGCTGGCGGCCGCACCGCCCGGCAAGCACATGACGACGACACTGGAACAATTGAACGGAGCGGAAGCCTCCGCCTTCATCGCCGCGCTGCACGGCATCTACGAGCACTCGCCCTGGATCCCCGAACGGGCCGCGCGGCAGCGCCCCTTCCGCAATCTGACTGCCCTGAAGCTGGCCCTGCAAAAGGTCGTCACCGAGGCCAGCCGCGCCGAGCAATTGGGCCTCATCCGTGCCCACCCGGAACTGGCCGGCAAAGCCGCCATCGCCGGCGAGCTGACCATCGAATCCACCGGCGAGCAGGCCAAGGCTGGCCTGAACCTGTGCAGCCCGGAGGAATTCGCCCGCCTGCAACAGCTCAACGGCGACTACAACGCCAGGTTCGGCTTCCCCTTCATCCTGGCGGTGAAAGGCCCGACCGGTGCGGGCCTGACGCGCCAGCAGATCATCGCCACTTTCGCCCGCCGCCTGCGCAACCAGGTCGAGGACGAACTGCGCGAAGCGTTGCGCCAGATCGGCCGCATTGCCGAGATGCGCCTGAACGACCTGCTCGGCCACCGCCCCGCGCTGGGCGCCACCGTCATGCAATGGGCCGAAGAGATTGGCGCGCTCTCCGAAGACGAAGGCGCCCTCACCTGCACCTACCTCACCGAGACCCACCGCCGCACCGCCGACCAGATCGCGCACTGGATGCGCGAAGCCGGCATGCACGTCCACATCGATGCGGTCGGCAACGTAGTGGGCCGTTATCTCTCCACCGATCCGCAAGCCAGGACGCTGTTGACCGGATCGCACTACGACACGGTTCGCAACGGCGGCAAATACGACGGCCGCGAAGGCATCCTGCTGCCCATTGCGGTGGTCAAGCACCTCAACGAACGTGGCGAGACCCTGCCCTTCCACTTTGAAGTGATCGGCTTCTCGGAAGAAGAAGGGGTGCGTTTCAAGAGCACCTTCCTCGGCAGCAACGCCGTCACCGGCCACTTCGACCCCAAGCTGCTGGACCTGCAAGACCGCGACGGCATCAGCATGCGCGAGGTCATCACGCAAGCCGGCCATGACGTGGCTGCCATCCCGCAGATCGCCCGCGACCCGGCCGACATCCTGGGCTATGTGGAAGTCCACATCGAACAAGGCCCGGTCCTGCTCAACCGTGACCTGCCGGTAGGCATCGTCACCTCGATTGCCGGCAGCTCGCGCTACCTGGTCGACCTCAAGGGCGTAGCCAGCCACGCCGGCACCACGCCGATGGACATGCGCCGCGATGCCGCCGCCGCCGCCGCCGAGATCATCCTCTACGTCGAACAGCGCTGCGCGCAAGACCAGCATGCCGCGCTGGTAGGCACGGTCGGCCAGCTGCAGGTACCACGCGGCTCGACCAACGTCATCCCCGGCGCCTGCCAGCTCTCCCTGGACATCCGCGCTGCCCGCGACGACATCCGCGAAGCGGCGGTCAAGGACATCCTGGGCAAGATCGAAGAGATCTGCAGCCGACGCAGCATTGACGCCAAGCTGGAAGAGACCCTCTCCGCCCCTGCCGCCCCGTGTGCTCCCTGGCTGATGCAGCAACTGAGCGCCGCCACCGAACGTGCTGGCGTGAAGCCATTCGAACTGGCCTCGGGTGCTGGGCATGACGCCATGGCGATCGCCCGGATGACGGATGTGTGCATGTTGTTTACGCGCTGCGGCAATGGCGGCATCAGCCACAACCCGCTGGAGACGATGACGGCCGACGATGCGGAGGTATCGGGACAGATCCTGCTGGACTTCCTGCGCAGCTTCAAGGGCAAGGACTAATTTTTTATATGATTTAGAGGAAGTCGCGCCTTCGATACGCGGCGCTGCCGCTACTCAGTCCGAACGGGAGTGAGAAAAGAGAAGAAAAAAAAGCAAAGGCAAAGGTAAAGGAAGGCCCGACAAAGCCGAAGGCGAGTCGGAGCCCCCGCGAGGCCGAAGGCGAGCCGGTTGCCTGTCCGCTTCTGCCCCGCCGCGTCAGCGCCTACCGAGACGGATCAGGAAAATAGTTTGAGCGAAGCGAATCTATTTTCCCCGTCTCGGTAGGTGCTGACGCGGGGACCCTCCGAAGGAGGGCGGAGGCAGCAGCGGTCGCCTTCTTTTGCTTACTTTTCTTGGCGAGACAAGAAAAGTGAGCGGCTGCCGGTCCGCCACCGGCGCTCCGCTGCGACCGGAGAAAGATAAGTATTAAGCTAGAGCGTACATAAGTATTCCGTGCAGACTACCCAGGCAGTAACAATCAAGCAATTGAGCAGCAAAAAGACACCGAGCAACAACACCCGCCGCAGCGTTAATAGGGCAAGAAAGGGACTCCCCCCTGTCACCTGCGCCGACCCGCAAGCCAACCCACCCGAACCAAGGAACCCAAGAAGGAGTCCCCCATGCAAGCCAGCAAAGCAGCAAGCAGCAAGACCCTGCTGATCAGAAACGCCCGCGTCCTGGTCACGATGAACGAAGCAAGAGAAGAGATTACCGAAGGCGCGATCTACATCAGGGACAACGTCATCGAACAGGTAGGCAAGAGCGCCGACCTCCCGCGAGAAGCCGACGAGATCATCGACGCCCGCCACCACATCATCATCCCCGGCCTGGTCAACACGCACCACCACATGTACCAGAGCCTGACCCGCGTCATCCCCGCCGCGCAAGATGGCGAACTATTCAACTGGCTCACCAACCTGTACCCGATCTGGGCCGGCCTGACCCCGGAGATGATCCAGGTCTCCACGTTGACTGCGATGGCCGAGCTAATTCTCTCCGGCTGCACCACCAGCAGCGACCACCTCTACATCTACCCCAACCAGACCCGCCTGGACGACAGCCTGGAAGCTGCCGCCACGATAGGCATGCGCTTCCACGGCGCACGCGGCGCCATGAGCGTAGGCCAGTCCAAAGGCGGCCTGCCCCCGGACCGCGTAGTCGAGGAAGAGGATGCCATCCTCAAGGACAGCCAGCGCCTCATCGAGACCTACCACGACCCCGAGCGCCACGCCATGCAACGCATCGTAGTCGCACCCTGCTCGCCCTTCTCGGTCTCGCGCGACCTGATGCGTGAAGCCGCCGGCCTGGCGCGGCACTATGGCGTCTCGCTGCACACCCACCTGGCCGAGAACATCAACGACATCGCCTACAGCCGCGAAAAATTCAACATGACCCCGGCCCAGTACGCCGAAGACTGCGGCTGGGTCGGCCACGACGTCTGGCACGCCCACTGCGTGCAGCTGGACGAGCACGGCATCGATCTCTTCGCCCGCACTGGCACGGGCGTGGCGCACTGCCCCTGCTCCAACATGCGACTGGCCTCCGGCATCGCCCCCATCCGCAAGATGATCGACGCCGGCGTACCCGTCGGGCTGGGCGTGGATGGCAGCGCCTCCAACGACAGCGCCCACATGCTGGGCGAAGTCAGGCAAGCCATGCTGCTGCAGCGGGTCGGTTTCGGCCCGGACGCCATGACTGCGCGCCAGGCGCTGGAAATCGCCACCCTGGGCGGCGCCAAGGTCCTGAACCGTGACGACATCGGCGCGCTCAAGCCCGGCATGTCGGCCGACCTGGTGATGTTCGACACACGCCAGATCGCCTTTGCCGGCGCCCTGCACGACCCGGTAGCCGCGCTGGTGTTCTGTACCCCGGCCAACGTCGACTACAGCATCATCAACGGCCGCGTCATCGTGCGCGAAGGCCAGTTCGCCACCATCGATCTGGGGGTGGTGCTGGAGCGTCACAACACCCTGTCCTTGCAACTGGCTGAAGCGTCCCGCTCATCCGCCCACTAAGCCACCCTCACCCCGGAGTCGAACATGCGTATCTCGGACATGAAGATCGGCGCCCGCCTGGCGCTGGGTTTTGGCGCGATCATGGTGCTGCTGCTGGCCATCGCCGTACTGGGCAACCTGCAGCTGGGACGGCTGGCCGACGGGATCGGCCTCATCGTCAAGGACCGCTATCCCAAGACGGTCATGGCCAACACGGTACAGATCCAGGTCAACAAGATCGCCCTGGATATCCGCGACATCCTGTTGACCAACGACCCCGAGCGCATCAAGGCCCTGGCCGCCGATGCCACGGCGGCCGACCGCAAGATGAATGAGTACCTGAGCAAGCTGCAGCAGGTGGCGCGCACCGAGGAAGACAGGCGCTATGTGGACGCCGCCATCGCGGCACGCCAGGCCTACGTCCCCGCGCGCGATCAGCTCATGGCCCTGGCCATGGCGGGTCGTACCGATGAAGCCAAGGCCTTCCTGCCGCAGCAATTCATGCCAGTGCAGATCAAGTACTTCATCGCGCTCGATGCCATGTTCGACTACCAGGGCGGCCTGATGGACGCGGCCGGCGAAGCCGCCACCCACGATTCGGCAAGTGCACGCCTCCTCATCAACAGCCTGGCCGTGGTTGCGCTGCTGCTGGCCGCAGCGGTTGCGTGGCTGGTCTCGCGCAGCATCTCGCGCCCGCTCGGTCATGCCGTGGGTGTGGCACGGCGGGTGGCCGAAGGCGACCTGTCCACGCAGGTGGAAGTCACCTCGCGCGACGAGACCGGCGAGCTGATGGCGGCCCTGAAATTGATGAACGATAACCTGCGCAACATCGTCGGTCGCGTGCGTCAAGGCACCGATACCATCCACCACGCCGCTGGTGAAATCGCCAGCGGCAACCTGGATCTCTCGGCTCGCACCGAGCAGCAGGCGGGCTCCCTGGAAGAAACCGCCTCGGCCATGGAAGAGCTGACCACCACCGTCAGGCAAAACGCCGACAACGCTCGCCAGGCCACGCAACTGGCCAGCACCGCCTCCGGCATTGCGGTACAGGGCGGGAGCGTGGTGCATCGGGTGGTCGATACGATGGCCGACATCAATGCGTCCTCACGGCAGATTGTCGACATCATCGCGGTCATCGACGGCATCGCCTTCCAGACCAACATCCTGGCGCTCAATGCCGCCGTGGAAGCAGCCCGTGCAGGCGAACAGGGACGCGGCTTTGCGGTGGTGGCCTCCGAGGTACGCTCGCTGGCCCAGCGCAGCGCCAGCGCCGCCCGCGAGATCAAGACCCTGATCCATGACTCGGTGGGCAAGATCGAGAACGGCAGTACCCTGGTGCAGCAGGCCGGCAGCACCATGGAGGATGTGGTGGCCAGCGTGCAGCGGGTCAACACCATCATCGCCGAGATCAGCCGCGCCAGCCAGGAACAGAGCACCGGCCTGGAAGAAATCAACCGGGCCATCACCCAGATGGACGAATCGACCCAGCAGAACGCGGCCCTGGTGGAACAGGCTGCTGCGGCAGCGCAGGCCATGCGTGATCAGGCGGTGCAGTTACAGGAGGCGGTGGGGGTGTTCAAACTGGCGCACTAACTTTCCCGGCAGCCGGCCACAGGCAGGGGCTTGGCGAATTGGCTGCCAACTGAGACAATCACCGTCGTGAACGGCGATACCGGCACCGGCCAGGGGGAAGCAAGGCCGCTACAAGAATAGAGAAAAAGGGAATCCATGGATCTTCGCCTGGCCTGGTCGCTGATGGCTGCTACAGCCTTGTCCGGATGCGTCACCTACACCGCCATCCCGTATCAGAGTTCCGCCAACACCACTGCCGCCATCCTCCAGACGGGCATGCCGGCAATTGCCGTCAAACCGTTCACGGCCGCCAGTTCCATCCAGGCCAGTATCATGTGCCGGGCTGCCGGGCCGGTAAAGGCATCGCCCGATTTTGCCGGGTACATCGAGAATGCCTTCATCAGCGAACTCAGGCAGGCCGGCGCCTATGATCCCGCTTCCCCCCTTACGGTTAGCGGCAAGCTCGACGATATCGGTTTCAGCTCCGGCATGTCCGACGGAGGCTGGGCAATGACGTTGACCATCACCAACGCCCGCCAGCAGTCCTACACTACCCAGTCACGCTACGTCTTCGAAGGCAGTTTCTTTGGAGAAGTCGCTTGCCAGCAGGTCAGGGATTATTTCGGCCCGGCTGTGCAACGCCTGGTGCGGGATGTCATTCTTAATCCGCGTTTCAAGGAAATCGTCAGTTCGTCCCGGGGTAACTAATTTTCTTCCCGCCGGAGCCGCCTTGGCTTTCCTGGCAGGGACATGGATTGCACGCCGACCGGAGAATAGAAAACCGCAACATGATTTCCCGGCCGGATGTGCGGTAACAAGCCTGTTCATTCAAAGAACCTACAACTTCTATCAAGGGGAATCATGCTCAAAAAAATGCTGACTCTGGGCGCCATGTGCGCTGCTTTGCTGCTGACCGGTTGTGCCACCGTCAAACCGATGGCGTACTCCAAGGATGTCGCCACACCCGCCGATGACAAGGTGGTATACCTGATGACGGCGACCTTCAAGAACGTCTACCGTACCTCTTTCCAGCCCAAGTTGCTGGTGGCGCACATCGAGATGCCGAATGCCCAGAGCAAAGAGGAACGCATCAACTTCAAGATTGATGACGAAGGCAAGTTCGAGAACACCACTCCGGAGGTCGGCAATACCTACCTGCTGCGCATGGAACTGCCGCCAGGACAATACAAGCTAGTCGGTATGCGTTGCCTGAATGCGACTTTCCCCGTAGTCACAAACTACATGGTGCCGATCCATGCCACGCTCAATGCCTCTAAGCCTGGCACGGTCTATCTGGGCCACGTCGAAGCCGTCTTGCGTGAGCGCCAGGGTAACGAGTTCCGCGCGGGGCCGCCTGTGCCGTTGATCGATCAGGCCGTCGGCGGGGCCTCCGGCGGGACCTTTGACGTCGTCTTCTCGGACCGCTGGGAAGAAGATGCCAAGCTGTTCATCACCCGCTTCCCGGCCATCAAGCAAGTGCAGGTGGCCAGCATGCCCCTGCCGCCGTTCGATCGCGCCTATGCGCAGAAATGGTGGGAAGAGCACTAAGCCTGGTCATTGGCAAACATCGAACGATGCCGCCGCTCGCAAGAGCCGCGGCATTTTTCGTGTTACCAGCGCCAATCGTTCAGCCACACACCTCCGCCACCCGCAACAGATTGGTACTGCCAGGCTGCCCGAAGGGCATGCCGGCGGTGATGGCGATCTGATCCCCCTTGCGCGCAAAGCCTTCCCGCAAGGCCGTCTGGCAGGCGGCATTGACCATCTGGCTCTCGTCATGCACCTGTTCGCTGATGGTGGAATGCACACCCCACACCAGCGCCAGCCGGCGTGCCGTGCCCAGTTGCGGTGTGATGCTGAGGATGGGCGCAGCCGGCCTCTCACGGGCGGCGCGCAGGCTGGTGTGGCCCGAGCTGGTATAGGTCACCGTGGCACTGGCGCCGAGAATGCCAGTGACGTCGCGCAGGGCCGAGCAGATGGCATCGGGGCGATTGCGCTGCGGCGCCGGATGCTGGGCTTCCATCAGATTGCGGTAGAGGGGATCGCGCTCCACCTCGGCAATCACCCGGTCCATCATCGCTACAGCCTGCAGCGGATAGGCGCCGTTGGCTGACTCGGCCGAGAGCATCACCGCATCCGAACCGTCATAGATGGCGCTGGCCACATCCGAGACTTCAGCACGCGTGGGGACCGGTGCGGTGATCATCGATTCCAGCATCTGGGTGGCGATCACGATGGGCTTGCCCTGCTGGCGGCAGGTGAGCAGGATGCGCTTTTGCGTGCCCGGCACACGCTCCGGCGGCAGCTCCACGCCGAGGTCTCCGCGCGCCACCATGATGGCGTCGGACACCTCGACGATCTCTTCCAGGCGATCCAGCGCCGCCGGCTTTTCCAGCTTGGAGAGGATGGCCGCACGCCCGGCCACCAGCGCGCGCGCCTCCAGCACATCCTCGGGACGCTGCACGAAGGACAGGGCGATCCAGTCCGCGCCCATGTCCAGGGCGAAGTCCAGATCGCGCCGGTCCTTGGCGGTGAGCGCCGGGATCGGCAGCACGGCATCGGGCACGTTGACGCCCTTGCGGTCGGACAGCACGCCGCTGTTGACCACGCGGGTAAGGATGCGGGCGCCATCGCTGGCGTCGACCTGCAGCCGCACCTTGCCATCATCGATCAACAGGCTTTGCCCGGCACCGATGACCTCGAACAGTTCCGGATGCGGCAGGCAGACCCGGTGGGCATCACCGGGTGTGGGATCGCGGTCCAGCACGAAGACCTGGCCGGCCTCGACGTTCACGCGGCCTTGCGCGAACTGGCCGATGCGCAGCTTGGGGCCCTGCAGGTCGGCCAGCACGGCGATGGGACGGCCCACTTCCTGCTCCACCTGGCGCACGATCTGATATCGGGCGTGGTGATCAGCGTGGCTGCCGTGACTGAAATTGAAACGGAATACGTCGGCCCCTGCCTCGAAGAGGGCGCGGATCATTTCCGGCGTGGCACTGGCGGGGCCGAGGGTGGCGACGATTTTGGCCTGGCGTTGGCGGCGCATGAACATCCTCTTTAAATTGTTTTGATCATTAAAAAGCCGTTCGGACTGAGTCGATCCGAAGGATCGTATCGAAGGCACTCTCACGTCTGCGCGTCTTCGATACGCCGCATGCGCGGCTACTCAGTCCGAACGGGATGAGGTATGCCAGGACCATGATCATCCCTGGCCGCACCTCATGCTGGCAGCGTCAACTGCTTACGCCTTGGCGATCTCGTGGTTGGACATGATCTCCACGGCGCGGCACAGCGCCGAGTGATCCAGGCCGCTCATGCCGTGGGCGGCGCAGGCATTCATCAGTTCCTGCGCGGCGGCGGTATTGGGCAGGCTGATGCCCAGTGCCTTGGCGCCCTGCAGGGCCAGGTTCAGGTCCTTCTGGTGCAACTCGATACGGAAGCCCGGGTTGAAGGTGCGCTTGACCATGCGCTCGCCATGCACCTCCAGGATGCGCGAGGCGGCAAAGCCGCCCATCAGGGCTTGGCGCACCCGGGCCGGATCGGCGCCGGCCTTGGAGGCAAACAGCAGCGCCTCGGCCACGGCCTGGATGTTCAGCGCCACGATGATCTGGTTGGCGACCTTGGTGGTCTGGCCATCGCCGTTGCCACCGACCAGGGTGATGTTCTTGCCCATCAGCTCGAACAGCGGCTTGACGTCATTGAAGGCCGATTCCGAACCGCCCACCATGATGGTCAGCGAGGCCGCCTTGGCGCCCACTTCGCCCCCCGAGACCGGGGCATCCAGATACTGGCAGCCCAGGGCATTGATCTTCTGCGCGAATTCCTTGGTGGCGATGGGCGAGATCGAGCTCATGTCCACCACGATCTTGCCGGCCGACAGGCCCTCGGCCACGCCCTTCTCGCCGAACAGCACCGCCTGCACGTGCGGCGTATCGGGCACCATCACGATGATGATGTCGGCGCGCTTGGCCACCTCGGCGCCAGAGGTGCACACGGTGGCGCCGCCTTCCAACAGCGCTGCCGGCGGGTTCTTCTGGTCGTGCAGGTAGAGCTTGTGGCCGCCCTTTTGCAGGTTTTCCGCCATGGGCGCGCCCATGATGCCCAGGCCGATGAATCCAACTTTTGCCATGCTGTGTCTCCTCAAGAAAATGAAAAATCCGCTATCCGTCCAGGCTCAGGCGCGCAGGCCGTGCTGTTCGATCCAGCCCAGGCCGGCGCTGGTGCCGGCCCGGGGCTTGTATTCGCAACCGATCCAGCCGGTGTAGCCAATGTCATCGAGCCAGCCAAACAGGTAGCGGTAGTTGATCTCGCCGGTACCGGGTTCACCCCGTCCCGGGTTGTCGGCCAGTTGCACATGGCCGATCAGCGAGAGGTTGGCCTTGATCGTATTGGCCAGCTCGCCCTCCATGCGCTGCATGTGATAGATGTCGTACTGAACGAAGAGATTGTCCGAGCCCGTGGCCAGGATCAGCTCCACCGCCTGGCGCGTGGTGTTGAGGAAGAAGCCGGGGATGTCGAAATGGTTGATCGGCTCGATCAGCAGGCGGATGCCCTGCTCCTTGAGCTTGCCGGCGGCATACTTGAGATTGCCCACCAGCACCTCGCGCGCGGCTTCGCGCGAGACACCCGGCGGCAGGATGCCGACCAGGCAATTCAGCTGCGGCACTTCCAGCGCCCTGGCATAGCGGATCGCCTCATCGACACCGGCGCGGAACTCGGCCACCCGGTCCGGATGGCAGGCGATGCCCCGCTCGCCCGCATCCCAGTTACCGGCCGGCAGGTTGTGCAACACCAGTTGCAGGTGATGGGTGCGCAGCTGGTCGGCGATCTGCTCCGGGGTGAAGGCATACGGGAACAGGAATTCCACACCCTTGAAACCGGCATCGGCGGCGGCCTTGAAGCGATCCAGGAAAGGCTGTTCGGTGAACAGCATGGTGAGATTGGCGGCAAGTCTGGTCATGGTGTCTCCTCTTAGTCCAGCAGGCTGATGGCGGTCGGCGCGTCGGCGGCGCTCTTGGCCAGGTCCTCGAATTCGTTGATGGCATCGATCTCGGTGCCCATGGCGATGTTGGTGACGCGTTCCAGGATGATCTCCACCACCACCGGCACGCGGTACTCGGCCATCCAGCGCTGCGCCTGGGCCAGTGCATCCTGGATGCCGTTGGGGTCGGTCACGCGGATGGCCTTGCAACCCAGCCCCTCGATGACGGCCACGTGGTCCACGCCATAGCCCTTGAGCTCGGGGGCGTTGATGTTCTCGAAGGCCAACTGCACGCAGTAATCCATCTCGAAGCCGCGCTGCGCCTGGCGGATCAGGCCCAGGTAGGAGTTGTTGACCAGCACATGCAGGTAAGGCAGCTTGAACTGCGCCCCCACGGCCAGCTCCTCGATCATGAACTGGAAGTCGTAGTCACCCGAGATGGCCACCACCTTCTTCTTCGGATCGGCCGCCACCACGCCCAGCGCGGCGGGGATGGTCCAGCCCAGCGGCCCGGCCTGGCCGCAATTGATCCAGTGGCGGTCCTTGTAGACGTGCAGGAATTGCGCGGCGGCGATCTGCGACAGGCCGATGGTGGCGACGTAGCAGGTATCACGACCGAAGGCGCGGTTCATCTCCTCGTAGACACGTTGCGGCTTGACCGGCGTCTCATCGAAATGGGTACGGCGCTGCAGGGTCTTCTTGCGCTGCTGGCACTCGGCCAGCCAGGTCGAACGGTCCGGCAGGCGGCCTGCCGCCTTGAGCTCGCGCGCCACCTCGACAAACAGTTTCAGGGCCGCACCGGCATCGCTGACGATGCCGTAGTCGGGACCGAAGACGCGGCCGATCTGGGTCGGCTCGATATCGACGTGGACGAACTTGCGGCCCTTGGTAAAGACATCGATGGAACCGGTATGGCGATTGGCCCAGCGGTTACCCACACCGAGCACGAAGTCCGATGCCAGCATCGTGGCATTGCCATAGCGATGGCTGGTCTGCAGGCCGACCATGCCGGCCATCTGCGGGTGATCGTCGGGGATGGCGCCCCAGGCCATGAGGGTGGGGATCACCGGCACCCCGGTCAGCTCGGCGAACTCCACCGCCAGCGTCGCCGCATCAGCATTGACTACGCCCCCGCCGATGGTCAGCAGCGGACGCTGGGCGGCGTTGAGCATCTCCATGGCCTTCTCGATCTGGGCGCGGGTCGCGGAGGGACGATAGACCGGCAGCGGCGCGTAGGTATCGGGATCGAAATCGATCTCGGCCATCTGCACATCGAAAGGCAGGTCGATCAGCACCGGCCCCGGACGACCCGAGCGCATCAGGTGGAAAGCCTGCTGGAACACGCGCGGCACCAGCGCCGGCTCACGCACGGTGACGGCCCACTTGGTGACCGGCTTGGCGATGGACTCGATATCGACGGCCTGGAAATCCTCCTTGTAGAGCCGGGCACGCGGCGCCTGGCCGGTGATGCAGAGAATGGGGATGGAATCGGCCTGGGCCGAATAGAGGCCGGTGATCATGTCGGTCCCGGCCGGACCAGACGTGCCGATGCACACACCGATATTGCCGGCCTTGGCGCGGGTATAACCCTCCGCCATGTGCGACGCGCCCTCGACGTGGCGCGCCAGGATATGCTGGATGCCGCCATGGCGCTTCAGAGCCGAATAGAAGGGATTGATCGCCGCACCCGGCACACCGAAGGCCTGCCCGCAACCCTCCTTCTCTAAAACCAGCACTGCCGCGTCGACTGCTCTCATCTTTGCCATGTTCGTTCTCCAGGATGTCCGTTGTGGTGGATGTTGATCTCTGATCTCTGGAGGCCATCCTAGTCATTACAATTGCGGATGATAAGTAGCAATAAAATCTGTTTATTACTTATCCAAAGTATGGAAATATAGAAAAAGTACCGAATTGGGGAGATAGATGGACAAACTCAAACAAATTGAAGCCTTTGTGACGGTAGTCGACAAAGGTAGCCTGGCTGCTGCGGCACTGGAAGAGAACGTGACCCCGGTGATGATGGGACGCCGCATCGACGCCCTGGAAAAGCGGCTAGGCACCAAGCTGATGCACCGGACCACCCGGCACCTGACGCTCACCGAGCAAGGCAGCGTATTCCTGGATCATTGCCGCAAGTTGCTGGAGCAGATGGACGTAGCCGAAAAGAGCATAGCCGAAGGTCGCCACAAGGCCACCGGCCACCTGGTGGTCTCGACCCCGGCCGCGTATGGGCGGCTGCATGTCGCCCCGCACGCCCCGGCCTTCCTGGCCGCGCATCCTGAGGTACAGATCTCCTTCAACCTGACCGACCGCGTGGTGGACCTGGTCCGGGAAGGCTACGACCTGGGCATCCGCATCGGTGGCGCCATCGAACCCAGCTTCGTCGCCGTGCGCCTGGCCAGCAACCGCCGCGTGGTCTGTGCCGCCCCGGAATACCTGCACCGGCACGGCCTGCCCCGCACGCTGGACGACCTGTCGCAGCACAACTGCCTGGCCTTCAACCTGCAGGGCGGGCAACAGCGCGGCTGGTACTTCCAGCAGAATGGCAAGCCGGTGATCGTCAAGGTGCAAGGCAACCTGGACTGCAACGACGGCGAGTTGCTGCATCGCTGGGCCAGTGAAGGGCTGGGACTGGCCTGGCGCTCGACGTGGGAGATCCAGGCCCAGCTGGCCTCGGGCGAGCTGGTCACGGTACTGGACGACTACGCGCTACCGCACTACGACATCATGGCGGTGTACCCGCAGCAGCGGCATTTGCCGGCGAAGACGCGGTTCTTCATCGACTACCTGAAGGAAGTCTATGCGCAAGCGGACTACTGGAACCGAGAGCGGAAGATCTAGCAAGCAGAAGAAAAGACCCAAAGCCGAAGGCGAGTAAGAGACCGGGCAAAGCCGAAGGCGAGCCGGACGGGCTGTGCGCTTCTGCCCCGCCGCGTCAGCGTGTACCAAGACGGATCAGGAAAATAGTTTGAGCGAAGCGAATCTATTTTCCCCGTCTTGGTACGCGCCGACGCGGGGACCCTCCGAAGGAGGGCGGAGGCAGCAGCGGTCGCCTTCTTTTGCTTACTTTTCTTGGCGAGACAAGAAAAGTGAGCGGCTGCCGGGCCGCCCCCGGCGCTCCGCTTCGACCGGAGAAAGATAGGAATTAAGCTAGAGCGTACATAAGGATTCCGTGCAGACTACCCGCCCCCAAAAAACGCCCCAAAAAAGAAACGATCCAGCAAAAGTGGCAAAATCTCGCTCCAGCAAGAGATTCCATACAATCCCGCCAACAATGCACCGCAACAAAGCCCCCATCCAATACTGAAACAAACGCCACAACAGCCCATATAAGCCACGGTTAATAATGGCTATGCCAACGCCCATACATCCCCACCATGAAATTGAACGACATTACGAACGCTGCCAAAACAACGCCACCAGCAACGCCCATTTTTTGCCTGCCCCAGCCCCAGCGCTGCCGCCAGGCAAGTTTTCCGGCGGATAAAAACGGACCAAACGGAGACAACCCACAATGAACGCCCTGAACCAATTCTTCCGACTGGAAGAGAACGGCACGACCGTGCGCACGGAACTGCTAGCCGGCCTGACCACCTTCCTGACGATGGCCTACATCATCTTCGTCAACCCCAGCATCCTGGGCGACGCCGGCATGCCCAAGGACTCGGTCTTCGTCGCCACCTGCGTCGCTGCCGCCGTGGGCACCCTGATCATGGGCCTGTACGCCAACTACCCGATTGGCCTGGCCCCCGGCATGGGCCTGAACGCCTACTTCGCCTACGCCGTGGTCAAGGGCATGGGCTTCCCCTGGCAAGCCGCGCTGGGCGCGGTGCTGATCTCCGGCTGCCTGTTCCTGGTGGTGAGCGTACTGCGCATCCGCGAAGTGATCATCAAGAGCATCCCCTCATCACTGCGCACCGCCATCCCGGCCGGCATCGGCCTGTTCCTGGCGATCATCTCGCTCAAGAGCGCCGGCATCGTCGCCGCCAACCCCGCCACCTTCGTGACCCTGGGTGACCTGCACCAGCCGGCCCCGGTGATGGCCATCATCGGCTTTCTGGTGATCGTCGCCCTGGACCGCCTGAAGGTACGCGGCGCCCTGCTGATCGGCATCCTGCTGGTCACGGTGCTGTCCTTCCTCTTCGGCGGCAACCACTTCTCGGGCATCTTCGCCGCCCCGCCCTCGATTGCACCGACCTTCCTGCAACTGGACATCAAGGGCGCCATCTCCATGGGCCTCTTGAACGTGGTGCTGGTGTTCTTCCTGGTGGAACTGTTCGACGCCACCGGCACCCTGATGGGTGTGGCCACCCGCGCCGGCCTGATGAAGGAAGGCAAGATGGCACGCCTGAACAAGGCCCTGATGGCCGACAGCACCGCCATCGTCGCCGGCTCCCTGCTGGGCACTTCCTCCACCACGGCCTATATTGAAAGTGCCGCCGGCGTGCAGGCAGGCGGCCGCACTGGCCTGACCGCCGTGGCCATTGCCGTGCTGTTCCTGCTGTGCCTGTTCATCGCTCCGCTGGCCGGCGTGGTACCGGCCTACGCCACCGCACCGGCACTGTTCTTCGTAGCCTGCCTGATGCTGCGCGAACTGGTGCACATCAACTGGGACGACACCACCGAGTGCGTGCCGGCCGTGATCACCGCCCTGGTCATGCCCTTCACCTACTCGATCGCCAACGGCCTGGCGCTGGGCTTCATCAGCTATGCGGGCCTGAAACTGCTGACCGGTCGCGTCAAGGACGTGTCGGTGGTAATCTGGATCATCGCTGCCGTCTTCCTGTTCAAGCTGATCTATCTCGGCGGTGAATAAGCTAGCGCTGGCAGCAAGGCAGTAGCAGCAACGTAAGAAGTATCCGACCAGGCGGCCTGTCCATGAAGGCCGCCTGGTCGGGATTGTGAAAAGAGGAAGCCCGACAATCGTCTGCAACAATCATTGGCGGACAATCCGTTTCCTCTTTTGACAACCCCGGCACGTTTCTTGAATGCCATTCTGGCCAAGGGAGACACCACAGGCGACCCGGCGCAGCACGCGTGCGGCCCGCCTGAAAGCAGATCCAATAATAAGAAGCACGCCCCACGATACGCCCTGGAGCGCGCCATAAAGCAGACTGTTTTGTAGACAATCACCAGAGTAAAGCTATGTCAGAGACGAATCGCCCCATCCAGTTCTACTATCGCGGCCAGACCCACGAAGTAGCAGGCCAATCGAACACCCGCACCGTCTTGCAGCACCTGCGCGAAGACCTGCATTGCACCGGCACCAAGGAAGGCTGTGCCGAGGGCGATTGTGGTGCCTGCACCGTGGTCGTCGGCGAATTGCGCGGCGACCAGCTGGAATTGAAAACGGTCAATTCCTGCATCCAGTTCCTGCCCACCCTGGACGGCCGGGCGCTGTTCACCGTGGAAGACCTGAAGCAACCCGACGGCTGCCTGCACCCGGTGCAGCAGGCCATGGTCGAATGCCATGGCTCGCAGTGCGGCTTCTGCACGCCGGGCTTCGTGATGTCGCTGTGGGGCCTGTACCTCAAGCACGAGCGCGATGGCATCACGCCCAGCCAGCGCGAGATCGACGATACCCTCTCCGGCAACCTGTGCCGCTGCACCGGCTATCGTCCCATCGTGGAGGCGGCGCGCCGCATGGGTGAACTGCCGGCCGTGGAATTCGATCGTGAGCAGGTCAAGGCCGCCTTGCGCGCCATCGACCGCGACACCCCGCTGTCGCTCACGCACGCCGGCCAGACCTTCCACGCGCCGCGCACGCTGGCGCAACTGGCGCAGTTGCGCAACGACCTGCCCAAGGCACGCATCCTGGCCGGCTCCACCGATGTAGGCCTGTGGGTGACCAAGCAGATGCGCGAGCTGGGCGACATCATCTACATCGGCCGTGTCGAGGAATTGCGCACGATGACGGTGGGTGATGGCGTCCTGGAAATCGGTGCCGGCGTGTCGCTGGAAGAAGCCTATGGCGAAGCGGCCCGTCACTATCCGGAAGAACTGTCGGAGCTGTGGCAGCGCTTCGCCTCCATGCCGGTGCGCCATGCCGGCACCCTGGGCGGCAACGTGGCCAATGGCTCGCCCATCGGCGACTCCATGCCCTGGCTGATCGCACTGGGCACGCAGATCGTGCTGTACGGCGTGGATGGCCAGCGCGTCATGCCGCTGGAAGATTTCTACCTGGCCTACCAGAAGTCGGCGCTGCTGCCCAATGAAGTGGTGCAGGCGGTGCGCATCCCGCTGCCGCGCGCCGATGTGCGCTTCCGGGTCTACAAGCTCTCCAAGCGCTTCGACCAGGATATCTCGGCGGTGTGTGCCGCCTTCGCCCTGCGCATGGAGGGCGACACCATCGCCGAGGCCCGCATCGCCTTCGGCGGCATGGCGGCCACGCCCAAGCGCGCCGCCCAGGCCGAGGCCCTGCTGCAGGGTGGTGACTGGAGCGAGGCGCAGGTGCGCGCGGCCATGGCCGCGCTGGCGCAGGATTACGCGCCGCTGTCGGACATGCGCGCCAGCGCCGCCTATCGCCTGCGCACCGCGCAGAACCTGCTCTATCGCTACTGGCTGGAAACCCGCAGCGAGGCTCCGCTGGCGCGCCAGGATGTGCGCGCCTTCGCGGTCAGCGCAGCCTGACAGCCCATCGACAGAATCCGCAGGAGATTGCCATGAACAAGCATACCGAACAATTCCTCTCCACCCTGGTGCAACCGCCCAAGGACTGGGCCACCGTGGGCAAGCCGCATCCGCATGAATCGGCATTGCTGCATGTGACCGGCGAGGCCACCTATACCGACGACATCGTCGAACTGCAGGGTACGCTGCACGCGGCACTGGGCTTGTCGCAGAAGGCCCACGCATGCGTACGCGGCATCGATCTGAGCAAAGTCAAGGCTGCGCCTGGCGTGGTCGCCGTCTTCACCGCCGCTGACATTCCTGGTGAGAATGAATGCGGCGCCATCATCCATGACGATCCGGTCCTGGCCGATGGCCTGGTGCAGTATGTGGGCCAGCCGATGTTCGTGGTGGTGGCCGACAGCCACGACCACGCCCGCCGTGCCGCGCGCCTGGCCGTGGTCGACTACGAAGAACTGACACCCATCCTGACCCCGCGCGCAGCCCATGCGGCGCAATCCTATGTGCTGCCGCCGATGCACCTGAGCCGGGGCGAGCCGGCAGTCGCGCTGGCGCTGGCGCCGCACAAGCTGCGCGGGCAATTCGATGTGGGCGGGCAGGAGCAGTTCTACCTGGAAGGACAGATTTCCTACGCCATCCCCAAGGAAGGCCGTGGCATGCATGTCTACTGCTCGACCCAGCACCCCAGCGAGATGCAGCACCACATCGCCCACGTACTGAACGTGGCCTCGCACGATGTGCTGGTGGAGTGCCGGCGCATGGGCGGCGGCTTCGGCGGCAAGGAATCGCAGTCGGCCCTGTGGGCTTGCGCGGCAGCGGTGGCGGCGGCGCGTCTGCGGCGTCCGGTCAAGCTGCGCGCCGACCGCGACGACGACATGATGGTCACCGGCAAGCGCCATTGCTTCGCCTATGACTACGAGATCGGCTACGACGACAGCGGCCGCATCCTGGCCGCGAAGATCGACATGATCTCGCGCGCCGGTTTCTCGGCCGACCTGTCGGGTCCGGTGGCCACACGTGCGGTCTGCCACTTCGACAATGCCTACTATCTGTCGGACGTGGAAATCCACGCCATGTGCGGCAAGACCAACACCCAGTCCAACACCGCCTTCCGTGGCTTCGGCGGACCGCAGGGGGCGCTGGCGATCGAATACATCATGGACGAGATCGCCCGCAACCTGGGCCGCGATGCGCTGGAGATCCGCCGCAACAACTTCTACGGCCCCAGCGACGCCGAGGGGCCGGAGGCACGCAACGTCACCCACTACGGCCAGAAGGTCGAGGACAACGTCATCCACGGCCTGGTCGACCAGCTCGAACGCACCAGCCGCTACCAGGAACGCCGTCTGGCCGTGGCCGAATTCAATGCCGCCAACACGGTGCTCAAGAAGGGCCTGGCGCTGACACCGGTGAAGTTCGGCATTTCCTTCAACGTACCGCACCTGAACCAGGCTGGTTCGCTGGTACACGTCTATACCGATGGTTCGGTGCTGGTCAATCACGGCGGCACCGAGATGGGCCAGGGCTTGAACACCAAGGTGGCGCAGGTAGTGGCCCATGCGCTGGGCGTGCCGCTGGAACAGGTGCGCTGCACCGCGACCGATACCAGCAAGGTCGCCAATACCTCGGCCACCGCCGCCTCCACCGGGAGCGACCTCAACGGCAAGGCGGCGCAGGATGCAGCCCTGCAGATCCGTGCGCGCCTGGCACAGGTGGCGGCCAAGCATTTCGGCGTGGCCGAGTCGGAGGTGCGTTTTGCCGATGGTCTGGTGATGGCGGGCGAGCAGTCGCTGGGCTTTGCCGAGCTGGTGATGCAGGCTTACCTGCAGCGGGTGCAATTGTGGTCCGACGGATTCTATTCCACGCCCAAGGTGCATTGGGATGCCAAGCGCATGCATGGCCATCCCTTCTTCTACTACGCCTATGCGGCCGCGGTGTCGGAGGTGGTGATCGATACCCTCACCGGCGAATGGAAACTGCTGCAGGCCGACCTGCTCTATGACGCCGGCGAAAGTCTCAATCCGGCACTCGATGTGGGCCAGGTCGAGGGCGGCTTCATCCAGGGCATGGGCTGGCTGACCACCGAGGAACTGTGGTGGAACAAGGAGGGCAAGCTGATGACGCATGCCCCCTCGACCTACAAGATCCCGGCCATCTCCGATTGTCCGCAGGCCTTCCGTACCGAGCTGTACCAGAACAGCAATGTGTCCGACACCATCCACCGCTCCAAGGCGGTGGGCGAGCCGCCGCTGCTGCTGCCGTTCTCGGTGTTCCTGGCCATTCGCGATGCGGTCTCGGCGGTGGGCGGACATCGCGTCAATCCGCCGCTGCGCGCCCCGGCCACCAGCGAGGCCATCCTCGATGCGGTCGACGCAGTACGTGCGGCCGGCCTGCCCCAGTAAGCCAGCCAGCGCAACGGAGAGCAATCATGACGACATGGCTTGCCGCATTGAGAAAGATGCAGGAAACAGCGACACCGGCCGTGCTGGTGACGGTGGCGCAGATCCAGGGTTCGACGCCGCGCGAGCCTGGGGCGCGCATGCTCTACACGGCTGACGCCCAGTTCGACACCATCGGTGGTGGCCACCTGGAATGGCGCGCGGCGCAGATCGCGCGCGCCATGCTGGAGGGCGATGCCGACGAGCTGCCGGGCCAGCGCCGGCTGGAGCGCATCGCACTGGGCCCCAGCCTGGGGCAGTGCTGCGGGGGCGTGGTCTTCCTCTGCTTCGAGCGCGTGGCCTGCGACGCCGCCGGGCTGGCGACCTGGCAGGCGCTGGAGCAATCATGGACCAGTGGAAATGACCTCTGGCGGGCCTTGCCACTGGACCATGCCGATCCCCTTGTATTGGTCGAGACCGATGGCGAAGCCTGCCAGCTTGACGGCCCCGATCACGGCCTGCCGGTGGAGACCCTGCGCAACACGCGCCAGACCCACCTGCTGCGCGACCGCGACGGCCGCCGCTGGCTGCTCGACCTGTGCCGGGCACACCAGCCGCAGGTGGTGCTGTTCGGCGCCGGCCATGTGGGCGCGGCCATCGTCAAGGTGCTGGCCAACCTGCCCTGCCGGGTGCTGTGGGTGGATGAGCGCGAGGACATGTTCCCCGCCGGCCTGCCTGCGCAGGTCAGCATCGAAGCCACCGATGTGCCCAATGCCGCGGTCGACATGGCCGAGCCCGGCGCGTATTATCTCGTGATGACCCACAGCCACGCCCTCGACCAGCAACTGACCGAGCGCATCCTCAAGCGCGAGGATGCCGCCTGGTTCGGCCTGATCGGCTCCTACACCAAGCGCAAGCAGTTCGAGCATCGCCTGGGCGAGCGTGGGTTCAGTGCCGCGCAACTGGAACGCATCACCTGCCCCATCGGCATACCCGGCATCTATGGCAAGGAGCCATCGAGCATCGCCATCGCCGTGGTGGCGCAGCTGATGCAACTGTGGGAACTGCGCTTCACCCAGCCCAAACCCAGGGGAGTCACACCGTCCTTGGTCACACACGCGCTGGACGGCAGAGGCTGAAGGAACACCCTGCCGTCACCCCTCCCGGGAATCCGCCCTCCGCTACTACGCTGCGCAGCGCTGCGGATTCCCGTCTCGATTCCACCCGTACCCTTGCCGGAAAGCACCGCCACGGCGCTGCCTTCCAGTATGATGAGCATTGAATCGACGGCCTGCGCGCGCCCATGCGCGCCGGGCCGCACGCATTGAGGAAACACCATGAGCACACCCCTGCAAGCCTACCGCGCCAGCCTGCTGTATTTCACCAACGACCCGGCCTTCGACGAACATGCCACGCAATGGCATAGCGACGGCCTCTTGCTGGTAGCCGACGGCAAGATCCAGGCCGCCGGCGACTACGCGCAGCTGGCCGCCACCCTGCCACCGGGCACCCCGGTCCAGGCACTGCCGGGCAAGATCATCTGTCCCGGTTTCATCGACACCCACATCCACTATCCGCAGACCGACATCATCGGCTCGCCCGCACCGGGCCTGTTGCCCTGGCTGGACAACTACACCTTCCCGGCCGAGCGGCGCTTCCAGCAACCGGAGCATGCGGCCGAGGTGGCAGACTTCTTCCTGGCCGAACTGCTGCGCAATGGCACCACCAGCGCGGCCGTGTATTGCACTGTGCATCCGCAGTCGGTGGATGCCTTCTTCCAGGCCAGCCATGCGCGCAACCTGCGCATGATCGCCGGCAAGTGCCTGATGGATCGCAACGCGCCGGACTTCCTGCGTGACAGTGCCGAGCGCGGTGTGCGCGAGAGCGAGGAACTGATTGGCCGCTGGCACAACAAGGGACGCCAGCACTATGCGATCACGGTGCGCTTCGCGCCGACCTCCACGCCGGAGCAGATGAAGCTGGCGGGCGAACTGGCGGCGCAGTATCCGGATGCCTACATCCAGACCCACGTGGCCGAGAACACCGACGAAGTCGCCTGGGTCAAGGAGCTCTATCCCGATGCGCGCAGCTACCTGGACGTCTACGATGGCTATGGCCTGATGCGCCAGCGCGCCCTGTATGCGCACTGCATCTGGCTGGACGACCAGGACCGCGCGCGCATGGCGGCCACGCAATCAGCCGCCACGATCTGCCCGACCTCCAACCTGTTCCTGGGCAGTGGCCTGTTCGACTTCGCCCGCGCCGATGCGGCACGGGTACCGCTGTCACTGGCCACCGATGTGGGGGGCGGCACCAGTTTCTCCATGCTGCAGACGATGAACGAGCTCTACAAGGTCGCGCGCATGGGCGGCACCTACCTGCCGGCGCAACGCATGTTCTACCTGGCCACGCTGGGCGGGGCGCGTGCCTTGCAGCTGGAAGGGACTATCGGCAGCTTCACGCCGGGCTGCGATGCCGACTTCATCGTCCTCGACCCGCAGGCCACGCCACTGCTGGCACGACGCAGCGCCACCACCGAGAATCTGGAAGAGCAGTTGTTCGCGCTGGCCATCCTGGGTGATGACCGGGCCATTGCGGCTACCTATTCGGCGGGGGTGAGGGTGCATCAGCGCTGATCGATCCCGCCAACCCGGGAAGCCATCGCAGGCCCGGCCTCGCCCTTATGGTGAGGCCGGGCTTTTTATTGGTCGATTCTGCTTATCCAAGCTTCACGCCTGAAGGGAGTGCCTGCTTGAATCACCTCAGCGCGGCTGGTAAAGATAGATGAAGGCATCCACCGCGCGCTCGGCCGAGTCCTGCAGGGCCTGCGGGGCGACCTCGGTCACTACGTTGAGCATGCGCGCTTCCATCCACTCCGCCTCCACCAGCGCGCGGAATTGCAGGGCGGCGATCCAGGCATCGCTGACACGCAGCTTGCCCTCGTCCATCTTGACCTTGAGGAAATCGGCGATCTTGGTCCAGCCACGCTTGGGGCCGCGCTCGTAGAGCATGGGACCCAGCTCGGACCTGCCGGCATAGTAGGACGCCAGGCGCTTGACCGCGATCACCTCGGGCCGGAAGATCACCTGCAGATAGTGCCGCGCCAGCCGCACCAGGGCCACACGCAGGTCATCCTCGGTGCGCAGGGCCATGAAGGCTTCCTCGAACTGGCAACCGACCTGCTTCATCATCACTTCGACAAAGATCTCTTCCTTCGAACTGAAGTAGTTGTACAGCGTGGCCTTGGAGCCCCCGATGCGGGCCGAGATCTCGGCCATGGAGGCGCCTTCGAAGCCGATCTCGTTGAACACCTCGCCGGCGATGTCGATCATCGCCTGCCGGCGCTCCTCACTTTTCTTGCGCATGAATTTTCCTGTGGTGCGGGCCGCATCCGCGACCGATCCCGAATTATAGGCGGAGATGCCATCCAAAGCCGCCGGTTTCACATCAATTCCCCGCAAAAAATCACTGTTGCGGCGTCGCCGCACAAAGACGAGTAATTTCTCGCAATGTGCCTTGACTATTCCAGAAGCTCAATACTATACTGAACTGTACAGTTTTAGAACAAAGTATTCTTCACTCCTCTCTCCACGACCATGAACAGACATTCCTCTCCCGACCGCAGCGGCCCGACCCGGCCCGGCCTGCGCATGGAGCGGCGCCCCTTGCCCCTAAGGCAAGTGGCGACGGCTTCGGCGGCAGTGCTGGCGGCTGCGCTGATGGCCGGCTGCGCCTCCTTTACCGATCTCGGTGCGCGCGCCGAGCCCAAGTCCATCGACAGCTACCAGAGCGCCCAGACGCTGGCGGCCACCGGCGTACAGGCTGCCTGGCCGGCCGATCACTGGTGGCAGGTGTATGGTGACGACCAGTTGAACGCGCTCATCGACGAAGCTCTCAAGAGCGCGCCCTCGATGGCAGTCGCCAAGGCGCGCCTGATGAAGGCCGAAGGCAGCGCCCAGCAGCAAGGGGCGGCGCTGTATCCGGAAGTCAGCGCGAATGCTTCTCTGGACCATATGAAGCAGTCCTACAACAATGGCGTGCCGCCGGATTTCGTGCCCAAGGACTACAACAACGAAACCCGCACCACCCTGGACTTCAGCTACGAGATCGACTTCTGGGGCAAGAACCGCGCCGCACTGGCGTCGGCCACCTCTGAACTGGAAGCCAGCCGTGCCGATGCCGCCCAGGCGCGCATCACCCTGGCCACCTCGATCGCCTCGGCCTATGCCGACCTGGCGCAGCTGTATGCCCAGCGCGATACCAATGAAGCCGCCCTCAAGGTGCGCATGGAAACGCTGGACCTGTTCCGCCAGCGCTTTGCCAATGGCCTGGAAACCCGTGGTTCGGTCAAGCAGATGGAAGCACGCAACGCCATCGCCCAGGCCGATCTCAAGGCCACCGACGAATCCATCGGCCTGCAGCGCAACAAGCTGGCCGCGCTGGCCGGTGCCGGCCCGGATCGCGGCCTGTTGCTGGTGCGCCCCAAGATCGACCTGTCCAAGCCCTTCGCCCTGCCGGCACAATTGCCGGTGGAACTGCTGGGTCGCCGCCCCGACATCGTCGCCGCGCGCCTGCGTGCCGAAGCGGCGGGCAAGCAGATCAAGGTGGCCCGTGCGGCCTTCTATCCCAATGTCAACCTGAAGGCCTATTTCGGCTTCCAGTCGCTGGGCATCGACATGCTCACGCGCAGCGGCTCCGACATCGGCAGCATCGGCCCGGCGATCTCCCTGCCCATCTTCAATGGTGGTCGCCTGCGCGGACAGTTCCGCTCGGCCAGCGCCAGCTATGACGAAGCCGTGGCCAACTACGACCAGGCCGTCACCCAGGCCCTGCAGGATGTGGCCGACGTGGGCGTGAGCGAGAAGGCGTTGTCGGGCCGTCTGGACAATGTCCAGGCCGCCGCCGACGCCGCCGAGGAAGCCTATCGCATCGTCAGCAACCGCTACAACGGCGGCCTGGCCAACTACCTCGACGTACTCAATGCCCAGGACACGCTCATCAGCAACCTGCGCCAACTCTCCGACCTGCGCTCGCGCATGTTCACCCTGGATGTCGCGCTGGTGCGCGCACTGGGTGGCGGCTACCGTGCCACCGACAGCAACAGCAGCAGCCAGGACAGCGCCACCGCGCCCCACACCGACACGCAAGCAAAAGGTTAATCATCATGTCCCATAGCGATCCCCAAGCGACCCACACCATGGCCGACGACGCCAAGCAACGCAACGAAGCCGCCGCAGCGGCGGCAGCAGCGCAGAAGCGCAAGAAACTCTTTTCCATCTTCGGTGGCGTGGTCGCCATCGTCGGCATCGGCTACGGCGCCTACTGGTATCTGATCGGCTCGCGCTACGTCGAGACCGACAATGCCTATACCGCCACCGAAGTGGCCACCGTCACCCCGGCCGTCAACGGCATCGTGGCTGACGTGAAGGTAGTCGATACCCAGTCCGTCAAGAAGGGCGACGTGCTGGTGCGCATCGACGACGCCGATGCCCGTCTGGCCGTGATGCAAGCCGCCGCCGACCTGGATCGTACCGAGCGCAAGGTCAAGGGCTTCTTCGCCAACGACGCCGGCCTGGCCGCGCAAGTGCTGGCCCGCGAAGCCGAACAGAAGCGCGCCGGTGCCCAGCTGCTGTCGGCCCAGGCCGACCTCAAGCGCGCCGAGATCGACCTGCAGCGCCGCGAGGCACTGGCCAAGTCGGGCTCGGTCTCAGGCGAGGAGCTGAGCAATGCCCGTACCGCCCTGCTCAACGCCCAGGCCAGCCTGAAGGCCGCCGAAGCCAATGAAGTGCAGTCGCGCGCCAACATCAAGGCTACCCTCGGTGCGCAAAAGGCCAGCACGGTCCTGACCGCCGACACCACCGTGGACGACAACCCCGAAGTGCTGCTGGCCCGCGCCAAGCTGGAACAGGCCAAGCTGGACCTGGAGCGCACCGTGTTGCGCGCCCCGGTCGATGGCGTGATCGCGCGCCGCCAGGTGCAAGTGGGCCAGCGCGTGCAGACCGGCGCCAGCCTGCTGTCGGTGGTGCCGATGCAGGAGATGCACGTGGATGCCAACTTCAAGGAAGGCCAGCTGACCAAGGTCAAGATCGGCCAACCGGTCACCATGAAGGCCGACCTCTATGGCGGTTCGGTGGAATACCACGGCGTGGTCAGCGGCCTGTCCGGCGGCACCGGTTCGGCCTTTGCGGTGATCCCGGCGCAGAATGCCACCGGCAACTGGATCAAGGTGGTGCAGCGCCTGCCGGTGCGTATCACGCTCGACCCCAAGGAACTGGCGCAGCGTCCGCTGTCGGTGGGTCTGTCGATGGTGGTCGAGATCGATACCCGCGGCCAGATCCAGGCCGGCGATACACCGCAGCAAAAAACTGCCCAGAATCGCGACGCCAAGGCTGCCGCGCTGTAATGTCGGACCTGACACAAGAAGAGGTTTCCCATGTCATCCACTGTTAGCGCAGACGCCGGCGCAGTACCGGCTCCGGTGCCAGCACCCATGCAGGAGCCGGGTACACTGTCCGGCGGCCAGTTGCTGGGTGCCGGCATCCTGCTGGCCGCGGCCAACTTCATCGCCGTGCTCGACACCACGATCGCCAACGTCTCGGTCTCGCACATCGCCGGCGCGCTGGGCTCCTCCACCAGCCAGGGCACCTACGTCATCACCTCTTACGCGGTGGCCGAGGCGATTACGGTGCCGCTGACCGGCTGGCTCGCCAACCGCTTCGGCACGGTGCGCGTATTCATCCTGTCGATGGTGTTCTTCGGCCTGTTCTCGGCGCTGTGCGGCCTGGCCAATTCGCTGGGCATGCTGGTGTTCTTCCGCATCCTGCAAGGCCTGGCCGGCGGCCCGCTGATGCCGCTGTCGCAGACGCTGTTGCTGCGCATCTTCCCCAAGGAGAAGGCCCCTGCCGCCATCGGCCTGTGGGCCATGACCACGCTGGTGGCGCCGATCGCAGGTCCGGTGCTGGGCGGCGTGCTGTGCGACCAGTACAGCTGGCCCTACATCTTCTGGATCAACGTGCCGGTGGCGCTGGTCTGCGGCTGGCTGGGCTGGCGCATGCTCAAGCGCTTCGAGAGCAAGACCACCAAGCTGCCGATCGACCGTGTCGGCCTGATCCTGATGATCGTCTGGGTCGCGGCGCTGCAGTACATGCTCGACGAAGGCAAGGAAAAGGACTGGTTCGCCTCCACCGAGATCGTGGTGCTGGCCATCGTTGCGGTGGTGTTCTTCATCGCCTTCCTGATCTGGGAGCTGACCGAGCGCAATCCGGTGGTGGATCTGCGGGTGTTCCGTCATCGCGGCTTCTCGGCCAGCGTGACCACCATCTGCCTGGCCTTCGGTGCCTTCTTCGGGTCGGTGGTGCTCACGCCGCTATGGCTGCAGGGTTACATGGGCTATACCGCCACCTGGTCGGGCTGCGTGTCGGCACTGACCGGCATCCTGGCAGTGCTGACCGCACCCATGGTGGCCAAGATGTCGGCCAAGGTCGATGGTCGCAAGCTGGTCTGCATCGGCGTGGTGTGGCTGGGCACGATGACCTTTGTGCGCGCCTTCAACACCACCGACATGACGATCTTCCAGATCGGCTGGCCGGTGTTCCTGCAGGGGATCGGCATGCCGCTGTTCTTCGTGCCCCTGACCGGCCTGGCGCTGGCCAGCGTGAATGAGGAAGAAACCGCCTCGGCGGCCGGCCTGATGAGTTTCTGCCGCACCATGTCGGGCGCCATCGCCACCTCCATCGTCAACACCAGCTGGGAAAACGACACCACCTACTTCCGCGCCGAACTGGCCGGCCTGGTGGACCGTGGCGGCGACGCCGTCAACGCCATGGCCGCCACCGGACTGACACCCGACCAGGCCACCGGTTCGCTGGTGCAGACGGTGCAGAACCAGGCCGTGATGCTGGCCACCAACCACATCTTCATGATGGCCGCGGTCTCCTTCTCGCTGGCGGCCATGGCGGTGTGGCTGGCGCCCAAGCCGACCCGGGTGGCTGATACGTCTTCCGCGCACTAAAGCGCCTCCCCCTCCCCCACAGTCCGGAGCTCGTTTCGTCGCCGGACGCGAGCGTGAGCGAGGCAGATTGGGATGGAGTGCAAGGCGCGACTGTGGGGCAAGACTGGATGTCTTGTCCCACAGTCGCAACGCCGCAATCCGCCCAAGCTGGCCGTTCACGCTCGTGGCCGGTGACGAAATGAGCTCATTCCCCCTGCGGACTGGGCAGGCGGCCACTTCGGTGGCCGCCTGTTTTTTTGCCTGGCCACGGGCCTTTGCCGATTTTGCTAGACTGGCCCATCGCCATTCCAGCCCATCAGAGGAGACAACACGCATGAGAGCCCTGCAAGCCGGCGCCTTTTCCATCGACAGCCTGCGGCTGGTCGACCTGCCCAAGCCACAACCACGCCGGGGCGACATCCTGGTGCGCGTCAAGGCGGCCAGCCTGAACTACCGTGACCTGGCCATCCTGTGCGGCGGCTACATGCCATCCCTGGCGCTGCCCTATGTCCCCTGCTCGGACGCCTGTGGCGTGGTCGAGGCGGTGGGCGAGGATGTCACCCGCTTCCAGCCCGGCGACCGGGTGATCCCGGTCTACCTGCAAGGCTGGCGCGATGGCGCGCTCACGCCCGAACAACGCAGCGGCGGCTCGCTAGGCGGCCCGCTGACGGGCGTGCTGCAGGACTACGTGGTGGTGCCCGCCGAAGATGCGGTGGCGGCTCCCGACTACCTCAGCGATGCCCAGGCCAGCACCCTGCCGATCGCCGCCCTGACCGCCTGGTCCTGCCTGCAGCAGGGCGGCTTGCAGGCCGGCCAGACGGTGCTGGTGCAAGGCACCGGTGGGGTGGCCCTGTTCGCCGCCCAGTTCGCCCGCGCCGCTGGCGCCCGCGTGATCGGCCTGACCTCCTCTGACGGCAAGGCCACACTCATGCGCGGCCTGGGCGTGGACCACGTCATCAACTACCGCCAGACACCCGCCTGGGGCCAGGCCGTGCGCGCGGCCACCGGCGGACGCGGCGTCGACATCGTGGTCGAGACCACTGGCAGCAGCCTGGGCGAATCCCTGACGGCGGTGCGCTTCAACGGCTTCGTGGGGGTGATCGGATTTGTTGGCGGACAGGAAACTTCCCTCAACATCCGCCAGCTGATCGGCCCGATGATACGCATGGAAGGCGTGGTGGTCGGCTCGCGCGCCAGGCTGGAGGCGATGATGCGCATGATGGCCCTGCACCGGATCGAGCCCGTCATCGATGCCAGCTTCCCGCTGGAACGCGCCGGGGAAGGTTTCGTGCGCATGCAACGGGGCGAGCACTCGGGCAAGATCGTCATTTCCCTCGACTGAATGCGAGGCCGCGCGCTTGGCTGCACCGGGCCATTGCGCGTACAATCCGGGCTCAAGCATGCGGACCACGGTCCGCATTTTTGATTTATGGCAGCCCGCCAGCCACGGCCCGGCTCCGCAACGCGGCCCCGTCCCCTGGCATGTGCGGCACACGCATCCCCGAACTTGCAAGAGGCGATCACCGCATCGCCATGAGTAGCCAATGACCAAAGACCTCGCCGCCCATACGCCGATGATGCAGCAATACCTGCGCATCAAGGCCGACTACCCGAACACGCTGGTGTTCTATCGCATGGGCGATTTCTACGAATTGTTCTTCGACGACGCCGAAAAGGCCTCGCGCCTCATGGGCGTGACCCTGACCCAGCGCGGCTCCTCCAACGGCACGCCGATCAAGATGGCGGGCATTCCCTTCCATTCGGTGGAGCAATACCTGGCGCGCCTGATCAAGCTGGGCGAATCGGTGGCCATCTGCGAGCAGATCGGCGATCCTGCCACCAGCAAGGGGCCGGTGGAGCGCAAGGTGGTGCGGGTGGTCACGCCTGGCACGCTGACCGATTCCGACCTGCTGCCGGAGAAATCCGAACGCTGCCTGCTGGCCATGCAACTGGTCCCCAGCAAGTCGCGCAAGCAGATGCAGGTGGGCCTGTCGTGGCTGTCCATGGCCAGCGGCGCGCTGAAGATGATGGAATTCACCGTCGAGGCCACGCTGCTGGAAGGCCGCGTCAAGCAGGAGCTGGAGCGTATCTCCGCCGCCGAGATCCTGGTGGCCGATGGCCAGTTCGAGCAATGCGACCCGCTGCTGCCCAACCGGGCGGTCGCCGTGCCGGACTGGCACTTCGACCAACCCAGCGGTGAAAAAGCCCTGCTGGACCAACTGGGCGTGGCCACCCTGCACGGCTTCGGCGCCGACGGCCTGGGCCCGGCCATCTGTGCCGCCGGCGCCCTGCTGCGCTATGCCCAATCGACCCAGGGACGCGGGCTGCAGCATGTGCGCACGCTCACCGTCGAATCCGAGAACGAATTCATCGGCCTGGATGCCGCCACCCGCCGCAACCTGGAACTGACCGAGACCATTCGCGCACAAGACGCCAATGCACTGGCGCCGACGCTGTTCTCCACGCTGGACCATTGCCGCACCGCGATGGGTTCGCGCCTGCTGCGCCACTGGCTGCACCATGCCCTGCGCAACCAGGACGTGGCCCGTAGCCGCCACGCCGCCATCAATGCGCTCATGCGTACCGACGCCTGCGAGGGCCTGTCTGCCACGCTGGCGGCGGTGCCCGATATCGAACGCATCACCACCCGCATCGCCCTGCTGTCGGCGCGTCCGCGCGACCTGGCCGGACTGCGTGCGGGCTTGCAGCAGCTGGGTTCGCTGCGCGCCTATGTGGAAATGTGCGGGCGCGACGCCGATGCGCCGCTGCTGGGCCGCCTGCATGAGGCACTGGCCACCCCGGTGGATTGCCTGGATCTGCTGGAACGCGCCATCATGCTGGAGCCGGCCGCCATGGTGCGCGACGGCGGCGTGATCGCCGCCGGCTTCGATGCCGAGCTGGATGAATTGCGCGGGCTCTCCGAAAATGCCGGCCAGTTCCTGCTGGACCTGGAAACGCGCGAGCGCGAGCGCACCGGCATCGCCAACCTGCGCGTGGAATACAACAAGGTGCATGGCTTCTACATCGAAGTCACCCACGGCCAGACCGACAAGGTGCCGGAGGATTATCGCCGCCGCCAGACCCTGAAGAACGCCGAACGCTACATCATCCCCGAGCTCAAGGCCTTCGAGGACAAGGCGCTGTCGGCCCAGGAGCGTTCGCTCTCGCGCGAGAAATTCCTCTATGAGCGGCTGCTGGGCGACATGGGCGCGCACATCGTGACGCTGCAGGCCATCGCTCATGCGCTGGCCCAGCTCGACACCCTGGTGGCGCTGGCCGACCACGCCGCCCGCAACAACTGGTGCGCACCGCAGCTGGTGGACGAACCCTGCATCCAGATCGAACAGGGCCGCCACCCGGTGGTGGAAAACCAGATCGAGCGCTTCATCGCCAACGACTGCCAACTGGCCGCCGAGCGTCGCCTGCTGCTCATCACCGGCCCCAACATGGGTGGTAAATCGACCTTCATGCGCCAGGTGGCGCTGATCACGCTGCTTGCCTACGTGGGCAGCTTCGTGCCGGCCACCAGTGCCACCATCGGCCCGATCGACCGCATCTTCACCCGTATCGGTGCGGCCGATGACCTGGCAGGCGGCCGCTCGACCTTCATGGTGGAGATGACCGAATCGGCCGCCATCCTCAACAACGCCACCGAGCAATCGCTGGTGCTGATGGACGAGGTCGGACGCGGCACCTCGACCTTCGATGGCCTGGCCCTGGCCTGGGCCATCGCCAAGCACCTCATCGACGTAACCCGCAGCTTCACGCTCTTTGCGACCCACTACTTCGAGCTGACCCAGTTGCCGGAGATCCACCCCAGCGCAGCCAACGTGCACCTGTCGGCGGTGGAGCACAAGGACAGCATCGTCTTCCTGCATGCGGTGCAGAACGGCCCGGCCTCGCAAAGCTATGGCCTGGAGGTGGCACAACTGGCCGGCGTGCCGGCACCGGTGATCCGGGCCGCGCGCAAGCACCTCTCGGCGCTGGAAAGCCAGTCCATGCAGCCCACGCCGCAATTCGACCTGTTCAGCTCGCCGCAGTTTGCCGAGCCAGACGATGCGGCTGACGATTTGTCCGTTGAGGTATCGGATGAACGCGCGCCGCGCATCGCGGTCGAACCCGATCCGCTGGCACAGGCACTGCTGCAATCGCTGGACGAGATCGATCCGGATGCGCTGACACCGCGCCAGGCGCTCGATGCGCTGTACCAGTTGAAGGCATTGAGCCGGGGCAAGTAGGCCGTCCCTGACCGCGCCCCTTCCCGTCCCGCTGGCAAGAGAGAACGCATGACGACCAAACGCTTCCTGCTCCCTGCCCTGCTCGCCTGCATCGCCTCGGCGGCAATGGTCGCGGCGCCCGCGACGGCGTGGTCGGCATCGCAGGACTTTGCCTTCGGTGTCATCGGCCACGCCACTGGCGCGGCCCGGGGCGAAGATGCCCTGCGCCAGGCCATTGCCGAGACCGATGCCGACAACCTGGCCTTCGTCGTGGTCAATGGCATCA
>NZ_JAELUH010000419.1 GCF_016429215.1 Herbaspirillum sp. ASV7 | reverse complement strand
CCCCCCCCCCCCCCCCCCCCCCCCCCCCCCCCCCCCCCCCCCCCCCCCCCCCCTTTTCAAGCAGAAGACGGCATACGCGATACATAACGGAGTCTCGTGGGCTCGGAGATGTGTATAAGAGACAGGCCCTGTACAGGCGCCTGACCGGCGTCGTCTGCTGGCCGCACGCGGACCACGGAGCAGCCTGCTCGATACCACTGCCAGCCTGCTCAGCCATGCCTTTCCGGGGGTGGCACCGCTGTTCCATGGTTG
>NZ_JAELUH010000418.1 GCF_016429215.1 Herbaspirillum sp. ASV7 | reverse complement strand
CCCCCCCCCCCCCCCCCCCCCCCCCCCCCCCCCCCCCCCCCCCCCCCCCCCCCCTTTTCAAGCAGAAGACGGCATACGCGATACATAACGGAGTCTCGTGGGCTCGGAGATGTGTATAAGAGACAGCTGCCCCGCATGCGTGTCAAGGATGACGGCATTCCGCTGGAGCCCTTCATCGAAGGCCTGCTGGCGCACCCGCCGCATCGCGTGGGCGGCACGGCCGTGTTCATGACCGGCAACATCGACACCGTG
>NZ_JAELUH010000417.1 GCF_016429215.1 Herbaspirillum sp. ASV7 | reverse complement strand
TTCAACGGGAGCAAGACAATGGAACTGCGGCACCTGCGCTATTTCCTGGTCGTGGCCGACGAACTGCACTTCGCCCGTGCCGCCGAACTGCTGGGCATTGCCCCGCCCACGCTGTCGGTGCAGATCCTGTCTCTTATACACATCTCCGAGCCCACGAGACTCCGTTATGTATCGCGTATGCCGTCTTCTGCTTGAAAAGGGGGGGGGGGGGGGGGGGGGGGGGGGGGGGGGGGGGGGGGGGGGGGGGGGGGG
>NZ_JAELUH010000416.1 GCF_016429215.1 Herbaspirillum sp. ASV7 | reverse complement strand
GCCAGCGTCCGCGCAGCAGCAGCGAGCCGACACCGGCCCGCATCGCCCGCCAGCGCTGGACTCACCGCATCCTAACCGGCCTGATCTGCGCCCTGCTGGCCTTCGAGGCCCTGCGCGGGCTGGTGGCTGTCTCTTATACACATCTCCGAGCCCACGAGACTCCGTTATGTATCGCGTATGCCGTCTTCTGCTTGAAAAGGGGGGGGGGGGGGGGGGGGGGGGGGGGGGGGGGGGGGGGGGGGGGGGGGGGGG
>NZ_JAELUH010000052.1 GCF_016429215.1 Herbaspirillum sp. ASV7 | reverse complement strand
ACGCCCTCACCAACAGCTGCGTCGACTTCGTCTGGAAAGGCCTGCAGCAGATAGGAATGAATCCCACAGCTTACGAAGGCCATACGATGCCGATGGCAAACCGCGACGATTTCTCCCTGCTGAAGAACCCGCAGATCCCCGGCGGTGGCCTGATCAGCATCGCCACCAAGGACCCCATCCCCGTGGTTGCAGAACCCATGATGTCGCCCTTCAACGACTGGTGGGGCGCTGCACCCGCGCCTTGGGTATCGGTCTCTCACATTCACGTCGATGACGCCCACTTGCCGCAGGGAACGATCACCGTCGGTCCCCTGAGTCCGCCCATCCCTGTCCAGCAGGATGGCAGCAACTATGCCGATGGTACGGCTTACCAATAAGGAGAATGTCATGTGCATCAACTTCGGCCTGTCACGTGCTGACTTCCGTCAGCAGTATCAGGAAAAACAGCCCCTGCTGATCAAGGGAGCGGTGGACCCCGCCGGCTTCACCTGGGGAGACGTCAATACCTTGTTCGAGCGCTGCAACGTCGCCGACGACAGCTTCAAGCTGGCCTATGAGGGCATCCGGCCCAAGCATGAATATGTCGAGCGTTATCTGGATATCGGCACGCTGCGTCATCGTCTCGTCAAGCCCGTGGTGTACGCCTACATGCGCAAGGGGGCTACGCTGATCGCCAACAAGATCAAGCATGAACCCAAGGTCAGCGCCTTTGCGCGCGCGGTCGGGGAGTTCACCGGTCGGCAGGTGGTCAGCAGTGCCTATGCCGCTTTCGGTCGGCGCAGTTCGTTTCGCTGTCATTGGGATACCCGCGATGTCTTTGCCATCCAGCTGATCGGGCGCAAGCGCTGGCTCGTCTATCCTCCTTCGCTGGAGTCCCCGCTGCATACTCAGCAGAGCAGGGACTACGAGGATCGCTATCCTTGTCCCTCGGCACCCTGCATGGATATCGTGCTGGAGCCGGGCGATGTCTTCTACCTGCCGCGTGGCTGGTGGCATGACCCCTTGCCGTTGGGCGAAGGCTGCTTCCATCTGGCGCTGGGGACGTTCCCGGCCTACGCAGCGGACTACCTGGCGTGGAGCGTGCGACAGATGCATGATTGCCTAGCGGTGCGTCGATCATTGGACCACTGGACGCAAGACCAGCATCTCATGGCCGATATCGGACTACTGGTGAGCGAGTTCGTGCAGGCGCCGGAAAACTATCAGCGCTTCATGGAGCAGTTCCACGCCGGCAAGCGTGACGAGGCGGCCTTGGCGCTGGAGCATTTCGGGGATCCGGCGAAGGACCTGGTCGACGAGCAGGCCGGCCTGCAGTTGCGCGCGCATTCGTCCTATGGTCTTGAGCAGGATTACCTGATCCATGACGGCAAGAAGCTCGTGCTGGAGCCCCGCATCGCCGATCTGATGCGTCGCATTGCCGAGTCGCCAGGCTTGCCGGTCAGTACCTGGCTGGAACAATCCCCGGTCGAGGACAAGCAGTTGCTCAGGGAGCTGTTGACGCAGTTCTGCCGCCAGGAAGTGCTCGCCGTATCCGATCCTGCGGTCACGATGTAGGTGGGGCCGCTTTCACACATCAAAGCATCACGGGTTTGTCCGACAGTTCGTTCCCGCCGCTGCCGTCTTCGCGTAGTGGCATTGCCTCCGCCAGCAGGGCATTGAGCCTGGCCAGCCCCAGGAGGCTAGATTCTTCGAATTTCCCTTGTGGATAGCCGTCCGTCATCAGGCGGCACACCTCCTGCCACTGCTCCCGCGTGATCCGGGCATTGATGCCGCGGTCGGCCACGATCTCCACCTTGCGGTCACCCAGGTTGATGTAGACCAGTACGCCGCAGTTTTCTTCGGTATCCCAGATGCGGTAGCGCGAGAACAGCTCATGCGCGCGCTGGCGTGCGCTTTCGCCACGTGTGAGCGCGCCCAGCGAGAGCGCGGCTTCGACGATCACGCGCACCTGGGCGCGATGGCGGCGTTCCCCCTCGCCGATGCTGGCTTGGATGGCCTTGAGCGTGGCCGAGGGGAAGGCGCGCCGTGCCGCTGCATGGGTGCTGCGCAGATGCCGCCACAGGCGGCCGGCCAGCGAAGGGGAAGTCTTGTGTTGGGTCATCTCACCAGTCTCCCGAGGCGCCGCCGCCGTCGAAACCACCGCCACCACCGGAGAAGCCGCCGCCGGAGGAACCTCCGCCAAAGCCGCCTCCCAGTCCTCCCGAACCGGGCCAGTTGCGGCCCGAAGAGGCATTGCGCGCGGCCTGGTCGAGGATGCTGCCGATGATGACGCCGGCACCGGTGCTGGCGCCATGGCCCCAGTCGTTGTTGTTGAGGGTGTTACGGGCACGGCTGCGCGACTTCAGCAGCACGCCAAAGAACAGCACCAGGAAGAGCACGATCACCATTACCACGATCCAGCCGCCGCCATCATCGGCCTGGACCTGCCTGGCGCCGTCATGGCGCTGCGTCGGCGGCAACTGCTCCTGTGCCAGCAGGCCGGAGATGGCCGAGACACCTGCGGCCAGGCCACCATAGAAATCGTTCTGGCGGAAGTGCGGGGCGATCACGTCTTCCAGGATGCGCTTGGATTGCGCATCGGTGAGACTGCCCTGCACGCCGCGTCCGGCTTCGATGCGCAGGCGCCGCAGCGACTTGGGGTTGTCGCGGGCGACGATGAGGATCACGCCGTCGTCCACGCCTTTGCGCCCCAGCTTCCAGGCGTCGGCCACGCGGATGCTGTATTGCTCGATGGCTTCGGGGGCGGTGGAGGACATCAGCAGCACCGCGATCTGGCTGCCGGTGCGCTGTTCCAGTTCTGCCAGCACGCCTTCGAGCGCCTGGCGCTGCTGCGGCTGCAGCAGGGCGACCTGGTCGATCACGTGGCCCGACAGCGGCGGCACCGCGACCAGGCCGTCGGCGGCGCCGGCCAGGCCGGCCAGGGCCAGCAGCCAAGAGGCCAGCAGGCATCGGCCTATCGTCAGCCTGAGCATCGTCAGCGTCCTGGGCATGGGCGTACGCGGCTTACTTGCCGAAGTTGACCGTCGGCGCGGTCGAGATGGCTTTCTCGTTCTCGACCGTGAAGGACGGCTTGACCTGGTAGCCAAACACCTTGGCCGTGATGTTGCTGGGGAAGCTACGCGCCAGGATGTTGTAGTCCTGCACCGCGGCGATGTAGCGCTGGCGGGCCACCGTGATGCGGTTCTCGGTGCCTTCCAGTTGCGACTGCAGGTCGCGGAAGCTGGTGTCAGCCTTCAGTTGCGGGTAGTTCTCCGACACCGCCATCAGGCGCGACAGGGCCGAGGAGAGTTGCCCCTGCACCTGCTGGAACTTGGCCAGGGCTTCAGGGTTGTTCAACACTTCCGGGGTGATCTGGAAGCTGGTGGCGGCGGCGCGGGCCTGGGTCACGGCTTCCAGGGTGTCCTTCTCGTGGGCGGCATAGCCCTTGACGGTGTTGACCAGGTTGGGGATCAGGTCGGCGCGGCGCTGGTACTGGTTCACCACCTCGCCCCAGGCGGCCTTGGTGGCTTCATCCTTGGCCTGGAATTCGTTGTAGCCGCAGCCGGTGAGAGTGAGGGCCAGGGTCGCGATGGCCAGCCAGGCGAAGAGTTTTTTCATATTGTCTTTCCTCGTAGCAAAAATGAAGCAATGAGAGCGCATGAGACCGGAAAATCCACTTCAAGTGCCCGATGTTCCGGGAAAACCGCTGAACATCAGTCAAATATCGAGATCGGGCCATGCCGGCGCGCTACAATAGCGCATCTTTCAGTTAAAGGCACCACCGTGACATTCATCGAGAAACTCAACGCTGCGTGGACCTCGCGCAATTCCCTGCTGTGCGTGGGTCTGGACCCCGACCTCAAGAAGTTCCCGGCCGAGCTGCAAGGCAAACCGGACGCGATCTTCGAATTCTGCCGCGCCATCATCGATGCCACCGCCGAGGCCGCCTGTGCCTTCAAGCCGCAGATCGCCTACTTTGCCGCGCTGGGCGCGGAAGAGCAACTGGAGCGCATCTGCACCTACCTGCGTACCAACTATCCCGAGATCCCGCTGGTGCTCGATGCCAAGCGCGGTGACATCGGCGCCACCGCCGAGCAGTATGCCCGCGAAGCCTTCGAGCGCTATGACGCCGATGTCGTTACCGTCAGCCCCTACATGGGCTGGGATTCGGTCTCGCCCTATCTGGAATGGAAGGATCGCGGCGTGATCGTGCTGTGCCGCACTTCCAACGCCGGTGGCTCGGACCTGCAGTTCCTGGAAGTCGACGGCAAGCCGCTGTACCAGCACGTGGCCCGCCTGGTGGCCGAGAAATGGAATACCAACGGTCAGTGCGGCCTGGTGGTGGGTGCGACCTTCCCCCATGAACTGGCCCAGGTGCGCGCCATCATCGGCGACATGCCGCTGTTGGTGCCGGGCGTCGGTGCCCAGGGTGGTGATGTGGAAGCCACGGTCAAGTCCGGCAGGACTGCCGCCGGCACCGGCATGATGATCAATTCCTCGCGCGCCATCCTCTACGCCAAACCGCAGGCCGGTGAAGACTTTGCCGCCGCCGCGCGCCGCGTGGCCATCGAGACGCGCGACGCCATCAACCAGTTCCGCTGATCCGGCGAGCCCAAAAAACAGGCGGCGACTCCTCGCGGAGCGCCGCCTGTTTGCATGGGTAACGGGAGTCAATCGGTCAGCAGCTTGAGCAAGCCCTTGAGCGCATGGTCCACGGTCTGGGCGCGGACCTGCTGGCGATCACCCTTGAAGACCAGGCGCTCGGTATAGGTCTTGTCGCCCACACGCCAGCCGAAGCAGACGGTACCGACGGGCTTGCCGGGCACGGCGCCACCGGGGCCGGCGATGCCGGTGGTGGACACCGCGACGTCCGAGCTGCTGTTGGCGACCGCGCCTTCGGCCATGGCGCCGGCGATCTCTTCGCTGACCGCGCCGTGTTGGGCGATCAGGGCTTCGGAGATATCCAGCAATTCATTCTTGGAAGCGTTCGAGTAGGTCACGAAACCGCAATCGAACCATTCCGACGATCCGGCGATCTCGGTGATGGCGTGGGAGATACCGCCACCGGTACACGATTCGGCAGTGGCAAGCAGCAGGCCTTTGGCCTTGAGTGTCTGGCCTACGCGGGTGGCAAGGTCTATCGTGGTGTCCATGCGTGTCATCCTCGGCTGTGCCGCAGTCTCCGCCCATGTTGCCGGCTGGACTGCAGTCGGTTGATCATCAACGTGCACGGTCAAGCATACTCCCTTGTGCCCGGGAGTTGTTGCCTCCCGCGCGTTTGTATCGCCGGCTTACCAGTAGGCACGCCAGAAGGCGAACACCAGCAAGGTGTAGAAGGCCGCCACGATGTCATCCCACATCACGCCGAAGCCGCCCTTGAAGCGGCGGTCGAACCAGGCGATCGGCGGCGGCTTGACCATGTCGAAGAAGCGGAACACCACGAAGGCCGCCAGCTGGACCTTGGCGCTGGCCGGCGTCACCAGGACCAGCACCAGCCAGAAGGCGATGATCTCGTCCCACACCATGCTGCCGTCGTCCGGCGAATTGAGTGCCTGGCCGGTGCGCTGGCAGGCCCAGATGCCGATGATGAAGCCAGCCGCGATGATGGCCAGCCAGTTGCCGGCCGTGAAGACCTGCGGCCAGCGCGTGGATAGCACCACATAAGACAGCCACGCGAAGAGCGTGCCGGCCGTGCCCGGCATGATGGGCGAGAGGCCGCTGCCGAAGCCCTGGGCGATCCAGTGCGCCGGATGGGCCAGCATGAAATGCGAGGTCGGCTTGCGCTTCTTGGGGGCGGCGGGGGGAGGCGTGAAGGACGGAGTGGGGCCGGAAGCAGGGTTCATGTACGGAAATGGTCAAAGGAATCCGGGGTCTCTTGCCAGGGTTCGCCGGCGGCATCCAGCAGGCGCAGGCCGGGTTCGGCCTCGATGCTGCCGATGCGCGTCACCGCCGTACCGGCTGCCTGGGCGGCCTTGTAGACAGCGTCGCGCTGGCGCACGGGGGCGGTGAAGCAGAGTTCGTAGTCGTCGCCGCCGGCGAGCGTGAAGCGGCGGCGCAGGTGCAGGTCGCGCTGTTGCAGCACGGGGCCTGCCGGCAGGGCATCCACATCCAGCGTGGCACCGACGCGGGAGCGCGCCAGGATGTGGCCCAGGTCGCCGGCCAGGCCGTCGGAGACATCGATGGCGGCATGGGCGATGCCGCGCAGGGCCAGGCCCAGCGCCACGCGCGGGGTGGGGGCGTGCATGCGTGGGGCGGCCTGCTCCAGTTCCTCGGCATTGATAGGGAACTCCTGGCGGTAGCCGGCCAGTGCCAGGCGGGCCTCGCCCAGCGTGCCCGAGACCCAGATGTCGTCGCCCACGCGGGCGGCGTCGCGGCGCAGCGCCTGTTGTGGCGGTACCTCACCGAAGATGGTGATGCTGATGGTCAGCGGGCCCTTGGTGGTGTCGCCACCGATCAACTCACAGCCATGCGCGTCGGCCAGCGCCAGCATGCCTTGCGAGAACGGCGCCAGCCACTGCGCATCGGCTTCGGGCAGGGCCAGCGCCAGCGTGAAGGCGATCGGATGGGCGCCCATGGCGGCCAGGTCCGACAGGTTCACCGCCAGGCACTTGTGGCCCAGCAGATGCGGATCGGCATCGGGCAGGAAGTGACGACCCGACACCAGCATGTCGCTGGAGATGGCCAGTTGCATGCCCGGGGCCGGCGTCATCAGCGCGCAATCATCCCCCACGCCGAGTGCGGTGCGGCTGTCGGGGGCGGGCGGGCGGCTGAAATAGCGCGCGATCAGTTCGAATTCGGAGAGCATGGCGCGATTGTAACCAATCCGTCACGGCTTCTGGAGCACAATCCACTTGCCCGCGCCAGTCGGCATGTTGCGTCGCAGCGTAAGCAACTGACGGCTACGTTCAGGAATGCACCGGGTAGGCGCATGGGAGCGGCTCAGGTTGCACTGCGCAAGCAGGCTAGGGGTTTTCCCCAATACCGGGTATGACGCGATGCTGGCAGCCTGTCCGGCCGGAAATGAAGCTGAGCGCAACTTGCGCCTATCACGCGATGAACGTACGTCATCTGCACCGTGAAAGGGCATGTTCGCGATCATCATGCCTGCTCGCCGGAAGGCCGCAAAGCCAGTCCCGAAAAGGCTTTGCGCGGGGCAGCATGATGTTGCCGCCCTATGATTGAGGGCCGACCTCTGCTAGAATCGACCCTCTTCGCAAGTCAACTAGAGAATACAGAGTTATGGATTCGATGATCAGTAAGAAAGAAGAAGTGCGTCAGCAACTTCGTCAGGCAGCGCTGGATTACCACGAGTTTCCGACCCCGGGCAAGATCAGCGTCACTCCCACCAAGCTGCTGACCAACCAGCGTGATCTCTCCCTTGCGTATTCTCCCGGCGTGGCCGCGGCCTGCGAAGAAATCGTGGCCGACCCGCTCAACGCCTTCAAGTACACCGCCCGTGGCAACCTGGTGGCCGTCATCAGCAACGGTACGGCCGTGCTGGGCCTGGGCAACATCGGCGCACTGGCCTCCAAGCCGGTGATGGAAGGCAAGGGCGTGCTGTTCAAGAAGTTCGCCGGCATCGACGTCTTCGACATCGAAGTCAACGAGACCGACCCCGACAAGCTGATCGACGTCATCGCGGCCCTGGAGCCGACCTTCGGTGGCATCAACCTGGAAGACATCAAGGCACCGGAGTGCTTCTACATCGAGCGCAAGCTGCGCGAGAAGATGAAGATCCCGGTCTTCCATGATGACCAGCACGGCACCGCCATCATCGTCGGCGCCGCCATCCTGAACGGCCTGAAGGTAGTCGGCAAGGACATCAAGAACGTCAAGCTGGTGGTCTCCGGCGCGGGCGCGGCAGCACTGGCCTGCCTGGACCTGATCGTCGACCTCGGCTTCCCGATCGAGAACATCTACGTCACCGACCTGGCCGGCGTGGTCTACAAGGGCCGCAAGGAACTGATGGATCCGGACAAGGAGCGTTTCGCCCGCGAAACCGACGCCCGTACCCTGGCCGAGGTGATCCCCGACGCCGACATCTTCCTGGGCCTGTCCGCCGCCGGCGTGTTGAAGCCCGAGATGGTCAAGCAGATGGCGGCCCGTCCGCTGGTGTTGGCCCTGGCCAACCCGACCCCGGAAATCCTGCCGGAAGAAGTCAAGGCCGTGCGTGACGACGCCATCATCGCCACCGGCCGTTCGGATTATCCGAACCAGGTCAACAACGTCCTGTGCTTCCCCTACATCTTCCGTGGTGCGCTGGATTCGGGCGCGACCACCATCACCCGCGAGATGGAGATCGCCACTGTCCACGCCATTGCCGAACTGGCGCAGGCCGAGCAGTCCGACATCGTGGCCACCACCTATGGCGTGACCAACCTGTCCTTCGGCCCGGAATACATCATTCCCAAGCCCTTCGACCCGCGCCTGATGATCAAGATCGCGCCGGCCGTGGCACGTGCTGCTGTCGCCTCCGGCGTGGCGGCCCGTCCCATCCAGGACATGGATGCCTACATCGAGAAGCTGGAGCAGTTCGTCTACCACAGCGGTACCTTCATGCGCCCGATCTTCCAGGTCGCCAAGAAGGCTGCCGAGGCCAAGAAGCGCATCGTCTACGCCGAAGGCGAAGAAGAGCGCGTGCTGCGTGCGGTCCAGGTGATCGTCGATGAAAACCTGGCCAAGCCCATCCTGGTGGGCCGTCCGGAAGTGCTGGAACAGCGCATCCAGAAGTTCGGCCTGCGCCTGCGCGCCGGTACCGACTTCGAGGTCATCAACCCGAACTTCGACAACCGCTATCGCGACTACTGGCAGACCTTCCTGGAGATGTCGCGCCGCAAGGGTGTCACCGAGCAGTACGCCAAGCTGGAAATGCGTCGCCGCCACACCCTGATCGGCTCCATGGCGATCCACAAGGGCGATGCCGACGGCATGATCTGCGGCACCTACGGCACCACCCAGCTGCACCTGCACTACATCGACCAGGTGCTGGGCAAGCGCGAGGGCGTCAATGTCTATGCGGCCATGAACGCGGTGATCCTGCCCAATCGCCAGCTGGTGATGGTGGATACCCACGTCAATGAAAACCCCAACGCCCGCGAGCTGGCCGAGATCACCATGCTGGCCGCCGAGGAAATGCGTCGCTTCGGCCTGCATCCGCGTGCAGCGCTGTTGTCGCACTCCAACTTCGGTTCCAGCAACAGCGAGTCGGCCCGCAAGATGCGCGAAGCGCTCTGCATCCTGCGCGAGATCGCGCCGGACCTGGAAGTGGATGGCGAAATGCACGGCGATACCGCACTCGATTCCAAGCTGCTCAACGCGGTGATCCCGGATTCGCCGTTGAAGGGTGACGCCAACCTGCTGGTCATGCCCAACATCGATGCCGCCAACATCGCCTACAACCTGCTCAAGACCGCATCGGGCAACGGCGTGGCGATCGGCCCCATCCTGCTGGGTTGTGCCAAGCCGGTCCACATTCTGACCCCGTCGGCCACGGTCCGCCGCATCATCAACATGACCGCCCTGTGCGTCATGGATGCCCTGTCGGAGCGTTGATCGATAGCTCTGCAAGTCCGTGAAGACGGCGCATGTCGCAAGGCATGCGCCGTTTTTTTTCGTCCGGATTGGCTGGATTCCCGCACATGCGGCTGCGCAGCATTCCGGGAATCCGCCTGATCATCTCTGAACACGGGCCGTGTTTTCATGAAAAACCATGAATAATCAATGGCTTGCAAATTGTTCGAGGATTCTTCCCGGCTGGCATGAAGCCTGCATTACTGTGAGCAAAACAAAAGCAAACACGGAGACACATTTCCCCGATGCCCACCGCATCAACCCGCACGCGTGAGCACGCGTCTCCTGGTTGCCGATGTTCCAAAAGAAGCAAGATGACCCGCCGCCCCGACCTGCCGGGAGGACGCGGCCCACACCGGAGTACAGGAGATCACATGAACAACAAATCCACCTTGAGCGCGGCGGAGTATCGCAAGCGCATCTTCGCCATTCTTGGCGCATCCTCGGGCAACCTGGTCGAATGGTTCGACTTCTACGTCTATTCCTTCTGTGCCATCTATTTCGCGCCGGCCTTCTTCCCCAAGGGCGACCCGACCAGCCAGTTGTTGAATACCGCCGGGGTCTTTGCCGCCGGCTTCCTGATGCGTCCCATCGGCGGCTGGCTGTTCGGCCGCATCGCCGACAAGCACGGCCGCAAGACCTCCATGCTGATCTCGGTGCTGATGATGTGCGGCGGCTCCCTGGCCGTGGCCGTCATGCCGACCTATGCCACCATCGGCGCCTGGGCGCCGGGCCTGCTGCTGCTGGCGCGCCTGTTCCAGGGCCTGTCGGTGGGCGGCGAGTACGGTACCTCGGCCACCTACATGAGTGAAGTGGCGCCCGATGGTCGTCGTGGTTTCTTCGCCTCCTTCCAGTACGTGACGCTGATCGGCGGCCAGCTGCTGGCGGTGCTGGTGCTGTTCGGCATGCAGCAGTGGCTGACCAAGGCTGAACTGATGGCCTGGGGTTGGCGCATTCCCTTCGTCCTGGGCGCGGTGGGTGCGCTGGTGGCGATGTACCTGCGCAGCTCGCTGGCCGAGACCTCCTCCGAAGGCGCCCGCAAGAAGAAGGACGCCGGCACCCTCAAGGGCTTGCTGCAGCACAAGCGCGCCTTCCTGAACGTGGTGGGCTTCACCGCCGGTGGTTCGCTGATGTTCTACACCTTCACCACCTACATGCAGAAGTACCTGGTCAATACGGCCGGCATGGACCCCAAGGTGGCCAACGGTGTCATGACCGGTGCGCTGTTCGTCTACATGGTCTTGCAACCGGTCTTCGGCGCCATCTCGGACAAGATCGGCCGCCGCAATTCCATGCTGTGCTTCGCCTTCCTGGGCATGGTCTGCACCTTCCCCATCCTGCACTTCCTCAAGGACGTGAGCAGCCCGGCCATGGCCATGGGCCTGGCCATCCTGGCCCTGACCATCGTCAGCTTCTATACCTCCATCAGCGGCCTGATCAAGGCCGAGATGTTCCCGCCGGAAGTGCGTGCCCTGGGCGTGGGCCTGTCGTATGCCGTGGGCAACGCGCTCTTCGGTGGTTCGGCCGAGTTCGTGGCGCTGTCGCTGAAGGCTGCGGGTGTGGAGTCGGCCTTCTACTGGTATGTCAGCGCGCTGTGCCTGGTGGCCCTGATCATCAGCCTGCGCATGCCCGATCCGCAACGTGACGGCCACCTCAAGGGCGATGTCGCCATGAACCCCGACGAGGACGGCGCACACGGCGCCGGGGCCGGCAAGCAGCACAAGGCAGCCTGATCGTTCAGGCAGCACGCGGAACAGTCCCCGTCCGCGTTATCATGATGCCCTGAAAGCGCGGCGCCCTGCGGGGCGCCGCGTTGCATTTCCTTCATAGCGCACCGATGAGAGCCAGACGAAACCTGCTGCTGCTGATCCTCTTCCTCGCCACTACCCTGCTGGTGTGCGGGATCACCTATCGCCTGGCGCTACGCAAGGCCGAGGTGGACCAGCAGAACCAGGGCGCGGTGCAATTGCAGATCGCCGCGCTGGACCTGCAGTCTATCCTGCAGAAGTACGAAGCCTTGCCCTTTGCGCTGGGTTTTCAGTCCGATGTGCGCCAGGTACTGCAGCATCCCGAGGATGCGCAGGCGGTGGATCGCCTCAACCGCGCCTTCAAGATCATCCAGCAGCAGTCGCGGGCGGTGAACATCTTCATGCTCGATCGCCATGGCCTCACGCTGGCCTCCAGCAACTGGGATGAGGAATTCAGCTATGTCGGGCGCGACTTCGGTTTCCGCCCCTATTTCCGCCAGGCGGTACAGGGCAGGGCGGGGCGCTTCTATGGCATCGGCAACGTCTCCAGCGAACCCGGTTATTTCATCGCCCAGCCCATCTATCGCCGTCAGGACCAGGCCGATGGCGACCTGCCCATTGGCGTGATGGTGGTCAAGGTCGACCTGGCCGAGTTCGAACACACCTGGCGCAGCAGCGAAGACCCGATCACCCTCACCGATGCCGGCGGCGTGGTGTTCCTGAGCAACCGGCCGGAATGGAAGTACCACAGCCTGCAGGCGCTGAGCGTGCCGGTGCAGCAGGAACTGGCCGGTACCCATCAGTATGCGGATTTGCCGATCACGCCGGTCTCGGCCTTGCCGCCGGCCTTGCAGCGCGGCTTCGGTACCCATGTGTCGCGCCCGGTGGGGCGACTGGGCTGGCAACTGATGCTGTTCCCTTCGCATGCGCGCATGCAGCGCACGGCCATGCTCTCGACCATGGCGGCGGCCCTGGCGATGGTGGCGCTGGCCATTTCGCTGCTGGCCTGGTACCAGCACCGCCGCCGCGTGCAGGAGCGCCTGGAGTCGCGCGATGCGTTGCGCCGCGCGGCCGAGGAGCTGGACCAGAAGATCGCCCAGCGCACCGGTGAGCTGACCGCCGCCAACCAGGCCATCGCCGCCAAGTACGAGAAGCTGCAGCAGACCGAGAGTCTCTTGCGCACCACCCAGGACGAGCTGGTGCAGGCCGGCAAGCTGGCCATGCTGGGCCAGATGGCGGCCGGGGTGACGCATGAGCTGAACCAGCCACTGGCAGCCATCCGCGCCTTTGCCGACAATTCGGTGAAGTTCCTGGCGCGCGGCCAGACCGCCCAGGTGGCCGAGAACCTGCAACACATCAGCAGCGCCAGCGCCACCATGGGCAAGATCATCGCGCAGTTGAAGGGCTTTGCCCGCAAGAGTGGTGAAGCGGTGGTGACGGTGGACCTGCGCCAGGCCATCGAGGCCTCGGCCTTGCTGCTCAACAGTGATTTCCAGAACCTGGGCGCCAGCATCCGCATCGATATCCGGGAGCCGGCCCATGTCACCGGCGACGTGGTGCGTACCGAACAGGTCTTGATCAACCTGCTGCGCAATGCCCTGGATGCGGTGGAAGAATCCCCGACCCGTTGCGTCTGCGTGGTGCTGGAAGTGGACCAGCCGCGCCAGCAGGCGGTGGTGCGTATCCGCGACTCCGGCGCCGGCATTGCCGACGAGGTGGCGCCGCACCTGTTCGAACCCTTCTTTACCACCAAGTCTTCCAGCAAGGGGCTGGGCTTGGGACTGGCGATCTCGTCGTCCATCGTGCAGGCGATGAATGGCCAGTTGAGCGCCCATAATCATGAGGGCGGTGGCGCCGAGTTCGTGGTGCGCCTGCCGCTGGCCAGAACGGAGACCTGATGGACAAGCACAGCGGCGCTTGCAGCGCCATTCTGATCGAGGATGAACAGGCGGTGCGCCTGGCTACGGCGCAGGCACTGGAACTGGGCGGCTTTGCCGTGACCGCCTGTGCCAGTGCCGAGCAGGCACTGCCCTTGCTGGGGCGCGACTTTGCCGGCGTGGTGGTGACCGACGTGCGCTTGCCGGGTTTGTCTGGTCTGGATGTGCTGGAGCGCGTGGTCGGCATCGATGCCGATTTGCCGGTGATCGTGGTGACCGGCCACGGCGACGTGGCCATGGCCGTGGATGCCATGCGCGCCGGGGCCTATGATTTCGTGGAAAAACCGTTCAGTTCGGACGACTTGCTCGACATCGCCCTGCGCGCCCAGGAAAAGCGCAGCCTGGTGCTGGAAAACCGCCGCCTGCGCGAAGCCTGGGCGCACAACCCGGAACTGCCGCCGCTGGTGGGCCAGTCGGGCGCCATCGAACGCGTGCGTACCCTGATCCGCAGTCTGGGGCCGGCAGATGTGGACGTGCTCATCAACGGCCAGACCGGTACCGGCAAGGAAGTGGTGGCGCGCCAGCTGCATGCGGCCAGTGGTCGCAAGGGGCCTTTCGTGGCGCTCAATTGCGGCGCCTTGCCGGAGACGGTGTTCGAGAGCGAGATCTTCGGTCACGAAGCGGGGGCCTTCACCGGGGCGCAGAAGCGCCGTATCGGCAAGCTCGAATATGCCGATGGCGGCACGCTCTTCCTCGATGAGATCGAGAGCATGCCGCTGGCCCTGCAGGTCAAGTTGCTGCGGGTCTTGCAGGAGCGCCGCCTGGAGCGTCTGGGCGGCAACGAGTCGGTCGCCATCGATTGCCGCGTGGTGGCCGCCAGCAAGGCCGACCTGTTGAAGCTGGCCGGCGAGGGCCAGTTCCGCGAAGACCTGTATTACCGCATCGGCGTGGTGTCGATCGACCTGCCGGCCCTGAACCAGCGCAGCGAGGATATCCCCCTGCTGCTGGCGCATTTCTGCCAGGCGGCATCGGTGCGCTACCGGCGCGAGGTGCCGCCATGGAGCAGCGCGCAGATGCAGCAATGGCAGCAGCGTGACTGGCCGGGCAATGTGCGCGAGTTGCGCAACTTCGCCGACCGCTGGGTGCTGGGGGTGGAGCAGATCGCTACGGCAGGCCGCCTGGCAGGCGCGCCGGCACTGCTGCCCCTGCCCGAGCAGGTGGAAAACTTCGAGGCCGGCCTGATTGCCGCCGCCCTCAAGGAGAGCGAGGGCAGTGTGGCGGCAGCGGCCGAGCGGCTGGGCATTCCCCGCAAGACGCTGTACGACAAGATCAAGAAATACCAGCTCGCAGGCGCTTGAGCCGGAAGCAAAAACGCCGCAGGCGCGATGCGCAGCGGCGTTTTCCTTGCTCCTCGGGCCCTGATCGGGCGGGGGTGGGCATCAGTCCTTCTGGTATTGCGGCGAACGCGGACCATGCAGCAGGCCGTTCTGGCTGCCCGCGCGCAGTAGCCGGTAGCTGGCAATGCCAGCCATTTTGTAGCTGGCGTCGGTGCTGGTGCTGATGATCTGGTTGACCATGGCAGAGATCAGGATGCCGAGCAGGCCGCCACCGGAATTCTGCTGCTCCCCACTGGAGGCGCGGGCCGAACCCTGCCACAGCAATTTGCCCGAGCGCAGGTCGATCAGCCGGGCGTCCGCCGATACCACCGTCTCGCTCCTGATCACCTGATACGCGGTGCCGTAGTCGGTGATGTGGATATACAGCGCGGCGTCGGCGCCGAAGATCTGGTGCAGCTTCTGCACCGGCAGTTCGTGGATGTCCGCCGCATTGTCCAGACCGTTCTGCTTGAAGGTTTCCGCCGCCAGCGCGACCGGCATCACATAGTAGCCTGACTCGGCCAGCGGCTGCGTGGCCTGCGCCAACACGCCGTGGGGGGCGATCACCTCCGTTGAGCTGTTCATTGGTGGCAGCACCAGGATGGAGGCCGGGCGTGCCGCCTTGAACTCGGCGTAGTCATAGGCCTGTGGCCCGGTGGCGCAACCGCTGAGCAGAAGGGCCAGCAGCAGGGTGGCGGTTGCCTTGAATGGGTGAGTCATCATTTGCCGGTTTCCTTCTTGTCGTTGCGCATCAGGAAATCCATGTAAGGTGTCGATTCCGGGAACAGCGATTTCTCGGTCTGCAGTTCCTGCATCGATTGGTCTTCCCTGCCGATGGCGGCGTACAGCATGCCAAGGTGGGCGTGATAGCCCGGCGGCACGGCCGCACCCCGGGCGCGCATCTTCTGCAGGTTCTCTTCCAGCGCGGCGATCTGCTGCGTGTTACCGCTGCCGTTGTTCCTGAAGTGGTCGTAGAGCTGCTCCTGGTAGTTGCCCCAACCATACAGGGATTGCTGCTGGTGACCGGCGCAACCGCAGAGCAGTAGCACCGGGATGGCCATGATGCCGATGCCGAGTTGTTTCTTCATGATGTTCCTTGTCATATACCTGCGGAGCCGGGGCTCAGGGTTTCCAGGCGCCGGAGTCGATCCCGGCCACCAGCTTGTCGACCGCCTCGCGGATGGCCAGGTCCAGCACCTTGCCGTTGAGGGTGGCGTCATAGCTGGCGGTGCCGCCGAAGCCGATGATCTCGCGGTTGTCCAGGCTGTATTCACCCGCGCCCTGGGCCGAGTAGACGACCTGGGAGGTCTTTACGTCGACGATGTTCAGGTTCACCTTGGCGTAGGCGATCTGCGACTTGCCACGGCCCAGGATGCCGAAGAGCTGTCGGTCACCCACTTCCTTGCGGCCGAATTCGGTCACGTCACCGGTGACCACGAAGCTGGCGCCCTGGAGTCGTTGCTCCTGCCTGTTGAGCTGGGCTTCCTGCGCCAGTTCGGCCAGATTGTCGCGGTCCATCACAGTGAAACGATTGCTTTGCTGCAAGTGGGTGATCAGGATGGTCTTGGCCTGCCCGCCCAGACGGTCGATGCCGTCGGAGAAGAGGCCTCGCAGATGGCTGGAGCGGTTGTCGAACCTGCCCACTGCGATCGGACTGCGCTTGCCCTGATAGGCCAGTTGGGCGCTGGCGACCTGCGGCACGGCCAGGGTGCGGGCGTGTTCGCTGGCGCAGCCGGCCAGCGTGGAGGCCACCGCCAGCAAGGCGGCGGCCTGGGTGAATCGTGGCAACATGGGAAGGTCCTCGTCTCTGCAATGGCCGTCAGGCAGCCGGGAGATGCCGGCCAGCTGTCTGGAACATCCATGCCGGCGGCGAAGCTGCAAGTAAAGCAGCAGCCGTGAGGACAGGTCTGTAGAAAATTAGCGAATATTCCTGCAAATTCTCAAAAAGCGTGCAGCGGAAGGCAAATTCCCAGGGGAGGGCGGGCCTGGTGTCGGCCGCACAAAAGCGGCCGGATTCCGGCCGAAAGCTGCAAATCGCGGCATAATAGGCGACCTTTCAGCAAAAAGATCTTACACATGCGCGACATCATCAACGGCTTCCTGCGTTTCCAGCAGGATGTCTTCCCGGCCCGGAAAGAGCTTTTCAAGACCCTGGCGACCGGACAGACGCCCAAGGCCCTGTTCATTTCCTGCTCGGATAGCCGCATGGTGCCCGAGCTGGTCACCCAGCGCGAACCGGGCGACCTGTTCGTCATCCGCAATGCCGGCAATATCGTGCCCTCCTTCGGCCCAGAGCCAGGCGGCGTGAGTGCCACCGTGGAATACGCCGTGGCGCAGCTGAAGGTGTCGGACATCGTCATCTGTGGCCACTCCGACTGTGGCGCCATGAAGGCCGTGGCCACCTGTGCCTGCCTGGATCACATGCCGGCCGTGCGCAACTGGCTGCATCACACCGATGCCGCCCGCATGATCAACGAATCGCGCGAGCATCCCACCGAGCAGGATCGCATCGACGGCATGGTGCGCGAGAACGTGATCGCGCAATTGAACAACATCCGCACCCATCCCTCGGTGGCGGTGGCCCTGGCGCAGGGCCGTCTGGCCCTGCACGGCTGGGTCTACGACATCGAGTCCGGCTCCATCCTGGCGCTGGACGCGGCCACCAATACCTTCGTGCCGCTGGCCGAGCATCCCTCGGCGCGCGGCAGCGAGGCGGAGCCGGCCTAAGCTGTCTAACCGTTCAGCATCTTCATGCTGGCCTCGGTATACCGTGCGCCAGCCGCAGCGCCACGCGGGAAGACCGCATCCAGCGCCAGCAAGTCCTGCGCCGACAGCTTGACGGCGAAGGCGCCGGCGTTTTCTTCCAGGTAGCGGCGGCGCTTGGTGCCCGGGATCGGCACGATGTGCGGATCCTGCGCCATCACCCAGGCCAGCGCCAGCTGGCTGGGTGTGCAGCCGCGTTCCCGGGCCAGTTCCTGCACCTTGTCCACCAGCGCCAGGTTGCGGGCGAAGTTCTCGCCCTGGAAGCGTGGATTGGTACGGCGGAAATCATCCTCGGCCAGGTCCTCGAAGCGGCTGATGGCACCGGTCAGAAAGCCCCGTCCCAGCGGGCTGTAGGCCACGAAACCAATCCCCAGCTGACGGCAGGTCGCCAGGACATCGCCTTCCGGGTCACGCGTCCACAGCGAATATTCGCTTTGCAGCGCCGTCACCGGATGCACCCGGTGGGCGCGTTCCAGCGTGGCCGCCGACGCCTCCGACAAGCCGACGTAACGGATCTTGCCCGCCTTCACCAGGTCGGCCAGCACGCCCATGCTGACCTCGATGGGGGTATTGGGATCGATGCGGTGCTGGTAGTAGAGGTCGATGGTCTCTACGCCCAGGCGCTTGAGGCTGCCCTCGATAGCTTCGCGGATATAGGCCGGGCTGCCGTCGATGCCGCGTGCAGCCGGATTGGCCGGGTCGCGCCGGAAGCCGAACTTGGTGGCGATGAAGAACTTGTCGCGGCGTCCACGCAGGGCGCGCCCCACCAGCTCCTCGTTGGTGTAGGGGCCGTACATGTCGGCGGTATCGAGCAAGTTGATGCCCAGCTCCAGGGCGCGGTCGATGGTGGAGAGTGACTCCTGGTCATCGCGATGGGCATAGAAATCGCTCATGCCCATGCAGCCCAGGCCGATGGCCGAGACCAGCGGGCCATTGGCGCCCAGGCGGCGCGTACCGACGGGCGACTCCGGTTGCAGGTGGGAAGTGAGGCGTTCAGTCATGGTGCAATCCTTTCTTCAGTTGACGCTGGCCGTGGCCACAGGCAGGGGTGAGCCCACCAGCGGCGTGCAGGCCTGCTGCTCAAGCTCGTCATACATCGCGATCTTGTGCTGCAGCACCTGCAGGTTGCTGTGCAGCTCGGCCAGGGTGTGTTGGACGCAAAGCGTATGCGCTTGCAGGATGGCTTTGCGCTCGGTGACGCTCTCCAGGGTGTTGCCCATCCGGCGCAGCTCGGCATAGCGCAGCATGGCCCGCACCGGCAAGCCGGTGGCCTTGAGCTTTTGCAGGAAGGCTATCCAGTTCAGGTCTTCCTGGGTATAGCGCCGGTGGCTGTTGTCACGCCGTTCGATAGCATCGAGCAAGCCGATGCGTTCGTAGTAGCGCAGCGTATGCACCGACAGGCCGGTGGCAGTCGCCGCCTGGGCAATGGTCATGGAGGTCGTCATGGCAGGCAGTCTAGAAGTTGGAGTGCGCTCTAAGTCAAGCGCCCGGCTCCATTATCGGCAACTCGGGCCAGGTGTGCTGCCGGCGGCGCTTTTCTTGTTGCTTTGCCATGTGTGCGCAAGCCCGGCAGCCAGTACAATGCGCGCTGCATTGAATGACCGCCTTGGAGAACCCTGCATGCATATCGACGCCGCCACCCAACTTCTGCTCGACGCCCGCCTCAGCCGCCTGGCGCTGGACTGGCGCCGGCTGGCAGTGGGCGATGCCGCGACCGCCTATGCGGTGCAGGACGCCCAGCTGCAGCGGCTGGGGCCGGTCGGCGGCTGGAAGGTGGGGAGCAAGGGCGATGGCTCCACGCCGTCCTGTGCGCCGCTGCCGGTATCCGGCATCCTGCCTTCCGGTACCCAATTGACGGGCCCCCAGTGGCGTATGCGCGGCCTCGAAGTGGAACTGGCCCTGCGCGTGGGTCGTGACTACGATCCCGGCGAGCGCCTGCCCGATGAAGCGGAGCTGCGGGGCGTTTTCGACGCCATCCTGCCGGCCATCGAAGTGGTGGAGACCCGCCTGGGTCAGCAACCCTGCGGTAACCCCTGGGCCGCCATGGCTGACCTGCTCTGCCATGGCGCGCTGGTGATCGGTCAAGCCCAGCCCTTGCCTGAGACGCTGGCACTGGCGACGACCGTGGCCAGCCTGCATATCGATGGCCAGGAAAAAACCCATACCACCGGCGGCAATCCCGCCGACCTGTGGCCCATGCTGGCCTGGCTGGCGCGCCATTGCGCCCAGCGCGGCCAGCCCTGGCGCCAGGGCCAGATCATCACCACCGGTTCCTGTACCGGACTGGTCCATGCGCGCGCCGGCCTGCTGGTGGAGGCTGCGCTGGAGCAGGTGGGGCCGGTCTCGCTGCGGTTTGTCGACTGAAGCTCAGCCGGCGTTTCTTTCCTTACCAGCGATAACGCGCCGTCGCCAGCACGGTGCGGCCGTTGCCGTAGATGCAGCGGGTCGCGTCATAGCAGCCGGAAACATATTCCTTGTCGAACAGGTTGCTGGCCGTCAGCGACAGGCGCCATTGCGGCAGGTCGTAGTGCAGCGCGGCGTCGACCAGGGTATAGCCCGGCACGTTCAGCGAATTGTCCGCACTGCCCGGGGCATTGCCCACGTAACGCACGCCTGCGCCCATGCCCAGCCCATTGAGCTGGCCGCCGCGCAGGGTGTAGTCCAGCCACAGCGAGGCCAGGTGGCGCGGACGGGGGATGTCTACCGGCGTCTTGTCCAGCGCGCTGGCGTCGTTGGTCTGGGTGTTCTTGACCTCGGTATAGCTGTAGCTGGCCACGGCCTTGAGGCTGCGGCTCAGTTCCAGCGCGGCTTCGAGTTCCACGCCACGCGAGCGCACTTCGCCGGTCTGCACGTAGTGGGTACCGAGCGGGTCGCTCAGGTCGGTGGTGGTGACGTTCTTCTGGCGGATCTCGAAGAGCGCAGCCGTGATGGCGGTCTTCTCGTCCGGCTGGTATTTCACACCGGCTTCCACCTGGCGCCCGCGCGTGGGCTTGAAGGCATTGCCGAAGCGGTCGGTGCCCAGCTCAGGCATGAACGAGGTCGAATAGCTCACGAACGGTGCCCAGCCGCCGCCGGCCAGGTAGACCGCGCCGAGGCGGCCGGTGGTGGCGCTGTCCTTCTGCGTGGTGGAGGTGCTGGCGATGAGGTCTTCGTTGGTGGTCTTGGCCCAGTCGCGGCGCAGGCTGCCGGTCAGCACCCAGCGCTGGCCCAGCTTGACCTGGTCTTGCACATACAGGCCGACCTGCTCCTGGATGGAAATGCTGTCCTCCGGCGTGACATTGTCGAAGATGGACCAGTCGAAGGCCGTATAGACCGGGTGATACAGGTTCAGGCTGGAGGTGAGCGCATAGGCTTCCCAGTTGTGGCGGCGCTGGCGCTGCACGTCCACGCCGGCCAGCACGGTCTGCTCGATGGCGCCGGTCCTGAACTGCGCCTGTACCTGGTTATCCACCGACAGCCGTCCATAGTCGGGTTTGGCGATGCCGGCGTAGCGGCTCATGCTGCTCTGGCTGCTGTCGCTGTCGTCCAGGCCGACGCCATAGGTCATGTAATCCTTCAGGCTCAGGTGGCTGTAGCGCAGGTTCTGGCGCACCGTCCAGGTATCGTCGAAGCGATGTTCGAACAGGTAGCCCAGCGACCATTGTTCCTTCTCGTAGCGGTCGAAGTCGGGCGAGCCGGTAAACAGCGAACTGGAGAGATGCCCGTTCGGATTGGGCAGGATGGTGCCCGAGGCCGGCAGGAAGTTGTCCGAGGAATTGGTGCGGTCGCGCAGGTAGGTGGCCTGCAGTGTCAGCGAGGTGTCGTGCGAGAGCTTCATCGTCAGTGACGGCGCCAGCAGCAGGCGCTGGTCCTTGAAGGGGCCGAAGGGCAGGTTGCTGTCGCGCACCAGGCCGGTGAAGCGATACAGCAACTTGCCATCCTCGTCGATGGCACCGCCGAAGTCGCCGGCCAGCTGGCGCCGCGCATTGTTGCCGAGCTGGACTTCGATCTCGTGCAGGGGTGTGGCCGTGGGCAGCTTGGAGACCATGTTGACGGTGCCGCCCGGCTGGCCTTGTCCGTATAGCACCGAGGCCGGGCCGCGCAGCACCTCGATGCGTTCCAGCAGGTAGGGATCGACGCGCCAGCTGGCCAGGTTGATGGTGGTGGGCAATGCCAGGCCATCGAGGTAGACGTTGGGATCGAAGCCGCGCACCACCGTGTACCAGTCCGAGCGGGTGCCGGCGCCATAGCTGGAAATGCCGGCGCTGTAGCGCAGCGCCTCGTTGACGCTCTGGGCGCCCTGGGCCTCGTAGCGCTCGCGCGGGATGATGCTGATCGATTGCGGCGTCTCCAGCAGCGGCGTATCGGTCTTGGTGGCACTGGCGGTGCGGGTGGCGACATAGCCATTGACGGGGCCGTAGGCGCTCTCGGCGGCGTCGGCCGTGACGGTCACGGTGGGCAGGGCGTTATCGCTGCGTGCGGCGTCCGCAGCTTGGACGGTATAGGTCTTGTCGCCCTGCTCGCGCACCACCAGGCCGCTGCCGGCGAGCAGCTTGTCCAGCGCTTCGCGTGCGGTATAGCTGCCCTTGAGGGCGGCGCTCATGCGCGCCCGCGTGGCCTCGCTGGCGAACAGGATCTGGATGCCGCTCTGGCGTGCCAGCGTGGTGAGCGCCTTGTCCAGCGGCTCGGCCGGAATATCGAGGTTGACGAGGTTGAACTTGCCGCTTTGCGCGTAGGCGCTGGTGGCCAGCAGCACGGCGGCGGCCAGGGCATTGAGGCGGAGCAGGGACGAACGACGGGTGGGACGTGACACGAAATCCTCCTTGTAATGGGTCTCAAGGAGGATGCCGAACGGGCAGGGCATTTACCCAACCTGGCTTAGAGAATTATTTTTTCACCGCCAGCTTGCGGACTTCGATATCGCCTTGCGCATTGCGTCCCAGCGTGACTGGCAGGATGTCCGGCAGCAGGTCCAGCAAGGCATCGGCACGGGCGGTATCGAACACGCCCGAGAGCAGCAGCCCACCCGCCTGGGGATCGGGCTCGGCGATGCGGGCCTGCGTATAGCGGCGCAGCTCCTGCAGGGCCTGCCGCAGCGGTGTGTGGTCGAAGACCAGGCGGCCATCCTTCCAGGCCATGCTGCTGGCGGCATCGACCTGCATCACCGGCGACAGACCCGCAGGCGTGGCGGCGATCTGCTGGTCGGCCACCAGGTAGGCCGCAGGCGAGGCTGCGCTCAGGTCATCCACCCGCACCTTGCCGCGCAGTACGGTCACGCGCACCGATTCCGGCCAGCGCCAGACCTCGAAGAGGGTGCCGACCACGCTCACGCGGGTCTTGCCGGCCTCCACGCTGAAGGGGCGCCAGGTCGCGTGGCTGACATCGAAGAGGGCCTGGCCGCGCTCCAGGGTCACGCGGCGCGAACGCAGGTGCCAGGACACTTCCAGGGCGCTGTCGGTATTGAGGGTGATGGTGCTGCCATCGGCCAGGGTGGCGGTATTGCGCTGGCCGACCTGGCTCACCAGGCGCTCGCTGCGATAGGCCGGGTCCAGCCACAGCAGCGTACCTGACACCAGTACCAGGAGCGCAGTTGCCATGGCCAGCCGGCGTGGACGCTGCGACCGGCTGACCTGGGCCGCCGGCAGCGGAAAGCGCGCGCGCAGCGCCTGCCGGTGCTGCGCCAGCAGCTGGTCGGCGTGGGTGGGCTCTTGGGCAGGGTCGTGCTCTGGATGCATCAGCGTGGGTCCGGGGACGGCAATCTGGCGCGGCAGGCGGTCATGCCCGCCTTGAGGTGCTTCTCCACCATCTGCCGCGATATGTTCAGGCGCTGCGCGACTTCGGCCTGCGGGACCTGGTGGATCTTGTGCATGATGAAGACCTCGCGGCAGCGTGGAGGCAGATTCTCGATAACATCGATGAGTACGTCAAGTTCCTGACGGGCGCCAAGGCGCTCTTCCTCGGTGGGATGGTGGCTGGCCGGCTCGGGCAGTTCGGCCATGCTCTCGACATGGGCGCGCCGGCCGGCCTCGACGCGGTAGCGGTCGATGGCCAGGTGGGTCGAGATGCGGCGCAGGAAGGCCAATGGGGTGTGGACCGCCGTCCCGGGGGAGCGCTCCAGCACATGGACGCATACATCCTGCATCACGTCGCGCGCAAAGCTGCGGTCGCCGAAGCGGCGCCGCAGGTGGTCGACCAGCTCATCGTAATGATGAAGCAGGGTCGACATCAGCGATGGCGAGGAAGAATCGCGGGACAAGAGGGCGGCCAGGCAGCGTTGGAAAACGCGGATTATAAATGATAATCATTATTAATCAATGCTGCCTGGCGGGCAGTCCGGGGAGCGCTCAGGACAGGCCGAGGTCCTCGGCGATCACGCGTCCGATGGCGGCATGGACCGCATCGCGGCGGGCATCGTCGGCCTGGTTCTGGGTGAGGTAGACGGCAAACAGCAGCGGCGTGCCCTGCGCGGTCCAGATCACGCCGATGTCGTTGCTGGTTCCCAGGCGGCCGGTACCGGTCTTGTCGCCCACCTTCCAGTGGCCCGGCAGGCCGGCGCGCACGCGCTTGTCGCCGGTCTGGTTGGCGCGCAGCCATTGCGTGATCTGCTCGCGCGAGGCGGGCTTGAGGGCATTGCCCAGCACGACGGTGCGCAGGTTGGCCGTCATCGCCGCTGGCGTGGTGGTGTCGCGCGGGTCGCCCGGCACGGCCTCGTTGAGGGTGGGCTCGTTGCGGTCCAGGCGGGTCTTGTCGTCGCCCAGCGTGCGGATGAAGGCGGTCAGGCCGGCCGGGCCACCCATGCTGGCCAGCATCAGGTTGGCGGCGGTGTTGTCGGAGAGCGTCATGGCCGCTTCGCACACCTGCGCCATCGACAGGCCCTGGCCACCGACATGCTTGCCGGTCGTGGGGGAGTAGGGCACCAGGTCGTGCTTGCTGTAGACCAGGCGACGTTCCAGCTGCTCCCGGCCCTGGTCGACGCGGTGCAGGACGGCGCTGGCCGCCAGGAACTTGAAGGTGCTGCACATGGGGAAGCGCTCGTCGGCGCGATAGCCCCAGTGGCGGCCACTGGCGGTGTCGACCAGCGAGACGCCCAGACGGCCGCCGACGGAGGATTCCAGCGCTGCCATCTTGTCGTTGAAGGGGCTGGAGTCCCCAGTTTTACTTGCCTTGCTGCCCTCGGCAGCCCAGCTCTTGCTGATCATTGCGGTGGCTGCCAGTGCAGCCAGGGTCAGGAAGTTTCTTCTTCCGGGCATGTTTTCTCCTCTGTGGTCGAGCTTGGCACTGTCGCCAAGCGGATGAACAGGGCAGATGATAGGCAGTGGCGGCTGCGCTCGCAATTCACGATAATTGGGACTAGCCCCAAGAAAATCTGATGCCTGGAGCCATGCATGTATCTACCCCTCAATGCCTTGCGCGCCTTCGAAGTCTCGGCCCGCCATCTCTCTTTTACGCGTGCGGCCGAAGAGTTGAGCGTGACCCAGACTGCAGTCAGCATGCAGGTCAAGAACCTGGAACAACGCCTGGGTGTGGCCTTGTTCCGCCGCCTGCCGCGTGGACTGGCCCTGACCGATGAAGGGCTGGCGCTGCTGCCGGTGGTGGCGCAGTCCTTTGGCCGGATAGCCGACGTGCTGGGCCAGTTCGAGGATGGCCGCCGGCGCGAGGTGCTCACGGTGGGCGTGGTCGGCACCTTCGCGGTGGGCTGGCTGATGGCGCGCCTGCGCGAATTCCAGCACGACCATCCCTTCATCGACCTGCGCCTGCTGACCAACAACAACCGCGTCGACCTGGCCGGTGAGGGACTGGATTTCGCGATCCGCTTTGGCGATGGTGCATGGCACGGCACCGAGGCTGAACGTCTGTTCGCCGCGCCCCTGGCACCGATGTGCGCACCGGAGATCGCCGGGCGCCTGCACCATCCCGCCGACCTGGCCGGCGAGACCCTGCTGCGCTCCTACCGCGCCAGCGAGTGGAGCCAGTGGTTCGCCGCTGCCGGACTGCCTTGTCCACCCTTGCGCGGCTTCGTGTTCGACTCCTCGCTGGCCATGGCCGAAGCGGCCGCGCAGCAGGCCGGGGTGGCCCTGCTACCGGTGCTGATGTTCGAGCGTGAACTGCGTGAGGCGCGCCTGGTCTGTCCCTTCGCCACCGAGATCGAGACCGGGGCCTACTGGCTGACCCGGCTCAAGTCGCGCCAGCAGACGCCTGCCATGAGGGCTTTCCGCCGATGGCTGATGAGCCAGGCTGACGCCATGTAGGTGTGGCTGCGGGTGATGACGTCACGCAACAGCTGTTGCGATGTCAGAAAATCCCTGATGGACGAATGGCGCTGGGGCACCTAGAATAAATGATATAAACAATTTTAACGGAGCGTGCCGCACCGTCACGGATCAAGCCGGCACATGTTGTGAACCCAATCCCGTTTCAAAGGGGGTATGCCATGAACTACGTTGCCAAGCTCTATCGCATGCTGGTCGCCTATCTCAACGACTCCAGCGATCTCACCACCGGTTCGCATCGCGGCGCGCCGCAGTGCTGCAGCCTGTATTCCGGCCTGTCGACCATGTCGCAGGACAACTCCCGCGACTGACCTTCTTTCGGGGCGGCGGCCATCGGCTGCCGCCCCGGTCCCATGCGCCCGGCGCGCAAAAAAAGGCCGCATCCAGGATGCGGACCAAGTACTGCTACTTACCAGAGACGTAAAAACGGTCAGACCTCGAGCGCAGCGCATCGATGCGCTGTCGCACGCCGGTATCAATCGGGAATGACGGCCGTGGCATCGACCTCGACCAGGTACTCGGGACGGGCGAAGGCGGTCACCACGATCCCGGTGGAAACCGGATAGACCCCCTTGAGCCACTTTCCCACCACCCGATAGACATCCTCGCGAAAGCGTGGGTCGGAGATGTAGATGGTGAGCTTGCAGATATGCTCCAGCCGGCTGCCGGCTTCCTTGAGGAGCATGTCGATGTTCTTCATGGCCTGTTCGGTCTGGCCCTTGACGTCGCCGATGCAGACACTCTCCGAGGTATCGAGGTCCTGGCCGATCTGGCCGCGCAGGAAGACCATGGTGCCGCGTGCCACCACGGCCTGGCAGAGGTCGTTGTCGATCTGTTGTTCGGGATAGGTGTCGCGGGTGTTGAACTTGCGGATGCGGGTATGTGCCATGGCGGTTCCGATGCGTGGTTGGTGGAGTCGGGCGGGGTGGAGGCTTACTTCTTGTCGAAATAGCCGGCGCGGATGCTGGCGCCGATCAGGTTGACGATCAGGCGGCCGGCGGTCACGCAACTGATCTTGCTGGCGTTGTCCTTGGCCGGCTGGATCTCGACGATATCCATGCCCACCACGCGCCCCTTGTTGACCAGGCCGTGGATCAGCTTGCGTGCCTGCAGGAAGGTCACGCCGCCCGGCGCCGGGCCATCGACGGCGGGCATGATGGCGCAATCCAGGCCATCGGCGTCGATGGTCAGGTAGTAGTTGCCGCCATCGGGGATGCGTGCCAGTACGGCGTCCATGCCGATGTCGTGCAATTCGTAGGCGCTGATGAGATCGGCGCCCCATTCGCGCGCCGCACGGTAGTCGGCCGGCCGGCCACTGCCCTGGGCGCGCAGGCCGATCTGCACGATGTGCTTCACGTAGGGCAACTCGGAGGCGCGCCGGATCACGCTGGAGAGACCATCGCGCACGCCGTTGACCTCGTCGCGCCAGTCCAGGTGGGCATCGATGTGCACCAGGGTGATGGGGCCGACCTCGTCGAAGCCACGCAAGACCGGATTGGTGATGCCATGGTCGCCGCCCAGCACGATGGGCAGGCCGCCGCCGCGCAGGATCTGGCGGATGGCCAGCTCGGCGCGACGCTTGTGGTCCTCGGGCTGGGCCAGGTCGGGCAGGACATCGCCGCAATCGACGAAGCGGATATCGTCGCGCTCCTGCAGCAGCGGGCCATCGATATCGAAGTCGTAGTGCGTGGGATGACGCACCATGCGATCGCTCAACTCGCGCAGTGCCTGCGGGGCATTGGTCTGGTCGTTGCTGTACTGGCGCGGGCCGTAGGCGGCACCAAAGGGGACGCCCAGCACGGCGATGTCGGCCTGCAATTGGCTCTGTTCGGTGAACTCGCTCACCAGTTCCGAATACAGCAGGGTCTTGTGGCCAGTGCGTGGCGGGACGGTCAGATTAGACATGGCAGGCAATCCAGGTAGGGTGGTCCGGGCGGGGCGGCGATGTCGTCGCGGCATGGAGCCACTCTAGTGAGTGCCGGCGGTCATGGAAAATGATTCTTTTGGGGGTATAGTTTCATTTTTCGAGACCTTGTTGTTGCGACCTGGTGCCGGCCGGAAAGAAGCTCCCATGATCAAGCTGGATTTCGACGAGCGCGACCTGCGTTCGCTGCGCGTGTTCTGCAACGTCGCCGAGGCGGGCGGGTTTGCTGCTGCCGAGCGGCTGTTGCTGATGTCCAAGGCCTCCATCAGCCGCCACGTGCGCGAGGTCGAGCAGCGCCTGGGCGTGCGCCTGTGCGAGCGTGGCCCGGCCGGTTTCCGCTTGACGCCCGAGGGCGAGGTGGCGCTGACCCTGGCCAGCGCCGCGCTGCGTTCGCTGGAGCGCATCCGGCCCGAAATCGATGCCGTGCATGGCGTGCTCTCCGGACCGCTGGCCCTGGGCGTGGTGGAGCACGCGCTGAGCCATCCCGATTGCAGGTTGCCGCAAGCCATCGCCATGCTGCGGCGACGCGCGCCGCAGGTGCAGCCGCGTATCGAGGTGATGACCTTTCCCGAACTCAACCAGGCGCTGCGCGAACAGCGCGTCGATATCGCCATCCGGGGCCGTTATCCGGGCGATGACGAATTCGATTACCTGCCTCTGTTCGTCGAGAGCCATCGCATCTACGGCGCCATCCGCAAGGACTCCGGTGAGCAGCGCAAAGGCGCGCCAGCGCTGGTCTACCGGCCACACCCCTATGTCGAGCAGGTGCTGGCGGCAGGCGACTACCCGCGTGGCCCGGAGGCTGGCGGACTGGAAGCCATCGCCTTGCTGGTAGCCACCGGTGACTATGTGGGCCTGTTGCCGACCCACTATGCGCAATTGATCGGCAAGCGCTATGCCTTGCGCGCAAGGCGCGGCAGTCCCAGCTTCGCGCACACCATCTGCGCGGTGACCGATCCGCATCGGCCCTCCACTCATCGCGCTGATCTCTTCCTTTCCATCCTCAGGGAACTCCATAGCCGCTCGGCCAGCGACTGAGACCGCCGGCAGCGGGGCCAAAATGGGGCGTGACGACCCAGGCTTGGGCATCGTCGCTGGCCTGACGGCTCCGCCGGCCACAGGCCCTGGCGTGGCTGCTGAAACACGGCAGCGCCATTTTTGTTTCGTTTGGATCGCGTCCCTGCTTGCCTCATGAGCGGGCGTGATCGTGCGGGAGGCGTACAGGCGAGCGCCGGCAAATGGCATGGAAATGATTCATTTGAATCGTTTTGCCTGGCAATTGGCACACATGTTGCTCAGGGCAGGGAGCCATCCCCGCCACCGAGGCCATCGTGCAAGCGCCAAGCCAGCCCCAGTTGACCGCCCTGATCAAGCAGCGCTTCGATCACCTGCCGCGCCAGGTGCGTCAGGTGGCGGCCTTCGTGCTGGATCATCCGCACGAAGTGGCGGTGCTGTCCATGCGCGAGCAGGCCAGGCTGGCCGAGGTGCCGCCGTCGACCATGACGCGCTTTGCCAAGGCCCTGGACCTGGAGGGCTACGACGCCGTGCGCGACGTGTTCAAGGCCAGCCTGCGCGCACGCGGCAACGAATTCGGCTCGCGTGCGCAAGGGCTGGTGGAGTTGCACCAGCGCATCGGCGAGGCCGCGCTGGCCGCCGACATGGTGCACAAGGCCCAGAGCCAGGTCGCTTCGCTGGCCGAGGGCGAGGCCATGGCTGCCATCGTGCGCGCGGCCAAGCTGCTGTCCTCGGCGCGCGAGATCTATTGCCTGGGCTTGCGTGGTTCCTTCCCGGTGGCTTTCCAGTTCGCGCATGTGTGCGAGTTCTTTGCGCGCAATGTCACGTTGGTCGATGGCGCCGGTGAGAGCGGCATCATGAAGATCATGCACCAGCCCTCCTCGCGTGACGTCGCCCTGATCTGCAGCATGGCGCCCCATTCGCGCCGCGCCATGGCCATCGCCACGCACCTCGAACGCGCCGGTGTGAAGCTGGTGGTCATCACCGACAGCGCCAGCTCGCCCATGGCGCGTATCGCCACCGAGGCCATCGTGGTGCCCAACAAGGGGCCGTCCTTTTTTGACACGTTGTTGCCGGCCTTCCTGGTGGCCGAGATCCTGGCCGCGCTGATGGCAGCCACGGCCAGGATCGATATCAAGTCACAGATCGCCGATACCGAAAAAAAACTCTGGGGCGTGGGCGAATGGTGGGGCACGCAGGCCGATGAGGCGGCCGCGCTGGAACCACGCGAGCGCCCCCGCCCCCGCAAGAGCAGGACAGGCGCGGGCAGCTGAAAGCAGCCCTTGCCATGGCAGGCATTACCGGAGCGGCGCATGCGCGAGACATGCGACCGATAACACGCAAGCCGCAACAGGCTGCAGGGGCCATGGGCCCCACCATCTCGACTCGACCCTTGATGCGATTGAACGGAGCCTCGGCTCCAGAAAGGTTTTCCATGCAACGCCGCTCCCTGCTCGGATTGTTCACCCTCACGGCCGGCCTGGTCTTGCTCAACACGCCCGCCCGCGCCGATGATCTCTACAACACCATCCTGTCGCGCAAGGCCATCCGCGTGGCGGTGCCGACCGATTACCCACCCTATGGTTCGGTCGGCACCGACATGACCCCGCGCGGCTACGATATCGACATGGCCACGCTGATCGGCAAGAAGCTGGGCGTGAAGGTGGAACTGATCCCGGTGACCGCGCCCAACCGGATCGCCTACCTGCAGACCAACAAGGCCGACATCACCATCTCGTCGCTGGGCAAGACCGCCGAGCGTGCCAAGGTGGTCGACTTCAGCATTGCCTATGCGCCGTTCTTCGATGCGGTGTTCGGCACCAAGAAGGTCAAGGCCACCAGCTTTGCCGAACTCAGCGGCAAGACCGTCTCGGTCACCCGCGGCTCGACCCAGGACCAGGAACTGGAACAGATGGCCCCCGGCGCCATCATCAAGCGTTTCGAGGACAATAATTCCACGCTGTCGGCCTTCCTGGCCGGACAGGTGCAGATGTTCGCCACCGGCACCACCGTCGCGGCGGCGCTGCAGAAGATGAATCCCTCGCTGGACATGGAACTGAAGGTGATCCTGGCCAATGCGCCGTGCTACGTTGCCATGCCCAAGGGAGAGTCGACGCTGCTGGCCAAGATCAACATGATCATCCGCGAAGCGCGCACCGACGGCACCATCGACAAGTTCTCGCAGACCTGGCTGGGCGCGCCGGCCGGGCCGCTGCCGGACTGATGACGACACGCCCGGAAGGCAGCGCCATCAGCAGGATGGCGCCGTGGCTGGCGCCGCTGTACGCCTGGTCCTCAATGGTGCAGTTACGCACGCTCCCCCCTTTTGACGGGGGATCAGCGTGCATCGAGGATGTGGGCGATGCGTTCCTCGTTGGCCGGATGGCTGGAGAGATAGGGGGACACGCTGCCATCGGTGCCAGTCTTCTGTTCCAGCTTTTCGAACACCAGCGCCAGTTTCTGGCGCGGCAGGCCATTGGCCTGGAACATGCCGATGGCATAGTCGTCGGCTTCGCGTTCGATATCGCGGGAGTATTTCAGGTCCAGCAGCACGGTGGGGACGTTGGCCAGCACCGCCGACACGTCACCGAACAAGACCGTGGCCGCTGCCGCGATGGCCGAACTCTGGATCAGCCGCCGCATCAGGTGGCGCCGATGCACGTGTCCGAGTTCATGCGCCAGCACTCCCATGAGGGCGTCGTCATCGTCGAGCAGTTGCACGATCTCGTCGGTCACCACGATCTGGCCGGAGGGCAGGGCAAAGGCATTGGGACCGATGCGGCTCTGGCGGAAGACGATCTGGTACTGCGGAGCATCCGGCATGGGTGTGGTCAGGGCGCGGAAGCGGCTGACGATCGCATCACGGCGCGACTGCGGCAACTGGCTGGGCTTGAGCACATGCTGGTCCAGGAAATCCAGCGCCCCCGCGCCGATCTGTCGATCCACCGCCACCGGCAAGGCCGCCGCCACTCCCTTTGCGGCCAGCGGCAGCAGATAGAGGTAGCTCAGCGCGACCACCATGATCAACACCGCAAAGGCCACCATGGTGTTGCGCCAGTTCTGCTGCAGGCGCACCACCAGCCCGTCGCGATGACCGGTCTGCCGCAGCAGGGCGCTGAAGGCCGCGCCATCGATGATTTCCAGGTAAGCCCCATCGGGAAAGCTGACCTTGCGCGCGGCACGATTGAAGCGCTCGGACACGTGCAATTGCGCAATCGGACAATCGCGTTCGATCTCGCCGCGCACCAGCGCGACCGCGTCGACCACCTGCAGCGTCACCTGGTGACGCCGCGAGGTCTTGCCATCGAAATAGGAAGCGGCAATCTGCATGTGCTTACATCGACAGGTCGAAGTCGAGCAGATCGCCCAGGCCTTCGCTGGTGGCCGAACCGTGCGCCTCGCTGGAGGCCAGGAAGTCGTCCAGGCTGCCCGTGGGCAACAGGGTGAGCGATTCGATGCGATAGCGCATCATGCGCACCTGCGCGAAGGGGGTGTACAGGCCCAGCGTGAAGGCGATGCCCAGCAGGTTGGTCACGCTGATGAAGACCGCGCGCGGCCAGCGCATGGTGGAACGGAACTGATGCTCGCCCAGACGGGTACTGTTCCAGACCAGGTTCTGCAGCAGCGTCATCAACAGCGGGAAGGCCGTGAAGGTCCAGCCATAGAGCAGCAGCACCAGCAACAGGCCGTACAGGCCGCCCACCTGCAACGAGGCCAGGCTGCCCAGGCCGCCCAGGCTGAAGAAGAGCACCAGCACACCCGCCAGCCACAGCCCGGCACCGGTCAGGAAAGCCTTGTAGAACGCCCACACCGAGCCATGGAAGCTGAACTGCGTGGTACCGAACCGGGTCTGGCCATGCTGATAGCGCTTGAAGCGCTGGTACGCCATCGGTGCCAGCAGGCCCAGCGACACTGCGCCCAACATCGGCCACACCCAGAAATGCCGGAACACGCCACCGGCGCTGCCACCAAAGCCGAAGCGGATGCCGCGATAGCTGGTGTTGTAGAGCTTGAACTGCAGGCTGCGCCAGATCAGCCAGGGGCCGGCGAGGGCCAGCGCCAGCGCCGCCAGCAGGCCCAGCATGGGATGGACCTTGCTGGCGAAGTGATGGACGGCCAGCAAGACCACGGCGATGATGCGCCCCTTCAGGATCGCCTTGGGATTGCCGTGATAGTCGAAGCTGCTGCCGGCCACCGAGGTATTGTCATAGAAATAGCGCAGGCGGCGCACCTTGGCCCAGGCCGAATAGATGCCCAGCGTCAATACCGACAGCAACAGGTTGACGATCCAGATGCGGAAGTATTCCGAGCCGCGCGCGCTGAAGGAAAACGGCTCCGGACCGCCCGGCAGGGCCGCACGGAATTCGCTGGAGAAGGATGCCGGCGGCGCGGCATCGGGTGGGACGGGGGAGTCAGACTGCGCAGGGAGGTCGTGGGAATCGTTCATGGAAGCTCTTCTAGGTATTGTGAGAGGATGAAGCTGCCGACGGGGTGCGCAAAGAATCTATTGCTCGCAGTAAAAAGTCAAGCTGACCTCATGTCCATGCGGTTTGTAGGGGGATTGTAGGGACCGGCCTCGCATTTTTGTGGAATCAAGTGGTATGACCTCCTGCAGAAATGCACTGTTTGTGCGAACATTGCTGGCCGTATACAGATGAGATCCCCTCCACTCCAGGGCGGGAATCGCTGTGTCGACACTGTCGCGCCAATCTAAAAGTTTCCTGGACGCCGGTCTCCACGCCGTCGTTTGCCAACCAAAGGAGCCCCCTCAATGTCCACTTCCTGGAACACCGCAGCCATCGCAGAAAAACTCGGCATCGCCACGGCCGACCTGGCCATCGAAACCATCATCCACGAGGTCGATGGGGTCGAGTACGAAAACGTGCTGCTGTTCAACAAGAGCCAGCCCCCCGTTACCGGGGTATTGGCAGTGCCCAACTACTTCGGTATCCGCCAGCAGGCGCTGGAAATCGCCGCCACCACCGTCGGTGCGCAGCACGCCATCTTCGTGGCCGACGTGTTTGGCCGCGCAGTGCGCCCGAGCAACCCGGATGAGGCCGTTGCCGTCATCACCGCATTGAAGAGCAACCGCGCCGAACTGCGCCGGCGCATGCATGCAGCGCTGGCGGCCTTCGCCCAGCAGCAGAAGATTGCCATTGCGGCCGACAAGATCGGCGTGTGCGGTTTCTGCTTTGGCGGCACCGCCGCGCTGGAACTGGCGCGCGATGGCGCCCAGGTGCGTGGCACGGTGTCCTTGCATGGCGCACTCGATACCCCGGCACCGGCGAGCAGCCAGGTCAAGGGCGCGGTACTGGTCCTGCATGGCGTGCAGGATCCGTCGGTGCCGCGTGAAAAGGTCGATGCCTTCATCGATGAAATGAGCGCCCTGCAGATCGACTGGCAACTGGTCAACTACGGCCTGGCTGGACACTCCTTCACCGACCCCGATGCCAACAACCCCGGTTTCTATTACCACCGCCAGACCGCGCAACGCGCGGCGGTGGCGCTACAGGCGTTCTTCGGCGAGGTGCTGGCCTAAGGCCGGCGGTGTCGTCCCATCAAGTTTGCCCTGCCTGCCGGTGCCAGGAACCGGCAGGCAGGGGGCATCAACATAACAAGAAGAGGCAAGCGTTCCGACCGCTCGCAGGGGAAGTTGCATCCCATCGATCGGCCAGGCCGTCCTGCCCGGGTAGTTCCCTCGTCATCATCCACCGTCCAAAGGATAGTCATGTCACAAGATAAAGAGCCGAGGCGGCGTTTCCTGCGTCAGGTTTTGGCCATCGTCCCAGCAGCTTCCACGCTAGGCGGCGCCACCGCAGTCGCAGTGAGCCAGCAGGCAATCGCCGATAGCAGTGAGCCGGGCAAGCCCCGCGCCTACACGCCCACCTACTTCAACGCGGCCGAATGGGCATTCATCAATGCCGCTGTCGACCACCTCATCCCCTCCGACCAATACGGCGCCGGTGCCCTGGAAACCGGCGTGCCCGAGTTCATCGACCGCCAGATGGAAACCCCCTATGGCGCCGGCAAGCTGTGGTACATGCAAGGTCCTTTCCACCCCGACAGCGTGCCCGAACTGGGCTACCAGCTTTCGCTGGTGCCGCGTGACATCTATCGCCAGGGCATCGCCGCCTGCAACGACTGGTGCAGCAAGAACCACGGCAAGGTCTTCGCCGAACTGGACAAGGCCAAGCAGCTGGAAGTGCTGAAGATGATGGAAGGCGGCAAGATCGCCTTCGAGACCGTGCCGGCCAAGACCTTCTTCAGCTTCATGCTGGGCAATACCAAGGAAGGCTATTTCGCCGACCCGATGTACGGCGGCAACCAGAAGATGGGCGGCTGGAAGATGGTCGGCTTCCCCGGCGCGCGTGCCGACTACGCCGACTGGGTCGATCAATACAACGTGAAATATCCATACGGCCCCGTGTCGATTCTGGGAGAGAAGGGCTGATCATGGCTATCAAAAAAGACAAAGTGGATGTAGTGATGGTGGGCCTGGGCTGGACCGGCTCCATCATGGGCATGGAGCTCACCGAAGCCGGCCTGAACGTGCTGGCGCTGGAACGCGGCGACATGCGCGACACCAATACCGACACGCCCTATCCCAAGGCGGTCGATGAACTGAAGTATTCCGTGCGCGGCGCGCTGTTCCAGGATCTCTCGCGCGAGACCGTGACCATCCGTCACACCCTCTCCGACGTGGCCGTTCCGTATCGCCAGCATGGGTCCTTCCTGCTCGGCGATGGGGTGGGCGGTGCCGGTTTCCACTGGAACGGCATGATGTACCGCAACCTGCCCGAAGAGCTGGAGATGCGCACCCACCACGAGCAGAAGTATGGCAAGAAATTCATTCCCGAGGACATGACCATCCAGGATCACGGCGTGACCTACAAGGAACTGGAGCCGTTCTACGATTTCTCGGAAAAGGTCATGGCGGTGTCCGGCAAGGCCGGTAACCTCAAGGGCAAGATCGTCCCCGGCGGCAACCCGCTGGAAGGCGAACGCACCGACGAATTCCCGACCCCGCCGCTGCAATACCAGTACAGCGCCTCGCTGGTCGAGAAGGCCATGCGCGATGTCGGTTACCACCCTTATCCGGCCCCGGCGGCCAATGCCTCGCAACCCTTCACCAATCCGTATGGCGTGCGCATCGGCCCCTGCAACTACTGCGGCTTCTGCGAAAACTACGGCTGCTACATGTATTCCAAGGCCTCGCCGCAGACCACCATCCTGCCGGTGCTGTTGAAGCGCAAGAACTTCGAGGTGCGCACCAAGGCCCAGGTGATCAAGGTCAACCTGGACGCCTCCGGCAAGCGCGCCACCGGCGTCACCTACATCGACGCCCAGGGTCGCGAAGTGGAACAGCCGGCCGACCTGGTGCTGCTGACCGCCTTCCAGACCCACAACGTGCGCCTGCTGCTGCTCTCCGGCATCGGCAAGCCCTATGACCCGGTCAGCGGCGAAGGCGTGGTGGGCAAGAACTTCGCCTACCAGTACAACGGCGGCATCAACGTGGTCATGCCCAAGGGCACCCAGTTCAACCCCTTCATCGGCACCGGTGCCGGTGGCGTGGGCATGGACGACCTCAACGCCGACCAGTTCGACCACGGTCCGCTGGGCTTCATCGGCGGCGCCTCGATCCGTCACGTGCGTTACGGTGGTCGTCCCATCAAGCAGGCCGGCACCATGCCGGGCGAGAAGGTGCCCAACTGGGGTTCCGAGTGGAAGGCCAGCGTGCAGGATGCCTACCAGCGCACCCTGACCATCGGCATGTCCGGTTCGGTGATGGCCTATCGCGATTGCTACCTGTCGCTGGACCCGACCTACAAGGATGCCAACGGCCAGCCGCTGCTGCGCATGACGCTGAACTGGAAGGAAAACGAAGGCAAGATGCTGACCTACATCGCTGGTGAGATGGAAAAGGTCGGCCAGGCCATGAACCCCGAGAAGGTGGTCAAGGCCGTGCGCAAGACCGGTTCGTCCTGGGATACCCGGGTCTACCAGTCGACCCACCTGACCGGTGGCGCGATCATGGGCACCACGCCCAAGAACAGCGTGGTCAACAAGTACCTGCAGAGCTGGGACGTGCCCAACGTGTTCGTGTATGGCGCCTGCGCCTTCCCGCAGAACATGGGCTACAACCCGACCGGCCTGGTCACGGCGCTGGCCTATCACTCCGCCAAGGCGATCCGCGAGCAGTATCTGAAAAACCCCGGCCCGCTGGTGCAGGCATAAGGATAACGACCATGATCAAGCACTATTTCATCGCCGCTGGCGCGGCAATCATGACGCTGTCCGCTGCCTTGGCATCGGCGCAGAATGCGGCCGTGGACCAGCAACTGGTCCAGCGTGGCGAATACCTGGCCAAGGCCGGTGACTGCGTGGCCTGCCACACCGCCAAGGGCGGCAAGCCCTTTGCCGGTGGCCTGGCCATCGACACGCCGGTGGGGCGGGTGTATTCGTCCAACATCACGCCGGACAAGGACAACGGCATCGGCAGCTACAGCGAGGAGGATTTCGACCGCGCGCTGCGTCACGGCATCCGCAAGGATGGCGCGTCGCTGTACCCGGCCATGCCGTATCCGTCCTACGCCAAGGTCAAGCCGGCTGACGTGAAGGCGTTGTATGCCTACTTCATGAACGGCGTGAAGGCCGAGCCGACCCCGAACCGTGGCGTGGACATCGTCTGGCCGCTGTCGATGCGCTGGCCGCTGTCGATCTGGCGCAAGGTGTTCGCCCCTGCCGTGGCCGTGGATGGCGTGGCGGACAACAGCCCGCTGCTGCGCGGCCAGTACCTGGTCGAAGGACTGGGGCACTGCGGCGCCTGCCACACCCCGCGCGGCGTGGGCATGCAGGAAAAGGCCCTGACCGACGACAGCACCCAGTATCTTTCGGGTGGCGTGATCGACGGCTTCCTGGCCAACAACCTGCGCGGCGATGCCCGTGACGGCCTGGGCAACTGGACCGAAGCAGACATCGTGGCCTTCCTCAAGACCGGGCGCAACAGCCATTCCGCCGCCTTTGGCGGCATGGCCGACGTGGTGGCGGAAAGTACCCAGCACATGACCGACGAGGATCTGTCGGCCATGGCCAAGTACTTGAAGTCGCTCAAGCCCTTCAAGGAAGGCACGCCGGCCCTGGCCTACGACGACAAGACCCACCAGGCCTTGCGCAAGGGCAGCGACCAGAGTCCGGGAGCGATGGCTTTCCTGAACAACTGCGCGGCCTGCCACCGCAGCAGTGGCAAGGGTTACGACGAGACCTTCCCGACGCTGGCCCTGTCGCCCACGGTCAATGCCGAGAACCCCGCCTCGCTGATCCGCATCGTGCTGCAAGGCGCGGAGATGCCCTGGACCCACAAGGCCCCCACGCAGTTCGCCATGCCGGGCTTCGCCAGCCGACTGTCGGACCAGGAAGTGGCTGACGTGGTCACCTTCATCCGCAGCAGCTGGGGCAACCAGGCGTCGGCGGTGAGTGCCTCCGACGTGGCCAAGGTGCGCAAGCAGGTGCCGGAGAAGAAGACGGTGGAAGCGGGGGGCATACCGCTGGCAAAGCAATAAGGCCTTGCCTGTGAAGTAGCTCCTAGCAACCAACCACCGGACGCGAGAGCGTCCGAAATGGATGACGAAACCCCGTGTTTTCGAACACGGGGTTTCGTTTTTTTGAGAGTCGGTATTCGTATGTTTTGTCGGATGACATAGTTAGTGAAAATCTTGCCCTTGATGTAAATCGGCTTTTTCGCTAAACGTGACACACTGCATTTTGGCTGCGCCATAGAAAATGAAAAATAACCGCCACCGTGTCACATAAAGTGAAATATTATCGACGGCGTCTAGATACCAATGCTGCTCATGAGCGCGCGCGGGAGAAGGGGTGATAATCATGTCCCTGCTTGGGGTTATTCGACGCTGGAACTCTCGCTCTTCTATTGAAATTGAATAATATGTACGGGCCAGCTGCATGCAAACTGGACCCATACTACGATTTCGAACAAGTAGGTCTAAATGAGATGAACCGTACAAAATTAAGCCCGTTTTCGCGGGCTTAATTTCTAGAACATGAAAGAGACGATAAATCTCAGATTTATCTCAAATAAATTAATGCTCCTCACTTAAAAGCCCATGATCTTTAGCCGCTTCGGCAACTATTTGTGGCGTGTAGTTCGAGCAAACAATATCCAACGATTGGACTGCTCGGCTGCTGTCTCTTATACACATCTGACGCTGCCGACGATACACTACAAGTGTAGTTCTCGGTGGTGGCCGGGGGGTTGAAAGGGGGGGGGGGGGGGGGGGGGGGGGGGGGGGGGGGGGGGGGGGGGGGGGGGGGGGGGGGGGGGGGGGGGGGGGGGGGGGGGGGGGGGGGGGGGGGGGGGGGGGGGGGGGGGGGGGGGGGG
>NZ_JAELUH010000415.1 GCF_016429215.1 Herbaspirillum sp. ASV7 | reverse complement strand
CCAGACCCTGGCCATAGGCGGTGCGGTCATCGATCACGGCTACGCGCTTGAACTTCAGTTCCTTGGCAGCGTACAGGGCCATCTTGCCGCCCAGCTGGCTGTCGCTGGCCGCGACACGGAACAGGGTCTGTCTCTTATACACATCTCCGAGCCCACGAGACTCCGTTATGTATCGCGTATGCCGTCTTCTGCTTGAAAAGGGGGGGGGGGGGGGGGGGGGGGGGGGGGGGGGGGGGGGGGGGGGGGGGGGGGG
>NZ_JAELUH010000414.1 GCF_016429215.1 Herbaspirillum sp. ASV7 | reverse complement strand
CCCCCCCCCCCCCCCCCCCCCCCCCCCCCCCCCCCCCCCCCCCCCCCCCCCCCCTTTTCAAGCAGAAGACGGCATACGCGATACATAACGGAGTCTCGTGGGCTCGGAGATGTGTATAAGAGACAGATCCTGCTGGGCCCCATCTTCAAGGCCCTGGGCACCAATTCGCTGGTCAACATCCCGGTCAAGGGCGAGTATTCGCGCCATGACATGGAGCGCACCGCGCGCTTCCACAACATCTTCTACAAGGCGC
>NZ_JAELUH010000051.1 GCF_016429215.1 Herbaspirillum sp. ASV7 | reverse complement strand
CGTACTGCCTGCCGAGGGGTGGGGCGCGTCATCATCAGAAACCGTTCGGACTGAGTAGCGGCTTGGCCGCGTATCGAAGGCGCACAGGCGGGAGCGCCTTCGATACGCCGCTGCGCGGCTACTCAGTGCGAACGGGGGAGGGGGCAAGGGAGGGAAGGTCGTACTGCCTGCCGAGGGGTGGGGCGCGTCATCATCAGAAACCGTTCGGACCGAGTAGCGGCTTGGCCGCGTATCGAAGGCGCACAGGCGGGAGCGCCTTCGATACGCCGCTGCGCGGCTACTCAGTCCGAACGGGTGAGGGGGCAAGGGAGGGAAGGTCGTACTGCCTGCCGAGGGGTGGGGCGCGTCATCATCAGAAACCGTTCGGGCTGAGTAGCGGCTTGGCCGCGTATCGAAGGCGCACAGGCGGGAGCGCCTTCGATACGCCGCTGCGCGGCTACTCTGTCCGAACGGGGGAGGGGGCGCAAGGGAGGGAAGGTCGTACTGCCTGCCGAGGGGTGGGGCGCGTCATCATCAGAAACCGTTCGGGCTGAGTAGCGGCTTGGCCGCGTATCGAAGGTGCACAGGCGGGAGCGCCTTCGATACGCCGCTGCGCGGCTACTCTGTCCGAACGGGGAAGGGGGGCGCAGTCGCTATTCGTATCCGCAGGGCATCAGTGGAGCGGGATTCACCACAAATCTGCCGCACCGCAACACAACAAGTGTTTGACCCTGCTGAAATGTTAGCGTTATCATCGCGCCCCATGTTAACGCTAACATCCGAACCTCCGGACACACGGCGGCGGGGTTGGTCGCGACATACCACACTCAGGACAATCAGATAAAACACTACGCAGATAGTGCCGATGTACGCGCCGCCCCAAGGGCTGGCCGCCGGAGACGTTCGCCCCGCCGCTGCACTGGCCGGGGCGGTCTGCGCATGGCCGGCCGTTGTCGTGGCGTGTCATCGGCCATCAGCATATGGAGATCCCCATGCTGGGCATGAGCCACGACGCAACCTTGCTGTTCAATGCAGTCATCGCGATCCTCGCGCTGATCCTGATGATTACGCGCCTGCGCGTGCATCCGTTCATCGCGCTGACCATTACCTCGGGCTTTCTCGGCCTGATTTCGGGCATGCCCTTGCCCAAGATCGTCAAATCCTTCCAGGACGGCTTCGGCGGCGTGCTCGGCTTCGTCGGCATCGTGCTGGGCCTGGGCACCATGCTGGGCAAGCTGATGGCCGAGTCCGGCGGCGCCGACCAGATCTCGCAGACGCTGGTGCGCGCCTTCGGCCGCCAGCGCGTGCACTGGGCCATGATGATGGGCGCCTTCCTGGTCGGTATTCCGCTGTTCTTCGAGATCGGCTTCGTGCTGCTGATCCCGCTGGTGTTCATCGTGGCGCGCCGCTCGGGTGTGCCGCTGTTCAAGATCGGCATGCCCATGCTGGCCAGCCTGTCGGTGATGCACGGCCTGGTGCCGCCGCATCCAGGTCCGCTCTTGGCCATCGGCATCTTCGGCGCCGATATCGGCAAGACCATCTTCTACGGCCTCATCGTCGGCCTGCCCACCGTCATCATCGCCGGCCCCATGTTCGGCTCCTTCATCTCGCGCTACGTCGATATCAAGCCCTCCGAGGAGCTGATGGCGCAACTGGCGCGTGAACCGCAGACCAAGAACCTGCCTGGCTTCACCGTCACCCTGGTGACCGTGCTCTCGCCGGTGTTCCTGATGTTGCTGAAGACCTTCGTCGACGTCACCCTGCCCGAGGGCCACGCCATGCGCGACCTGATGGACTTCATCGGCAATCCCATCGTGGCTCTCCTGGCTGCGCTGCTGCTGGCGACCTGGACCTTCGGCATCGCCCGTGGCTTCACCCGCCAGCAGGTGTTGAAGTTCGTCGACCAGAGCCTGGCGCCTACCGCTGCCATCGTGCTGATCATCGGCGCCGGTGGCGGCTTCAAGCAGATGCTGGTCAATTCGGGCGTGGGCACTGCCATCGGCCAGCTGGCCGTGCATGCGCAGATCTCGCCGCTGCTCTTGGCCTGGTTCGTGGCCGGCGTGATCCGCGTGGCAACCGGTTCGGCCACGGTGGCTACCATCACCGGTGCCGGCATCGTGGCCCCGCTGGTGGCGCTGATTCCCGGCACCAACAAGGAACTGCTGGTGCTGGCTACCGGCGCGGGCTCGCTGATCCTGTCGCACGTCAATGACGCCGGGTTCTGGCTGGTCAAGGAATACTTCAACATGAGCGTCGGCGAAACCTTCAAGACCTGGACGCTGATGGAAACCCTGATCTCGGTTGTTGCTATCATCTTCATCATGTTGCTCAACCTGGTCGTCTGATCCACCCACGACGCAACGCCCGGCTGGTCCGGGCGTCGCTGCTTTCAAAGGAAACCCCATGTCCACCTCCGCCCGCTACATGCTCGGTGTCGATCTCGGCACCACCAGCACCAAGACCGTCGTCTTCACCCTCGATGGCAAGGTGGTCGCCCAGCATGCGCAGGAGTATCCGGTACTGTGTACCGAGCCGGGCATGGCGGAGCAGGACCCGAAACAGATCGTCGAGGCCGCGCTGGACTCGATTGCCGGTGCCGTCAAGGCGGCCCGGGCCCGGCCCGAGGAGATCGCGCTGGTGTCCTTCAGCGCCGCCATGCACAGCGTCATCGCGCTGGATGCCGACAACGGCCTGCTCTCCAACAGCATCACCTGGGGCGATATCCGCGCCTCGGTCTGGGCCGAGCGCATCAAGCACGAGCATGACGGCAATGCCATCTACCGCCGCACCGGCACCCCCATCCACCCGATGTCGCCGCTGTGCAAGCTGATGTGGATGCGCCACGAGAAGCCGGCCGTCTTCGACCAGGCGGCGCGTTTCGTCGGCATCAAGGAATACCTGCTGTACCAGTTGTTCGGCCAGTGGGTGGTGGATCATTCCATCGCCTCGGCCACCGGCATGTTCAACCTGCGCGAACTGGCCTGGGACCAGGGCGCGCTGGCACTGCTGGGCGTCAAGCCCGAGCAGCTCCCCACGCCGGTCCCGACCACGCACCGCCTGCCGGCACTGCCGGCGCAGATGGCGCAGCGCCTGGGCCTGTCGGTAGAGACCCCGTTCATCATCGGTGCCAATGACGGCGTGCTCTCCAACCTGGGCGTCAATGCCATCGAGATCGGCCATGTGGCCGTGACCATCGGCACTTCCGGCGCCATGCGCACCGTGATCGACCAGCCCCTGACCGATCCGCACGGCCGCCTGTTCTGCTATGCCCTGACCGAAAAGCACTGGGTCGTGGGCGGCCCGGTCAACAACGGCGGCAACATCTTCCGCTGGGTGCGCGACGAACTGGCCACCGCCGAGGCTGCCGTGGCCCGCGACGAGGGTGTCGATCCCTACGAGGCCCTGACCCGCATCGCCGAGAAGGTCAGTCCCGGCGCCGAGGGCTTGCTGTTCCATCCCTTCCTGGCCGGCGAGCGTGCGCCACTGTGGAATGCCGACTTGCGCGGTTCCTTCTTCGGCCTGGGCCTGCACCATGGCAAGCACCACATGATCCGCGCCGCGCTGGAAGGCGTGATCTTCAATCTCTACAGCATCCTGCCGGCGCTGGAAGAACTGGTCGGCCCGACCAAGCGCATGATGGCCACCGGCGGCTTCGCCCGCTCTGCCCTGTGGCGCCAGATGATGGCCGACATCTTCAACCGCGAGGTGGTGGTGCCCGAGAGCGTGGAGTCCTCCTGCCTGGGCGCGGCCGTGCTGGGTGCCTGGGCGCTGGGCCTGGTGCCGTCGCTATCGGTGATCTCGGAGATGGTCGGCTCCACCAACCACCACGTACCGGAGGCCAAGGCGGTGGCCGTCTATGGCCGCCTGCAACCGATCTTTGCCGCTATCCCGGCCAAGCTGGAGGCCGAGTACCACGCCATTGCGGCGTTCCAGCGCGAGCTGGGGCGTGCGCCTCAATAAGTTTGCTTCACTGTTTCTGTGCTCCATTTTTCCGTTCGGACTGAGTAGGCCCCTGGGCCGTATCGAAGGCGCTCCAGAGGACGAACACCAGCGGTGATTTGATGAGCAACCGATTTCATTCAAAGGAGATGGCATGACTACCAAGACCACCCAATTGCCCGCAGGCTTGCTTGGCTTTTCGCTGGACGGGAAACTGGCCCTGATCACCGGTTCCTCCGGTGGCATCGGCCTGGCGCTGGCGCGCGGCATGGCGCAGGCCGGCGCGGCCATCGTGCTCAACGGCCGTGATGCCGGCAAGCTGGCCGGCGTGGCCGCGCAACTGCGCGCCGAGGGCCACACCATCCATGAATCCAGCTTCGACGCCACCTCCTCGGAGGCCGTCAAGGCGGCCGTGCAGAAGATCGAGGACGAGATCGGTGCCATCGACATCCTGGTCAACAATGCTGGCATCCAGCGCCGCAATCCGCTGGAAGAATTCAAGGAATCGGACTGGCACGAACTCATCAACACCAACCTCAACAGCGTCTTCTATACCGCCCAGGCCGTGGCGCGCCACATGATCCCGCGCGGGCGCGGCAAGATCGTCAACATCTGCTCGGTGCAGAGCGAGCTGGGGCGTCCCGGCATCGCCCCCTATACCGCCACCAAGGGCGCGGTGAAGATGTTCACCAAGGGCATGGCGATCGACTGGGGCAAGTACGGCATCCAGGTCAATGGTCTGGGCCCGGGTTACTTCAAGACTGAGATGAACATGGCCCTGGTCAACGATGCCAAGTTCACCGACTGGCTGGTGGGCCGCACACCCTCGCGCCGCTGGGGCGATGTCGAGGACCTGGTGGGGGCGGCGGTATTCCTCTCCAGTGATGCCTCGCGCTTCGTCAACGGCCATATCCTCTATGTCGACGGTGGCGTCACCGCGACCCTGTAAGCCAACACGTCCCCCTCAGGAGAAGAACATGCAACAAGGCATCGTCATTCACGCCCCGCACGACCTGCGCATCCAGGAACTGGAAACGGGCGAGCTGCAGCCGCAGCAATTGAAGGTCAAGGTCAAGGCCGGTGGCATCTGCGGCTCCGACCTGCACTACTACCACCATGGCGGCTTCGGCGTGGTGCGCATCAAGGAACCGATGGTGCTGGGCCATGAAGTCTCGGGCCAGATCGCCGAGGTCGGTTCGGCCATCAGCGATATCGCGCCCGGCACCCGTATCGCCATCTCGCCCAGCCGCCCCTGCGGCGTGTGCAAGTACTGCCAGGAAGGCAAGCAGAACCACTGCCTGGACATGCGCTTCTACGGCAGCGCCATGCGCACGCCGCACGTGCAGGGTGCGTTCCGCCAGGAGATCGTCATCGAACGTTCCCAGGCCCATATCGTGGCCGACCACGTCACCGATGGCGAAGCGGCCATGGCCGAGCCGCTGTCGGTGGCGCTGCACGCCGTGCGCCGTGCCGGCCCGCTGGTGGGCAAGCGCGTGCTGGTCACTGGTTGCGGCCCGATTGGCGCGCTGGTGGTGATCGCCGCCCGCCGTGCCGGCGCGCTGGAAGTGGTGGCCACCGACGTGGCCAGGATGCCGCTGGAAACCGCCCTGAAGGTCGGTGCCGACCGTGCCATCAACATGGCCGAGACGCCCGACGCCCTGAAGGCCTATGCCGCCGACAAGGGAACCTTCGATGTGCTCTTCGAGGCCAGCGGCAACGAGCGTGCGCTGGTCGGCGCGCTGGAAGCCCTGCGCCCGCAGGCCATCATCGTGCAGGTCGGCCTGGGCGGCGACATCCAGTTCCCGGCCAACCTGCTGGTGGGCAAGGAGCTGGACTGGCGCGGTGCCTTCCGCTTCCATGAAGAGTTCGCCATGGCCGTGGAGCTGATGAACAGGAAGCTGGTCGATGTCAAGCCGCTGATCTCGGCCACCTATCCCATCGAGAAATCGGTGGAAGCCTTCGAGATCGCCGGTGACCGCTCCACCATGATGAAGGTGCAGATCAGCTTTGCCTGAGTAGCTGCGAGGTAGAGACGATGCCGTCCGGGATGTTTCCGGGCGGCATTTTTTTTGCGGTGATGATTCATGATGAGGCTGACACGAGCTGATTTGACAGCGGCCCGGGTCCCCTATATTTTCGCAACACGCAGTCAGTGATACAAAACCACATCGCAGCTGCCGGGGAAGCAAGAGACAACGCTCTGGGGAGAGACGATCATGGCAAGGTCTTATGCGCTGACGGTGGGTCAGCGCCTGTTCCTGTTGATCATGGTGGCCATGCTGGGCCTGGCGGCCACGGCCATGGTGAGCTTGCGCCAGATCGAGAATGTTTACCAGGCGGCCCGCTACGCCCAGATCAATACGGTGCCCAGCATCATCATCATCGACGATGCACAAACTGCCTTCAATGCCATTCAGCGGCGCCTGTTCCAGTACATCATCAGCACCGACGACACCGACCGCAAGCGGCTGGAACAGGAAATGGAGATGTTCCGCAAGCGGCTGGCGCAGCACTTCCTGAACTACGAACCGCTCATTTCGGACGAACGTGATCTGGCCATGCTGGCCACCGACAAGTCCCGTCTGGAAGAATTCGAGGCCGCCGGCCAGCAACTGCTGGCGCTGGTACGCGAGGGCAGGGTGGCGCAATACAACAGCTTCGCCAGGACGCAACTGCGCGAGGCTATCGACAAGACCAATCTGAGCCTCACGGCGCACCGCGCCTACAACGTCGCGCTGGGCGACGCCGGTGCAGTCACTGCCGAGCAGATCATCCACAGCGCACTGGGGACCGTCATCAAGGTGGCGCTGGCGGTCCTGGCGGTGGTCTTGCTGCTGGGCTGGATGCTCACGCGTACGCTGCTGCGCCAGCTGGGAGGCGAGCCGACCAATGTGGTGACGGTGATGAAGCAGCTCTCCGATGGTGACCTGTCCCAGCCGATCCCGCTGCGCCGACGCGACAAGGCCAGCATGATGACGGCCATCAAGAAGACCGTCGACAAGCTGGGCCAGGTGGTCTCCGATGTGACGGACAGCGCCGAGAGCCTGGTCAGTAGCGCCGAGGAGGTGAGTGTGACGGCGCAGTCGATCTCACGTGCCTCCACCGAGCAGGCCACCGGCGTGGAGCAGGCCAGCGTGGCGCTGGAGCAGATCCACAGTTCCATTCTCAGTACTTCCCAGAATGCCCGCCTGACCGACCAGATCGCCTCGACCGCCGCCAGCGAAGCACGGGCCTGCGCCGAGGCGGTCAAGCAGATGGTCATGGCGATCCAGCAGATCGCCAGCAAGATCGCGCTCATCGATGACATCGCCTACCAGACCAATCTGCTGGCCTTGAATGCCACCATCGAGGCGGCCCATGCCGGTGAGCATGGCACGGGCTTTGGCGTGGTCGCTGCGGAAGTGCGGCGCCTGGCCGAGCGCAGCCAGGCGGCCGCGCACGAGATCGATGAAGTGGCCCGTACCAATGTCGTGCTGGCCTGTGCCGCCGAACAGCAGCTGGCCAGCATGGTGCCTACCATCACCCGTACCTCCGAGCTGGTGCAGGACATCATGCAGGCTTCGGAGGAGCAGTCCATGGCGGTCAGCCAGATCAGCGCGGCGGCCAGCCAGCTGGCCCAGGTGATCCAGCAGAACTCGCTGAGTTCGGAAGAACTGGCGGTGACCTCGGAGGAGTTGAACCGCCGCGCCGTCCTGTTGCAGACGGCGATGTCCTTTTTCAAGTTCGACCTGGCCCGACGCCGGCATGGCCCGGAGGCAATGCCGGCGTCGGCGTGAGGTTCAGGGACCGTCGGGACGCAGCAAGACCTTGATGGAATCCATCGAGTCGGCCATCTTGATCGCTTCTTCCCACTGCGAGAGCTGGTAGGTGTGGGTGACGATGCCCCTGGAGCTTACTAATCCACGCGCCAGCAGGTCGATCGCAATCGGATAGCAGTCGCCACTGAGATGGGCACCGCGCAGATCCAGTTCCTTTTCTTCGCCGATGATGGACCAGTCCACCGTGGTGTCGCGGCCGAACACGCTGAATTCCACGAAACGTCCCAGCTTGCGGATCAGCGCCAGGCCCTGCGTGACACCGGCAGGCGCACCGGTCGTCTCGATGTAGACATCGCAGCCATAGTTGCCGGTCGCTTCCCGCACGATCCGCTGGGCATCTTCGTGCTGGGGATTAATGACGATGTCGGCGCCATACTGACGTGCCAGTTGCAGGCGCTGCTCGGACAGGTCGATGACGATCAGTTTCCTGGGTGTCTTCAGGCGCGCCACCTGCACCATCAACAGCCCCAGCGTACCGGCCCCGGCGATGACCACGACGTCGTCAAGCTGGATGTCGCCCCGGTTGACCGCATGGATGGCGCATGAGAGGGGTTCGGTCACGGCGGCATCTTCGAAGGCGATCTCTTCGGGTATCTTGTGGATCACCGCGCGCGCCGACAGGCGCATGAACTCGGCCATGCCGCCGTCGGCGACCTGGCGCTGGAAGCCGTAGACGTCATGTACCTCGCACATCCAGCGATAGCCGGTCCTGCAGTAGCGGCACTTGCCGCAGGGGACGATCTGTTCGGCGATCACCCGGTCGCCCAGGGCCACGCCGTGATGCTCGGCTGCGCCTGGGCCCATCTCCACTACGTGGCCCCAGAATTCATGACCGGCAATGACTGGTGGCTTGACGTAGGAGGGTTTGTTTTTCTCCGGGTCGCCCCAGAAGCGGGCGGCGCCGGCAAAGCACTTGCAATCACCGGCACAGATGCCACAGGAGGCAATCTTGATGATCACCTCGTTGGGGCCGGCGGCCGGCCGCTTGACCCGCTGCAGGCGATAGTCGCGCGGGGCGTGGCAGACCACGGCCAGCATGTCGTCTTCATGGAAATGCATGATGTGTCCTTTTCAGGGGAGGTTTAGTGCCGCAGTCCGCTCTGCAGCGAGTGCGCCAGGCTGTCCAGGATCAGGGCGCAGGAGCAGGCGCCGGCGTCGAGCACGCCAATGGAGCGCTCGCCCAGTCGACTGGCGCGACCGATTCTTGCCTGTAGCGCCCGGGTCGATTCGCAGCCGGCCTGGGCGCCACGTTGCAGGGCTTGCAGGCAGTCGCCGAGGGGCAGGCCGGCGTCGACTGCCTGACGGTATGCATCACGGGCCGGAAGCAGGGTGTCGATCAGGGTCTTGTCGCCAAGCCTGGCGTCGCCGATGGCCTGTACCGCAGCGATGCCATCGTCCAGGGCTTTCAGGAAAAGCTGACGATCCAGGCTGGCGTGGCCCTCCAGTGCCATTCCCATGGCCATGAAGAGGCAGCCATAGAGCGGCCCCATGGAACCGCCGATACCTTCCAGCAGGGTGACCGAAAGAGTGTCAAGGGCCGCTGCCAGCGAGTCCGGGGGCGATGCCCGCAGGCGTTCGCCGCAGAGGCTGAACCCCTTGCTCATGTTGATGCCGTGATCGCCGTCGCCGATGGCGCCATCGATTTCGCTGAGATAGTCGCGATGGGCGGTGATGGTCTCCACCAGGTCCAGCACGACCCAGCCGGCCTGGCGCATGTCGAAGCACTGGTTCATGGCGCGGCTCCCACCTTCAGGGCAATGCTGTCGCAGGGGGCGGCCAGACATTGCTCCAGTTCGCTGTCCAGGCGCATCAGGGTGAGGGTGATGCCCATCATCTCCAGCGAGGTAAACAGATTGCCCACGAAGCTATGCGCCACTTCAAGGCCCGCCGCGCGCAGGCCCTCGGCCAGGTCGGCGTAGAGGATGTATTGCTCCATGAGTGGCGTGGCACCCAGACCGGACACCAGTACCGCCACCTTGTCGCCACGACTGAAGGGCAGGTCCGGCAGCAGCCGCTCCAGCATCAGCTGTGCCATGTCGCGTGCCGGCATGACGGCCTGCACCGCCACGCCCGGCTCGCCGTGGTGGCCGATGCCCACCTCCATTTCTCCCGGGCGGATGACGAAGTTGGCCTTGCCCACCGCCGGGATGGTGCAGGCCGACAGGCCGATGCCGATGGAGCGGGTCAGGTCGATGGCCCTCTGTGCAGTGCCAATCACCTGTTCCAGACTGCCGCCCCGGGAGGCGATGGCGCCCGCCACCTTCCACATGAGGATCTCGCCGGCCACGCCGCGTCGCTTGCCCAGATCGTCTCGCGCAGCCGAGGCGGCGTCGTCATTGGCGACCACGGTACGGACTTCGATATCGGCGCGTTCGGCCAGTTTCGTGGCCATCCTGACGTTCATGTTGTCGCCGGCGTAGTTGCCATACAGGCAGGCCACGCCACGCCCTGCGTGGGCTAGGGCGAAGGCATCCATGAAGGACTTCGCGGTAGGTGAGGAAAACACTTCGCCCACCGCCACCGCGTCCACCAGGCCAGGGCCGACATAGCCCAGGAAGGCTGGCTCGTGGCCGGAGCCACCGCCGGTGACGATGGCCACGCGTGGCTGTGCCGCGACCTCTCGGTGGGCGATCACGCGGGCGTTGGCGGGATGGGCGTGCAGTTGCGGATGCGCGGCCAGCACGCCGCGCAGCATGTCTTCCACGACCTGGTCGGGATTGTTGACGATGCGATTGAGTGTCATGAATCTATCCTTGCAAAGACGTGTTGCTCAGGCAGCCGTGTAGCCGCCATCGATGAGGATGTTGTCGCCGGTGATCATGGCGGCGTGTTCGCTGGCGAGATAGGCGACGAGCTGGGCAATCTCGGCCGGTTGTGCGAAGCGTCCGACCGGGATACGGGCGCGCATGGCTGCGCCAGCGCTACCGGCCCAGGCCTGCTTGCCCAGTTCGGTCTCCACCACGGTGGGCGAGATGGCGTTGACGGTGATGCCATGGCGCGCCCATTCCAGTGCCAGCACCCGGCTCAGTGCCACCAGCGCGGCCTTGCTGGCACAGTAGGCGGCGTGCCGCTCCAGTGCCACCACGCTGGCTTGCGAGGCCAGGTTGACGATGCGGCCGTAGGCTTGCTGGCGCATCAGCGGCAACACCGCCTGGGCGAGCTGGAAGGGCGCCTTGAGGTTGATCGCCATGGTGCGGTCCCAGTCGGCTGACGAGGCTTCGGCAGCGGCTTCCAGCAGGGCCACGCCGGCGTTGTTGACCAGGACGTCGATGCGGCCGTAGCGCGCTTGAACCTGATGCACCAGCGAGGCAATGGCGGTCTGGTCACACACATCCATGACCACGGCCAGGTGACGTTGCACGCCACCGGCCAGTCGATCGGGCAGGCCTTCTATCTCGCCGCTGCGGTCCACCAGCACCAGTTGCGCGCCACGATCGGCCAGCAGCTGGCTGGTTGCCAGACCTATCCCGGCGGCAGCGCCGGTGACGATGACGACGCGCGAACGGTAGTCATCGCCTGCGCAGGCGAGGGCGGTCATTTCCTGACCTTCTTCAGAAACTCATCGGCGTTCTCGGGCGTGACGGTAGTCCAGGGCACGGTATAGGACTTGGCGGCGCCACCGGCCCAGGGCATCTTGTCGCCATACTCGGCCCAGATGCTGGAACGTGGCTGATAGGAAGGACCCCTGATGGCGCGCAGGGCCAGGTCCAGTGCGCCTTGCGCCTGGGCCTGGGCATCCTGGAAGTGGGTCACCATCTCGCCACGCTTGACGGCGGCGATGGCGTCTGCGATGCCATCGATACCGACCACCGGGATGCTCTTGGGATCGATGCCCTTGGACTTGATCGCCTGCAATGCGCCCAGCGCCTCGTCATCGTTCTGTGCCAGTACGCCCTTGATCTGGCCGGGATGGGCGGTGAGCCAGTTTTCCATCAGCGCCATCGACTCGGCACGCGACCAGTTGCCGGTCTTGCGGGCCAATACCTTGACGTCCTTATAGCGCGCCAGTACTTCATCGTTGCCACGGGCGCGCTCAATCTGGGCGGATTGACCGATGGGACCTTCGATCATGACGATGTTGCCACGGCCATCGAGGGACTTCATCAGGGACTCGGCTTCCAGGCGACCGGCCACCACATCGTCATTGCCCACATAGGAAGTCAGCACATCCCCCATGACGCGGGTATTGGAGCCGATCACCGGAATACCGGCCTTGATCGCCTTTTGCACAGGCGCTGCGCCGGCCTTGAGGTCGATCGGCACGAAGATGATGGCGTCGTACTTCTGCAGGATCATGGTGTCGAACTGGTTGCTCTGGGTCAGTGCATCGTAGTTGCCGTCGAAGACGGTCACCTGCACGCTGCCATCCTGCACAGCCGGATGGGCTTTGAGCTGCTTGCTCCACATCTGCATGAATTCGCCCTTGAGGCCATAGACGGCCGCGCCGATGCGCAGGGGTTTGTTCTGGGCGGTGGCGGTGGCAGCTACCGCCATCAGGAGCAGACTGGCCAGGGTTTTCTTGATCATGATTTGTCTCCGGTTTCGTTGTTGTTGGACTTCAGTTCTTCTTGCGCGAGGAATCCAGCAGGACAGCGCCGACGATGATCACGCCCTTGATGACTTGCTGGTAATAGGAAGACACGCCGAGCAGGTTGAGCCCGTTGTTGATGACGCCGATCAGTAGCGCTCCCACCACGGTGCCACCCAGCGTACCGGTACCGCCCGAGAGGCTGGTGCCGCCGATGACCACGGCAGCGATGGCATCGAGTTCATAGGACACCCCCGCCTGCGGCAGCGCTGCGGTGGTGCGGGCCGCCAGCAGGACGCCGGCCAGTCCGGCCAGCAGGCCGCTGATCACGTAGACCACGAAGAGCACGCGGCCGGTATCGATGCCGCTGGTCTTGGCACTCTTGATGTTGCCGCCCACCGCATAGATGTAGCGGCCATAGATGGTGAAGCGCAGGATGAACCAGCTCAGTGCGATCACCACACCGAAGATCACGATGGGCAGCGGCACATGCAGGATCTGGCCGCTGCCGATGGCCAGCAGGCCGGCCGGCAGGTCGGAGACCGGCATGCCGTCGTTATAGATGTAGGTGGCGCCGCGAGCGGCGCTCAACATGCCCAGCGTGGCTACAAATGAGGGGACGGCCATGCGTGCCACCAGCACGCCACTGATGGCGCCCAGTGCCGCACCCGCACCCAGTCCGGCGGCCACCGCCACGACGGCTGAGTAGCCGCCACCGGTGGCCAGCCACGCACAGACCATGCCGGAGAAGGCCAGCAACGCGCCCACCGAGAGGTCGATGCCACCGGTGAGCACCACGTAGGTCATGCCGATGGCGAGGATACCGTTGATGGAGGTCTGGCGCAGGATGTCGGTCCAGTTCTCCAGCGTCATGAAATAGGGCGTGGCCAGCGACAGTGCAATGCACAGCGCCACCAGCGCGGCCAGCACGCCATAGCGCGCACAGGCCAGGCGCAGGTTCGACAGGGAGGGCGTGGCCAGCCGGCCGGCCGTGAGGGTAGAGAGTTTGGTGATCATCATGAGGCCAGGTGGAGGAGTTCTTCTTGGGTGGTGGCGTGCGCATCGACGATGTCGACGATGCGTCCGGACTTGAAGATGGCGATGCGATCGCACAGGTCCAGAATTTCCTGGGCCTCCGATGACACCACCAGGGCCGCGCCGCCGTCGGCGACGAAGCGGTCGATCAACTGGTAGACCTCGCGCTTGGCGCCTTCGTCGATGCCGCGCGTGGGTTCGTCGCACAGCAGGCAGCGCGGCTGGGTCGACAGGCAGCGCGCCAGCACCACTTTCTGCTGGTTGCCACCGCTCATGGAGGACACCGGCAGCTGTGTCGAGCTGACCTTGATTTGCAGGCGCTGGATCATTTGCTGCACCAGATGCTGGACCGGCTTGCGGCGGATCAGGGCCAGTTGCGATAGGCGCCGGTAGGCGGCCAGCGCGATGTTGTCCTGGACCGAGGCGCATAGCACCAGGCCGCTGTTCTTGCGGTCCTCGGTCACCAGCGCCAGCCCGGCAGCAATGCTGGCGGCCGGCCGCCCCTCGGGCAGCTTCTGCCCCAGCAGCCTGGTGCTGCCGCGTTCGGGGCGCGTGAGACCGTAGAGGCAGTTGAGGTATTCGCTGCGTCCCGAGCCCATCAGGCCGTAGATGCCGACCACTTCGCCGGCATGTACTTGCAGGGACACATCCTCGAACTCGGCCGTGCGGCTCAGGCCCTGGCTGGCCAGTACCGGTGTGCCGCCTTGGCGCGGGATGCGCTGCTGGTGCTGCAGCGAGCGGCCAACGATGGCCTTGACCAGCGTGGCACGGTCGATCTCGCCGATGGCGCCGCTCTGGACGAAGCGGCCATCGCGAAAGACCGTGTAGTGGTCGGCGATCTGGAAGATCTCCGACAAGCGATGGGAGACGTAGATGATGCCCCTGCCCTGTGCGGCCACGCTGCGGATGGCGCGAAAGAGCAGCCCGGTTTCGTTCTCGCCGATGGCCGAGGTCGGTTCATCCATGATCATCACGTCGCAGTCATGGCTGAAGGCCTTGGCGATTTCCACCAGTTGCACCTGGGCCAGGCTCAGCTCGCGCATGCGGGCACGGGCGTCCACCTGGAATTGCAGGCGGTCCAGCACTGCCTGGGCCTGCCGTTCCATGGCTCGGGTGTCCACGCAGAGGCCGGCCCGGCGAGGTTCGCGGCCGAGGTAGAGGTTTTCCGCCACACTCATGCCGGGGATGGGGGAGAGCTCCTGGGTGATGATGGCGATGTGATGGCGCAGGGCCTCGGCGGGGGAGTGGAAGTCGACCGGGCGCCCCTTGAGCAGGATCTCGCCGGTGTCACGCCGCAGCAAGCCCATCAAGATCCCCAGGAAGGTCGACTTGCCGGCACCATTGCCGCCGCATAGGGCATGCACGCTGCCACGCGCCAGCTGCAGCCGGCCATCGATGAGCGCGGCGACCTCGTTGAAGCGCTTGCCGACTCCTTGTGCGTCCAGTAATAGCTCTGCCATGACTGTCTCCATTCATGTCATGAACAAATGTTCAATGATGATTAATTGTTTTATGGGGCCATCATTGCAAATAATCATTTTCATGTCAACGGACATTTCATCGGGGTTTCAAATAAGAAAAAGTCATTTTGATCTCGAATTTAATGTGATATTTATTGGTCTCGGAGTCATTTTTATGCTTTTCATGGAATTTTGTTGCGAGATGCATTAGTCTCATTGTGATCAAATGATCGTTTGTGAATAAATATTCAGATGAACGCATGGCCAGGTAGGCATGCGCACTAGAGGAGTCAAGGATGAAAATAGCGATCGGTTGTGACGAGGCGGCCTACGCGCTCAAGGAGATCATCAAGTCCCATCTGCTGGGCAAGGGCCTTGACGTGGTGGACTTCGGCACCCATGATACGGAGCCCGTGATCTACCCCGATATCGCCTTTGCCGTCGCTGAACAGCTCAGCCAGGGCGCGTTCGGGCGCGCCATCCTGTTATGCGGAACCGGCATTGGCATGGCCATCTCCGCCAACAAGGTGCCCGGTGTGCGGGCCGCGCAATGTCACGACACCTATTCGGCCGAACGCGCCAGCAAGAGTAACGATGCGCAAATCATTACCCTGGGGGCGCGCGTGGTCGGGGTGGAGCTGGCCAAGGCGATCGTCGATACCTGGCTGGCCTCGGAGTTTTCAGGTGGGCGTTCCTCGGAGAAGCTGGAACGCATCAGGGAATATGAATGCAATCTGCACAATATCAGGCGCCCATGAGCGCCGCACCGCGTGCGATGAGGTCGCTCGCGGCCGCGATGATCGGGATGTGGCAAGCAAAGGGGGAAATCCATGTCGATGGATGAGTTGACTCGGCTGGCCACGTTGTACTACGTCGACGGTCTGACGCAGCAGGAGTTGTCCGAGCGTTTCTCGATTTCGCGCGCCTCGATTGCGCGCATGCTCAAGCGGGCGCAGGACGAGGGTATCGTCGAGATCCGCGTGCGTCATCATCCGGGTCTGACCATCGAACTGGAACATGCATTGATGCAGCGCTTCGGCATCGAACGCGCGCTCATCTCGGTCAGTCACAATGACCAGGAGCGGCAGCGCGCCTTGCTGGCCGGCCTGGTGGCCAATCACCTCGATCGCAGTCTGACCGATGACAGCATCGTGGCCGTGGGTATTGGCCGCAACATCAATGCCGTCTCCGAGCATGCGTTATCGAACACCCGGCGCAGCGCTACCTTCGTGTGTGCCATCGGTGGCTACTATCGTGGTGGTGAGACGATGAATTCAGATCACATCTGCCGCCGCTTGGCCTCACGTTTCGGCGGCGAGAGCGAGACTTTGTATGCGCCGGCGCTGGTTGACAGCGCCGCCGTGCGCGATGCCCTGCTGGCCAACGACGCCGTGCGGCCCACGCTGGACAAGGCGCGCCGCGCCCATGTCGCACTGATCGGCATCGGCGACATCAACGAAGAAAGCCAGATGGTCCGCATGGGCTGGTTCTCCCCACAGGAAATCACCGAGCTGCGTCGCCAGGGCGCGGTGGGCGACATGATGGGCTATGACTTCATCAACATCCATGGCGAGCCCACCCGTACCGAAACCCATGGGCGGGTGATCGGGCTCTCGCTGGACGACCTGCGCCGCATTCCCGACGTGATCGCGGTGGCCAGTGAGAGCAGCAAGGCCAGTGCCCTGCTGGGTGCGTTGCGCACGGGCACCATCAAGACGCTGGCCACGACCGATACCATAGCGCATACCCTGCTTACGCTGGAGGAAGCGACCCGTCAGTCGCGCGGCTGAGCGGGTCGCCGCGGAGTCATGTCCGTGCGCATGCCGCGTCGATGCGGGTTGCCAACGGCGTATGGATGTTGTGCTGTGCTGTTATTTTTGCGGAATTGATAATCAAGTTAAAACTTGAATGTTATAAGATTGCCTATAGACAATCTTGACGCATGTAAACTAATATTCAGGCTCCAGACATCGGGGGAGTCGATTTTTTCATCACGCCGTCAGGCCCTACAGGCGTGCGCTTCAGCGAAAAAGCGATTTTCGTCTGTCCATCCCTTTCACTTCACGAATTAAATGCTTTGCAGGTCAAGGCAGGGGATTGTTTTAACTTTTTTTTGACGAAAATATAATATGACCTTGAAGCTCAAACTTATTGCCCTGGCCGCACTGGTCGCCCTGAACGGCTGCGCGAGCGCGCCTGCGGACAAGTCCTCCGCCACTGCGCCGGTGGCCTCCTCGACACCGCCGTCGCAGCCGGCAGCGGCTACGACCGAAATTGCAACGCCGACTCCGGTGGCAACTGCCACGGCGGTCACGGCAGTGCCGGCAGCGGCAGCAGCAGCGGTCTCGGCCGCGCCTGAAGCGCCGGCGACCATCCTCGGCGTGGCCTATACCACCAAGTTCTCCAACGGCTCCCGTCTCAAGGAGGTGCCGGAAGAAGTCTTCATCGTGCGTCCCAAGCATACCCAGAACCAGGTGGCCGGGCAGGTGGCGCTGAACGTGGTCATGTTCGCGCTGGGGGGCGGCCTGGGCTTCAGCGGCTTCAGCAAGGAAGACCTCAAGGGCGAGAAATTCGAGGACGTCAAGGATCGCCAGCATGTGCGCAATCCGGTGGCGACCGACTACATCCGCCAGCTGAGCAAGAAGGTCAACGGCGCCTTGCAGGCGCGCCCCGAGCTGCAGCCGGGGACATTCAAGAACGCCGTGATGGTGGCCGGCGGCAGTTCGACGCTGATCTACGAAAGCCTCAGCGGTGAAGAGGCCAACTTGTTCAAGATGAATACCGAGCTTTCCGTCTACAAGCGCAAGGAGAGTGCCGGACTATTCACCTTCAGCCCGCTGGTGGAGGTCTCCTGCAACCGCGTCTCGGAAAAGGCCCTGCCGCTGGAAGACTGGGCCAAGGATGACTACCTGATGGTCCAGCAGTGGCTCAACGAGACCCTGGAACAATGCAGCCAGAAGGTGATCGCGGCCCTGCCGGAGATGCTGGCAAGCTGATCGACCGTGGCTTGAACCTGCGAAAAAGGCCGCATCGTCCTGGCGATGCGGCCTTTCTGTTCTTGCTGTCCGTGCGCGCGGTCTGGCTTAGCGCAAGCCTTCCACGATCTGCTCCAGCTTGACCGCATCGGCGGCAAACTGGCGGATGCCTTCGGCCAGCTTCTCGGTGGCCATGGCGTCGCCGTTCAAGGCCAGGCGGAAAGCCTTTTCGTCCAGCGAGATGCGGGTGATATCGGCTGCTGCGGCGGCTTCCTGGCTCAGCTTGCGTTCCACCGGGGCGTCGGTGTCGGCCAGCTTCTGCAGCAGGTCCGGGCTGATGGTGAGCAGGTCGCAGCCGGCCAGTTCGACGATCTGCGAGGTGTTGCGGAAGCTGGCGCCCATCACCTCGGTGGCGTAACCGAACTTGCGATAGTAGTTGTACACCGCCTTGACCGACTGCACGCCGGGATCGTCGCTGCCGGTGTATTCCTGGCCGGTGGACTTCTTGTACCAGTCATAGATGCGGCCGACGAAGGGCGAGATCAGTTGCACGCCCGCTTCGGCGCAGGCAATGGCTTGCGGCAGCGAGAACAGCAGCGTCAGGTTGCAGCGGATGCCATCCTTCTCCAGCAGTTCGGCGGCGCGGATGCCTTCCCAGGTGGAGGCGATCTTGATCAGCACACGTTCGCGGGCGATGCCGGCTTCTTCATACAGGCGGATCAGTTCGCGGCCCTTGGCCACGGTGCCGGCGGTGTCGAAGGACAGGCGCGCATCGGTCTCGGTGGAGACGCGGCCAGGGATGATCTTGAGGATTTCCAGACCGAAGGCAATCAGCAGGCGATCGATGATCTCGTCGGTGCTCTTGCCGGCGTTGGCCTTGACCACGGACGCCAGCAGCGGCTGGTACTCGGCCTTCTGCACGGCCTTCAGGATCAGCGAGGGGTTGGTGGTGGCGTCCTGCGGGGCGAAGGCCTTCATCGCCTGGAAGTCGCCGGTGTCGGCCACGATGGTGGTGTACTGCTTCAACTGGTCAAGCTGGCTCATGGAAAGTCCTGTTGCTAAGTTGGAAGAATGGGGGACATCGCCATTGTACGCAATCGTGCTGTCCTGTCTGTCGGCCAATCGCTGACACTTGATCTGGCGCGCTCCTGGTCAGCGGAAGAAGGAGTCGAACTGCATGTCGAACTTCTGCAGCGACTTCTGCGCGTTCTGCATCTTCTTGCGGAATTCCGGCCCCCGTCGCAGCGCCAGGCCCACTGCCAGGATGTCGATCACCACCAGGTGCGCCAGGCGCGCCGAGATGGGCGTATAGGGGTCGATGTTGAAGGACAGGTCGATGGGCACCAGCACCGTGGCCAGCTCGGCCAGCGGGGTGCCGGACGGACCCAGTACGATGATGTCGGCGCCACCCTTGCGCGCCAGCTGGATCGAGCGCAGCAGGGCGGCATTGCCACCGCGCTGCGAGATCGCCACCACGCAGTCGCCCGCTTTCAGCAGCGAGGCCGCGATGCTGTGGATGTGCGGGTCGGAGTAGGCCACCGTCGGTACGCCCGAGCGGAAGAACTTGTGCTGGGCATCGTTGGCCACGATACCGGAGGTGCCCTGGCCGTAGAACTCGATCTTGTTGGCGCGCGCCAGCACGTCCAGCGCCAGCTGGATGGCATCCGGATTGAGGTGGTTGCGCAGGTCCAGCAGGGTGTTGATGGAGCGGCTGCAGATCTTGTTGACGAGGTCGGCGGCCAGGTCGTCCTGGGCCAGCGTCTCGTCGGCGCCGGGCAGGGCCAGGGCCAGGCTCTGCGCCAGCTTCAGCTTGAAGTCGTGCCAGCCCTCGTAGCCGATGGCGCGGCAGAAGCGGATCACGGTCGGCTCCGATACCTCGGCGTTCTTGGCCAGCGCCGTCAGGTTCTCCGCCAGCGCCAGTTGCGGATTGGCGAGGATGGTCGCAGCCACCTTCTTCTCCGACTTGGAGAGGGAGTTGATGTGGGTGCGGATGGAGTCGAGCAGCATGGACATGATGGCCGGGTGTGTTGCTTAGACTTCGGGCAGTGCTTCTTCGCGCCACTGCAGGCCGTCGCGACCGATCAGGGCGCTGGCGGCGGCCGGGCCCCAGGTGCCGGCGTTATAGGGCACGGGGTCGGCTTCCTGTTGCTCCCAGTGGTTCAGGATCGGTTCCACCCATTCCCAGGCGGCTTCCAGTTCGTCGCTGCGCATGAACAGGGTCAGGTGGCCGCGCAGCACGTCCAGCAGCAGGCGCTCGTAGGCGTCCATGCGCGGGGTCTTGAATTTCTCGCGGAAGTCCAGTTCCAGCTCCACCGGGCGCAGACGCATGCCGTCGCCGGGTTGCTTGGCCATCAGGTTCATGTGCAGGCCTTCGTCGGGCTGCAGGCGGATCACCAGGCAGTTGGGGGTGTCGTTCTGGTGCGCGAAGATGGAGTGCGGCACGCTCTTGAAGCGCACCACGATCTCGGCCAGCGAATCGGCCATGCGCTTGCCGGTACGCAGGTAGAAGGGCACGCCGGCCCAGCGCCAGGTATCGATCTCGGCCTTCACCGCCACATAGGTCTCGGTGCGCGATTCGGGATTGGCATCGGCTTCCTTGCGGTAGCCCGGCACGGCCACACCATTGACATGGCCGGCGCGGTACTGGCCGCGCACCACGTTCATGGCCAGCGTGGTCGGGGTAAAGCGCTTGAGCGAGCGCAGCACCTTGAGTTTTTCGTCACGCACGGCATCGGCCGAGTTGGATACGGGCGGCTCCATGGCGACGATACAGAGCAGTTGCAGCAGGTGGTTCTGCAGCATGTCGCGCAGGGCGCCGGAGGTGTCGTAGTAGTCGAAGCGGCCACCCACGCCGAGCTCTTCGGCGATGGTGATCTGCACGTCCGAGATCCACTCGCGGCGCCACAGCGGTTCGAACAGCACGTTGCCAAAGCGCAGTGCCAGCAGGTTCTGCACCGCTTCCTTGCCGAGATAGTGGTCGATACGGAAGATCTGCGATTCCTGGAAGTAACGGCCGACCTGGGCGTTGATGTCGCGGGCGCTCTTCAAGTCGCGGCCCAGCGGTTTTTCCAGCACCACGCGCGAGGCTGGCGTGACCAGCCCGGCCTTGGAGAGGTTTTCGCAGATCGAGGCGAACAGGCTGGGCGGCGTGGCCAGGTAGAACACGCGGGCCAGGCCATCGATGTCGCGCAGGGCTTCCTTGAGGTGGTCGAAGCTGGCGCCTTCCTTGGCATTGACCGAGGCGTATTGCAGGCGATTGCTGAAACGGTCCCAGACGGCGGCGTCCAGGTTGGCGGCCGGCACGTGGGGCTTGGCGGATTTTTCCACCAGTTGCAGGAATTCCTCGCGGGTCTTCTCGTCACGGCCCAGACAGACGATGCGCGCATCGGGCGGCAGGTCGCGGGCGCGATCGCGGGCATACAGTGCGGGCAACAGCTTGCGCATCGACAGGTCGCCGGTGCCGCCGAATAAAACCAGATCGAAATCGGAAATAGCCATGGTAGGTAAGGTCTCTGTGTGCGTTATCTACATCGTACTAAGTGGCGGGCCTCAGCCCTATCGCGCTTGTGCCGCCTGCCGCGCCAATGCGATCAGGGCATTGGTGGAGGCGTCGTGCAGCGCCGGATCGGGTGCGTTCTTGAGCTCGCCGTGGATGGTCTTGGCCAGTACCTTGCCCAGCTCCACGCCCCACTGGTCGAAGCTGTTGATGCCCCAGATGGCGCCTTGCACGAAGGTCTTGTGCTCATACAGTGCAATCATGGCACCCAGCGCATGCGGGCTCAGCTCCGGCAGCAGCAAGGTATTGCTGGGGCGGTTGCCGTCGAAGGTTTTGTGCGGCAGCAGCGCCTGGAGTTCCGCTTCGGCCACACCTTGCTTTTCCAGATCGGCACGGACCTCTGCAGCCGCCTTGCCGCGCATGAAGGCCTCGGACTGGGCGAAACAGTTGGCCAGCAGCACGTCCTGGTGCTCGGCAAGATGGTGCGAGGGTTTCAGGACGGCAATGAAATCGATGGGCGTGACATCGGTGCCCTGATGCAACAGCTGGAAGAAGGCGTGCTGGCCGTTGGTGCCGACATCGCCCCAGATGAAGGGGCAGGTGGCCACGCCCACGGCCGTGCCATCACGGGTGATGCGCTTGCCGTTGCTCTCCATGTCGAGCTGTTGCAGATAGGCCGGGAAATAGCGCAGCCACTGGTGATAGGGCGCCACCGACAGCGATTCGCTATTGAAGAAGTTGCGGTTCCAGATGCCGATCAAGGCCTGGATGACCGGCATGTTCGATTCCAGCGGAGCTTCGCGGAAATGGCGGTCCATCGCATGGGCGCCGGCCAGGAAATCCGAGAAGTGGTCGAAGCCGATCAGCAGTGCAATGGGCAGGCCGATGGCCGACCAGACCGAATAACGCCCGCCGACCCAGTCCCAGAAGGGGAACATGTTGTCGGGGTCGATGCCGAAGGCGGCCACCTCGGTCGCATTGGTGGAGACCGCCACGAAGTGGCGGACCAGGTCGGCCTCCTTGCCGTGGCGCAGGAACCAGGCGCGCGCCGACTTGGCGTTGAGCATGGTTTCCTGGGTGGTGAAGGTCTTGGAGGCGACGATGAAGAGCGTGGTCTCGGGGTCCACGCGCGAGAGCACTTCTTCCAGGTCATGGCCATCCACGTTGGAGACGAAATGGGCCTGCAGGCGCGCATGGCGGTAGTCGCGCAGGGCCGTGCAGACCATCTGCGGGCCCAGGAAGGAGCCGCCGATACCGATGTTGACGATGTCGGTGATCTCGCGCCCGGTATGGCCGCGCCAGGCACCGCTGCGCACGCGCTCGGAGAAATCGCGGATATGGTTCAAGACGGCATGAACGTCTTCGCCCACGCCGTGTCCATCCACCAGGGCGTCACAGGCGCCGGCCGGTGCGCGCAGTGCGGTGTGCAGCACGGCGCGATGTTCTGTAAAGTTGATCTTCTCGCCGCAGAACATGGCCTCGCGCAGCGCTTCCACGCCACGCTCGCGGGCCAGGCTCATCAGCAGCGACAGGGTCTCGGACTGGATGCGGTTCTTGGAATAGTCCAGCAAGAGGCCGGCGGCGCGCACGTGCATGCGCTCGAAACGATCAGGTTGCTGCGCGAACAGGTCGCGCATGTGCCAGTCCACGGCCTGGACGTGATGTTGTTGCAATGCCTTGAAGGCGGCCGTGTCGGTCAGTGCGGTGGTGTGCATGGTCTGGTGTCGGTTGGCTGTCGTGGCCTGGCAAGCCGTGGCTGCATGTGTCTCCTGCAGCCGGCCGCGATACGTATTCTTGGTGCAACGATGAAACTATACATCAATTGCGAACAGAATGGTAATTTCACTACAGTTTGTGACGCGGCCATGACAAGTTGGCGGGTTTGCTGGAGTGGCCCGCAAACGCAGACTGATAAGGCTTTTACGTGGATTTTTGTAGGCGCAATGAAAAAATGGATGCGCCGCGCATGTTGCAGCGCTCTAAGTGTATGATTTCATTCATTGAAAATTGTGTAGTAAAATTACATTGTTAACGCTAACAGGAAAAAGACAATGCCTCTCAACGCTACCTTAGCCAGCGTCACCCGGCGCATCGCCGAACGTAGCCGTCCTTACCGGACCGCTTATCTCGAACGACTGGAAGCGGCTCGCCGCAAGGGCGCCCAGCGCGGTGCGCTGGCATGTACCAACCTGGCCCACGGCTTTGCGGCCTTCCCGGCCAACGACAAGCTCAAGCTGAAGGAGGACAAGGCGCCGTCGCTGGCCATCGTCTCGGCCTACAACGACATGTTGTCGGCGCACCAGCCGTTCGAGCGCTTCCCGCAGATCCTGAAGGAAGCCGCTCGCGAGGCTGGCGCTGTGGCGCAGTTCGCCGGTGGCACGCCGGCCATGTGCGATGGCGTCACCCAGGGGCAGACCGGGATGGAGATGTCGCTGTTCTCGCGTGACACCATCGCCATGGCCACCGCCATCGCGCTGTCGCACAACATGTTCGACGCCGCCCTCTACCTGGGCGTGTGCGACAAGATCGTGCCGGGCCTGCTGATCGGCGCGCTGCATTTCGGCCATTTGCCGGCGGTGTTCGTGCCGGCCGGCCCCATGACCAGCGGCATGAGCAACAGCGACAAGGTCAAGATCCGCCAGCTCTATACCGCAGGCAAGATCGGTCGCGCCGAGCTGCTGGAGGCCGAGTCCAAGTCCTATCACGGTGCCGGTACCTGCACCTTCTACGGCACCGCCAACAGCAACCAGATGCTGATGGAAGCCATGGGCCTGCACCTGCCGGGCGCCGCCTTCATCACTCCCAACACCCCGTTGCGCGATGCCCTCACTGCCGAGGCCGCCCGCCAGGCCGCCAGGATCACCGACCTCGGCGCGCACTACACGCCGGTGGGCCGCATGATCGACGAGAAGTCCATCGTCAACGCCATCGTCGCGCTGCACGCCACCGGTGGCTCCACCAACCACACCCTGCACCTGGTGGCCATCGCCAAGGCCGCCGGCATCGTGATCGACTGGGACGACTTCGACAAGCTCTCCGCCGTGGTCCCGCTGATCACCAAGATCTACCCCAACGGCAGCGCCGACGTGAACCACTTCCACGCCGCCGGTGGCACCGGCTTCGTGCTGCGCGAGCTGATCGATGCCGGCCTCATGCATGACGACGTCACCACCATCCTCGGCCAGGGCCTGCGCCAGCACTGCAAGGAGCCGATGCTGGCCAGCGAGGGCAAGGATGGCCGCCCCGGCACCGTGACCTGGCAGGATGTGCCGGCCCAGAGTGGCGACGACACCGTGCTGGGCACGGTCGCCAAGCCCTTCTCGGCCGACGGTGGCTTGAAGCTGCTGCAAGGCAACCTGGGCCGTGCCGTCATCAAGATCTCGGCCGTCAAGCCCGAGCACCGTATGGTGGAAGCGCCGGCCGTGGTGTTCCATTCGCAGGAAGCCTTCATGGCGGCCTTCAAGGCTGGCGAGCTGGACCGCGATTTCGTCGCCGTGATCACCTTCCAGGGACCGCGCGCCAACGGCATGCCCGAGCTGCACGCGCTCACGCCGGCACTGGGCATCCTGCAGGACAAGGGGCGCCACGTGGCGCTGGTCACCGATGGCCGCATGTCGGGTGCATCGGGTAAAGTACCGGCCGCCATCCACGTCACGCCCGAAGTGCTGGGCGGTGGCCCCTTGGGTCGCGTGCGCAATGGGGATATCATCCGCCTGGACGCCGAAGCCGGCACGCTCGAAGCCAAGGTACCGGCCGCCGAGTGGGAAGCGCGCAGCCAGGACGTCTCCGACCTGTCGGGCAACCAGCATGGCATGGGGCGTGAATTGTTCAGCCTGTTCCGTAACGCGGTAGGCACCGCAGAAGAGGGCGGCGCCACCTTCGGCCTGCCGCCGATTTTTGAGAAAGAGAAAGCATCGGTATGAAGACCACACTGGAAATCATGCGCGCCTCGCCGGTCATTCCGGTGATCGCCATCGACAAGATCGAACACGCCGTGCCGCTGGCGCGCGCCCTGGTCGCGGGCGGCATCCGCGTGCTGGAAATCACCCTGCGTACCGAGCACGGCCTGCCGGCCATCCGCGCCATTGCCGAGTCGGTGCCGGACGCCATCGTTGGTGTGGGCACGCTGACCTCGCCCGAGGAATTCGTGGCCTCGCGTGATGCGGGTGCGGTCTTCGGTGTGTCGCCCGGCCTGACGCCGGCGCTGATCGAAGCCGCCAAGCGTAGCGGCCTGCCGCTGCTGCCGGGCGTGATGACGCCCTCGGAGGTGATGGCCGCGCGTGAAGCGGGCTTCCGTCAACTGAAGCTGTTCCCGGCGGTGCCGGCGGGCGGCATCGGCATGCTCAACGGCATTGCCGGTCCCCTGGCTGATGTGTCGTTCTGCCCCACCGGCGGCATCACGCAAGAGACGGCGCCTCAGTTCCTGGCCTGCAAGAACGTGGTCTGCGTGGGCGGCTCCTGGCTGACCCCGAAGGCGGCCATCGAGGCCGGTGACTGGGACAAGATCACCGAGATCGCCCGCGCGGCCAGCGCTTTGAAGAAGGCCTGAGTTTTCCACAGGCCGACTGTTTGAAAATAGAAGGGCGGTGCCGGGTGATCGGCACCGCCCTTTGTCATTTCGCTGGCTCCGACAGCACTTGCGTGCGCTCACGCGCTGTCGTCACATTCACGGTGATCGCCCAGAACAGCAAGGCCAACAGGCTCACTGCCGCACCCAGGGCACATACACCCTGCCAGCCGGCGTGGGCGTAAGTGACGGTGGTGCCGATGGCCCCCAGTCCGCTGCCGAGGGCGTAGAACAGCATGTACAGGCCGACAAGCCGGCCATGCGCCTCGGGCCGGGTACGGAAGATCAGGCTCTGGTTGGTGACATGCAGCGCCTGTCCTCCCAGGTCCAGCAGGACGATACCGATCACCAGCGCCCACAAGGACGACGTCATCAACGACAGTGGCCACCAGGCCAGCACCAGCAGTGCCAGCGCCGCCGCGCTGGTGCGCTGGGCATAACCTTGATCCGCCCAATGCCCGGCGCGTGCGGCGATGAGGGCACCGACGACACCGACCAGCCCGAAGGCGCCGATGACCGTGTGCGAGAAACCATAGGGTGCGGCGCTCAGCGGCAGCACCAGCGCGCTCCAGAAGATGTTGAACACCGCAAACATCAACAGCGCCAGTACGCCGCGCACCTGCAACACCTCTTCCTGGCGCAGCAATGTCAGCATGGAAGCGATCAGGTGTGGATAAGTCATCGTGCGGCCTGCCGCAGGCAAGGCCGGCAATCGCCGCCAAAGCGGCAGGGCAAGGGCCAGCATCAGGATGGCGGCGCAGAAATACACGCCGCGCCAGCCGACGAGATCGCTGACACTGCCGGCAAATACGCGCGCCAGCAACAGGCCGATGAACACGCCGCCTTGCGCCGCGCCCACCACGCGACCCTGCTCATGGGGCGCGGCCGCACTGGCGGCATAGGCGACCAGACCCTGCGTCATCGCCGTACCCAGCATGCCGACCACCAGCATGCCCGCCAGCAGGGCGGATGCGGATCGTGTCGTTCCTACGGCGGCCAGTGTGGCCGCCAGCGCCAGCAGCTGCAGCGTCATCAGGCGGCGGCGCTCCACCTTGTCACCGAGCGGCACCAGCAACAGCAGGGCCAGCGCGCAACCGGTCTGCGTGGCCGTGATGACGCCGCCGACGGCCGCCTGGCTGATGCCGAAGTCGCGCGCCAGCGCGTCCAGCAGGGGCTGGGCGTAATAGACGTTCGCCACGCTCAGGCCGCTGCCGATGGCGAAGAGCCAGACCAGGCTCCTGGGCAGGCCGGCGGGTTGAGGCTGTTCGTGCTGCTCCCCGGGTGGCGGGGAGGAGGTGGGAGAAGACTTCATGATCTCAAGTCCCTTCAATCTGGTTTCAAAATAAAACTGATTGAATGCTAGGTGATGTGGTTTTAAAATGCAACCAGACAACTTGTCTCAGTCCCCCCAACAGAGAACACCATGCCATCTCGCAAGTCCTTGAGAAACGAAGCATGTCCCGTGGCGCGATCGGTTGATCTGATCGGAGATCGCTGGTCGCTGCTGATCGTGCGCGATGCCTTCGACGGTATGCGCCGCTTCGGTGATTTCCAACGCAGTCTGGGCATGGCCCGCAACATCCTCGCCGATCGCTTGCGCAAGCTGGTCGATGCGGGCCTCCTGGAGACGCAGGACGCCTCCGATGGCACGGCCTATCAGGAGTATGTGTTGACGTCGGCGGGGGAAAGCCTGTTTCCCGTCGTGGTAGCGCTGCGCCAATGGGGGGAGCAGCATCTCTTCGAGCGTGGCGAGCGCCACTCGGTGCTGGTGGACAAGCGCACGGGCAAGCCTATCCCCTTCATGGTGCCGACTGCCAGGGATGGTTCTACGTTGCTGCCTGCGACCACTGAGGTGCGAAAGGTGGTCTGAGGGATGAGGCAGCCCGCCGTGCCAGCTGCCAGGCTGGACGGCGGACCGTTTTCAGGAGGAAGGCAGGATTACTTCTTGCCACCCAGCACAGGTTCGGCGGGTGCCTGCGCCTGCTGCCTGAGCCGGTAGGCCAGCACCAGCAGGATGATACCCAGCACGATCATCGGTACCGACAGCATCTGCCCGGCCGAGATGGTGATGCTGCCGAAATGGACCTCGTAATCCGGCACACGGAAATACTCGGTGAAGAAGCGCGCGCAGCCATACAGCAGCGAGAACATGCCGGCCACCGCCATGCGCGGACGGGAGTGGCGCGAGAAGATCCACAGAATGATGAACAGCAGGATGCCATCGACCAGCATCTGGTAGATCGGCGAGGGATGGCGCGGGATGTTGTCCACATTGGGCCAGATCATGGCCCAGGGCAGCGAGGGATCGGCCGGGCGGCCCGGCAGTTCGGCGTTGATGAAGTTGCCCAGGCGGCCGGCGGCATAGCCCAGCGGCACCATCGGAGCGATGAAATCCATGATGTCCATCAGGTTGCGGCCGCGCTTGCGGCCCCACAGGTACATCGCCAGCATCACGCCCAGGAAACCGCCGTGGAAGGACATGCCGCCCTTCCAGACCGCGATCATGTCCGCCGGGTGGGCGAAGTAGTAGGCCGGGTTGTAGAACAGGATCTCGCCGATGCGCCCGCCCAGCACCACGCCCAGCACGCCATAGAAGAGCATGTCGTCGAGGTCTTCCTTCTTCCAGCCGACGGCGGCGATGTGCGGCTGCTTGATGCGCAGGCGGCCCAGCGCGATGAACTGGGCGAAGGCCAGCAGGTACATCAGGCCATACCAGTGGACGGCCAAGGGCCCGATCTGCACGGCGATCGGGTTGGGCATGGGGTGGACGAGCATGAGTTTGATCTTTCTGTTGTAGGGCAAACGGCACTTGGAGCGCGGCCGAGGGCACAAGTTCTTGTCCGCGATTTGTCAGGATAGCGGTCAGGCCGGGTCGTCGAGCAGCTCCAGCAACGCCCGCAGAACGCTGGAGGTGCTGTCGCGCCGCCAGGCCAGGCCGGTCTGGATGTCCGGCGCCGGGTCGCTCAGGCGGCGGTAGTCGACACCCGGGCGCTTCAGGTTCGACACGGATTGTGGCACAAGCGCCATGCCCATGCCAGCCGACACCAGGCCGACGATGGTTTGCATCTGGATGGCTTCCTGGCCGATATGGGGCGTCACGCCCGCATCCCGAAAGCAGGACAGGATGGTGTCATGGAAGGCCGGCGAGATACGGCGCGGGAAGATGATCAGCGGCAGCTCGCGCAGGCTCTTCAGGGAGACCGGGCCGGGTTTCTTGACCGTGCCCTCGGGCAGGGCCGCAATCAGCGGCTCCGACAGCACCGGGCGCACATCCAGCAGGGCGGCGGCCTTCTCGGGCAGGGGCGGCAGCAGCAGGCCGGCATCGATCTTGCCCTGCATCAGGTCTTCCAGCTGGATGTCGGTGGTGGCCTCGCGCAGCTCGATCTGCACCTGCGGATAGCGGGCGCGGAAGCGCTGCAGCAGCGGCGGCAGGATGCTGTAGTCGGCACTGGAGATGAAGGACAGCGATAGCAGGCCCGAGGCCCCGCTGGCAGCGCGGCGCGCCAGGTCGGGCAGGGCGGCGGCTTGTTGCAGGATGCGTTGTGCTTCTGGCAACAGTGCGGCGCCGGCGGCCGTCAGGGCCACGCTGCGTTTGGTGCGGTGGAACAGGGGCGTACCCAGCAGGTCTTCCAGCGCGGCGATGGTCTGCGACAGCGGCGGCTGGGTCATGTGCAGGCGGGCCGCGGCACGGCCGAAGTGTTTTTCCTCGGCGACGGCGGCGAAGTAGCGCAGCTGGCGCAGCTCCAGGCGGGGTTGGTCGGACATGGACTGATATCGATTCCGAATGAGTCGGATGCCAATGATATCTCTGGCCGACAAGTGAGGGCAAGGCGGGGCGGCGATGAGGTGTTTCTGTCATGGAATTTGATCTATGACAGTTATACGCAAGTACAGATATGGGAGCCGGTACGAAGCCGGGTAGAATGGCTGCGCCTGTAAAGCGCCTTGACAAGTGTTGCAGCAGGCGATCGTCGTCCACCGCACGCTGAGGAGCCCCCATGAAATACCTGTTGTTGATCGCCACCCTGGTGGCCGGTTCGGCCATTTCCGCCGAAGCCATGGCCAATGAGCAACTGGCCAAGTCCAAGAATTGCATGGCCTGCCACTCGGTGGATGCCAAGATCGTCGGCCCCGCCTACAAGGAAGTGGCCAAGAAGTACGCCGGCCAGAAGGATGCCGAAGCCAAGCTGGTCAAGAAGGTGCTGGAAGGCGGCAGCGGCGTCTGGGGCGCGGTCCCGATGCCGGCCAACAAGGGCCAGGTGACCGAAGCCGAAGCCCACCAGCTGGTGAAGTGGGTGCTGAGCCTGAAGTGATCGGCCAGCGCAGCATGAGAAAAGGAGACCTGGGTCTCCTTTTTTTATGCCCTGTTCATTGCCGAACGATGAGGTCTGTGGCCAAGCGCACTCTTGCCTGATCGGACAGCGAATATTTTCGGCAATTCAGCATCGTATCATTGCATCGATTAAATCATTGTAATCGCTCGATTACAATGATTTAATGTACTCCATTAAACCACTCCCCCAATTCACATCCTGGCTCGACGGTATCAAGGACAGTACGGTACGTGCTGTGATCGTGGCAAGGATTAAGCGTCTGGAACGTGGATTGATGGGGGATGTCTTGTCGGTCGGGGAGGGAGTCTCCGAGTTGCGTATCCATGTGGGCCCAGGTTGGCGGGTCTACTTTACCCAGCGGGGCAGGAAATGCGTCATTTTGCTGGTTGGCGGTGAGAAGAGAACACAAGCCAACGATATCAAGCGTGCCCAGGAATTGGCTGCAACACTGGATTGGTGGAGGGAATAAAAATGACTGGACGTATCAAAGTAGCGGATCTTCCGGAGTTCGATGCGGCTCCGTATCTCGACAGTGAGGAAGCCATCGCTGCCTATCTCACCGATATACTCGCGGCCAACGATGCCGGCTTGCTGGCGTCGGCCTTGGGCGATATCGCCCGTGCGCGCGGCATGAGCGAGATCGCCAAGTCGGCCGGAATTACGCGCGAGGCACTGTATAAGGCATTGCGTCCTGGCAGCGCTCCTCGCTTCGACACTGTCAACCGGGTTTGCGCCGCACTGGGAGTGCGATTGGTCGCTCAGGCGATCGGTTGATTGAATGGGATCGCACTTTAGGAAATCGTGTCGATCCCATTCAAGTTGCGAAGTAAAGAACCGTGCTCAGCCTTCTTGGCCCGGACTTACTTCAACCACTCCTTGATCCGCCGGCTCAACACCTCGCAGCTGATCCCATAGCGGTCATGCAGGGTCGGCAGCGCACCCGCGTCGAGGAAGGCGTCCGGCAGGCCGGCCATCTGGAAGCCGGCCGGCTGCACGCGATGGCGCATGAGGGTGCTGGCGACGATCTCGCCCAGGCCACCGATGACCGAGTGGTTCTCGGCCACCACTACCAGGCGGTTCTTCTTCTTGACCTGTTCGATCACGGTCGCCTCGTCGAAGGGCTTGATGGTCGGGCAGTGCAGCACGGCCACGCTGACCTTGTCAGCTTCCAGGGCCTTGGCCACTTCCAGCGCGCGCATGGTCATGAAGCCGCTGGAGATGATCAGCACATCGTTGCCGTCGCGGATTTCCTTGGCGCGGCCCAGTTCGAACCTGTAGTCGTATTCATCCAGCACCAGTGGCACGTTGCCGCGCGCCAGGCGCATGTAGACCGGGCCCTGATGGGCGGCGATCTGGGGGACGGCCTGTTCCAGGTCCAACGCGTCGCAAGGATCGACGATGGTCATGCCGGGAATGGCGCGCATCATCGCCAGGTCTTCGGTGGCCTGGTGGCTGGGACCGTAACCGGTGGTCAGGCCCGGCAGGGCGCAGCAGATCTTGACGTTCAGGTTTTCCTCGGCAATCACCTGGTGGATGAAGTCATAGGCGCGGCGGGTGGCAAACACGGCATAGGTGGTGGCGAAGGGCACCAGGCCTTCCTTGGCCATGCCGCCGGCGGCGGCCATCAACAGCTGCTCGGCCATGCCCATCTGGAAGAAGCGCTCCGGATAAGCCTTCTGGAACAGGTGCAGGTCGGTGTACTTGGCCAGGTCGGCGGTCAGGCCGACGATCTCGGGACGCTCAGCGGCATATTCCACCAGCGCCTTGCCGAATGGCGCGGCCTGCACGCGCTGGCCTTCGCCGGCGATGGAGGCGATCATGGCCGAGGTGGTCAGGCGCGGTTTCTTTTCTGCGACGGTGTTCATGCTTGGCTTCCTTGTTGATAGGACTGGTCGAGGATGGACAGGGCTTGCTGCCATTCAGGCGGATCGACGCGGATGAAGTGGTTCTTCTCGCGCTGCTCCAGGAAGGGCACCCCCTTGCCCATCAGGGTGTCAAACAGGATTACGCGCGGCTTGGCTTCCCTCAGGTTGCGCGCGGTATCGAAGGCCTGCACCACGGCCGCCAGGTCATTGCCATCGACCCGCTGCACATGCCAGCCGAACGAGGCCCATTTGTCGGCCAGCGGCTCGAATCCCATGATCTTGCTGGAGGGGCCGTCGGCCTGCTGGTTGTTGATGTCGACCAGGCAGATCAGATTGCCCAGCTGGTGGTGGGCCGCGCCCATGGCGGCTTCCCAGGTGGAGCCTTCGTCCAGCTCACCATCGGACATGGAGTTGTAGACGAAGGCCGGGTTGTTGTTGTAGCGCAGGCCCAGTGCCATGCCCACACCGATGGCCAGACCCTGGCCGAGCGAACCGCCGGAGATTTCCATGCCCGGCGTATAGGTCGCCATGCCCGACATGGGCAGGCGGCTGTCGTCGCTGCCATAGGATTCCAGTTCTTCGTCAGCAATGACGCCGGCTTCGATCAGGGCCGCATAGAGGGCGATGGCGTAGTGACCGTGCGAGAGCAGGAAGCGGTCGCGGCCGCTCCATTCGGGGTCTTGCGGGCGCAGTTGCATGGCGTGCTTGAAGGCCACGGCCAGCACGTCGGCCCAGCCCAGGGCCTGGCCGATATAGCCTTGGCCCTGGACCTCGCCCATGCGCACGGCATTGCGGCGGATGCGGTATGCGCTGGCGCGCAGGTTTTCCAGATTGTCAGACATTGCGATTCCTTGCTTAGAGTGTGCTTGCATTGAGAGGGATCAGAGGAAACCGACCGAGAACCACGGTACGAAGGCCACGATCAGCAGACCCACCACCAGCGCGCCCAGGTAGGGCCAGATGCGCTTGACGGCCACGTCCGGATGCACCCGCCCGATGGTGCAGGCCGCGTAGTAGCCCAGTCCGAAGGGCGGCGCGAACAGGCCCACGCCCATGGAGAGGATGATGACCATGGCGTAGTGCACCTCGTGCACGCCGATGGCCTTGGCCACCGGGAAGAGCAAGGGCGCGAACAACACCATCGCCGGGATGCCCTCCAGCACGCTGCCCAGTACCACGAAGGCGGCGATCGACACCAGCAGGAAGCCGTACTTGCCACCCGGCACGCTGGTCATGGCCTCGGCCAGGGAGTGCGAGAAGCCCGATTGCGTCAGCGCCCACGACATGCCGGTGGCGGTACCGATGATGAAGAGGATGGCCCCCGACAAGGCCGCGGTATCGACCAGCATGGGATAGAGGCGCTTCCAGTCGAACTTGCGATAGACCAGCAGGCCCGCCACCACCGAATAGGCGATGCCGATGGTGGAGACTTCGGTGGCGGTGGCCACCCCCTCCACCACGGCGGTACGGATCAGGATGGGCAGGGCCAGCGCCGGCAGGGCGATGATGAGGGTACGCAGCACCACCTTGCCCGGCGCGCGCTGGATGCCTTCGACGATCTCGGCACTGCGCCAGCGCGCCAGGATCGCCAGCAGGACCGCCAGCACGATGCCGGGCATGATGCCGCCGGTAAAGAGCGCCGCAATCGAGACACCGGCCACCGAGCCGATGGTGATGAGCACCAGCGAGGGCGGAATGGTCTCGGCCATGGCGCCGGAGGCGGCCAGCAGCGAGATCAGTTCGCCTTCATGGTTGCCGCGCCGCTTCATCTCCGGCAGCAGCACCGGCGCCACGGCCGCCATGTCGGCGGTCTTGGCGCCGGAGATGCCCGAGACCAGCAGCATCGCGCCCAGCAGCACATAGTTCAGGCCACCGCGCACGTGCCCCAGCAGCGAGGCCAGGAAATCCACCATGGCCTTGGCCATGCCCGTCATCTCCACCAGGTGGCCCAGCAGGATGAACAGGGGCACGGCCAGCAGGATCAGCGAGGACATGCCTTCGTCGAAGCGACCGGCCACCACGGCCAGCGGGCTGGTGGTCACCGTCAGCAGGAAGGCCACGGTGGCCAGGCCGAAGCAGAAGGCGATGGGGATGCCCAGCAGCACCGACACGCCCAGCACCAGGCCGAAGAAGACCACCAGGTTCCAGTTGCCGATGGCTTGCAGCCAGCCGGCACCGAAATACATGGCCGCGCCCACGGCGGCCAGCAAGGCCACCACGCCCAGCAGATCCACCAGTTTCTGGCGCGAGATGCGCAAGAGACAGATGACGATCATCAGCGCCGCCCCCACCGCCACGGCAGCAGCGCGCACGGTATTGGGCCAGCCCAGCGCCGGGGTCTGCACGAACATCTCGTCTTCGGCGTATTCCCACATCGGCTGCATCAGGATCAGCAGCATCACGCACGGGGCGATGATGGCCAGTGCCTCGGCCCAAGCCTTGCCGCGTTCGCTCAGGTAGCCCACCAGCACGGTAGTGCGCATATGGGTGCCGCGCCGCAGGGCCACGGCCGCGCCCAGGTTGGCCAGCCACAGGAAGAGGATGGACGCCAGTTCATCGGCCCAGGGAATGGGGCTGTTGAAGATGAAGCGCATCACCACGCCCGCCAGCAGCACCGCCACCTCGCCGATCACCAGGGCGGCGGCGGGGATCTCGATGGCATGGCCCAGCCAGTTTTCCAGGCGCGCAGCCAGCGAGCGGCTGTCGGCCACCGGCTGCTCCAGCGACAGGGCGCTCATCCCAGGCTCCCGACGCTGTTCTGCAACAGCTTCCAGGCATCATCGCCAAACTTGGCGCGCAGGTCTTTGTAGAAGGTGCCACGGGCCAGCGCTTCCTTGAAGGAAGCCTTGTCGGCCTCGATGATCTGTACGCCCTTGCCCTGCAGATCATTGCGGGCGAAGCCGGAGAGCGAGGCGATGTCGGCGCGTTCGTCGGTGGCGGCCTTGTCCAGTTCGCGGCGCACGATTTCCTGGATGTCCTTGGGCAGCTTCTCGAAGGCGCGGCGGTTGCCCAGGATCCAGTAGGCATCCCAGACGTGATTGGAGATGGTGCAGTACTTCTGTACTTCGTAGAGGCGCGCGGTGCTGATGATGGCCAGCGGGTTTTCCTGTCCCTCGACCAGCTTGGTCTGCAGCGAGGAATAGACCTCGTTGAAGTTGATCGGCGTGGGGCTGGCGCCCAGGGCCGTGAACAGCGAGGTCAGCATGGGCGCGGCCGGCACGCGCAGCTTCAGGCCCTTGAGGTCGCCGGCGGTCTTGATCGGCTTGGTGGAGGTGGTGATCTGGCGGAAGCCATTGTCCCAGGGCTTGGACATGGTCAACAGGCCCACCTTCTCGATCTGCGCGCGCACGTAGGCGCCCAGCGGGCCATCCATGGCCTGCCAGACTTCCTTGTAGTCGTGGAAGGCGAAGCCGGTATTGACGATGCCGGCCGCCGGCACCAGGGTCGAGAGCACCACGCTGGCCTGGTTGAAGAACTCCACGCCACCATTGCGGATCTGCGACATCAGGTCGGTGTCCGAGCCGAGCTGGTTGGCCGGGAACAGCTTGATGTCCAGACGCCCGTTGGTGGCGTTGCGGATGCGGTCGATGGCTTCCTGCGCACGCTTGTTGACCGGGTGCGACGGGTCCTGGCCGGTGGCGAACTTGTAGTTGAACTCGGCGGCGTTGGCGCTGCGTGTGGCGATGGAAAACAGCGGCAGGGCCGCGCCCACGGCGCCGGCCTTGAGCAGCTGGCGGCGACGCATGGCGGGTTGGCCAGGTTTGCTGTGGTCTTGGGTCATGTCTGGTCTCCTGTTTGTTCTGGTATTGCCGGCCAGGCCGGCATGGTGATGAGAATGGCTTAGTGGATCAGCATGCCGCCATTGACGTCCAGCGTGATGCCGGTGCAGTACTGCGACAGGTCGCTGCCCAGGAACACGCAGGCACCGCCAATATCCTCGGCACGGCCCAGGCGGGCCAGGGGAATGGTCTCGGCGATCTCGGCCTTCTTGTCCTCGGTGAGCTTGCCCTTGATGATGTCGGTGCCGATCAGGCCGGGCGTAATGCTGTTGACGCGGATGCCCTCCGGCCCGAACTCGCGCGCCATGGCGCGCGCCAGGCCCAGTACGCCGGCCTTGGCCGCCGAATAATGCGGGCCGCCCAGGATGCCGCCGCCGCGCTGGGCCGACACCGAGGAGATGCAGACGATGGAGCCGCTCTTCTGCGAGCGCATCGCCGGCAGCACCGCTTGCGACATGTAGAGCGTGCCGCGCAGGCTCACATCCAGGATGCGGTCATAGTCGCTGCCGGTGATCTCCAGCGTCTTGACCGGCTGGGTGATGCCGGCGTTGTTGACCAGGATGTCGATGCGACCGAACTGGCGCATCGCCTCGGCGGCAGCGGCCTCGCAGGAAGCCTTGTCGGTCACGTCGGCGACCAGGCCCAGATGGCCCTGGCCCAGACGCGCGGCCGCCCCGGCCGGATCGGCCTGGGCCAGGTCGAGCACCACCACGCGGGCACCCTGGGAAGCCATCAGGCGCGCCGTGGCGAACCCCAGACCGTTGATTCCTGCACCGCCGGTGATGACGGCGACCTTGTCCTTGAGCAGCATGTCGAATATCTCCAGAAAATTGCGTTCGGTTGCGGAACACCGGAGACAACACAGGTGCGGACGCTGCAATGCAGCGGCGAGGCGATACGCCCATGTCTCCGTTATTGTTCTTGAGGTGCATGGTCGAACTTTCCTCGCCTGACGACAAGCGAAGTCTCGTCATGTTAAAGTGATGATCTGTCATCTTAGCTATCAGCCGCAGCCATGGCCGTTCTCCCGCCGCTACCCAATCTCCAGGCCTTCGAAGCTGTCGCACGGCGCAAGAGTTTTGCGCTGGCCGCCGCCGAGCTGCATCTGACGGCTTCGGCCGTGAGTCACCAGGTAGCGCGCCTGGAGTCTTACCTGGGAATCCGGCTGTTCGAGCGCAGCGCCCATGGCGTGCGCATCACCACGGCGGGCGAGACCTACCTGAGCCGCATCCAGGGGGCCATCTCGGCCATCACGGCGGCTTCCATGGATGTGCGCCAGGGGGTGAGCAATACCCTCTACATCCATTCCGCGCCCAGCATCGCCAGCCTGTGGCTGATGGCGCGCCTCAATGACTTTGCGCGTAGGCATCCCGAGATCACCTTCAACCTGTCGGCGGCCCATTCGCTGAGCAACTTCGAGCTGGGCGAGGTCGATATCGATATCCGCTACGGCATCCCCAACTGGCCGGGATTGGTGGTGGAGCCATTGCTGGAGGAGCGTGTCGTGCCGCTGGCCAGTCCGGCGTTCATCCGCGAGCACAGGCTCAAGAAGCCCGCCGACCTGCTCGGCGTGAAGCTGATCCGCAGCAATGTGAGCGTGGTGCAGTGGGCCGACTGGTTCGCCGAATTTACCGATGTGCGTCCACCCGAGCAGTTTCCGGTGCGCTTCGACCGGGCCCAGATGTCGCTGGATGCGGCCACGCAGGGACTGGGTGTGGCGCTGGAAAGCGCGACCATCGCTGCGCGTCATATCGAGGAGAAAAAGCTCAAGCCCATCTTCGGGCTGGAGCGGGCGATCGCGGTCAAGCCGCACTTCGCCGTCTATCCGGCGCACCATGCGCGCCGACCGGCAGTGGCGGCCTTCCTGGAGTGGTTGCGCGAGCAGGCGGCCAGCCAGCCCTAGCGCGTGTCCTGCTGGCGGGTGATCTCGCGGCGCTTCATGAGCAGATAGTCATCGCGGCTGACTTCATGCAACTGGCGGGGGTATTGCTCGGTGGCGTCGTACCAGTGCGCCAGGCGGTTTTCCAGCCGGTCGGCAGGGGTTGCCTGGAGGCTGGCCAGGTAGGCGTCGATGGCCAGGTAGTAGCGCATGGTATTGCGCTCCACCGTGGCGCGGCTGCCGTTGATGTATTGCGGCTGGCCGTCTGCATTGCGTTTGAGCAGGCTGAAGCCGACCTTGTCGCGGCCTGCCGTCATGAGGTAGGCGCGCAGGGCGAGCTTGCTGGCCATGCCATAGGAATAGGCATAGCCGAAATGCAGGAAGGAGCGCTGTTCGTCCAGGGGGATGGCTTCGATGCCGATGCGGTAGTCGGAGGTGCCCAGCGGCCCCTTGTCGGCCTGCATGGACGCGGAAAGATAATCGCCACCACCGGCGCCGCCCCGATAGCGCAGGTCGACGCGGTAGGTATCGTCCAGTTCCTGCTCGGTCTTCTTGCCGACCTGCATGCGCAGGAGCGGCCGGCCACCCTGGTCGAGCAGGCGGCAATACTTGGTGTTGAGGTGCAGGATCAGGATGTCGCACCAGTGCGCCGGGCCCTCAAGTGCGGCACGCACCTGGGCGAACGGGTAGGGCAGCACGGCATAGATGTCGCCCTTGACGCTGCCGCCGTCCTCGCTGGAGTCAAGGTAGAGCGGGCGGTGGTAGGCGTTGTCGGCAAGCTGGCCCTGCAACTGGGCATAGCGCGCCTGCATTTGCGCAGCACCGAGCTGGGTTTGCGCCGCCGCCGGCAGCGCCAGGGTGGCGCACAGTGCAAGCCGGGTAGCAAAGCGGATCATGACGGATGGCAAGACAGACTCCTCTTTTGTCGTGGCTGAGCCAAGCTATAGCAGGCGCGCCCAGACGCTGGCACCGAACTCCTTCATGCGTTCGCTGATGGGGCGCTGTTCCCACTGCTCCCGGGTGATTTCGCGAGAGACCTCGAGATCGCGGTCGAACATCGCCTTGACCTGGGTCCCGAACGAGGGGCTGAGGATGACGGCATTGATCTCCTGGTTGAAGACGAAGCTGCGCCAATCCAGATTGGTCGAGCCGATGGTGGACCAGACGCCATCGATGACGGCGGTCTTGGAATGCAGCAAGGCATCCTGGCGCTCGAAGATGCGTACACCCCCTTCCAGCAGCTCCTGGTAGAACGAGCGCGAGGCGTACAGCACCAGCGAGGAATCGCTGTGGGAGGGCAGGATCAGGCGCACGTCGACACCACGCCGCGCCGCGGCTTTCAAGGCTTCGCGCAATTGCGGATCGGGCACGAAGTAGGCGTTGGTGAGGTAGATCGAATGTTCGGCATGGTGGATGGCCGAGAGGAAGGTGGCGTAGATGACGCTATAGGGATCCTCCGGCGAGCTGCCGATGGCGCGCACGATCTCGCTGCCGGCCGGGGCGACGGTGGGGAAGTAGGCGTGATCACCCAGGTCGGGGCCGCGCTGGCGTTGCCAGGTATCGATGAAGAGCTTCTGGAA
>NZ_JAELUH010000413.1 GCF_016429215.1 Herbaspirillum sp. ASV7 | reverse complement strand
CGGACCGAACGCATCGCCCAGGCCGAGATCGAGATCGGCGTGGTCTATTCGGCCGAGCCGCAATTGCGCCACTGGCTGGCGCAACAGAAATACGAACTGCTGGGCAGCCGCCACGACATCCTGGCCCTGTCTCTTATACACATCTGACGCTGCCGACGATACACTACAAGTGTAGATCTCGGTGGTCGCCGGATCATTAAAAAAGGGGGGGGGGGGGGGGGGGGGGGGGGGGGGGGGGGGGGGGGGGGGGGGG
>NZ_JAELUH010000412.1 GCF_016429215.1 Herbaspirillum sp. ASV7 | reverse complement strand
CCCCCCCCCCCCCCCCCCCCCCCCCCCCCCCCCCCCCCCCCCCCCCCCCTTTTTTAATGATCCGGCGACCACCGAGATCTACACTTGTAGTGTATCGTCGGCAGCGTCAGATGTGTATAAGAGACAGCGCTGAGCCAACACCAGAGCGCCAGCGCCCACGCAGCGCCACCGGTGCTGCCGTCAGGCGCTCGCATCCGGCCGCTGCGCGAGGAGGAAATCCCCGCCCTGCTGGCACTGGACCGCCATGCCACCGG
>NZ_JAELUH010000411.1 GCF_016429215.1 Herbaspirillum sp. ASV7 | reverse complement strand
CCCCCCCCCCCCCCCCCCCCCCCCCCCCCCCCCCCCCCCCCCCCCCCCCCCCCCTTTTTCAAGCAGAAGACGGCATACGCGATACATAACGGAGTCTCGTGGGCTCGGAGATGTGTATAAGAGACAGGGCCAGCACCTCGGCGATCTTGCGCTCATCGACGCGACCGGTGGCAAAGCGCTGCGCCACGATCAGGTTCTGACGCACCGTCAGCTCATGCATGGGTTGCGGAATCTGGAAGGTGCGGCCGATCCCC
>NZ_JAELUH010000410.1 GCF_016429215.1 Herbaspirillum sp. ASV7 | reverse complement strand
ACTGGCGGCTGGCGCGTCTGTTTTCCTCGGCGATGGCCCTGGCTTCGGCCTCGGCCCTGTTGCCATTGACCGTGCACGCGCAGATGACCCTGCCCAAGCCGGCCGCCGCGCCCGTGCAGGACCAGGACTGTCTCTTATACACATCTCCGAGCCCACGAGACTCCGTTATGTATCGCGTATGCCGTCTTCTGCTTGAAAAGGGGGGGGGGGGGGGGGGGGGGGGGGGGGGGGGGGGGGGGGGGGGGGGGGGGGGG
>NZ_JAELUH010000409.1 GCF_016429215.1 Herbaspirillum sp. ASV7 | reverse complement strand
TAACAAGGTAGCCGTATCGGAAGGTGCGGCTGGATCACCTCCTTTCTAGAGTGCGCACGAAGTTAAGCGTCCACACTTATCGGCTGTCAATCAAGAACAGTTATTTGGTGAAGCACGGTCCGTGACAGAAGGTCACTGACTGGCTACTGATACTGATCCAAGCGGGTCTGTAGCTCAGCTGGTTAGAGCACCGTGTTGATAACGCGGGGGTCGTTGGTTCGAGCCCAACCAGACCCACCAAGGTTTCGGGGGTTT
>NZ_JAELUH010000408.1 GCF_016429215.1 Herbaspirillum sp. ASV7 | reverse complement strand
TAACAAGGTAGCCGTATCGGAAGGTGCGGCTGGATCACCTCCTTTCTAGAGTGCGCACGAAGTTAAGCGTCCACACTTATCGGCTGTCAATCAAGAACAGTTATTTGGTGAAGCACGGTCCGTGACACAAGGTCACTGACTGGCTACTGATACTGATCCAAGCGGGTCTGTAGCTCAGCTGGTTAGAGCACCGTGTTGATAACGCGGGGGTCGTTGGTTCGAGCCCAACCAGACCCACCAAGGTTTCGGGGGTTT
>NZ_JAELUH010000407.1 GCF_016429215.1 Herbaspirillum sp. ASV7 | reverse complement strand
CCGACCAGATGCGGTCGCCGATGCCGTAGTTGATGATTTCCGGGTAGGAGACCACTTCGGAGTCGCCACCACCACCGGTGCTATAGGCCGGTGTGTAGGCCATCGCCACGGCCTGGTCGCCGCGTGCACCGCGTGAATAGTCAAACGGCGGACCGTAGCGTTCGGCCGGATAACTGGCCGAGGGCAGCAGCAGGCGGTAGTTGTCTTCATCGCCCATGTCGCGCCAGTTGCCGGGGTTGAGCACCTGGCCCGAGC
>NZ_JAELUH010000406.1 GCF_016429215.1 Herbaspirillum sp. ASV7 | reverse complement strand
CAACAGCCGTGGCGCCATACTCAACAACAGCCGCAAGGATGTCCCCACCCAGTTGGGTGGCTACGTGGCCGGCAATCCCTGGCTGGCCACGGGGACGGCCAGGGTCATCGTCAACCAGGTCAATTCCTCCAGCCCCAGCCAGCTCAACGGTTACCTGGAAGTGGCCGGTGACCGTGCCCAGGTGATCGTCGCCAATCCGGCCGGCATCAGTTGTTCGGGCTGCGGTTTCATCAATGCCAGCCGTACCACGCTGAC
>NZ_JAELUH010000405.1 GCF_016429215.1 Herbaspirillum sp. ASV7 | reverse complement strand
GCATCATCGAAACCAACTTCCGCGAAGAAACCGAAACCGACCTGTTCGGCGAACAGGCCGTGCTGTGCGGCGGTACCGTGGAACTGATCAAGGCCGGTTTCGAAACCCTGGTGGAAGCCGGTTACGCGCCCGAAATGGCTTACTTCGAGTGCCTGCACGAACTGAAGCTGATCGTCGACCTGATCTATGAAGGCGGCATCGCCAACATGAACTACTCGATCTCCAACAACGCCGAATACGGCGAGTACGTGACCG
>NZ_JAELUH010000050.1 GCF_016429215.1 Herbaspirillum sp. ASV7 | reverse complement strand
GACTACGACCCTTACTCCACCACCAGCGGCTCCTCCGGCTACGGCGACGCAGCGCGTGGGCATGGCCTCAAGCCCAATGCGGTGCTGGTCAATCTGGTGGCAGCCCTGCAGCGACGCGGGCTGGAACATATCGACGGCATCGATCGCGTGGCCGCGCTGGCGTATCGCACCGGCCGCTACGAGCTGGCAGAGGTGCTGGCGGCGCGGCAGGAGTCGGCGCTGGGCTGGTGGGTACGCGCCAAGCTGGCGCTGCGGCGTGGCGATAACGAGGCAGCGGTGCAGGCCTATGCACGTGCCATCCAGGCCTTCCCGCGCAACGACGCCAGCCTGGAGCCGGGCAATGCGGATCTGCTGCAGGGAGAGCAGGGCGTGCTCACGCTCTCGCGCGGACAATACGTGGAGGCGCTGGCGCAGTTCCACCGTGCGGCCGGCCGCAGCGCCAGCAGGAGCGCGGCTGAAGGCTACTATGTCGGCGCCTACGGGGACTATTACAACGACCTGGCCTACGTGGCCGAACGCGTGCTGACGGCCGACGAGTTGAAGGCCTATGTCGACGCCCACGCGCCGGCCTCGCCGATGCCAGGCGTGGAGTCGATCACCAAGGCGATGAAGGAGCCGAAGTACGCCCGTTATTCGCGCCAGTGGGTGGCGCAGGCGCTTGTTCCTGCGACCCTGGAAGACAAGCTGCGCCTGCTGCTGGCCCGTCGCCTGGTACGCGAGGGCAGGGTGGAGCAGGCGCTGGCCTACTTCCCCGATGAGCGCGACGAGCGATTCGTGGAGAGTGTCTACGACGACAATGGCCGGCCCACGCCGGTCACCTGGCGCGTGCGCGCCAAGGCCCGCGAATACGGCCAGGCGCTGGAGCGCGGCCAGCATGCCTGGCGCGCCGACAGCCGCGCCCGGGGCTGGTATGAAGCGGCCCTGATCGCACGCCGCCAGGGCATGGAGATCATGGGCTACGAACAGGGCCCCGACTTTGCCGTCTATGGCGGCAACTATCCGGGAGGCGCCGGCCGCTCCGGTTTCTGGAGCAGCGAAGATCGTCAGGCGCGCGCGGATACGCCGCAAGCGCGCGCCCAGGCCGACCTGCCGGGCCCGCTGGTGACCGAAGGCGAGCGCCAGCGCTATGCCGCCAGCGAGGCCCAGCCCTACAAGCGCTTCCACTATCGCGACATCGCCGCCGACTACGCGATGAAGGCTGCCGACGCCTTGCCGCCACGCTCGCAAGCCTTTGCCGCCGTGCTGTGCCGGGGGGTGAATTTCGTCTACTACGACCAGGAGCGTGCCAGCCAGCTGTATCGTCGCTACATCAAGGAAGGGGCGGCCGTGCCGTTCTCGGAAGACTTTGGTCAGAACTGCGTGGAGCCTGATTTTGCGGCGGCAGCACGCTTCCCGTATGTGCAGGCGTGGCGCCAGGGGCGTCATTGGGTGGGACAGCATCGGGCTGCCAGCGCGGGTTTGCTGTTGGCGGTGGTGCTGGCGGCGGGCTTGGGTGTGGCGCGCTGGCGGCGGCGCAAGCCCGTGTGATCAGGTAGGGCGATGAATGAAAAAGGCGGACCGTGGTCCGCCTTTTTCATGGAGGTATCGAAAGCCTAGTTCACCAGCTCCCGCTGCAACTCCGAAATGAGGGCCGGATTGAGCGAGTCGCCGAACAGGAACGCCGGCCATTGGCCGCGCACCAGCGCCATCTCGCGTTCATCGCGGCACAGCAGGATCACCGGTACCTGGCGGAAGCCCTCGTGAGCCTTCAGGTAGTGCGCCAGCCGCAGGCCGCTCATGTCATCCATGGACATCTGCGCCAGCACCAGGTCGGGACGGTCATGGGTCATGGTGGCGATGGCATCGTTGCCGCTGCCAACGGTCTGGATATCGATGTCGTTGATGACCAGCCATTCGGTGAGGGCACGACTGACATCGGAACGGGAAGCGGCGATCAGGGCGGTCTTGGTCATGGTATCTGCTCTGGCGATAGTGAATCGGCAAGCAAATGATGCGTCCGCCGCAGACTGCAGGCTATCGGGTTTTTCCTGATGAGTTCAGCCCCCCTTGCCGGGTCCGCTCAGGGGGTCAATGCACGAAGCCGCCCTTGATGAAACGCACCGGCTCGTCGTCCATGGCCGCGATCAGCTGGTCCAGGCCGGTGCCGTTCCTGGTCGGCGACGCGGGGCTGGCCGATGCCAGTGGCGAGCGGCACAGCATGTCCTGTTCCGACCATTGTCCGCCGCTGTTGCGAGCGCGCAACCAGCCGTCGCGGTCGGCCAGCAGCTCGGTGCCGGCCAGCCGTGATTCGGGCTGGCCGGTGAGGATGGCGATGGCATGCAGGGCGTTGGCTTCATGGCTGGCGCAGGTGATCGTACCCACTGCGCTACCCGGCTGGCCGCCCAGCAGCACCGATTGCAGGCGCGGGTCTTCGCCGGGAACGGTGCCGGCCCCGCCGATGACCAGGCGGATGCGTTGCCCCTGCCACTGGTCCAGCCGGGTGACGGCCGATTCCCGGCAATCCAGGGCCATGTCGGGCATGGCGACCGGACGCGGCCAGCTGCCGGTCTCGGCCACGCCCACGCCGGCCGCATTGGCCTTGAGGTAATCGATGAGGGCCCAGCGATCGGCCGGGCTGGTGCTGGCATCGAAGGACGGCATGCCGCCCTTGCCGTGGCGCAGGCTCCAGTACAGGTCGCCATCGAAACGTCGCCACAGCAGGCCGCTGGAAAGGTTGGGCGGCGCTACCTCCAGTGACAGAGCCAGCGGCGTATTGCCACGGCCATCGGCGCCGTGGCAGGCGATGCATTGCTGGCCATAGAGCTGCTCGCCACGCACGATGCCGGCAGCGGAGAAGCGGTCGGGAGAGGTGTGGAAACTGGTCGGTGTGGCCGCAGTGGTCACCAGTGTCTGGTCCGGCCAGGGCGCGAACACGATCAGGGCCACAGCCAGCCCCAGCAGCAGCCAGCGGCGGCGCCGCCAGGCCAGGGCCAGCACCACCAGCAGCAGGGCCGTGGCCAGGCAGACCAGGGCGCCGGCGAGGGCACGCACGACGTTGTGGTCGATCAGCATCACCTCGCCGGACAGGCGCAATGCAAACGGCCAGGCGGGCTGGCCGTCGATGTCATGGGTCAGGTGTAGCCAGGACAACAGGCGCAGCAAGCCCAGCTGCGCCCCCTGCATGGCCTGCAGCATCAGGTTGATGCAGGCCTCCCAATCAAACCGGGGGATGGTCATTACCAGCTGCCATCCAGCCCCAGGTGACGCAGCGCCTCGTGCCGCAGTTGCGCCAGCAGCGGATCGCCACGGTGGCGCGGGTAGGGCAGGTCGACCCTGATCTCGGCGCGGATGGCCGCCGGGCGCTGGCCGAACACGATCACCCGCTGCGCCAGGAACAACGCCTCTTCCACGTCGTGGGTCACCAGCAGGGCCGAGAACTGGCGCCGCTGCCACAGCGCCACCAGTTCGCTTTGCATGGACAGGCGGGTGAGCGAATCAAGTTTGCCCAGCGGTTCGTCCAGCACCAGCAGTTGCGGATCGTTGACCAGCGCCCGCGCCAGTGCCACACGCTGGGCCATGCCGCCGGAGAGCTGGTGCGGGAAGGCATCGGCAAATTCATCCAGCCCCACCAGGGCCAGCGCATCGTCGACGCGATGACGCTGCTGCTTCAATAGGCCCCGGGCCTGCAGGCCCAGGGCGACGTTGTCCCAGACGGTACGCCAGGGATAGAGCGTCGGATCCTGGAACACCACGATGCGCGAGGGATCGGGCCGGGTGATGGGCTGGCCGTCCTGGGTGATATGGCCGGCGGTGGCCGGCTCCAGTCCTGCCACCAGGCGCAGCAGGGTGGACTTGCCGCAACCGCTAGGCCCCAGCAGGGCGACGAACTCGCCCGGTGCCACGGTGAGCGAGATATCGTCCAGCACCTGCAGCACGCCCTGGCCGCCCTTGCGTTCGAACCAGTGGCTTACCTGCCGGATGTCGATGTGCGCACCATTGGCGCTCGCTGCGGTGGCGACTTGAGTGTCGGGAGTGTGAGTTGCACTTACCATTTGACGGTTCCCTTCTGCCACGACAGCGCGTGGTCACGTACCTTGAACAACAGCGTGATCAGTCCCGAGCAGAGGATGGCCATGACGATCAGCGCCGCATACATGTTGCTGTAGGCAGCCCAGCCCTGCGACCATTGCAGGTACCAGCCCAGGCCGGCCTTGACGCCCATCATCTCGGCCGTGACCAGTACCGTGAAGGCCGCGCCCAGCGCCATGAACAGGCCCACGAAGACCTGCGGCAGCGCCGCCGGGATCGCCACCCGCAGCACCAGGAAGCGTTCCGATGCCCCCAGCGTGCGCGCCACGTCGTAGTAGCTCTTGTTGACCGCCGCCACGCCCGACCAGGTCAGCACGGCCACCGGGAAGAAGCTGGCCAGCGCGATCAGGAAGACCGCTGCGGCATAGCTGGAAGGGGCGAAGAAGAAGGCCAGCGGCAGCAGCGCCGAGGCCGGCACCGGTCCCAGGAAACGCAGGACCGGATGGATCCAGTAACCGGCGATGCGCGACCAGCCTATCCACACACCGACCACGAAACCGACCACCGCACCGCTGGCAAATCCATGCGCCAGCAGCCGTAGCGAATAGGCGGTGGAGATCCCCAGGCGCGACCAGTCCTCGCCGTAGACCTCGATGAGGCTTTGCGGTGGCGCGAAGAACGGTGAGGGCAGCACCCCCAGCTTGGCGGTGAGGACTTCCCACAGCGCCAGCAGCAGCGGCAGCGCCACCAGCCACTGTCCGGCCGGGCGCAGCAGGCGTACGACGCGCCCGATGCTGCCGGTCAAGGCGCCGCCCACCGCCAGCAGGCCCAGCAAGGCCGCCACGGCCAGGGCGAAGTAGCCGAACTCGTCGGTATAGGCCCAGTCGGAGAAACCGACCTCCTTGTTGGGCCATTTGAGCACCAGCACGCCCAGCGCCAGCCAGGCGGCCGTGGCGACCAGGCCGCCATGCCACAGCGTGGCGTTGTTGCCGGCCCGCTGTGCGGCTGGCGAGGGTGAAGAAATCGCCTGCCGTGGCAGGCTCTCGGTGGTGGTGGTCATGTCATGCTCCCTTCAGGTAGAGGCGGGACGGTGGGAACGCGGGAACGCGGCCCATACTCAGGCCAGCACATCCACCGTGACGTGGTTGGCGAAGCGCACCGGGTCGGTGCTCTTCTTGAGCACGCCGGCGGTGTGGAAGTCGCGGGCGAAGTATTCGACTTCGTCGCGCAGCACACTGCCGGTGGGGTGGTTGTGATAGGTGAGGTTGGTCAGCAGGGCGCGCAGGTCCTCGACCGGGATCTTGGGCGAATACTTGGCATAGAGCTTGGCGGCCTCGTTGGGATTCTCGGCCACGAATTCGGAGGCCTGGATGATCGAGCGCACCACGGCGGCGGCGGCCGGCTTGTTGTTGCGCACGAACTCACCACGGGCGCCGGTGATGCAGCAGATCTTGTCCTTGTATTCGCCGGTGGCGTTGTTGCCGATCTCGGCGAAGACGCCCTGGTTGCGCTTTTCGATCAGGTAGAGGTTGGGGTCGCCATCGGCGATGGCTTGCACCTCGCCCTTCTTGACGGCCACGTCCAGCAGGTCGGCCGGGTAGACGCGCCATTGCACGTCCTTCTCGATATCCACACCGCGCTTGGCCAGGTGGATGCCAAAGAAATTCTTGGCCGGGCTGTTGATGTCGGACACGCCGATGATCTTGCCCTTGAGCTGCTTCCAGTCGGACACGCCGGCTTCTTTCACGCCCAGCATGCGCAGGCAGCCGCCATGGGCCGAGCCGACCACCTTGACGTCGAAGCCCGATTCCAGCGGCTTGAGCCAGCGGTGGATCAGGCCCACGCCGACATCGGCCTTGCCGGTGGCCAAGGCCTCCAGCAGCTGGTCGGTGGAGCCGCCCCAGTTGAGCAGTTCGACCTGCAGGCCGTTCTTTTCGAAGAAGCCCTTTTCCTGCGCCACCACCACCGGGGAGAGGCAGAACGCCACCGCGCTCCAGGCGAAGGTGACCTTCTGCGGGCTGCCGGCCGACCAGGCGTTACCGGCCGTGAGGGCGCCGCCGATACCGGCAACGGCAGCGGCACCGCCGGCGCGCAGGATGTCGCGGCGCGACCAGGTGGAAGAAGCGGTGTGCAACGAGCCGGGCTCGCTGGGGAGGAGGTCTTTTTTCATGTCGTCATGGCTCCAGGGTGGATGGGAGGGCGGCGCTGCGCGCGATGACAAACGTCGTCGTGGTCACCGCAAGATGGCTAATATGCGCCTCCCGCGCGGGCGATCCAACGAACAAGTTCGCAGTTGGATATGAGGCGGAAAAATACTATCGATATGCGGATTGCTTCCTTGTCGCCGTGGCGGTGGCGGCGGGAAACTTGCGAGCCACACCAGCCCCGGTGCTGCTGTCGCTGCTGCCCGAATACCCACACAAGGAAGACGCCATGACCACCCTGAACCATTACCTCAGTGAAAAGCGCAGCGCCGTATTGGCGCGCGAAGCCCGCATCGATGCCGGTCTGGCCGGTCCCAACGCACTGGCCGCACGGGTCTCGGCCGAGGGCCGCAGCGGCGTGCGCCGCATCCGTATCCGCGATCACCAGGTCATCAGCGACAGCCCGCCGGATTTTGCCGGCTACAACCTCGGCCCCAGTTCGCCCGAATTGCAGCTTGGTGTGCTGGGCTCGTGCGTGACGCATATCTTCCTGATCCAGGCGGCGCATCGCCAGGTCCCCATCGATTCGCTGGAGGTGGAAGTGAGCGGCCGCATCGATCCGCGTGGCGGCCGGCCCGGGCATGAAGACATCCCCTTTTGGCCGCACGGCATCGGCTACGTCGTCCATCTCGATTCACCGGCCTCAGATGAAGAGGTGCAGGCCCTGTTCGAAGCGGTCGAGGCGACTTGCCCCATCCTCAACCTGCTGAAGAACCCGCAGCAGATCCGCGCCGAATTGCGCCACCGCCAGACGGAGGCGAGCGCGCAGAGCCAGGATGCCGAAAGCCTGAGCGCCTGATCGCCTGCTCGCGCCGCAGGCCGCGCCGGATTTTGCTTTATAGTCTTGGTCTGAGCCGGCGCAGACCGGTCATTCCCTACAGACGAGACAGCCATGCCCCAGCCTCATCCGCACCCCTCCGGCAAGCAGCTCTGGCGCTTGCGCGATTTCATCACCGGTTTTGCCGCGCTGCTGGAGCAGCGTCCGGACGAACCGGCCATCCTGTCCGACGGCGGCGCCCTGCTGCGCCAGCTAGTCGCGCATGACGACTGGTTGCCCGACGATTACGCGCAGCCCCATCCCGAGCGTTACCAGCAGTTCCTCCTGCATGCCGACTCGGCACAGCGCTTCTCGGTGGTCAGCTTCGTCTGGGGGCCGGGACAGCGCACGCCCATCCATGACCATACGGTCTGGGGGGTGATCGGCGTGCTGCGCGGGGCCGAGCAGGCACAGTCCTTTGCCTGGCAGCAGGAAACCCTGCAAGCCGTCGGTCCGCTGGAGCACCTGCAGGCCGGGCAGGTCGAGGCGGTCTCGCCCAACAGCAGTACCCTGCATGACGTGCACCAGGTCAGCAACGCCTTTGCCGACCGCGTCTCGATCAGCATCCACGTCTATGGCGCCAACATCGGCGCGGTGCGGCGCTCGGTCTACCATCCGGATGGCCGGCGCGTGCCATTCATTTCCGGTTATTCCAATTCCACCTTGCCCAATCTTTGGGATCTTTCCCTGGAGCAGAAGTCCTCATGAGCCTCGAACAGCATTCCTCCTCCCCGTCTTCCATTCCCACGGTCACCTATGCCGAGGTGCGCGCCGCGCTGCTGGCGCGCCAGGAGATCGCCCTGCTGGACGTGCGCGAGGAAGCCCCGCATGCGCAGGCCCATCCCCTGTTTGCCGCCAATTTCCCGTATTCGCATCTGGAACTCAATGCCTACAACCGGCTGCCGCGCCGTGATGTGCGCATCGTCACGCTCGATGATGGCGAGGGCCTGGCAGTGCGTGCCGCCCTGCGCCTGCGTGCGCTCGGCTATACCCAGGTGGGCGTGCTGGCCGGTGGCGTGCGTGGCTGGCGCGAGGCCGGGGGCGAGCTGTTCCAGGACGTCAATGTGCCCAGCAAGTCCTTCGGCGAGCTGGTCGAGGCCAAGCGGCACACACCGTCCTTGTCGGCCCAGGAGGTCAAGGCCCTGCTGGAGAGCGACGCCGACGTGGTGGTGGTCGATGCGCGCCGTTTCGATGAATACCAGAACATGAACATCCCCGGCTCCATCAGCGTGCCTGGCGCCGAGCTGGTGCTGCGCCTGCCGGCCATCGCACCCGATCCGCGCACGCAGGTGATCGTCAATTGCGCCGGGCGCACGCGCAGCATCATCGGTACGCAATCGCTGGTCAATGCCGGCATCGCCAATCCGGTCCATGCGCTGCGCAATGGCACCATCGGCTGGACGCTGGCCGGACAGACGCTGGAACACGGCCAGCAACGCCGCTTCCCCGAACAGGTCGATGCCGAACAGCAACAACAGGCGCGGCGTCAGGCGCGCGAGGTGGCCGACCGCGCCGGCGTCAAGCGCATCGCCCTGGCGCGCCTGGCCGAGCTGGAGCAGCCGGACCGCACGCTCTACCGCTTCGATGTGCGCACGCCCGAGCAATACCGGGCCGGTCACCTGCCGGGCTTTCTCAGTGCGCCGGGTGGCCAGCTGGTACAGGAGACCGAGATGAATGCTCCGGTACGCGGGGCGCGCATCGTGCTGGTCGATGACGAGGGCGTACGGGCCGACATGACCGCCTCGTGGCTGGCGCAGATGGCCTGGGAGGTCTATGTGGTCGATGGCGCCACCGCAGCCGACTTCAGCGTCAGCGGCGAGAGCCCGCGCGACACCCCCGTGGCTGCCGTCACGCCGCAGCAACGTATCAGCGCGCAGCAGCTCAAGACCTGGATCGATGCCGACAACGGCACCGTGGTGATCGACGTGGCCCTGAGCGCGCGCTATGTGGCCGGACATATTCCCGGCGCCTGGTTCGTGCTGCGTTCGGACATCGCCGCCGTGGCACGCCGCTTCCCGGCGGCCTCACGCTTCGTGCTCACCTGCGGTAGCGCGCTGCTGGCCCAGTTTGCCGTGCCCGACCTGCAGGCGCTGGTGACCCAGCCGGTGTACCTGCTCGACGGCGGCAATGCCGCCTGGCAACAGGCCGGCCTGCCGCTGGAGAGCGGCGAAGCGCATCTGCTGTCGCCGCGTATCGACCGCTATCGGCGGCCCTACGAGGGCACCGACAACGCCACCGAGGCCATGCAGGCCTATCTGGACTGGGAATTCGGCCTGGTGGAGCAGCTGGGGCGGGACGGCACGCATGGCTTCTTCGTGATCTGACCTGGAAGGGGCTGGGCCAGCACCGTCGCTTCCTAGCGACGGTCACATTCTTGTCACAGGAATGAAATATGATCCGCGATTAATCAAAAATTACGACGCGGGCATGCACGGTGGAGAGTCATTTCAGTCTGACCCCGGCCATGGGGAGCACCATGTTCCAACCGACAGCGGGGGCGCTGGCGGTGACGGTGCCGGTTGTCCAGTTCGACCAGAACAATGCGGCCGTGCTGGAGATCTTCGGCCAGCACAAGGAGCTGGTGAGCCTGCCGGTGGTGGAGCGGCAGCGCCCGATCGGGCTGATCAGCCGGCATATCTTCATGTCGCAGATGTCCAAGCCCTATCACCGCGAGCTCTATGAACGCAAGACCTGCATCGCGTTCATGGACAAGGATCCCCTGATCGTCGAGGCGCACACCCCCATCGAGACCCTGGGCGCACTGGCCGTGGCCTCGGGCGACAAGACCCTGGCCGATGGTTTCCTGATCGTCGAGCACGGCCAATTGCTGGGCCTGGGCTCGGGCCTGGCCCTCATGCGCAGCCTGGTGGACCAGCAGGTCGAGAAGAACCGCCAGGTCATGCAGAGCATCGACTACGCCAGCGTGATCCAGCGCGCCATGCTGAGCAATTCGCGCGCCGCCGTCGCGCAGGCGTTGCCTGATGCCTGCCTGGTCTGGGAGCCGCGCGACGTGGTCGGTGGCGACTTCTATCATTTCGAACCGCATCCGGGCGGCTGGTTTGCCGCCGTGGCCGATTGCACCGGCCATGGCGTGCCGGGCGCCTTCCTGACGCTGATCGCCTCGTCTTCGCTGAAGCAGGCGCTGGAGCTGCACGGTCCGCACGATCCGGCGCGCCTGATGCAGGACGTCAACCGCAGCATGAAGCGGGTCCTGGGCCAGCACGGCAGCTCCGACAAGCCCTCCGAATCGGATGACGGCATGGATGCCTGCTTCTTCTGGTTCGACACCGCCACCCGCACCCTCACCAGTGCCAGCGCCAAGTTGCCGTTGTTCGTGGTGGACAAGGATGCCACCGAGGTGTTGACGGTGGAGGGCAAGCGCGTCGGCCTGGGTTATGTGGATACCCCCGAAGACATGCAATGGGACAACCACAGCATGCGCCTGGCACCGGGGGCCATTGTCTTCGTCTGCACCGACGGTGTGATCGACCAGATCGGCGGGCCCAAGCATATCGCCTTCGGCAAGCAGCGCCTGCGCCGCACGCTGCAGGAGCATGCGCAACTGCCCATGGCCGAACTGGGGCGCACGGTGATGAACATCCACCGTCACTACCAGGGCACGCAGCGGCGGCGCGACGACATCAGTTTCTTCGGCGTCCGCCTGGGCGCCCCCAACAGTCACAACGGAACACAGGCATGAACGGTATCCAGCAGGAATGGGCGGAACTCCATAGCTATGTCGCGCGACGCGACATCATTTTCTATTACGTCGGCTATTTTTCGCAGACCATCATCGCCGCCATGGCCGAGGCCGTGAAGCTGCGCGCCGAACATACCGGCGCGGTGGCGCAGACGCGGCGCAAGCTGTTCTCCTCCTTCATCGAGATGGCGCAGAACATCGTCCACTACTCGGCCGACCTGCATGAGAAGGAAGGCCGCGTCACCGAGCCGCCGATGCGCCATGGCGCGGTCTTCATCACCCAGACCGAGGGCCGCTACTACCTGCACTGTGCCAATCCGGTCGATGCCGAGATGGCCGGCAAGCTGCGTACCAAGCTGGAACACCTGCGTTCGCTGACCAACGAAGAGATCAAGTCCGCCTACAAGGAAATGCTGCGCGCCGAGACACCGGCCGACAGCAAGGGGGCCGGCCTGGGCTTCCTGACGGTGGCGCGTGATGCCAGTGCGCCGCTGGATTTCGAATTTTCATCTCCCGAGGCGGACGGCGCACAGACCTTCTACCTGAGGGCCACCATCTGAGGCAGCCTGCAGCACAGGCTCGCCGGTATTCGGACACGACAACATGGACAATCTATTCATCGCCGCCAGCGCCAGCTCTCCCGAAGTCGACTTCCGCTTCGATGAGCGCCGGCTTTCGCTCAAGGGCGAATCCTATCCCGAGAACGCGGCGCAATTCTGGGGCGAGATCATCGCCACGCTGCGCCGCTTTCTGGCTGAGGATCAGGTCGGCACGACCATCACCGTCAACGTGGCGCTGGCCTACTTCAACAGTTCCAGCACCAAGATGTTGTTCTCGCTCTTCGATACCCTGAACGAGAAGGCCGAGTCGGGCACCGAAGTGGTACTCAACTGGTACCACGACGAGGAGGATGACACCATCTTCGAATTCGGCCAGGAACTGCAGGAAGACTTTTCCGCGCTGGTCTTCCACGATCACGCGGTGCAAAGCTGATGGACGAGGTCGATCTCTTCGAGGCCGAGGCGCAGGCGCTGCAGCGGGCCAAGGCCGTGCTGGCCAGTGCCCAGCCTGATCCGGCCAGCTACCGGTCTGCCCTGGAAGAACTGGTGCAGCACTATGGCCAGCTGATGCGCCAGAGCCGCCGCCTGATCTCGCGCAGCGACCGCACCGAGCGCGAGCTGAACCTGTTGAATGCGCGCCTGCAGCAGCTCAGCGACGAGCTCGACTACAAGGCCCGGCACGACAATCTCACCGGCGCGCTCAATCGTGGCGCCGTCTTCGAGCGTGCCCATCAGGTTCTGGAAAAATCGCCGATGTCGCTGATCGTGCTGGATATCGATTTCTTCAAGCGCATCAACGATGAATTCGGCCACCCGGCCGGCGACGCCGTCATCCGCGAGCTGGTCAGCCGCCTGCGCACCGCCCTGGGCGGGATGGGGGTGATCGGGCGGGTCGGTGGCGAGGAATTCACCATCCTGCTGCCCGGCTGGGATCTGGAGCAGGCCGTGGTGCTGGCCGGCAAGATACGCCAGGCCATCGCGGGAGAGCGCTTCCAGTGCCTGCCGCAGCGGCCGGTGACCTCCAGCTTCGGCGTGGCATGGGCCGCCGCCGGTGGCGACTTCGAAGAAGCCTATGCCCGCGCCGACCAGGCGCTGTACCAGGCCAAGCGAGGCGGACGCAATCGGGTCGAGTCCGAGGCCACCGTCACCGGCTGACGGCGTCCGCTGCCTGTCATCCCCTCAATAACGCGTCATCGCCGCCACCAGCGCAGCCAGCGATGGGGCGTGCATCTTGCGCATGACCTGCTGGCGATGCGCCTTCACGGTACGTTCCGAGGTCCCCAGTTCGCCGGCGATCTGCTTGTTCAGGCGCCCCTTGATCAGGCCGTCGAGCACCTCACGTTCGCGCCGGGTCAGGGTTTTCAGCCGTGCATGATGCAGCTGGCGCTGCTGTTGCTGCGGGCCGCATTCATCGAAGGGCATCAGCGCACCACGGAAGGCGGCGATCAGTTGCGCCCTCACCATGGGCTGGGGCGATCCGTCCAACCCCGCAGGGGCCGTATTGTCGGCGCTGCCGGGCAGCTCGGCGCCAGTCATGCCTTCTGTACCGTCTTCATTGATGACGATGAGCGGCATCCCCGTCTGTCGCTCGCCCAGTAGCGAGCGCAATTGCGGGGCATTCATGCTTTGCATGTGCAACTCCAGTACCAGGCCGCGTGGTGCGGTCTCGGTACCGGTATCGGTCTGCAGGAACTGGTCGGCCGAGGCATGGTGGGCCACCTGGAAGCCGGCGGCCTCCAGCAGCCTGACCAGGGGAGCAGCGTTGCTGTCGTCACCACCGACGAGATGGGCGAGATGTGCAGTCGTCATGTTTTTCTTCCTTGGCAGATACGCGAGTATCGGTATCGAAGAGGGGCTAAGGGTCTTCGCCGGTACGTCATTCACAATAAAATGTCCGGGAAGAAAAACAGCAGTGTCACTGCGTGTTGCTCGTTAGTCGACGGATTGGAAATTTAAGTATGAAAATGCAGAAGAACTACTATTTTTTTATCGAATAAATTCGAGATACGAGATGTTCCGCCGCGTTGGGCCTGCCGGAGGGGCCGCCCGCTCAGGTCGAAGCCATGGTGGCCACAGGTGTGTGTGCCGATAGGCAATGAACGTGGGAGTCTGTGTGCTCGATCCCGCCACGCCGCCATGGCGGCGAGTTGTGGACGATTCAGTCTGGAGGACGAGCGGGCGGCCTGGAGCATCGGGCCGCCCGAGATGGCTTGCTAGCGCTGCAGCATCCATTCATGCGCGGGATCATTCCTGAAATGCCAGCTGCGGGTGGGGCCTGCCATCACATTGAGGTAGTAACTCTCGTAACCATGCGGCACCACCACCGGGTGATAACCGCGTGGCACCATTACCACGTCGTGATTTTCCACTGCCATCGATTCGTCCAGCGAGCGATCATCCACATAGACCCGCTGGAAGGCAAAGCCTTGCTCGGGATTGAGCCGGTGGTAGTAGGTCTCTTCCAGGAAACTTTCGTGCGGCAGGTTTTCCGTATCGTGCTTGTGCGGCGGATAGCTGGAGGAATGGCCGCCAGGCGTACGCACTTCGACCACCAGAAGGTGATCGGCGGCTGCGCTCTGGGGCAGGATGTCGCTGACGTAACGGGTATTGCTGCCCTGACCGCGCACCGATTGTGCCACCTCGGAGGGTGCGATCAGCCGGGGTGGCAGGTCGCCGTGACCGGGAGCGCTGCACAACGCTATCTCGGCCGCGCTGTCGGCGACGATAGAGAGCGCCTGATGATGAGGGATGTAGACCGAACAGGCTGGCTTGTCGTCGAACACGCTGTTGCGCTGCCCGATTTCCCGCCACTGGTCTGGCCCGGCTTGCACACTGATCACTCCACTGAGGATCACCAGGCAGTACTCGCGCTCACCCGTATGGAGCGCCATGCTCTCTCCCCGAGCCAGGCGATGGGCGCTGAAACCGACATAGCGCCAGCCGGCCGATTGTGGTGTGACCTGGACGATATCTCGGCCCGTGCGGCTGGATTTGACGAGCAGGCTCATGCGGCCTCCCGCAGCGTGCCGTTCTCGATGGCCGCTACCAAGTCGCGCAGATGGCGATAGCCCATGTCGGCGTAGCGATAGCTGGGTGCCACCGCCGGATCCTGCTCGGCCTCCACCACCAGCCAGCCGGCATAGCCGTGCTGGTGCAGCATCTGCAGCAGTGCGCCAAAATCGATGGCACCATCGCCGGGTACCGTGAAGGCGCCATTGATGACGGCCTGCAGGAAGCTCCAGTCGCGGTTGCGCGCCAGTCTGAGCACGGCCGGGCGCACGTCCTTGCAATGCACATGGCAGACGCGCGCGAGATGGCGTTGCAACACCGCCAGGGGATCGCCACCGGCAAAGGCGATATGGCCGCTATCGAACAGCAGGCCGACTTCGGGCCCGGTGAGCGCCATCAGCTTGTCCACGTCGGCCGGGGTTTCGACGTAGGCGCCCATGTGGTGGTGGTAGGCCAGTCGCACACCGCGTGTGAGCAGGTGACGGGCGAAGCGGGTCAGGCGTTCGGCGTAGCCTTGCCAGGCCGCCTCGCTGGCAAAGCGTGGTCGTTGGTACAGCGGGGCCGGTGCGCCCTGGATGGAGCCGGCGACTTCGCCATAGACCATGACGCTTGCCCCATTGCTCGCCAGCAGCTGGAGGTGTTCTTCCACGGCAGCGATTTCCTGTTCCACGCCGCGCGTGGCCAACTGACCGGAATACCAGCCGGAGACGCATTCCAGCTGGTACTTGCCGAGCACCGCGCGCAAGGCCTCGGGCTGGCGCGGAAACTTGTTGCCCAGCTCGAAGCCGCGATAGCCGATCTGCGCGCCTTCGGACAAGGCTTGTTCCAGCGGCGTCTCCCCACCCAGTGAGGGCAGGTCGTCATTCATCCAGGAAATGGGATTGATGCCGATCTTGACGTTAAAGGGTTTGCCCACGATGTCTTCTCCTGTGGCTGATGTGCATGAATGTGCGGAGCTTCATAGCGATTGCGCTTGGCGTTCCTGCTCATAGCGGCTGCGCGCCTGCTGGACCTGCGCGCGTGGCGACACTTCAGGTACCGCCACCTCCCACCAGCAGCCGCCTTCGTCGGTGGTGCGCGTCGCGTCGGTATCGATGCAGACCAGGTAGGTACGATCGGCGGCGCGAGCACGTTGCAGGGCCGCTTCGAGTTCGCCGATGGTCTTGACGTTCTCGCCCAGTGCCCCCAGCGCGCGGGCGTGGGCGGCGAAGTCGATGGTGGGTGCACCGTGGCCGGACTGCAGGCAATCCTCCAGCATGTTGTTGAAGGGCGCGCCGCCACAGGCCTGTTGCAGCCGATTGATGCAACCATAGCCGCGATTGTCCAGGACCACGATGATGAGTTTCTTGTCCAGCATCACGGAGGTGGCGATCTCCGAATTCATCATCAGGTAACTGCCGTCACCGACGATGACGATCACCTCGCGTTCTGGCTGCGCCATCTTCACGCCCAAGCCACCGGCCAGCTCATAGCCCATGCAGGAAAACCCGTATTCGACGTGGTAAGCCCCGGGCCGTCCCGCGCGCCAGAGCTTGTGCAGTTCGGCCGGCAAGGTGCCGGCAGCGCAGACCACGATGTCCTGGCGGGGCGAGTCGGCCAGCGAGCGCTGTACCGCGCCGATGACTTCGCCGTCATAGGGCAGCTGGCTGCCGGTATCGGTGCGGCTGGTGATCTGGGTCGCGCGCTCGCGCCAGGCCTGGGCCAGCTCCTGTGCCCGTGCCGTCCAGGCGGCCTGGCTGCGCCAGCCTTCCAGCCTGTCCGACAAGGCCTCCAGTCCCAGGCGCGCGTCGCATTGCAGGGCGGTGCCGTGCCACTTGAGCGCGTCCATTGCATTGACGTTGAGATTGAGCAGGCGCGCCTGACCGAACAGGGTGTGCGAACCGGTGGTGAAATCCTGCAGTCGCGTCCCTACCGCGATGACCACATCGGCTTGCTGCGCCATGGCATTGGCGGCCGGCGAGCCGGTGACGCCAATGGCACCCAGCTGCAAGGCATGCGACCAGGGCAGGGCGCTCTTGCCAGCCTGGGTTTCGGCCACGGGGATGCCATGCCGTTCGGCAAAGCGGCGCAGCGCTTCGCTGGCCTCTCCGTAGAGCACGCCACCGCCGGCGACGAGCAGGGGCTGGCGCGCTTGCTGCAGCAGGGCTGCGGCTTGCGCCAGTTCCGTCTCGGCGGGCGGTTGCACGCGCGGCACGATAGTCGGGGGCGAGAAGAAATCCAGCGGATAGTCGAAGGCCATGGTCTGTACATCCTGGGGCAGGGCCAGCGTCACGGGGCCGCACTGGGCGGCATCGGTGAGTACCTGCACGGCACGGGGCAGGGCGCTGAGCAACTGCTCGGGGTAACAGATGCGGTCGAAAAAGCGCGACAGGGGCCGGAAGGCATCGTTGACCGAGATACCGGGATCCCGGAAGTCCTCCAGTTGCTGCAGCACCGGATCGGGACGGCGCGAGACGAAGACGTCGCCCGGCAGCAGCAGTACCGGCAGCCGGTTGACGTGCGCCAGCGCGGCTGCGGTGAGCAGGTTGGTGGCGCCAGGTCCGATGGAGGTGGTCACTGCCATCATGCGCTGGCGCATCTGTGCCTTGGCATAGGCGATGGCGCTATGGGCCATGGCTTGTTCATTGTGGGCGCGATAGGTCGGCAGGCTGTCGCGGAACTGGTACAAGGCTTCGCCCATGCCGGCCACATTGCCATGGCCGAAGATGGAAAAGACGCCCCCGAACAGCGGCACCACCCCTTGCGCAGTCTGGATGCGCAGCGCATCCAGGTAGCGCACCAGCGCCTGGGCCATGGTCAGGCGCACCGTGGCACCGGAGGCGCCGGCCGGGATCATGTCGCTGCTCATGCTGCCTCCCTGTTGTTGACAGGCCGGGCCCGGCTGCCGCGCCAGAGCGCGATCAATTCCTCGAAGGTCTGGCGTACCTGGGCGATCAGGGCGGCATCGTCGATCTTCCCTTGCAGCCATTGCCGGCTCGATTCATGGAAGATGGTGCGGCCGACCATGAAGCCACGGCAGGTCTTGCTATGGCGTGATGCGGCAAAGCCGGCAGCCAGTTCCGTCACCGGTGCAGCCAGCCCCAGCAGCACCACGCCGCGACAATGGGGATCGCGTTCGGCGATGAGGGTATCGATGCCTTCCCATTGACGCGCCGACATCGATTCCAGCTTCCACCATTCGGGATAGATGTCCAGGTTGTAGAGCCGCTTGAGGGCACGCAGGACCGTATCCTCTTCCTGCGGCAGCGATTTGGGCGGGATGATCTCCAGCAGCAATTCGTGACCGCTGTGCTGCACGGCGTCGTACAGTGCGCGCAGTTGCGCTTCCTGTTCCAGCCTTTTTTCGACTGCCTCATCCGGATGGAACTGCACCAGGCACTTGACCACCTGCTCCTTGGGCCAGCTCTGCAGATGGGTGCCGATGGAACGGCCGAAGTCGAATTCGAGCGGATTGGACAAGGGCAGTTCCACCGCCCGTCCCACCCACCATCCGCGTCCAGTGGCGGCGTTGAGGGCATCCTGGCCGTAGCGGTCGTCGATCAGTACGCCGGTCCTGCCATGCAGGCCCAGCTTGCTCTCGGTCTGTGCCACCGCTTCCACCAGCAGCCGCTTCAACTGTGGCAGGCGTTCCTGGGTGGCGCCGGCTTCGGCCGCCAGTTCGTAGAACTGGTTGCGATGGTCGAAGGCAAACACGTTGACCTCATCCCAGTGACGCCGTCGGCTGACCACCCGATGCAGCCGCTGCAGGTGCGGATCACGATCGGGGCGTTGCAGCCGGTGGGCATGCGCCAGGAAGTAATCCAGTTCCATCGGTCCCGGCATGGCCGGTGCGCAGGCATGGCGCGATACCACCAGTGCGCCGCAGGCATTGGCATAGCGGCAGCAATGCTCGTCGTCTTCCTCGTTGAGCCACCCTTTGAGGAAGCCCGAGATGAAGGCATCGCCCGCGCCCAGCACATTGAGTACCTCGACCTGCACCCCGCGATAGTGGAAGCCGTCTTCCAGGCTGGCCGGAATGGCCCCGTGCAGCACCACGCATCCCAGCGGGCCGCGCTTGACCACCAGCGTGGCCGCGCAGACGGCGCGCACCGAGCGCAGTGCGTCCATGATGTTGGTACTGCCGCCGGCGATCATGAACTCTTCCTCGGTGCCGACCACCAGGTCGAACTGCGGCAGCATGCCTTGCAGATGACGCGTGACGCCATCACTGGCGATGAAGCGGGTCTCGCCATCGCCCTTGCCGGTCAGGCCCCACAGCACCGGGCGGTAATCGATGTCGAGCACGGTACGCACCTGGTGACGGCGTGCATACTCCAGCGCCAGGCTGCTGCTGCGATGGACCTGGGGCGTGGAGAAGTGGGTGCCGGTGATCAGCAGGGCCTTGCTGCTGGCGATGAAGGCTTCGTCGATATCCTCCGGTGCCAGCGCCATGTCGGCGCAATTGTCGCGGTAGAAGATCAGCGGGAAGCTGTCCTTGTCCTTCAACCCCAGCATGACCAGGGCGGTCAGTCGCTGGGGATCGACGGTGACATGGCTGACATCGCAACCTTCGGCGGCCAGCTCGGCCTTGAGGAACTGGCCGTTCTGCTCGTCGCCCACGCGTGCCAGCATGGCCGATCTGAGTCCGAGCCGGGCGCAGCCGAAGGCGATGTTGGCCGAGGAACCACCCAGGTACTTGGCGAAACTGCTGACGTCCGCCAGCGGCGCGCCAACCTGCTGGGCGTATAGATCCACGGCCAGGCGGCCTATGCAGATCAGGTCCAGTCGACGCTCGGGAGCGAAGCGTCCTGAGGGGGGAGTATGAGTAGCTTGCATGCGGGATCCTTGTTAAACCTGAATACCTTCCAGTTGGCTCATCAGCGTCTGCATCTCGGCGCCGCCGGCCATCATGTCCAGCACTTCTTCCTTGGTAATCCTGTCCTTGGCGAAGCTGCCCAGCGACTTGCCCCGGTTGAGCAGGGTGAAGGTGTCGCCGATGGGGTAGGCGTGATGCACGTTGTGGGTGATGAAGATCACCGAGATACCGCGTTCGCGCGCCCGGTGGATCAGCTGCAGCACATTGAAGGATTGCTTGACACCCAGCGCCGCCGTGGGCTCGTCCAGGATCAGCACGCGCGCGCCGAAGTGGATGGCCCGCGCGATGGCCAGGCATTGCTTTTCGCCCCCGGACATGGTGCCGATGGGGTGGTGCGCATCGCGCACCATGATGCCCATCTCTGCCAGCTTTTCCTTGGCGGTGCGGGCGGCGTAGTCCATGTCCATGACGCGCAGGCCGAACAGCTTGCGCACCGGCTCGCGTCCCAGGAAGAAGTTGCGCGCCACCGACAGCAGCGGCACCAGCGCCAGATCCTGGTAGACCGTGGCCACGCCCAGGTCCAACGCCTCTTTGGGCGACTGGAAGCGCACCGGCTTGCCGTCGACCAGGTATTGCCCGGCTGAGGGCTGGTGCACCCCGGCCAGCAGCTTGATCAGCGTGGACTTGCCGGCGCCATTGTCGCCCAGCAGGCAGTGGACCTCACCACGGCGCAGGCGCAGGCTGACGTTCTGCAAGGCGATTACCGGTCCGAAGTATTTGCTGACCTGGTCCAGTTCGAGGATGGCTTCGTCCTTGTCGTGTTGCGTGCTCATTTGGCCTCCGTGATGCGACGGCGTACAAAGTTGTTGAACAGCACCGCCACCAGCAGCATCACGCCGAGGAAGACGCGGAACCAGTCCGAACTGAGATTGGTGTAGGTGATGCCGATCTGCACCACGCCGAAGATGAGCGCACCGAAACAGGCCCCGATCACCGAGCCGTAACCGCCGGTGAGGAGGGCGCCACCGATGACGGCGGCGATGATGGCTTCGAATTCCTTTTGCAGGCCACGGTCGGCGGCGGCCGAGCCGAAATCGGCCACCTGCAGTACGGCAAACAGGCAGGCGCAGAAGGCGGTGAAGACGAACAGGCCGATCTTGACCTGGCGTACCGGTACGCCCATGTTCTTGGCGGCGACGGCATCTCCACCGACGGCAAAGATCCAGTTGCCCAGCCGCGTGCGCGCCAGCACGAAACTGGCTGCCAGCGCCACCAGCGCCCACCACAGGATGACCTTGGGAATGCCCGCCACCAGTGGCGCGCCGCCGTTCACGGTGGCGATCCAGCCATGCCGGGCCAGCCAGGAGAACAGACCCGTGCCGACATTGCCGGTGAACAGCAGCTGCCCCAGCCAGTCGTGTGCCGCACGTTCGCCTACACCGCTGACGATGGTGCGGTTGGCAAAGAGGATCGATAGCGCCAGTGTCAAGCCGCGCAGGATGAACAGGAAGGCCAGCGTGACGATGAAGGAGGGCAGGCGCGTCTTCATGACCAGGTAGCCGTTGAGCCAGCCCAACAGCATCGAGCCGGCGAAGGCGAACAGCACGGCCAGCCAGAACGGCCAGCCGAAGTAGACCGTGGGGATGGCCACCATCATGCCGGCAAAGCCGATCATGGAGCCGATGGAGAGATCGAATTCACCGCCTATCATCAGCAGGCAGGCGCCCACGGCGATGATGCCGAGGTAGGCCGCGACCTGCATCCAGTTGATCACGCCATCCAGGTTGAACATGCCGGAGTCGCCGGCGCTCAGGGCAAAGACGATGAACACCAGGATCGCCCCGGCCAGCGAGGCGAACTCGGGACGGCCCAGCAGGCGTGAGACCAGGCTTTCGCGACGCATGCGTTCATCACCATCGGCATGCGGGCCGGGCAGGCGGTGCCGGGCGAGCAGTTCAGTTGTATTCATTGCGGTTTCCATTCGGGGGAGGGTTGCGCTCGCCCGCAGCCTCCGGCCTGTGCGGGCGAGTCGGGCCAGGGGACCTTCAGCGGTACTGGCCGGCGTACTTGAGCACCTTGTCCAGATTGTCCCGGGTGATGTAGCCCGGGCCGGAGCTGATGTGGCGTGGACCATAGATGGGCGCCAGGCCATATTCGGCCAGGCGGGCCTGGAACTTGGGGCTGGCCTTGAGCTTTTCCTGCAGTACGCTCATGTCATTGGTCTTGAGCTGGCGCGACAGCGCCAGAATGGCCACCGGAATATAGCCCTGCAGATAGGGTTGCTGGTCGATGGCGAACTGCACGGAACCATCCTTGATGCCATTGGCGATGTCTTCGGACAGGTCGAAGGTGGCGAACCAGAGTTTCGACTTCAGCCCCATCTTCTGCAGCGCGCGCAGGCTGGGCACGGCCGAATCCGGTCCGAGTGCCAGCACCGCCTGGGTGCCGGGATTGTTGCGCAGGTAGGCGCTGACCTTGCTTTCCACGGCATTGGGATCGATGCCGGTATCCAGCGTGGACTTCTTGTAATCGGCCCCGATGGCTTCTGCAAAGCCACGGCAGCGTTCGAAGGAGGAGGGGTTGGTGGCGTAGTGGTTCACGCACAGGAAAGACTTGATGCCGGCTGCCTTGGCCTTTTGTCCGGCGCCAAAGCCGGCATCGTATTCGGGCTGGCCCACGTGCATCAGCGCACCCAGCTGCTCGCTCTGTTGCTGGGTGCCGGAATTGATGGTGATGACCGGAATGTTTTTCGCCACGACCATCTCGATGGGCTTCTTGAGCACGCTGAAGTCGGCGATGCTGACCACCACGCCGTTGTAGTTGCGCGCGGCCGCCTGCTCCACCAGACGGGCCATGTCGGCCAGATCACCGTTGGAGGGGTTGCGGTAGTCGACGCTGACATCGAAGTCCTCGCCGGCCTGCTTGATGGCATTCTTGATGGTGTTCCACCAGGAATCGGAATCGGGCGCATGACTGATGAGGACAAATCTTTCATTGGCGGCCAGGCCGGGGGAGGGGGCCGCCGTCAACAGCAGGGCCGTTGCCGAGAGGGCGGCAAACAGGCCTTTGCATCCGTATCTTTGCATGATGAATGTCTCCAGTTATTTTTTTACCGTGAGCCGCTTTCTGGTGAGCGCCGGGTTTTCCCATGAAGAGTGCCGGAAGTCACTGTACGGGAAGCGGTAACTCACAATAGAACAAGCAAAGTCGATGCGCAACAATATTTTTCTGTTTTTTAAAAAATAGAAAATAAATTTCAAATGTTTGGATTGGATGCCTTTATAATTGCCCATCAGCTAGTGTCAAACTATCAATTTCCTCTTGAAAGAAGCGCGGTGGATACCCCAACTGTCGATGAACTGATGCTGCAGATCGCGGCGCAATACCACTCCCTGTCACGGCAATTGAAGCTGATCGCCACCTATGTGGATCAGCACAAGACCAGCCTGATGCTGGAGCGCATCAGCGATATCGCCGAGCAATGCCAGGTACAGCCTTCGGCCATCGTGCGATTCGCCAAGCATTTCGGGTTTTCTGGGTTCAGCGAGATGCAGGCGGTATTTCGCGAGGCCTACACGGCGCAGGCAATTCCGTCGAAGAACTACCAGCGGCGCATTCGTAACCTGATAAAGAGCAAGCCCACGCGCGTGACCAGCGCAGCGCTGGCGCACGAGTTCATCCAGGCCAGTCGTGCCGGCCTGGACGAGTTGCTGAGCGGATTCGACGAGGAGCAGTTCGAGGCTGCCGTGAAGCTCTTGCTCAAGGCCGACAACATCTATGTCATCGGTGTGCGGCGCTCCTTTCCCATCGCCAGTCACCTGGCTTACGCTTTGCAGCACACCAACAAGCGCGTGCACCTGATTTCAGGAAACGGCGGCATGTTCCGCGAAGAGGTGCGCAGCATCGACAAGCAGGACGTGCTCATCGCCATCAGCTTCACCCCATACGGCCAGGAAACCCAGGCCTGCGTGCGCCTGGCCCATCATCGGCAGGCACGTACGCTGGTCATCACCGACAGTCAGCTGAGTCCGTTGGCTCGTCATGCCACGGTACTGCTTCAGGTCAAGGAAAGCAGTGCCTTCTCGTTCCGTTCGCTGACCAATTCGATGTGCCTGTCGCAGGCATTGTTCATTGCCCTGGCCTATCGGATGGAGCTGGATGTGGGGGAAGCGGCGCCCATCGATGGCTACGATGACGCCAGCGACTGACAGGCAGCGCCGGCGAGATCTCCTGGCGCCGCTACAGCGATACGGGCTGCTGTTCCAGCAAGGACTTGCGCATCGCCATGCCGATGCGGGTGGCTTCGGCTGCATCCCCCAGGGAAAGGGCCAGTGGGCGGTCGAAACGGACGGCGTCGACGAAATGCCGTGCCTCCGTGACGAAGGCCTCGGAAAACCGTTCGATGAAACTGGGCGTACTTTCGCTGCGCACGCCATGGGTGTCGGCGATGGTGACGCGGTTGAGATGAGGATTGGCACCCACGCTGATTCGCCCGCGCGTGCCGGTGACCTCGGTCATGGTCTCGTGGCCGTGGGCCATGGTACGCGAGGCATAGAAGCTGGCCAGGCGACCGCCTTCGAACTCGCAGATGGCCAGTCCGTTATCCACGTCCTGGTACGGCGCCAGGTCATGGTGGATGGCACGCACGCCGCTGGCGATCACCCGTACTGCCCGTACTTCGCCCAATAACCAGCGCGCCAGATCGATATCATGCACCGAGCAATCGAGGAACAGGCCGCCGCTGGTCGGGGCAAAGCGTACGAAGAAGCCGTCCGGATCGTAGGCATCGCAGGTCTGGGAATAGACCATGAAAGGTGCGCCTATCAAGCCCTCGTCGATCTTGCGTCGGGCATCCTGATAGCTGGCATCGAAACGCCGCACGAAGCCTGTCATGACCTTCAACTGTGGATGGCGCGCTGCCTCGGTCTGCACGCGCAGGCAATCTTCCAGTTCCAGTGACAGTGGCTTTTCGCAGAAGACGTGTTTGCCAGCGCGTAGCGCCGTGATGATCTGTCCGGCATGCAGTGCCGTGGGGGTAACCAGGAAAACCGCCTGCAGGCCCGGATGGGCCAACAACGCTTCATAGTCCTGGTATTGCCGCGCCTCGGGGTAGTGCTGGCGCGCCCAGTCGAGTTCGGCGGCAACCGGGCTGCATACCGCACACAGTGCTGCACCCGGAACCAGCGTGGCCAGGTTGTCGGCATGCCGCCGACCCATGCGTCCCAGCCCGACCACGCCGACCTGCAGCAATGAGGGCGCGCTCATGCCACCAGGCTGACGATACGTTGTTCACGCCACGAGGTGGCTGCGGCTTCGGCCAGTTGCAGGGCCTTGACGCCATCCTCGATGGTGGTACGCACCGGCTGCCCGGTCTGGACGGCATGGAAGAAGTGGCTGATCTCACGTGCGTAGGCGGCGCGGTAGCGCTCCAGGAAAAAATGCTCGGGCAGGTCGGCGCTGACCTGGCTGGCGGTCGCCGCCAGCACTTCGGTGGGACGGTGATTGCCGGCCTGCAGCATGCCCTTGCTGCCCAATACCTCGAAGCGCTGGTCATAGCCATAGGCCGCGCGTCGGCTGGTGTTGATCTGGCACAGGCGGCCGCTGCGCGTGGTGATGGTGACGGCGGTGCTGTCGATATCGCCGGCGCTGGCGATGGCAGGATCGGTCAGGCAACTGCCCGTGGCAAAGACACTGACTGCTTCATCGGCCAGGATCCAGCGGAAGATGTCGAAGTCATGGATCAGCATGTCCTTGAAGATGCCACCCGAACTGGCAATGTAGGACAGCGGCGGGGCGCCCGGATCGCGGCTGGTGACCAGCAGCATTTCGGGTTGGCCGATCTCGCCGGCCGCCAGGCGCCGGCTCAGTGCCTCGAAGGTGGGATCGAAGCGACGCTGGAAGCCGATCATGCAGGTCACCCCCGCTGCGTGCACTGCCTTTGCGCAGGCTTGTGCGCGTTGCAATTCAAGGTCGACCGGCTTTTCGCAGAAGATCGCCTTGCCCGCCGCAGCCGCGCGCAGGATCAGGTCGGCGTGGGTATCGGTGCTGGAGGCGATGACGATGGCGCCGACGCTGCCGTCATCAAGTATTTTTTCGGTACCGGCGACCTGTGCGCCATGCTGGCGCGCCAGATCGCCGGCGCTGTCGGCATTGACGTCGCAGACATACTTGAGTCGCACGCCGGCTTGCGCTGCGATGTTCGCTGCATGGATCTTGCCTATGCGTCCGGCACCAAAAATTGCCACATCGATCATTGAAGTCTCCAGATGAAGATGGGGCATCCCGCGACGCCCTCTTGTATTTGGAAACTATATTCTCTTTCTTTTTTAAATGGAATATTTATTTCGATTTCAAGGGAGTTTCTGCAAGGTATCGATCCGGCCACAGTCGTATGCCTTTTTTTAAGCCACTGCCGTCGCCAGGCACGGCGCCGCCCCCGGTGTGGCGGCCCTTGCAAGATCAGGCTGGCACGTCGTGCCGGGCTGAGGCTTCGGTTTCAGTACACACTTGCGCGCGCCCGCGTGCCTTGGCGACATAGAGATGGCGGTCCGCCAGTTCCACCAGGCTGGCCGGCGAGCAAGCCGCACCGGGGCTGTCCACGGTCGCCACACCGATGCTCAGGGTGACATGTGCGCCCACCTCCGACTTGAGGTGGGGCAGCTCCAGCTGCGCCACCGACAGGCTGATGTCCTGGGCCAGTTTCAGGGCCTGCTCGCTGCCGGCCATGGGCAGGATGCAGGCGAACTCCTCGCCGCCATAGCGCGCCACGCAGTCGTAGCTGCGATTGAAATTGCTGCGGATGGCCTGCGCCACCTGGGCCAGGCAACGGTCGCCGGCCTGATGGCCGTAGTGGTCGTTGTAGTTCTTGAAATAGTCGATATCGATCATCAACAGCGAGATCGCCTGCGAGGAACGCTTGCACAGCTCCCATTTCTCGGCCAGTTCGCTGTCGAACTTGCGGCGGTTGAACAGACCCGTGAGCGAGTCCGTCACGGCGATGTTGCGATAGAAGTCAGACTGCAGCTTCAGCGTCAGGTGGGTCAGCACCCGCGCCTTGAGCACGGTGCCGTTGATGGGCTTGCTGATGAAGTCGACCCCGCCGACGTCGAAGCCCTTGACCTCATCTTCCTCGCTCTTCAGACCGGTCAGGAAGATCACGGGAATACCCAGCGTGGCCGTATTCTGCTTGAGCCGTTCGCAGGTCTCGTAGCCATTGAGGCCTGGCATGTTGACGTCCATCAGGATCAGGTCCGGCAGGATCCGTTCGCACAGGTCCAGTGCCTGCTGGCCGCTGCCGGCCATGTAGATGTCATAGTCGCCCTTGAGCAGGGCATTGGCCAGGCGGATGTTGATGGGCTGGTCGTCGCACAGCAGGATGCGCGGACGGCTGCCACGTAGGGTGGAAAGTTCTTCCAGGATGCGTTTCAAGGTGCTTCTCCGAAATGGCGATCGAGCATGGCCAGCGCGGCCGGGAAGTCCAGTTTCTCGATCAGCTCGATGACTTGCTGGTATTGGGTCTGTTGCATCAGGTCATGACGCCTGCCGATCATCTCGGCAAGGTCGATTGCCTCCAGGTTGTTGGACGATAACAGTGCCCGCAGGCGTTGCCTATCAGGAAAATCAGAAACCGGCGCGGCCGTGCCGCCAGGCGCAGGGGCCGAAACTTGTCCGGAATGCAAGGCTTGCATCTCCAGTTGTTGCAACACCAGCACGCAGTCGCGCTGGCTCTCATCCACCTCCTGGCGACACAGGGCAATGAGGGCATCGGCCTGTTCGGCTCCGCTAAAGCGGCAGCGCTGCTCGATGGCACCGAAATACGAAGACAGGCCCCGCGCGCCGATGGTGGCGCTCATGCCCTTGATGGCATGGCTGGCTTGCGCCACTTGTACCAAGTCGTATTGCGCCAGGGCGGCACGGTATTGCTCGTAGAGCCGTTCCAGCTCGGCTGCGGAGGCATTGAGCGTAGTGCGGTAGACGTCGCTGGCCTGGTTGTAGCGACGCATGATGGCGGCATAGCTGTCCACGCTCTGTCGGTTGCCTGGGGCTTCGATTGCCGGCGCAACCGCTGGCATGACCAGGGCCCCCTGGGCCGAGCGTTCCGGGTGCAGGTGGGACAGCAACACGGGGATCATCGTGGCCACGTCGATGGGCTTGGCGATATGACCGGCCATGCCGGCTTCGATGCAGCGCCGCTTGTCTTCGGGAGAGGCATTGGCGGTCATGGCCAGGATGGGGATGCTGCGCAGCTCGTGGTGACGCCGTATGCGTCGGCTGGCTTCGATACCATCGATGTCGGGCATCTGCAGATCCATCAGGATCAGATCGAAGTGGCGCGCCGGATCGCAGGCCATGGTCACGCCGGTACTGCCATTGTCGGCACAGGTGACCTCGGCCCCGGAGAGCGCCAGCAATTCGCTGGCCACCTGACGGTTCACGGCATTGTCTTCGACCAGCAGGATGCGCACTGCCGCCAGCGGATGCGCCTGTTCGGCGGGCGGGCAGGCGATGGCGCCAGCCGCTGACGGGTCCACCGGGCAGGCCAGCTGCAGGGGCGTCTCATCGTCCACCGGCAATGCCAGGTCGAACCAGAAGCGGCTGCCGCGCCCCAGCTCGCTGCTCACCTGCAGCTGCGCGCCCATCAGTCCGACCAGGTGCTTGCTGATGGCCAGACCCAGCCCGGTACCACCATAGCATCGGGTGATCGACGTCTCGGCCTGGGTGAACGCGTCGAAGATATCGGCCAGCCGCTCGGCGGCGATGCCGATGCCGGTGTCGACGACTTCCACCCGCAGCTGCAGTGCGTTTTCCCTCACCGGTGCCAGCTGCGAGAAGCGCACATCGATGCGGCCCAGGTGGGTGAACTTGAGGGCATTGCCGATCAGGTTGACGAGCACCTGCTGCAGTCGGTAGGCATCGCCCACCACCCGTTGCGGCAGTTGAGGATCCAGCTCGACGGCCAGGCATACGCCCGCCCGGGGCGGGTTGCCGGCCAGGATCGCCGAGAGGTCGCGGGTGAAATGGGCCAGGCTGAAGGCCTGCAGGTCCAGCTGCAGCTGTTCCACATCCATCTTGGAAAAATCGAGCAGGTCATTGAGCAGGTTCAGCAGCGACTTGGCCGAGAACTCGGCCTTGTCGAGATAGTCGCTCTGGCTTGGCAGCGGGTGCGTGCGCTGCAGCAGCTGGATCATGCCCAATACCCCGTTCAGGGGGGTACGGATCTCATGGCTGACGCTGGCCAGGAACAGGCTCTTGGCCGAGTTGGCCTGCTCGGCCTTCAGGCGGGCGTCGACCAGGTTGTTTTCGAATTCGATGCGTTGCGTGATATCCAGGTTGATGCCGATCACCCGCACCGGCGTGCCCATGCCATTGCGCTCCACATGCGCGCGCGCCTGCACGTAGCGCAGGCTGCCATCGCTGCGCACCACACGGAAGATGGGTTCGTACTCGCCGGTGCCGGCCAGGGCCGCCTGCAGGGAGCTTTCCACATAGCCGATATCGTCCGGATGAACGTGGCGGCGCCAGTCTTGGTAGCTGGTCGTGTGACGTCCCTGCTTGTCGTCCAGGCCGTAGATCTCGGCGATCTGGCGATTGAAATGCAGGACATCGCTTTCCTGGTCCCACACCCACACGCCCAGCTTGGCCACCTCGGCGGCCAGCACCAGCTGGTCGCGCGCGGCAGCCAGCTCGGCCTCCTGCTGGCGTTGCAGGCTCATGTCCACGGCGATGTAGAGATAGCCGACATGGCGCTGGCGGTGGTCCAGCATGGTGGTGCGCTGGCGCGAGACGTGCAGGGTGGCGCCGTCCTTGCGGCGATAGAGCAGGTCGTTGGTGACGTCGTCCCCGGGTTGCGGCTGGCCCGCCACCGGCCAGCAGAATTGCTGCTCGCAGAGCTGGCCGACCGTTTCCTCGGCGCGGTAGCCGAGCATGTTCTCGGCGCCACGGTTGAATAGGGTGATGAGTCCCTGCGGCGAGGTGGCGATGATGGCCACGCCAGTGGCCGAATGCAGCACATTGTTGAGCAGCAGATTGGCATCCTGCACCTGGTCCAGCAGGAACTGGTTCTGTTGCAGGGCGCCGGACAACTGGTCGCGGTTGTGGGTGATCTCGGTGACATCGTGGGCCACCACATAAAAGCCCAGGACCTCGCCATCCTCGGCCATATCGGGAATGTAGGTCGTCAGCACATGCTTGAAGCCGCTGTCGGGATGCTCGAAGCTGCGCTCGAAGCTCTGTTTCTGGCCGGCCAGCACGGCCTCGACATAGGGCCGGGACTTCTCGTAGAGATCGGCATCCATCAGCTCGTGCATGTGCATGCCTAGGATCTTGCTGGGGGGGAGGTGGAATACCCGTTCGTAGGCCGCGTTGGCGAAGCGGTTGATCAACTGCCTGTCCCAGTAGCCGACCAGCGAGGGCATCACGTCCAGCACCGTCTGCAGCATGGTCTTGGCCTTGTGCAGGGCATGGGTGCGTTGCTGCACGGTCGATTCCAGCTCTTCGTTGATCTGTTGCAGCTCGCGCTCGATGTTCTTTTCGTGGGTGATGTCGCGCAGCATGAAGGCCTTGCCGATCAGCGCCCCGGTACGGTCACGCAGGGGGAACAACAGGGCCGATGCATAGCGGGTCAGCTGGCCGTGCAGGCTGATGACATGGGGGGCGGGGGGCGCATGCAGTTTATCCCCGGACGTGCTGGCACGCGCATCCAGTTCACGCAGCGCTCCGTGGGCTGACAAGGGCGTGCCCAGCGCCTGCTCGCGGGAGCGCTGCAGGTAGTCGGCGGCGCCCTTGTTCCAGGAGCTGATCATGCCGCTGGCATCGGTGGTGATGATGGCGTCGGGCGAGCTGTCGACAACGGCGGCCAGCAGCGCCTGCGCCTCCTGCAGTTTTCTTTCGCGGCGCGCAAATGCCTGGTAGGCCAGCGCCACGGCCACGATCAGCAGTGACATCGTCCCTACCGACAGCAGCACCGCACGGTCGCTGATGAACTGGTGGGTCTGCAGGTATTGGGGGGTGCTTCTGATGTGCAGGCGCCAGGCCCGTCCATAGAGCGACAAGGCGCTGTCCATGCTGGCATTTCCCTTGAAGGAGGAGAAATTGTCGCTGCGAAACAGCTCCGTGGAAGCGCCGTCATTGGTGACATCCTCGATCTGGATCTGCAGCGCGCGTGGATTCCAGCGCTGGCTCAATTCACGCAGGATGGACTTGACCGACAGCGGCGAGTAGGCCCATCCGATGAGCTGTTCCTGTCGTTGCTCTATCGTAGGCGGTGTGACCGAGCCGGCATAGATGGGCAGCAGGAAGAGGTAAGACGTCGCTCCCGTGTTTTCACCCTGCACCAGCTGGATGGGGCTGGTCAGCTCGGCGCGGCCGGTCAGCATGGCATTGTCGGCAGCCGAGCGCCGGTCCTGCGAAGAGGCGATGTCGATGCCCAGGGCCTTGCGGTTGGGCTCCCGAGGCTCGATCTGCTCGATGACATACAGGTCGCTGGCAGTGGCATGGAATTGCTGGAGGCTGGAAAACGGCAGTTGTCCCTGCGCCAGCTTCCTTTCGTAGGCGCTGCGTTGACCGGTCGCGACGCGGCGGATGAAGCCGAAGCCATTGGCCCAGGGGAATTCCTGCGACACATCGCGGCTGTCGGTGTAGCGCAGGAAACGCTCACGGGTCAGTTCATCGGGGCCGATGGCCAGGATCGCACCACGTGTGCCGTGCAGTCCCAGCTCGTAGCGCAGCATCAGCGCGGTGATGTCATCCCTGATCCAGCGGCTGTCCTGGGCCAGGCTGTCACGCACTTCCTTGCCGTTGAGATAGGCGATACCTAGTACGCCGGCCAGCAGCAGGCCGAACGCCAGCAGCAGGAACAGGCAGGTGTTTCTGGTGACTCTGGTCATGTGCACAGGTCTTTCTTTCTCTATGGTTGCTTGGGTTCGCGTGCCCCAGCGCGAACGGGCGCATTGCGCCATTGATTTCACCAGAATGCGCTCCGGCGGGCCATCAGGAAAATCCCGGGCGTGGCTGGCCAGGCCACCCCCGGTGTCTTGTCATCAATGCAGCACGATCCTGGCCTTCAGCGGCATCTCGTCGATCTGTTCGAAGCGCCGCAGCCGTGCCAGGATGGCCTCGTCCAGCACATGATCCTTGTTGAGCAGCAATACGCCTGAGCGGGTGCGCAGATCCTCGGCCAGCTTCATGCCCACGCGCAGTTCCTGCGGCGACAGCAGCCGGGTCTGTTGTTCCAGCGCCAGGCGCTGTTGGTCCATCATGGCGATGAAGTTCTCTACCACCAGAGGGTCGTAGCGGTGGCCGGCATGGGTGCGCAACATTGCCAAGGCCTTCTCGGGCGAAACATCGTGGCTGGTGATGCCGCCATTGCACAGGCCCTCGTAATCGCGGACCACGGCCAGGATGCGCGAGCCCAGCGGGATGGCATCTCCCGAGAGGCTCTCGGGTACGCCACGGCCGTCATAACGCTCGTGCTGGTGGCGGATGATGTCCCCGGTCTCGGCCAGCATGGGAATGGGCGTGAGCAGTATCTGCCCCTTCACCGGATGCCAGAGGAAGCGCTGCAGCTCGTCGCTGCTCATTTTCTCGATGGGCTTGCGTACCAGTTCATCGGGCAGGTCGAGCTTGCCGATCCCGTGCAGCATGCCGGCCATCATGGTGTCGCGGGCGTGACGCGCGGTCATGCCCATGCGCAGCGCAAGCTGCTCGCACCCGCGTGCCACCCGGGCCGACTGGCCCACGGCCAGGCCGGCGCGCAGTTCGCTGATGTCGGAGAAGACCTGCATCATCGACAGGAAGCTCTTTTGTTCCTCCTCCTGGGCGCTCTCCAGGAACAGCACGGTCTGGCGCAGTTCCTCGGTGCGAGCCTGGACCTGGCGCTCCAGCTGGCGGTTGAAGTCGGCCAGCTTGAGGTTCTGCTCGTGCACCTTGCGTTCCAGCGCCGCCTTCTGCTTGCGCAGCTGCTGTTCTTCCAGTGCATGGGCCACCGTCATGAGCAGCTCGCGGTCATCCCATGGCTTGGAGAGGTAGTGGTTGATCCCGCCGTCGTTGATGGCCGAGATGGTGCTGCCGATCTCGGAATAGCCCGTCAGCAGGATGCGCATGGTGGCCGGCCACTCCTGGCGCACCCGGGCCAGGAACTGGGCGCCGTTCATGCCGGGCATGCGCATGTCGGAGATGATCAGGTCGACGTCAGTTTCGGCCATGATCTGCAGGCCAGCCTCGGCGCTGGTGGCGGTGAGCAGGCGATAACCCTGGGGCCGGAAGATGCGCTTCAAGGCCGACAGGATGCTTTGCTCATCGTCCACCAGCAGCACGCACGGCGCTGGCAGAGCGAACGGATCGGCTTGTTGCAGGGTAGGCAGATCCCCGGGTTGGATGGCGTTCATGATGCTCCTCCTGGTGAGTCCCCGGCGCCTTCGGGCTTGAGGACATTGGCCGGATCGATGGGCAGCTCGATGGTGAAGGTCGTGCCCTGGCCCGTTTCGCTATGGACATGGATGTGGCCGCCATGCTTCTTGATGATGCCGTAGGACAGCGACAGGCCCAGACCGGTCCCGCTGCCCACCGGCTTGGTGGTGAAGAAGGGCTCGAAGATGCGGTTGAGGTTCTCCGGCTTGATGCCGTGGCCGGTGTCGCTGATGCTGATGCTGACCTTGTCGCCGATGCGCCCGGTGCGGATCGTGACGATGCCCTTGTCGCTGATGGCCTGGGCCGCGTTGACCAGCAGGTTCATGAAGACCTGGTTCAGCTCCGAGGCCAGGCACTTGACCATGGGTAGCTCGCCATAGTGCTTGACCACGCTGACCTTGTATTTCAGTTCGTTGTTGGCGATGTTGAGGGTACTGTCCAGCCCCTGATGCAGGTCGGCCATCTGCCAGTTGCTCTCGCCGGTGCGCGAGAAATCCTTCAGCGACTGCACGATGTTCCTGACCCGTTGCAGGCCTTCGTTGGATTCGCCCAGCAGGTCGGTGACGTCTTCGCTCAGGTAGGCCAGGTCGGCCCGTTGCTCGAAGCTGCGCACTTCGCCATCGGCCATGTCCCTGGGCAAGGCACCGCCGAGGATGCATTGGTACAGCTTGATGCCCTCCAGCAAGGTGGCCACGTAGTTGCCCAGGGTATTGAGATTGGCGCTGACGAAGCCGATGGGATTGTTGATCTCATGGGCTACGCCGGCGGCGAGCTGGCCGATCGAGGCCAGTTTTTCCGATTGCATCAACTGGGCCTGGGCCATCTTCAGCTGCGCGATGAGCTTGCGTTGTTCCTCGCCCTGGCGTTGCAGTTCGTCTTCCATCTGCTTGCGGCCGGTGATGTCGGTCATCAGGCCGATGACCTCCAGCGGTTTGCCGGCGTCATCGCGGATCAGGCGCAAGGTGTCATGCATCCACAGGTAGCTGCCATCGCTGGTACGGAAGCGGTATTCGTAGACCTTCTGGTCTTCCACGAAGAGCATGGCCAGGCTGGAAAAGATCGCGGCGATGTCGTCAGGGTGGATGTGGTTGAACCAGAAGTTGGCATCGTCCAGCATCTCTTGTGACTCATAGCCCAGCACGCGCGAGGCGTTCTCGCTGACGAAGGTCAGGCGGAAGTCGCCCGAAGGCACGCTGCTGTAGATGATGGCCGGGGTGTTGCCGATGATGTGTCGATAACGGGCATTGGCCTTGACCAGGGCTTGCAGATCGGGGGTGTCGGCCGCCGCCTGTGCGGGCGGGCTGACGCCTTGGTGGGCCATGAAGGCTTCGCAGTGTCCCATGATCGGCTCCCTGTTGCATCGGCCTGCGTTGTGACGGGCCGCAGGCTTGCCCGTATTGTCTGTGTTGCCGCTATGGCCTATGCACCGCGTCCCAGCTTGAGTTGCTGGCGGGCCGGTGCGGCGCCGGTACGCATCAGGGCCACCGGGGCAGCGGTATTGCTGTCGAGATTGAAGACGCTGATGGCTTGCATCATCTGCCTGGTCGATTCCTCCAGGCTGCCGGCGGCTGCGGCGGCTTCTTCGACCAGGGCGGCGTTGCGCTGGGTCACCTCGTCCATCAGCACCACCGCTTCGTTGACCTGGTTGATGCCGGTCTGCTGTTCGCTGGAGGCCGAGGCGATCTCGGCCACCGCCGTGGCGGCCTGGGTCACCGAACGCATGATCGCGCCCATGGTGTCGCGCATCTCGCCGGCCAGGCGTACGCCGGCACCGACCCGCTGGGAAGACTCGTCGATCAGGGTCTTGATCTCCTTGGTCGCCTGGGCCGAGCGCTGCGCCAGGTTGCGCACTTCACCCGCCACCACGGCAAAGCCTCGGCCCTGCTCGCCGGCGCGGGCGGCTTCCACGGCCGCATTGAGGGCCAGGATGTTGGTCTGGAAGGCGATCCCATCGATCAGGCCGGTGATCTGCTTGATCTGCTCGGCGCTCTTGTTGATGGCATCCATGGTTTCGTTGATGTGGCCGATGGAGGCTTCACCGCTGCGCGTGGTGGCCAGGGCCTGGTCGACCAGGCGATGGGCTTGCTGCGCGTTCTCGTTGTTCTGGGTCACGGTGGAGGCCAGTTCTTCCATGCTGGCGGCGGTTTCTTCCAGGCTGCTGGCCTGCGATTCGGTGCGCGAGGACAGGTCCATGTTGCCACGGGCGATCTCGCCGGTGGCCTGGGTAATATGCTGGCCGCTGCGGCGTACATCGCCCACCGAGGCGACCAGGTTCACACGCATCTGCTCCAGCGATTGTTGCAGATCTCCCATTTCATCGCGACGCGCCTTGAACTCCCGTGCCGACAAGTCGCCGCCACCGATACGACGGGATTGCGCCGTGGCCTGGCGCAGTGGGGCAAATATGCGCGAGGCCAGCGACATGCGCAGCATTGCCAGGCTGGACAGGGCCAGGCCGGTGGCGACCAGGGTCGGCAGGCTGCTGGCCAGGGAGGTGCATTGGCCGTTGAGCGCGGCCAGGCCGCAAACCGCAGCGGCGGTGATGCCCAGGCCGATATCCAGACGGGTCTTCAAGCCCATGCGTGCGGCCTTGTGCGCGGCGCCGCGCAGGCCGGTGGGGATCACTTCGCCACGCAGCACGGCGATACGGGCATGTTCCTTCTTGAGTTCGCGGTAGGCGGCTTCGGCGCCGTTGATTTCTTCACGCGAAGGTTTGGTCCGCACCGACATGTAGCCGCTGCAGACGCCACGCTCCCAGATTGGCGTGACGTTGGCCTTGACCCAGTAGAAGTCGCCATTCTTGCAACGGTTCTTGACCAGGCTGGTCCAGGGCAGGCCGCTCTTGAGCGTATGCCACATGTCGCCGAAGGCCGCTTCAGGCATGTCGGGATGGCGCACGATGTTTTGCGGGGCGCCCATCAATTCTTCTTCGGTAAAGCCGCTGATGTCGATGAAGGCCGGGTTGACGTAGGTGATGCGGCCCTTGGTGTCCGTCTTGGAGACGATCGACGAATGGGCGTCGATGTCACGTTCTTGCTGGGTGATGGGAAGATTCAAACGCATGACCGACTCCTGAAGTATTGATCGATGGAATCATTAAATCACAAAATCGGTAAAAACGATAAATAAATTGATTTTACGTAGAATAAATAATGAATTTGTGGCGCGCTTCCAACTGAGTTATTTCCATGCCAAGCTCATCGTGCTGCCTTCAGGTATTGTATTAATCATTGATTTATATGGATAAAATTCTGGTGATAGAGATTGATGAAGGCGATTTGCACGCATTGCGAACGAGCTTTTGATAAGGATTAAAATGATTAAATTGGTTTATTTGCTTTATGGTGCCAGGTGGAAAGCATGCAGTGACGAGTTCAGTCCACTGCGGACGCATCGCAGGCTTGCGGGAAGTGGGGGCGGGGCGGGGGGGAGGGGCAGTCCGAACGCCAGGAACCAGGAACCAGGGGGCGATCACGGTCCTCGTGGCCACCGGATTGGTGGCCTGCGCGGCGCTGGCCGGCGGCAGCGAGCGTCCTGCGGGTGTCAGCCGTTGGCGGCTACCTGGGGAGGCATCGTGTGCTGGCGCAGCACCAGCGCCAGCTCCTGATCCAGCGATGACATGTGGCGGATCAGCATGGCCGGGATCATGCCCATGACGATATCGGCCAGGGGCGCATTGCCTTCTTCCAGGTAGGGGCGCAGACGATGCAGCAGGGCCAGCAATTCTGCATGATCCTTGCGATGGGCCTTGATGTTGGTATAGCCGACCAGGTCCATGACCTGTTCTTCCTGCCGAAAGCCCTCCTCGATCTCGGCCACCAGCGCCGCATAAGCCGCGCCGAAGCGCTCCTGCGGTATCACCACCAGGCCGGCAATGCCATCGAATACGCGCCGATGTTCTTCATCCATCGCGGTGAGCAGGGACGGGATGCGGGTCGTAAGGGCTGCATCGCTCATGGACTGCCTCCTTGGGTCAGGGGTCGTCCGCTGCGTGGGACGAGGACGCAAGCATCCAGGCTGCCGGAACGGGACGCGCTTGCAGCACCCTCCGGGAGAACGCTTGATTTGATTCTAGGAGCTTGTTCTCGAATAAATTTGAGATAGCTCAAGGCTGGCCGATTTGGTCAGCTTTGCAATGACGAACGCCGCCCGGAGCGGGCGGCGTTCTTGCGGCCGACGACAGGTCGGCCGGGCGGGCTTGTAAAAAGCGCCGTTCCTGGCTCTGCAGTAGGTGCCGTCAGGGGGGCAGCACCTTGCGCAGCATTGCTGCCAGTTCAGGCGGTGAAAACTTTGCGACATAACCGTTGGCGCCCACCGAACGCACATGGTCTTCGTTGGCCGAGCCGGTCAGTGATGAATGGATTACCACCGGCAGTTGCTTGTAGTGTTCCGATGCCTTGATCTTGCGGGTCAGGGTGAAGCCATCCATCTCCGGCATTTCCAGGTCGGTCAGGACCATGGCGACCTTGTCGGTGAGCGGCTTGCCTTCCTGTTCGGCCGCGCGCGCGAGTTCCTGCAGTTTCTTCCAGGCTTGCAGGCCATCGGTGGTCATGATGTAGGGCAGGTTCAGGTCCTTGAGGCATTGCTCGATCAGGGCCCGCGCCATGCGCGAATCGTCGGCGGCCAGCACCACGGAGCCCGGCTTGAGCTTGAGCTCGCTGCCTCCGGCGGGGGGCGACTGCGGTTCTTGCTTGACCGGCGAGACCAGGTTGAGGATGTGTTCCACGTCCAGCACCTGGACCAGCCGGCCACCATCGCTGGCCGAATCCAGCCGGGCAATGCTGGTCACCAGGCTACCGGGCGAATGCGCTTCGGCCGGCAGCACCTGGCTCCAGTCCAGACGCACGATCTCTTCCACCGATTCCACTGCAAAGGCCTGGGTGTGGCGGGCGAACTCGGTGATGAGCAGGATGTTCATGCCAAGGCCGGCCTTGCATCCGGCCACCGCCGGCAGGTCGACCACCGACATCACCTGACCGCGGATGTTGACCATGCCCATCATCGGCGAACGCATGCCGGCGGCGGCGGTGATGTCCATCATCGGGACGATCTCGCGGATCTTGAATACGTTGATGCCATAGAGCTCGCCCGGCTTGTCGGTGGAGCCATCGGGCGTGCCCAGGCGGAACAGCAGCAGTTCGAACTTGTTGCTGGAGGTCAGGTTGGTACGTTCGTCGATCTCTTTTTGGAAGGAATCCATCACGTCCTCTATGGGTCAGAATTGTTCCCAGTCACCTTCGGCGGTGGGGCCGGGAGCGGGTTTGGTCGGAGCAGCGGCGGGACGGGCGATGGCCTTGGTACGGACCTGTGGCACGGCCGCAGGCGGTGGAGTCACATCGCGCTGCACGGGGGCTGCCTGCGTGAACGTCGTGTTCGCGGCCGGCGTCGGCAGATGGCTGGCATCGAGGCGGAATACACCCACCGTCTGGCTCAGCCGCGAGGCCTGTTCCTGCAGCGACTTGGCGGCGGCCGCGGCCTGTTCGACCAGGGCGGCGTTCTGCTGGGTATTCTCGTCCATGTGCACCACGGCGTTATTGATCTGTTCGATGCCCTGCTGCTGTTCATGGCTGGCCGCAGTGATCTCGGCGACGATGTCGCAGACGCGCTTGACGCTGGCCACCACCTCGTTCATGGTCTGGCCGGCTTCGTTGACCAGCTTGCTGCCGGTGTCGACCTTGGTTACCGAGTCATCGATGAGCGACTTGATCTCGTGGGCCGCCGATGCGCTGCGCTGGGCCAGCGAGCGCACCTCGGAGGCGACCACGGCGAAGCCGCGTCCCTGTTCGCCGGCGCGGGCTGCTTCCACGGCAGCGTTCAGGGCCAGGATATTGGTCTGGAAGGCAATGCTGTCGATCACGCCGATGATGTCCACGATCTTGCGCGAGGAGTCATTGATGGCGCCCATCGTATCGACCACCTTGCCCACCACCTTGCCACCGGTGGATGCGATTTCCGAGGCCGATACGGCCAGCTGGTTGGCCTGGCGGGCATTGTCGGCATTCTGGCGCACAGTGGAAGTCAGTTCTTCCATGGCCGAGGCGGTTTCTTCCAATGCACCGGCTTGCTGTTCGGTGCGGGTGGACAGGTCCATGTTGCCGCTGGCGATCTCGGCCGAGGCGGTGGAGATGGTGTCGGTACCCAGGCGGACTTCCCGCACGATGTCGAGCAGGTTGCCATTCATCTGCTTCAAGGCTTCCAGCAATTGTCCGGTTTCGTCGCGGGTCGCATGGGGGATGTCGGCGCTGAGGTCACCCTCGGCTACCCGACGGGCGATGGCCACCGCATTGCCCAGCGGGCGGGCCACCAGGCGCGCCAGCCACCAGGACAGGCTCATGGACAGAACCACCGAGGCCACCAGCAGTCCGATGATGGTGAGGTGGGCTTCTTCATAGACGCGATTGGCATCGGCTTCCGAAGCCAGCGCTCCCTTGCTGTTGACCTCGGTCAATTCGCTGAGTTGTTCCTGCAGCTTGCGGTAGATCGGCGTGGAGGTGCTATCCAGCAGGGCATGGGCGGCATCCTTCTGGCCGGCGATGAACAGGGCCTTGTAGCGTTCGTGCAGCGACTGGTATTCGTTGATGCCGCGCAGGACCTCGGGATAGAGCTCCTTTTCGCGTGGTTCGGATACCAGCTTGCCGTACCGTTCGGTTTCCTTGACCAGGATGGCGATCTGCTGGTCAGCCCGGTCGCGGGCGGTGGCTTGTTCCTTCGGATCGGCGGCGAGCATCTGCTGCAGGTCGAAGCTGCGCGAACGCGACAGCGACAGGCTCATCCTGGACAGGGTGGTGATGCTGGGGAGCCAGTTACGGGCGATGTCG
>NZ_JAELUH010000404.1 GCF_016429215.1 Herbaspirillum sp. ASV7 | reverse complement strand
TGACCACGGGTGTCCCCGTCATCAACGGCGGCAGCCTGGAATCCTATCGGGTCGCCGGTGGCGTCGTCACCATCGGTGGCGCCGGCATGGACAGCAGCACCAGCGACTACACCGACATCATCGCCCGCGCAGTGAAGGTCAACGCCGGTCTGTGGGCGCAGAACCTGCGCGTGTCCACCGGTACCAATACGGTCTCGGCCGACCAAAGCCAGGTCAGCCCCGGTGTCGCCCCCAGCGGCGCGGCGCCCTCGGCGG
>NZ_JAELUH010000403.1 GCF_016429215.1 Herbaspirillum sp. ASV7 | reverse complement strand
GTCAGCGTGGTACGGCTGGCATTGATGAAACCGCAGCCCGAACAACTGATGCCGGCCGGATTGGCGACGATCACCTGGGCACGGTCACCGGCCACTTCCAGGTAACCGTTGAGCTGGCTGGGGCTGGCGGAATTGACCTGGTTGACGATGACCCTGGCCGTCCCCGTGGCCAGCCAGGGATTGCCGGCCACGTAGCCACCCAACTGGGTGGGGACATCCTTGCGGCTGTTGTTGAGTATGGCGCCACGGCTGTTG
>NZ_JAELUH010000402.1 GCF_016429215.1 Herbaspirillum sp. ASV7 | reverse complement strand
CCCCCCCCCCCCCCCCCCCCCCCCCCCCCCCCCCCCCCCCCCCCCCCCCCCCCCCCCCCCCCCCCCCCCCCCCCCCCCCCCCCCCCCCCCCCCCCCCCCCCCCCCCCCCCCCCCCATTTTTAATGATCCGGCGACCACCGAGATCTACACTTGTAGTGTATCGTCGGCAGCGTCAGATGTGTATAAGAGACAGGCGCAGCAGTGCGCCCGTTTCCGCCCCCAGGTGGCCGTGGTCGGTTCGGCTGAGGCTGCCGC
>NZ_JAELUH010000401.1 GCF_016429215.1 Herbaspirillum sp. ASV7 | reverse complement strand
TGGAACCGCTGCAGATGGCCATCTTCGGCAAGGTCTGGATCGATGCCGAAGTGCTGCGCCAGCTGCTCTACGGCCTGGCCATGGTGGTGATCATGCTGACCCGTCCGGCCGGCCTGTGGCCCTCGCCACGCCATGAAGACCGTCCCGAAGCGGACCATACCAAAGTCGGCACGACCGGCGAAGTCAAAGCCTAAGCAGGAGAGAACCAGATGACACAGACACTGCTCAAGATCCGCGACGTCAGCAAGCGTTTCG
>NZ_JAELUH010000400.1 GCF_016429215.1 Herbaspirillum sp. ASV7 | reverse complement strand
CCGACCAGATGCGGTCGCCGATGCCGTAGTTGATGATTTCCGGGTAGGAGACCACTTCGGAGTCGCCACCACCACCGGTGCTATAGGCCGGTGTGTAGGCCATCGCCACGGCCTGGTCGCCGCGTGCGCCGCGTGAATAGTCAAACGGCGGACCGTAGCGTTCGGCCGGATAACTGGCCGAGGGCAGCAGCAGGCGGTAGTTGTCTTCATCGCCCATGTCGCGCCAGTTGCCGGGGTTGAGCACCTGGCCCGAGC
>NZ_JAELUH010000399.1 GCF_016429215.1 Herbaspirillum sp. ASV7 | reverse complement strand
TGACCACGGGTGTCCCCGTCATCAACGGCGGCAGCCTGGAATCCTATCGGGTCGCCGGTGGCGTCGTCACCATCGGTGGCGCCGGCATGGACAGCAGCACCAGCGACTACACCGACATCATCGCCCGTGCAGTGAAGGTCAACGCCGGTCTGTGGGCGCAGAACCTGCGCGTGTCCACCGGTACCAATACGGTCTCGGCCGACCAAAGCCAGGTCAGCCCCGGTGTCGCCCCCAGCGGCGCGGCGCCCTCGGCGG
>NZ_JAELUH010000398.1 GCF_016429215.1 Herbaspirillum sp. ASV7 | reverse complement strand
AAGTCCGCGAACTGCTGTCGAAGTACGAGTTCCCTGGCGACGACCTGCCCATCGTGAAGGGTTCGGCCAAGCTGGCGCTGGAAGGCGACACCGGTCCCCTGGGCGAGCAAGCCATCATGGCCCTGGCTGAAGCGCTGGACACCTACATCCCGACCCCGGAACGTGCTGTTGACGGTACCTTCCTGATGCCGGTGGAAGACGTGTTCTCGATCTCGGGCCGTGGTACCGTGGTGACCGGTCGCGTTGAGCGCGGCATCATCAAGG
>NZ_JAELUH010000397.1 GCF_016429215.1 Herbaspirillum sp. ASV7 | reverse complement strand
AAGTCCGCGAACTGCTGTCGAAGTACGAGTTCCCTGGCGACGACCTGCCCATCGTGAAGGGTTCGGCCAAGCTGGCGCTGGAAGGCGACACCGGTCCCCTGGGCGAGCAAGCCATCATGGCCCTGGCCGAAGCGCTTGACACCTACATCCCGACCCCGGAACGTGCTGTTGACGGTACCTTCCTGATGCCGGTGGAAGACGTGTTCTCGATCTCGGGCCGTGGTACCGTGGTGACCGGTCGCGTTGAGCGCGGCATCATCAAGG
>NZ_JAELUH010000004.1 GCF_016429215.1 Herbaspirillum sp. ASV7 | reverse complement strand
CCCCCCCCCCCCCCCCCCCCCCCCCCCCCCCCCCCCCCCCCCCCCCCCCCCCCCCCCCCCCCCCCCCCCCCCCCCCCCCCCCCCCCCCCCCCCCCCCCCCCCCCCCCCCCCCTTTTTTAATGAGACGCCGACCACCGAGATCTACACTTGTAGTGTATCGTCGGCAGCGTCAGATGTGTATAAGAGACAGGCCTTCTTCTGCATGCGCCGGTAACGGGTCAGCACTTCCTGGCCCAGTTCGGTCACGACCGCGCCGCCACCGCGCGCGCCCCCCGTGGCGGTGGCCACCAGCGGACTGGCGAAGCAGCGATTCATTTCCTCGACCAAGAGCCAGGCGCGGCGATAGGACATCTGCATCTCCCGCGCGGCGCCCGAGATCGAGCCGGTCTGCACGATGGCTTGCAAGAGGTCGGCCTTGCCCGGGCCGAAGGCGATGGTATCGCCCTGCATCACGCGCACGCGTAGGGTCTTGGAATCATTCATGCGCGTGATTGTACAAGGGCCGCCCGACAGCGGCCAGACTCGTGCTCACGGTTGACGTTCGTTATATCCTTGCGTATATTTCGACGATCTATTTCCCGTTCCCGCGCAAGGATCATCGATGCTGAAGAAATCCCGCCTGAAAGCCGCCCTCGGCGTCGCTTTCGGTGCCCTGCTGGTGTTTTCCGCCGGAGCCGCCCACGCCACCGACCTGGTGGTCTCGGCCGCTGCCAGCCTGACCAACGCCTTCAAGGAACTGGCGCAATCCTTCGAACAGCAGCATCCGGGCGTGAAAGTCATCACCAACTTCGGCGCCTCCGACATCCTGATGCAGCAGATCGTGCGCGGTGCCCCGGCCGACGTGTTCGCCTCGGCCGACCAGACCGCCATGGACAAGGCCGTCAGCGAAAAGGCCGTGACTGCAGCCTCGCGCAAGAACTTCGCGGCCAACCAGATCGTGCTGATCGTGCCCCACGACGCCAAGCGGCTACCGGCCACCCTCAATGACCTGACCCGCCCAGACTACAAGCGCATCGCCCTGGGCAATCCGGCCTCGGTCCCCTTCGGCCGCTACACCAGGACGGCGCTGGAGCAGGCCGGCCTGTGGAGCCAGATCCAGGCCAAGGGCGTGATGGCCGAGAATGTGCGTACCAGCCTGGACTATGTGGCACGCGGTGAAGTCGATGCCGGTTTCGTCTTCGCCACCGATGCGGCCGTCATGCCCGAGAAGGTCAAGGTCGCCATACGCATCCCCTCCGAGACCCCGGCCACCTACCCCATCGCCGTCACCACGGGCACGCAGCAAAAAGAACTGGCCGAGCAGTTCCTGGCCTATGTGCTCTCGCCGACCGGCCAGGGCGTGCTGGCGCGCTACGGCTTCCTGAAGCCCTGAACCGGCGGACCGTCTCGTCATGCATCCGGTCTGGACGCCGCTGCTGCTGTCGCTGAAGGTCGCCGGCCTGGCTACGCTCTTGAACCTGGTGCTGGGCGTGGCGGCGGCCTATGGCCTGTCACGCTGGCGGTCACCGCTGCGTGACTTCATCGACTCCATACTGACTTTGCCGCTGGTGCTGCCGCCTACCGTGATGGGCTACTACTTGCTGGTCTTGTTCGGCCGTCGTGGCACCTTCGGCGCCTGGCTGGAGAGCATGGGTATCCAGCTGGTCTTCACCTGGCAGGGTGCAGTGCTGGCCTCGACGGTGGTGGCCTTTCCGCTGGTGCTCAAGGCGGCACGGGCGGCATTCGAGAGTGTCGATCATCAACTGGAAGACGCCGCCCGCGTGCTGGGCGTATCGGAGGCCGGCGTGTTCCTGCGCGTGAGCCTGCCGCTGGCCACTCGCGGCATCATGGCCGGCGTGCTGCTGGCCTTTGCCCGCGCGCTGGGCGAATTCGGCGCCACCCTGATGGTGGCCGGCAACCTGCCCGGACGCACGCAAACCCTGTCGGTGGCGATCTATGAAGCCGTGCAGGCCGGCGACGATGGCGCGGCCACGCTACTGGTGGTGATCACCTCGATCACCTGCGTGGTGCTGCTGATGCTGGCCGGGCGACTGGTACCAGATCGCAGCCAGCTGCAGATCCGTTAGACTTTCCACCATCTTGTCTTCCTTGTCCCTACCGCCCGTGAGCGTCGAACTCCAGATCCGGAAACAGCTGCGCGCCGCCGATCGCGTCTTCGATCTCGACATCGCCTTCGCCTCCGACAGCCAGCGCATCGTGCTCTACGGCCCCTCCGGCTCGGGCAAGAGCCTCACGCTCAAGGCCATCGCCGGGCTGATGACGCCTGACGCTGGCCACATCCGCCTCAACGGCCGCAGCCTCTTCGATGCCAGCCAGGGCATCGACCTGCGCGTGCAGGAGCGCAACGTCGCCTACCTGTTCCAGGACTACGCGCTCTTCCCGCACCTGACGGTGGCCCAGAACATCGGCTTCGGCCTGGCGCGCGGCTGCTTGAACCTGCGCCGTCCGGCCGAGCATCCGGCCGTGGCCAGGTGGCTGCACGCCTTCGAACTGCAAGCCATCGCCCACAGCCGCCCCGCCCAGATCTCGGGCGGGCAGCGCCAACGCGTGGCGCTGGCGCGGGCACTGGTGGCCGAACCCGACATCCTGCTGCTGGACGAACCCTTCTCAGCCCTGGACCTGTCGCTGCGCGAACGCATGCGCGACGAACTGGCCCAGTTGCAAACCCGGCTACAGGTGCCCATGCTGCTGATCACCCACGATCCGGCCGATGTCGAGGCACTGGGCCAGACCGTCTTCGAGCTGCGCGACGGTCGCATCCTGGGACGCTAAGCCGACCGGTCAAAAAAAAACCGTACCCTTTTGGGGTACGGTCGCAAGTCGGGGGATCACCCCCGCCGGCCCACGCAAGGATGCGGGCCGGCGTCACATCACACACATCCGGTATTACGACATCAAGCCAACATCAAGCCGCCTTCTTGGCCTTGTCGTCGAAGAACTGTTCGTCTTCGGTCGAGCCATGCAGCGCGGTGGTCGACGACTGGCCTTGCTGGATGGCCTGAGTCACGGCGTCGAAGTAGCCGGTGCCGACTTCGCGCTGGTGCTTGACAGCCGTGAAGCCCTTGGTGGCGGCCGCGAATTCGGCTTCCTGCAGTTCCACGAAGGCCGACATCTGGTTGCGGGCATAGCCGTGGGCCAGGTTGAACATCGAGTAGTTCAGCGCGTGGAAGCCAGCCAGCGTGATGAACTGGAACTTGTAGCCCATCGCACCCAGCTCGCGCTGGAACTTGGCGATGGTGGCGTCGTCCAGGTTCTTCTTCCAGTTGAAGGACGGCGAGCAGTTGTAAGCCAGCAGCTTGCCCGGGAACTTGGCGTGGATGGCTTCGGCGAAGGTCTTGGCAAAGGCCAGGTCGGGCTTGCCGGTTTCGCACCAGACCATGTCGGCGTATTCCGCATAGGCCAGGCCACGCGAGATCGCCTGGTCGATGCCCGGGTGGGTCTTGAAGAAGCCTTCGACAGTACGCTCCCCGGACAGGAAGGGCTTGTCGTTGGCATCCACGTCGGAAGTCAGCAGGTCAGCGGCTTCCGCATCGGTACGGGCGATCACCAGGGTCTTGGTGCCCATCACGTCGGCCGCCAGGCGGGCGGCGTTGAGCTTTTCGCAGGCTTCACGGGTCGGCACCAGGACCTTGCCGCCCATGTGACCACACTTCTTCACCGAGGCCAGCTGGTCTTCGAAGTGCACGCCGGCGGCGCCCGCTTCGATCATCGACTTCATCAGTTCGAAGGCATTCAGGACGCCACCGAAACCGGCTTCGGCATCGGCCACGATGGGCGCGAAGAAGTCGATGTCGTCACGGCCTTCGGACCACTGGATCTGGTCGGCACGGGCGAAGGTGTTGTTGATGCGCTTGACCACCATCGGCACCGAGTTGGCCGGATAAAGCGACTGGTCAGGGTACATTTCACCGGCCAGGTTGGCATCGCCCGCCACTTGCCAGCCGGACAGGTAGATCGCCTTCAGGCCGGCCTTGACCTGCTGCATGGCCTGGTTGCCGGTCAGGGCGCCCAAGGCGTTGACGAAGGGCTCGTTGTGCACCAGGTTCCACAGCTTGTCGGCGCCGCGCTTGGCCAGGGTATGCTCGATCTGCAGCGAACCACGCAGGCGGACCACGTCGGCGGCGCTGTAGTTGCGCTTGATGCCCTTCCAGCGCGGATTCTCTGCCCAATCACGTTCCAGGGCCTGGATTTGCTGTTCACGTGTGCTCATGTCGATCTCCTTTGTGGTCAATGATGAAGTGTTGAAACCCGTGTTCGATGTCGAATTCCATGACTTCATAGTAGGCCTCCATGCGCAGAGCAACAATGTCTTATATAAGATATCTGTAAAATTTTTATATCAATAAATTCAATAGGTTACGATCTCAATTTTGCGATACGAAACGAAAATCCGGAGAATGAAAAAGCATTTTGATGCAGCGCACTCGCACTTTTCACAATACGGAACGCAGATTGCGCATCGTAAAAAATGCTCAGTTGAAAAGACTTCACACTGAACTTTCCAGCGGTCTCCCGCAGGTCATGCCGTTTTCCCTTGGTGCCGCCAGGCCAGGCCCGTGACCGGACGGCAGCTTTTTCGTTCAGCTGATTTGTTTTACAGCCAGCGCCGGCGTGCGGTTGTTTAATCCGGCAATACAGGACAGAATAAGCCCCTACCTAATCCAACCGGCGATCCAACGCCGCACCGTCTTCATGCATTACGCCCTGGACATCCGCACTTTCCTATTCAGTCATTATTTCTATACTGGGGTGCGGATCGCGATCGGGGTCGTTGGCCTGACCATGCTGGTCTTCAATGTGGCCGACATGCCCACCACGATGACCGTGTTCCTGGGTGCGCTGTGCACCAGCCTGATGGACCTGCCTAGTCCACTACGCCACAAGTTCAACGAGATGCTGGCCGGCGTGCTGCTCTGTACGGTGGTGATGCTGGTCATCAGCCTGTGCGCCCCCGTGCCCTGGCTGGTCAATGCGATGATGGTGGTGGTGAGCTTCTTCGCCAGCATGATGGTGGTCTATGGCAAGAAGACCATGCCGCTGCAATTTGCTGCGTTGATGGTGATGACCCTGTCGATGGAAAACCAGGTCCCCATCGCCGACGCCTTCCTGCATGCTGGGCTCTTCCTGGGCGGCGGCCTGGGTTACCTGGCCTATTCGATGGTGGTGTCGTGGTTCCTGCGCCGTCGCATCAAGCAGCAGGTGCTGGCCGAGGCGCTCTTCGAGCTGGCGCGCTACCTGCGCATCAAGGCTGACTTCTATGATGTGCGGCACGACCTGGCCGGCCAGTTCAACCAGTTGGTGCGCCAGCAGATCGTGGTGGCAGACAAGCAGCAAGCCTCGCGCGACCTGATCCTGCGCGACCTGCACACCAAGCAGGATGGCCTGCTGGTGCAGGTCCACCTGTCGATGCTGGAACTCTACGAACAGGTCCTCTCCACCCACGCCGACTATGCCATGCTGCGCCAGCACTTCGGCGACGGCGATGTGATGATCTTCCTGCGCGACCTGGCCTACAAGGCCGCCCTGGACATCGAGTCGATCGCCTATGCGGTCACCCGCAAGAAGGCCTCCGAAGCCACAGTCATCAACTACAAGGCCGAGCTGCGCGCGGTGCAGTTCGAGATGCAGGAACTGGCCCTGCCCGGCCCGCGCCAGGCCTCCCAGGAGGCGCTCACGCTCTTGCGCGTGACCTACAACAAGATCCGCGACATCATCGAGTTCATCGGCCAGGTCCACCAGGCCACCCGCAATCCGGTCGATCCGCTGCCCATCCTGCCGGGCTCGGACATGACGCCCTTCCTGACCCAGCAGAAGTTCAAGTTCAACATGCTGCTGGTGAACCTGCGCTGGCAGTCGCCGATCTTCCGCTTTGCCATCCGGGTGGCGCTGGCGGTGACCACGGGTCTCTGGATTTCCAACCTGCTGCCCTATATGGCGCATGGCTACTGGATCGTGCTGACCATCGTCATCATTCTCAAGCCCAATTTCAGCGCCACCAAGCAGCGCATGGCCGATCGTCTCATCGGCACCATCATCGGCTGCGTGGTGACGATGCTGATCCTGCACTTCGTGCACAACCCGGCCGGCCAGCTGGCCGTCCTGTTCGCCGCCAGCGTGGCCGCCCCCGCCTTCACCTACGTGAAGTACCGCTATACCGCCATCGCCGCCTCGATCCAGATCCTGATGCTGCTCAATCTGCTGGTACCGGCCGGCCACCAGGGTGTCATCGGCGAACGTCTCATCGACACCGTCATCGGCGTGCTCATTGCCACCGTCTTCAGCTATGTGCTGCCGGCCTGGGAATACCGCGACCTGCCCAAGCTGCTGCGCAACGTGCTCAAGGCCAGCCAGCGCTACCTGACCGCCAGCCGCGACATGCTCGAAGGAAAGGTGCAGGACGATTTCTTCTATCGGGTCTGCCGCAAGGGCTTCATGGACAGCCTGGCGGCGCTGATCTCGGCACTGGTGCGCATGATGGACGAACCGGCCACCAAGCAACGTGCGGTGCGCGAGCTGAACCGCTTCATCGTGCAGAACTACCTGGTGGCGGCCCATATCGCCGCGCTGCGGCTGATGCTGCGCCGGCACCAGGAAAACCTGCCGCAAGCGTCGGTGGCCCGTATCATCGAAGAGACCTACCTGGAAGCCAGCCAGCACCTGGCCGAGGCGCAGCGCCTCTTGGCGCCCAAACCCAGGCAGCGCGGCGGCGCCGTCACGGTGTCGCCACCGGCACCGGAAGAAAAGGCCTTGTCAGGCAAGATCGAACTGGTCGGCCCGCTGCCCGAGGAACCCCTGTCGGCCGAGGCCAGCGCCTGGTCGGGCTGGGACAACCTGCGGCGCCGCACCAGCCTGCTCAACCAGGACCTGCGCGAGATCGTCGCCCAGACGGCTGCCATCGACAAGATCCTGCGCAAGGACTAGGGCCGCCAGGCGCGGTGCCGCACAGCTCGCGGCACCGTCAGACCGCGAGGATGCGGTGCAGGCGCTTCTGGTCGAACATGCGCGAGTCCGCCACCCGCAAGAGGGTTTCCACATCCAGCCCGTCATCGGGATAGAGCGAGATGCCGAAGGAGGCATCGATCACGTACTGCTTGCCATCACGCCCCTCGATGGGCTTGTTGACGGCGTGGCGGATCTTGTCGGCAATGCCGCGCGCCACCTCGAGATCGCTGACCCCGTGCAGGTAGACCACGAACTCGTCGCCACCAAAGCGGGCCACCGAGTCGTCATGGCGCAAGGTGTGCTGCAAGCGCTCGGCGACGCCGATGAGAACGCGGTCTCCTTCGTCATGACCGAATTCGTCGTTGACCGCCTTGAAGCGATCCAGGTCGACGAACAGCAAGGCAAACTGCAAGGGGTTGGATTCGGAGGCATTACGTCGGCGGAAATCGATCTGCGCAATCAGCGAATCGCGATTGAGCACATTGGTGAGGCGGTCGGTGCGCAGGTTGCGTTCCATTTCCTGGAAGCTCTGCGCCAGCTGGCCGATTTCGTCGTTGCGGTCGATATTGAGCGGTGGGAAAGGGCTGCCATTGCCGATGCTCTTGGCCGCCGCAGTCAGCTTGCGGATATCACGCAGCACCCAACGCAGCAACAGGAAGCCGATCACGAAGGTCAGGCAGACCGCCAGCATGCCCAGCAACAGCGTCTGGTAGATGCCACTGGTCACCGATCCCAGGAAATCCGAGCGCGGTGCGGCACTGATGGCCAACCAGTCGAGCCCGGCCTCGTCGTGATGCAGGCGGAACGCCACCTCGATCTTGCTGCCTTCCTGGCGCGCACCCAGCAATTCCAGCTTGCCCGGTTCCGGCCGATGTATCGCCAGGTGGCGCCGGACCTCTTCAAAAGCCTGCTGCACCAGCGGCGAGTGGCTCTGGCTGGCATTGAAGCGCTGCAGCACAGGCGGCTGCCCGATGAACTGATACAACTCTTCCTGCACCGAACTGGCGATCATGTCGCCCTTGAGCTCGGTCACGAAGGCCACGCCATGCGCGCTCAGCGGCAACTGGCGCAACAGGTTGTTCAATGGCTGCAAGGCGATACTGCTGTTGGCCACGCCCATGAGATTGCCGTCGGCATCGTAGATGGGCTTGGAGAGATTGATCCCCAGCACGTGCTTGAGACGGAAGTCGGCATAGACTGATGACCAGGTCTCATGCCCCCGCTGCACCGCCTGCAGATACCAGGGGCGCTGGCGCGGCTCGTAATCCTGGGTGGCGATGAGCTTCATCTCGGTGCCGGGCCCACGCAACTGGTAGACGTAGTTCTGGCCTTGCGGCTCGCGCACGCTGTACATGAAGCTGTTGGGGCCTTCCTGCTTGACCCCGATGAAGCTGCCATCGACACCGCCGAAGTAGACATAGCTGGGATCGTCGAACAAGGCATTGGCCAGCCACAGCCGCTCTTCGAGCTGCTTGCGATCGGTCGGGAACGGCAGCACCGCCGGAGCCTGGCCGGGCTCTGCCGGTGGCACTGGCGGCGGGGCCACTACATTGAGGCTTTCGCGCGCACCCAGGGTCTGGCGATCAATGGACTGGCTCACCCGCCCCATCACCTCGGTCAGCGCATTGCGCGCCAACACCTCGGTGGCGTCATCACCGGCACGGTAGAGGAACCATCCTATGGTCAGCACCAGGCACGCCATCAGGAAGATGAACGGCAATACGAATAGCCGTTGCAAGGACGATTGTTTCAGGATCGCCCCCTTTCTTCCCTGTGCTCACCACTGCGGCCCGCGTTTCCAAATCTGAGCATGAAATCCTTACTGCCCGGACACCTCGGCATCCTGGCGATCACTGCAGGGGCCTGCGCCCCTCTGTCCACGATGCACCGCTGTTCATCCCTCTTTGGTACATCTTCCTCGGTGGATGTAAATATCACATTCACACTGGCTTGGGGAATCATTTTTGCAATGCAAGACGTGAAACATCGCAGGGAGAAGCCCGCCTGTACCGGATTCATGAACATTTGATCAACTAAATTAGTTGTATGACAATTATTCATTCCATCGAGCGCTAAGCTGATCATGACCTCGCCCCGAACTACGGCCGAAAAAAAACGGTGGATGCGCAAGCGCACATCCACCGTCGTTGCCCTCAGGGCCTTCGCCTATTGCTTCTGGAAGCTCAACTGGCCATTGCGCACATCCACATGCACCACATCCTTGGGACCGAAGCTGCCGGCCAGGATCTGCTTGGACAGCGGGTTCTCGATCTCCTGCTGGATGGCACGCTTGAGCGGGCGCGCACCATAGACCGGATCGAAGCCAGCCTCGGCGATCTTCTGCAAGCCGGCCTCACTGATCTGCAGGCCGATCTCCAGCTTGGCCAGGCGCTGCTCCAGGATGCGCAGCTGGATCTTGGCGATGGCGCCGATGTTCTTGGCGTCCAGCGCGTGGAAGACCACGATCTCGTCGACCCGGTTGATGAATTCCGGGCGGAAGTGCGTGCGCACCTCGGCCATCACGGCCAGCTTCACCAGGGCCGGGTCGCTGTCTTCCATGCTCTGGATCTTGTGCGAACCCAGGTTGGAGGTCATCACGATGACCGTGTTCTTGAAGTCCACGGTCCGGCCCTGGCCATCGGTCATGCGGCCATCGTCGAGCACCTGCAGCAGCACGTTGAAGACATCCGGATGCGCCTTCTCGATCTCGTCGAGCAGGATCACGCTGTAGGGCTTGCGACGCACGGCCTCGGTCAGGTAGCCACCTTCTTCATAGCCCACATAGCCCGGCGGCGCGCCGATCAGGCGGGCCACGGAATGCTTCTCCATGAATTCGCTCATGTCGATGCGGATCATCGCCTCCTCGGTATCGAAGAGATAGGACGCCAGCGCCTTGCACAGCTCGGTCTTGCCCACGCCGGTGGGGCCCAGGAACATGAAGGACCCATAAGGCTTGCTGGGGTCGCCCAGGCCGGCACGCGAGCGGCGGATGGCATCGGACACGGCCACAATCGCCTCGTCCTGGCCCACCACGCGCTCATGCAGCACGTCTTCCATGTGCAGCAGTTTTTCACGCTCGCCCTGCATCATGCGCGAGACCGGGATGCCGGTAGCGCGCGCGACGATCTCGGCGATTTCCTCGGCGCCCACCTGGGTGCGCACCAGCTTGGGCTTTTCGGTGGTCACGCCGGCGGCATCCTTCTTGTTCTGCACCTCCAGCGCGGCTTCCAGCTCGGCCAGCTTGCCGTACTTCAGCTCCGAGACCTTCTGCCAGTCACTCTTGCGGGTGGCCTCTTCCATCTGCAGGCGCACCTTCTCGATTTCTTCCTTCAGCTGCTGGCCGCCCTGGGCGGTCGATTTCTCGGCCTTCCAGATTTCTTCCAGGTCGGCGTACTCGCGCTCCAGCTTCAGGATTTCTTCCTCGATCAATTGCAGGCGCTTCTGCGAGGCCTCATCCTTCTCGCGCTTGACGGCTTCGCGTTCGATCTTGAGCTGGATCAGGCGACGGTCCAGCTTGTCCATCACTTCCGGCTTGGAATCGATCTCGATCTTGATCTTCGAGGCCGCCTCGTCGATCAGGTCGATGGCCTTGTCCGGCAGGAAGCGGTCGGTGATGTAGCGATGCGACAGCTCGGCCGCTGCCACGATGGCCGGGTCGGTGATATCGACGCCATGGTGCACCTCGTACTTCTCCTGCAAGCCACGCAGGATGGCGATGGTGGCTTCCACGCTGGGCTCGTCGACCAGGATCTTCTGGAAGCGGCGCTCCAGGGCGGCATCCTTCTCGATGTACTGGCGGTATTCGTCCAGCGTGGTGGCACCCACGCAATGCAGCTCGCCGCGCGCCAACGCCGGCTTCAACATGTTGCCGGCATCCATGGCGCCTTCGGCCTTGCCGGCGCCGACCATGGTGTGCAGCTCATCGATGAAGACGATGGTCTGGCCTTCGTCCTGGGCGATTTCCTTCAAGACGGCTTTCAGACGCTCCTCGAATTCGCCGCGATACTTGGCGCCGGCCAACAGGGCCGCCATGTCCAGCGACAGCACGCGCTTGGACTTGAGGCTGTCGGGCACCTCGCCGTTGACGATGCGCTGGGCCAGGCCTTCGACGATGGCGGTCTTGCCCACGCCGGGTTCGCCGATCAGCACCGGGTTGTTCTTGCTGCGCCGTTGCAGCACCTGGATGGCGCGGCGGATTTCATCGTCGCGGCCGATCACCGGATCGAGCTTGCCGGCGCGGGCGCGTTCGGTCAGGTCCAGGGTGTATTTCTTGAGGGCTTCGCGCTGGCCTTCGTCCTGTTGCGAGGACACCGAGGCTCCGCCGCGCACGGCCTTGATGGCCGCTTCCAGCGACTTGCGGGTGAGGCCGTTGTCGCGGGCGGCGCGGCCGGCGTCGGACTTGTCATCCACCAGGCCCAGCAGCACCATTTCGCTGGCGACGAACTGGTCGCCATGCTTTTGCGCTTCCTTGTCGGCCAGGTTGAGCAAGGCCATCAGCTCGCGGCCGACCTGTACTTCGCCGCCGTTGCCGGAGACCTGCGGCAGACGCTTGAGGGCGCCCTGCAGGGCGGTGGTGAGGCCGTTCACATTGACGCCGGCGCGTTGCAACAGCGAGCGCGCGCCGCCATCGTCCTGGTTCAGCAGCGCCAGGATGAGGTGGACCGGTTCGATATATTGATTGTCGTGGCCGACTGCCTGGGATTGCGCATCGGCCAGCGCTTCCTGCAATTTGGTGGTGAGTTTGTCGAGACGCATGGTTCGCTCCAATTTTTCAATGAGATGAAAGTTGGGCCTGCGCTTTGATTTTCAAGCAATGATCGTGCCGCCTGTTTTGATCTGCATCAGGTCGACCTTCGCCGACACTCCGGCGGGTCCGGGGGATTGCAATATCAACAAGTGCGGCACCTGCTCACTTCTTGCTAGGTGGCCCGTCCCGCCGCCACACCCTGCATTTCCTCGCGCAGGCTGCCCAGGCGCTCCAGCGCCTGATGGTCTTCTTCCAGAGTCTTGTCCACGGTCACGTGCATCCAGTCTACCCAGGTGCTGATCTTGGCGTCGAGGTACTGGCGCGAAGGATACAGCGCGTACACCCCCATGTTCTGCAAGCGGTGCTGCGGCAGCACGCGCACGATGCTGCCGGTGCGCAAGGCATCCACGGCCGAATAGATGGGCAGCACGCCGATGCCCATGCCCTCGCGGACGGCGGTGAGCATGGCTTCGGCCACGTTGACCTGGAAATTGCTCTTGACCGCGATGACGGCGCCGCCATCCGGCCCTTCCAGGATCCATTCGTCCAGCGGCGAAATCGGGCTCACCAGCTGCAAGCAGGCGTGATTGAGCAGGTCGGCCGGCTGCTGGGGCGCGCCGTACTTGTCCAGGTAGGCCGGCGACGCGCACAGCATGCTGAAGGTGGTCCCCAGTTGCCGGTAGATCAGGCCTGAATCGGGCAGCTCCCGTGCCAGCACCAGGGAGACGTCATAGCCCTCTTCCAGCATGTCCGGGATGCGCTGGGCCAGCGTCAGTTCCACGGCCACGTCCGGGTAGCGTTTCTGATAACCGGAAATGGAGGGAATCACGTAGCGCTGGCCGAAGCTGGTCATGGCGTGGATGCGCAGGCGGCCCGACGGACGGACGTAGGCCGCACCGGCTTCGGCCTCGGCTTCGTCAACGTATGCCATGATCTGCTGGCAACGCAACAGATAACGCTCGCCCGCCTCGGTCAAGGCGATACGACGCGTGGTGCGGTTCAACAGGCGGGTGCGCAGATGGCGCTCCAGGTCGGCCACGGCACGTGAGACATGGGCGGTGGTCAGGGCCATCTGCTGAGCCGCCAGCGTAAAGCTGCCAGCCTCGACCACGCGCGTGAAGACGCGCATGTTTTGCAGGGTATCCATCTTGATCCTATCAATAAGCAGGTGACGCACCAGCAGGCGCAGCACCGGATGACAGCATTGTTACCCAAAACAGAGCAATCATTGTTGCCAATATTGAGATAAAGAATTGCTGGATAGCGGATTTTTTTTGAAATAATTACAAAATAGAATACATAACTTCTGATATTTGCATATTTTCGGGCAATCCCATGACACATATCGCCTTCTCCAAGCTGCCAGACCTGAAGGTCATTGCGCTGGCGCTGACAATCGCAGCGGCCCTGGCCGGCTGCGCCGATCAGGGCGGCATCAAGCCGCAAGCGCAGGTGCGCGACGTCGCCGTGCTGGACGTCGGCCAGGCCATCCGCCAGGCCGGCAACGAGGCCGGATGGCCGCAACGGGCCTGGTGGCAAGTCTATGGGGATGCACAGCTGGACCAGCTGGTGAGCCGCGCCGTGGCCGGCAACCCCAGCATGGCGGTGGCTGCCGCGCGGGTGCGCCAGGCGCAATCCATGGCCGTGGTCGCGCATGCCGGCGAATTGCCCAGCGCCCAGCTGGATGTGGCGGTGGGACGCAAGGACTGGTCCGACAACGTCTACTATGGCGCCAGCTTCCGCGACAAGCTGACCTGGAACAATACCGCCACCCTGAGCCTGGCTTACAACGTCGACCTGTGGGATCGCAACAAGAACGCCACCCTGCGCGCCGAAGACGAGCTGCACGCCGTGGCCGCCGACGGCCGCGCCGCCCAGCTCGACCTGGAAGGCAATGTGGTGCGCACCTATGTGCAACTGGCCCTGCAATACGGCTTGCTGGACAACACCGAAGCCATGCTGCGTGAGGAGCAGAAGATCCTGGACCTGGCGCACCGCCGCTTCAAGGGTGGCCTGGGCACCCAGCTTGAGATCACCCAGGCCGAAGCCCCCCTGCCGGAAACCCGGCGCCAGATCGAAGCCCTGCAAGAGAGCATCGCCCTGATCCGCAACCAGCTGGCCGCCCTGCTGGGCGCCGGCCCCGGTGCGGCCGATGGCATCACCCGCCCGACCCTGGCCCTGCAAAGCACCATTGGCCTGCCCAGCGCCCTGCCAGCCGAGCTGGTGGGGCGCCGCCCCGACATCAGCGCGGCGCGCTGGCGCGTGCAGGCAGCCGCCAAGGGCATTGCCGTGGCCAAGGCAGCCTTCTATCCCAACATCAACCTGCTGGCCGGCATCGGCCCGACGGCAGCCGGTGGCGGCCTGTTCTCCTTCCTCAGCGGCCCCAACATGCAGACCACCTATGGTCCGGCGATCTCCCTGCCCATCTTCGAGGGTGGCCGCCTGCGTGGCCAGCTGGGTGCGGCCAGCGCCGGCTATGACCTGGAAGTGGAACACTACAACGCCCTGCTGTCGCAAGCGCTCAAAGGCATCGCCGACCAGGTCGTGACGCTGCAATCGGTGGTGCGCCAGCAGCAACAGGCACATGAATCGGTGCTGGCCGCGCAAAAGAACGTCGATATCGCCACCCGCGCCTATCAGCGCGGCCTGACCGACTACCTCAATGTCTTGCACGCCCAGACCCAGTGGCTGCGCCAGCAACAGATCGTGCAGCAACTGCAGGCCCAGCAGCTGTCGGCCTATGCCGCCCTGCAGACCGCACTGGGCGGTGGCATCGAGAACGACGCTGCGCCGGTGGCCACGGCCGATACCCGCAAGGTGGCGCAATGAGCCAGCCCGCGCCCGGCCTGCCGCTCGGCAGCCAGCTCAAGGAGGCTGCCACCGACTGGTGGCGCAACGATGCGCCGACCTGGGTGTATGTCTTCAAGATGGTCTTCGCCGGCCTGCTGGCCCTGGGCGTGGGCTACGGACTGGACCTGGAATCGCCGCGTTCGGCCCTGATCACGGTATTCATCGTGATGCAGCCGCAAAGCGGCATGATCCTGGCCAAGAGCTTCTATCGCGTCATCGGCACCCTGGTGGGCTCGGCGGCCATCGTGGTCTTCGTGGGCCTGTTCGCGCAGACGCCGGAACTGTTCCTGCTGGCCTCGGCCCTGTGGATCGGGCTGTGCACGGTGGGTTCGGCGCATAACCGCAATTTCCGCTCCTACGGCTTCGTGCTGTCGGGCTATACGGTGGCCCTGATCGGCTTGCCGGCCGCGCTCAACCCGGCCATCACCTTCGACTCCGTGATGACGCGGGTCTCCGAGATCATGGTCGGTATCGTCTGTGCCGGCCTGGTCAGCGCGCTGGTGTTCCCGCAGGCCAGCGCCAGCGGCCTGGTGCGCATCATCCGCGGCCGCTTCACGGCTTTCGTCGACCTCATCAGCGCTACCCTGGGTGGCACCGCCGACCGCAAGCAGCTCGAAACCACCAACGCCCGCTTCGTGGGCGACATCATCGGCCTGGAGGCGCTGCGCAGCTCGGCCATCTTCGAAGACCCGGAAGTGCGTCTGCGCAGCGGTCGCCTGACGCGCATGAACAGCGAGTTCATGGCGCTGTCCACCCGCATGCACGCGCTGCACCAGCTGATGAACCGCCTGCACGCCAACCCCGCTCCCGGTGCGCGCCTGGCCATCGATGCCATCTCGCCCTATTTCCGTGAAGTGCAGCCTCTGCTCACACGTGCCAGCGGCGAGCCCGTGATGAGCGCGCTCGATGCCGCCGATGCAGCCCTGAAGCTGGATGCCTACAAGCGCGAGCTGCCGCGCCGGGTGCGCACTACCCGTAACCTGCTGGCACCGGCCCTGGAGAGCGACAACGCCATGCTGGACTTCGATACCGCCTCCGAGCTGCTGTATCGGGTCATCGAGGAACTGCACGCCTATACCCTCACCTATGCCTCGCTGAGCCAGCGCCACCACGAGCGCGAGCAATGGGAGCACTCCTACGCCCCCAAGACCAGCATGACCACGGCCCTGATCGCCGGCGCTCGCGCGGCCATCACGCTCTTGTGCCTGTCGGCCTTCTGGATCGCCAGCGGCTGGCCCAGTGGCGACGTGGCCGCCCTCAACGCCGCCGCCTTCTGCGCCATCACCTCGGCTGCGCCCGATCCGGCCAAGGCCACGCGCACGGTGGCCATCGGCGTGGTGTTCGCCGCCATTGCCGGCTACTTCTATACCTTCCACATCCTGCCGCGCCTGGATGGCTACTGGATGCTGGCCTCGGCCCTGATGCCGGTGCTGATGCTGGCCGTGTTCCTGACCACCAAACCCAACTGGGCCGGTTACGGGCTGGGGATCTGCATCTTCTTCCCCTTTCTGGCGGTGCCCGACAACTTTGCCCGCTTCAATGCCGCCGGCTATCTCAATGAAGCGGTGGCGCTGATGGTCTCGCTCATCGTCACGGCAGTGGCCTTCATGCTGCTGCTGCCGCCCACCACCAACTGGACCGTGCGCGTACTGGAAAAGCAGCTGCGCAAGCAGGTGGTGGATGCCTGCTTCGGCAAGCTGGCCCACCTGGCCCTGAAGTTCGAGAGCGGCACACGCGACCTGATGCACCAGATCACCATGCTCACCAGCAGCCGCCCGGCCCTGCGCCAGGTCGCACTGGGCTGGATGTTCGCCACCCTCGAAGTGGGCCACGCCATCATCGAATTGCGCACCGAACTCAACGGCATCCGCACCGAAACACCTGACCTGTTGCCGCCCTCGGCCATGGCGGCCCTCAATGGCCTGCGCGAGACCATTCCGGCGCTCTTCGCGCGGCCCGATGCGGCCACGCTGGCCGCCGCCCTGGCCGCCAATGACCAGGCCATCGTCGAGGTACAGCAAGCCATCGGTCCGCACTACCGTGACCGCAGCGAGCGCCATCGCCTGCAACGTACGCTGAGCTATCTGCATTTCATCCGCACCGCCCTGCTCGACCAGCAGTCGCCCCTGCATACCATGCGCGCCGGTGCCAACCAACAACCGGGAGCCCGTCATGCCACGTGAGATTTCCTTCTTCGACGCCTACATTCCAACCGTATTGCTGCTGGCGGTACTGGCTGCCGCCCTGACGGTGGTAATCGATCGCCTGCTGGTGCGGGTCGGCTTCTATGCCCTGACCTGGCACCCGGCCCTGTTCCGGGTCAGCATGTTCGTCTGCTTCACGGCCCTGCTGGGACTCTACGTGTATCGCTAGCGGCACCGTCCTGCATCCTCCCGCGCCATCCCGCATCACCTACGAAAAGATAAAGAATCATTCAGGAGTAGTTCATCATGTCGGTCAAATCGATCTTCCGCCTTCTCATCACCCTGGCCATCTTCGCCCTGGCCATCCTGCTGGCCTGGAGCCTGTGGCAGCACTACATGCTCTCCCCCTGGACGCGCGACGGCCGGGTACGTGCCGATGTGGTCAATATCGCGCCGGATGTCTCGGGCCAGGTGGTGCAACTGCCGGTCCGTGACAACCAGCTGGTCAAGAAGGGCGACCTGCTGATGGAAATCGACCCGGCCCGTTATGAGCTGGCGCTGCAGCAAGCCGAAGCCGCCGTCAGCGCGCGCCGTGCCGACCTCGATGTGCGCCGTGCCGACGTGGAGACGCGCCGCGCCGACCTCGACATGCGTCGCGCCCAGGCCCGTCGCCGCGCCGATATCGATGCCCTGGTGGTCTCGCGTGAAGCCCGCGAAGATGCCGGCACCCAGGTCACCGCCTCGCAAGCCCAGCTGCAAGCCGCGCAGGCCCAGTACCAGGGTGCCCAGGCACAGTACCAGGCGGCGCTGGCCCAGCGCGATACGGCCAAGCTGAATCTGGAGCGCACCAAGGTGTTCTCGCCAGTGGATGGCTACATCACCAACCTGAACGTGCGCCGGGGCGACTACGCCAGCGCCGGCGCCGCCAAGATCGCGGTGATCGACAGCCATTCCTTCTGGGTCTACGCCTACTTCGAAGAGACCAAACTGCCGCTGCTGTCCATCGGTGACCACGCCAAGATCCAGCTGATCAACGGTGCCACCCTCAGCGGTCATGTCGACAGCATCGCCCGCGGCATCTATGACCGCGACAATCCGCAAAGCCGCGAGCTGATCGCCGACGTCAACCCGACTTTCAACTGGGTGCGCCTGGCCCAGCGCATCCCGGTGCGCATCCACCTGGACCAGGTACCCGAAAAGGTGTTGCTGGCCTCGGGCCTGACCTGCACGGTGGTACTGGAACCGGGTAGCGGCAAGCAGCAAGGTGGCAGCAAGAACTGAACGCCAGCGCCTGGCAGGAAGACCAAGGGAGAAGCGGCCTCGCCATGTACGGCGAGGCCGCTTTTTTTACGTGCGTTTGCGGGAGACGGCACCGACCGTCATGCCGACCGGCTTGAGCAGTTTCTCGGCGGTGGCCAGCGTGGGGCTGGACTCGCCGCGTTCGATATCCTGCAGGGTACGCGCCGAAACGCCACACAGCCGGGCGTACTCGGCGATGGTCAGGCGCAAGGTGGTGCGGATCTTGCGGACCACGGCAGGGATCGGCAAGGCCGGATCAGCCGCCAGTTCGTCGAACAGGACCCGACGCTCTTCCAGTTGCTCGATGGGGGTAAGGGGCTTGAAGCGCTTGTCCATTCAGAGTGCCTCCAGCTGGCTGCACACCTGAGCTAGCGTCGGCGCCAACGGCGCAAGGAAGGGCTCCTCAATGCCCAGGGCACGTGCATGCGCCAACAGACCGGCCAGCGGTACCGCCATCTGGCGCACTGCCGCCCGCACCGCCACCTCATCCACCTGGGCGGCCTCGCAAGCCTGGGCGATGGCACTGGCCCATTGAGGCGCACCGGCATCGTCCTGCTCCCAGCGCATGCGGCGGGCGATACCGTCCGGGTGCAGCCACATGGGCGCGAAATCGAACAGGGGTGTCAAACCGATCTGCCCTTGTGCATTGCGTCGGATGGCGGTGTTGCGGGCGTGATTGTCCTTGTTGCGCAGGACGATGTTGGCAATGTCCCGGCGCAGATATTCGGCAATGTCGGCCACCGGATCGGTGGCAAGCTGCCCCAGCCTGGCGCAGGCGGCATTGTGCGAGGGCACGGCACCGAAGCCGCTCACCCTGCACAGCGAGGCGATGCTTTCCTGTGCGTGGCGCAATACCTGCCCATCCCGCACCTCGCGGTCGAAGCGTGGAATGAACAAGGCCTTGCCGTGCAAGGCCAGCGGTGCATGGACCTGCAAGCCAAGGCTGGCGGCCAGCACCATGTAGGGCGCTTCCAGCCGCAGGATATTGGCCAGGTCAGGATCGGGACCGCGACCGAACTTGACGATGTAGTGGCGCTCGGCCAGTTCGTCAGGCAGTGCGTGGTCTAGATAGAACAGGCCATCACGCGCACGCGTCATCAGGATCTTGGGCCATTCGCCCTGCACCCCAGACGACCCTGCCAGGAATAGCCCATGCTGGGCCAGGTATTCGTTGAAATCTTCCGAACGGGTGGCGATTTCGTCGATGCCGAATCCACGTAGTTGCGGCCCACTGCGTTCCTGCGCCCATTGCCAGGCTTCCAGCACACGCAGGTTGCCAATCGGGTTGCCGGCGCCGGCACACAGCAACGGCCAATCGGCATTGGCCTCGGCCCGTTCGGCCAGCCCCAATTGGCGCAGCAGCTCGCCACGTCCATAGCCTTGCGGCAGCAGGTCGATCAGGAAGGGGGGCCAGCCGGGCGCCTGGTGGCTATCGAAGTCCACCGGCAAATTGGCTGAAAAAGCCGCCGCATCTCGCCGGCCCTGATAGGCAACCACGTGGGCGGCGTCGTAAGCCAGAAAGGCCGGCGCGGCCACCCCCTGCTCCATCGGGCCGATCAGGGACAGCGCCCCGGCATCGCGCCAGGCGCCGTCAATATGGATCTGAAGGGTGCAGGAAGTCTTCATATACACACCATACTATCATTAATAATGAGCAATTCCAGCACAATAGTGATAGTTTGATGTGCAACCATAAGCAGACTCGACCTATCCGACAAACACCTGCCACACCAACCAGACATTGGCCGCCGAGATGGCGGCAAAGAGGATCCAGGCCAGCGCACTGACCCACCAGGCATTGACCAGCTCGCCCATCAGGTCGGCCCGGCTGGTCAGGCGGATCAGCGGATACATGGCAAAGGGCAGTTGCAGCGACAGCACCACCTGGCTGGCCACCAGCAGCTTGCCCACCGAATGCGGCCCCAGCGTAAGCACGCCCGCCAGCGCCGGCACCAGCGCCAGCGCGCGGGTGATGACGCGGCGTTGCCAGCACGGGATCTTGAGCTTGAGGAAGCCTTCCATGATGACCTGGCCGGCAATGGTGCCGGTGAAGGTGGAGCTCTGGCCCGAGGCAAACAGGCCCACGCCGAACAGGACAGCGGCCATGGCCGAGCCGGTGATGGGGTCCAGCAGGTGATAGGCCTCGTCCAGCTCGGCCACCTGGGTATGACCGCTCTGGTGAAAGGCCGAGGCCGCCAGGATCAGGATGGTGGCGTTGATGACCATGGCGATCAGTAGCGACACCGTGGTATCGACCCGAGTGTAGCGCACCGCTTCCAGCAGGGAAGCCGGATCGCGTCGCACGCTGCGCGTCTGCACGATGGAAGAATGCAGGTAGAGATTGTGCGGCATCACGGTGGCACCGATGATGCCGATGGCCAGGTAGAGCGGCTCGCGGCCGGAAATGGCCGCCAGCGACGGTACGAAGCCCTGCATCACGGCATGCCAGTCAGCCTTGACGAAGGCCAGTTGCGCCAGCAGGCAGGCGGCGATCGTGATGACCAGGCCGAGGATGATGGCCTCCACTTGCCGGAACCCCCTGCCCTTCAGACCGAGCACGATCAGGGTATCCAGCGCCGTCAGCATCACCCCCACCGGCAGCGATACGCCCAGCAGCAGGTTGAAGGCCAGCGCGCAGCCCAGCACTTCGGCCAGGTCGCAGGCAATGATGGAAAGCTCGGCCAGTACCCACATGCCGCGCCCGACGATGGGCGGGTAATGTTCACGTGAATGCACCGCCAGATCCTTGCCGGTGGCGATGCCAAGCCGCGCACAAAGGCATTGCAGCACGATGGCGGCCAGGCTGGAGAGCATCACCACGAACAGCAGCTGATAGCCGAACTGCGAACCGGCCTGGATGGAGGTGGCCCAGTTGCCCGGGTCCATGTAGCCGATCGACACCAGCAAGCCGGGGCCGACATAGATGCGCAGCTTTTGCCAGACCGAGGCACCGGGCGGCACGGCGACCGAACCAGCCACCTCGGAGGGACAGAAAGGGGCCGTCGCGGTCTGGGGCAAACCCGGGATGCGCGGCAATCGGAAGGTAAATGGCAAGACGGTTTCCCCTGTGCTGGTGCGGATGGGCGTGCACGTTGCCGGGATCAGCGTCCCGGCCCGTGGCGCCTTATTGTTTCCATTTGGTGAGCGCGCTGTCGTCGCTCTCGCGGGCGTCGACCCAGCGCGCGCCGTCAGGCGTCTGTTCCTTTTTCCAGAATGGCGCCTGGGTCTTGAGGTAGTCCATGATGAATTCGCAGGCGGCAAAGGCTTCGCCGCGATGGGGCGAGGTCACGGCCACCAGCACGATCTGCTCGCGCGGGTGCATTGGACCGATGCGGTGGATCACCAGCGCATCGAAGATGGGCCAGCGCGCCTTGGCTTGCTCGACGATCTGCTCCAGCGCGCGCTCGGTCATGACCGGGTAGTGCTCCAGCTCCATCTCGGAGACGGCGGCACCGTCGTTGAGATCGCGTACCGTGCCCACGAAGCTCACCACCGCGCCGACCCGGGGATTGGACAGGCGCAGTTGCGCTACTTCAGCGGAGAGATCGAAATCGGCAGTCTGGACGCGGACGGGCATGGCGGGCAGGAAAATCAGGAACAAGACCCGATTCTACCAGCGCCCGCCACACTGGCTAGACCAGCAAGCCCCACAACACCAGCGTCATGCCCAGGCCGATGACCGACACCAGGGTCTGGATCACCGACCAGGTGGCCAGGGTCTGCTTCAGGTTCAGGCCGAAGTATTCCTTGACCATCCAGAAGCCGGCGTCATTGACGTGGCAGAAGAACACCGAGCCGGCACCGATGGCCAGGGCCATCAGCGAGTTGTGGGTGGCCGACAGGCCTGCCACCAGCGGTGCCACGATACCGGCCGTGGCCGTGGTGGCGACGGTGGCCGAACCGGTCGCCTGACGCAGCGCCACGGCGATGATCCAGGCCAGCAGGATCAGCGGCATGTGCGTGCCGGCAGCGACCTTGGTGATGGTGTCGCTGATGCCGGCCGCCAGCAGGGTCTGCTTCAGGCCGCCCCCGGCGCCGATGGTCAGCAGCAGGCCGGCGATGGGCGGCAAGGCGCGGCGCAGCGTGGCACCGACGTCGAAGCGGCTGCTGCCCTGGCCCCAGCCCAGCACCACCACGGCAAAGAGTACCGTGACGGTCAGGGCGATGATGGGTTCGCCGAAGAAGTTGAGCATCTCGAACAGCTCGGTCTTGGGCGTGACCCAGATGCGGGCCACGGTGCGACCCAGCATCAGGGCCACTGGCAACAGGATGGTCACCAGCGCGGCCAGGAAACCGGGCTGCGACTGTCCCTCACGGGCGGTGAAGAGCTTGCCGATCTGGTCCGGCTCGGCCAGGTTCAGGCGCGGTGCCAGGAAGTTGCCGTACAGGGGGCCTGCGATGATGACCGCCGGAATGGCTACGATGAAGCCCAGCAGCATGGTGGTGCCGAGGTCGGCGTGCAGTGCCGAGACGGCGATCAGCGGGCCCGGATGCGGTGGCAGCAGCGCATGCAGCGTGGTCATGCCGGCCAGTGCAGGAATGGCCACGCGCATGATCGGCAGGTCGGAGCGACGCGCCATGACGAAGATGATCGGTGCCATCATCACCAGCCCCACCTCGAAGAACAGCGGCAGGCCGACCACCAGGGCCACCAGCGCCATCATCCAGGGAATGGCACTGCCGCGTGCATAGCGCAGCAGGGTATTGACGATGCGGTCGGCCGCGCCGGACTCGGCCATCAGCGCACCCAGCATGGCCCCCAGGGCGATGATGATGCCAGCCTCGCCCAGCAGGCTGCCGGCGCCCTTGCTGAAGGCCTTGGCGATGTCTTCCAGCGGCAGGCCGGCGCCAATACCGGCCACAAAGGTGCCGATCAGGATGGAAAGGAAGGGCGCGATGGACAGGAAGCTGATCAATACCACGATGGCGATCAGCGCCGCCAGCGTCACCAGCAGCAACTGCGTGTCCTGAGCCGCCCAGGCGGCCAGATGTGTCGAAATCAAGTTGGTTCCTTCTTAGGTGTGGATGAATGCGCATCGATGAACGATGTCTTGTGCATCTGCTCCGCAGGCCTGTTTGGCGCAGGCCTGGTCTCCTCCCAAAGAATCCGGATCGCGAATGTGGTGGGGTCGCCCGCTTAGCGCGGGTCTTGCGTCTTTTGCCAGACGCTGGCCAGCCACGGTTGCTGCTCGCGCGGCAAACCGTCAGGGCGGTAATAATGCCGCAATTCGGCAAATCCTGCTGCATGCAGGTAACGGCGCCAGCCTTCCAGGCTGTGCCAGACGCCGTAGCGCTGGCCGCTCCAGCCTTCCAGGTCATCGCCACGCGGGTTGGAACTGAACAGGATGCCGTCGTGATTCAGGCTGGCCCGCAACTGCCCCAGCACGCGCGGCAGCGAGGCCGAAGGCACATGGAACAGCGAGGCATTGGCAAAGATGCCGTCGAAGCGTTGCGGCGCCAGGTCCAGCTGCAGGAAGTCCTGATGCAGGACTTCGCAGCCACTGGCCGCGCGCGCCATCTCGACGAACTCGGCAGTGCCGTCCAGCCCGACGGCGACATGCCCGCGCCGGGTGAATTCGATCAGGTCGCGCCCGGGCCCGCAGCCGAAGTCCAGAATCGTGAAAGGTCCCTGCCCGGCCTGGCCGGCTCTGGCGTGCAGGGCATCCAGCAAGGCCGCCATATTCTGGCTGACATCATGATCCCAGGTACCCTCGCGAAAGCTCTCGGCATTGCTGCTGTAGTGCGCAATCGTGCCGAGCGAGGGATCACGGCGGGCGTTCATGTCAGCCCCCGGTGACGGGGGGGAAGAAGGCCACCTCGCCGCCATCGACGATTTCGGTATCGGCCTCGGTCATCTCGTGGTCGTAGGCCATGCGCAGGTTCTTTTCCGGGCCCAGCACCTCGGCCCAGACGCCGCCCCGCCCCATCAGGAAGGCCCGCACGTCGCCGACCGTCTTCACATGGGCGGGCAGCTCGATCACTTCCTGCGAGGTCTTGAGGGCTTCGCGCACGCTGGCGAAGAAACGGAGTTCGATTTTCATGACTTTCCTTGGTAAATCAATTCTTCAGTTGAGCAGCTGGTCAAAGGCCAGGAACTGCACCATGTCGCCCGCCGCTATGGTCTGTCCGGGCGGGTTGTCGACCAGGCCGTCGGCCCAGGCGGTCGAGGTCAGCACGGCCGAGCCCTGGCTGGGGAAGAGGTCCAGCCCGCCCTGGGCATTGCGCCGCACGCGCAGGAATTCCTGGCGGCGATCGGCGCGAGGCCAGTCGAAGTCGGCGCGCAGCGTCACGGCCTGCGGCAGCACGGCCTCGCGTGGCAAGCCCTGCAGGCGCAGCAGGAAGGGCCGCACGAACAACAGGAAGGTCACGAAGGACGACACCGGATTGCCCGGCAGGCCGAGGAAGAAAGCCTCGCCCTGCCCCGCATCCGGGCCACGCCGCACCTGGCCGAAGGCCAGCGGCTTGCCCGGCTTCATGGCGATCTGCCACATGTTGATGCGCCCCTCGGCTTCCACGGCCGGCTTGACGTGGTCTTCCTCGCCCACCGAGACGCCGCCGCTGGTGATGATGAGGTCATGCTCGCGCGCCGCCTCGCGCAGGGTCTGGCGGGTGGCAGCCAGATTGTCGGGCACGATGCCGTAGTCGCTGATCTCGCAGCCCAGTTGCTGCAACAGGCCGCGCAGCAGGAAACGGTTGGAATTGTAGATGGCGCCCGGCTTGAGGGCTTCGCCGGGCATGGTCAGTTCATCGCCGGTGAAGAACACCGCCACCCGCACGCGCCGCAATACCTCCAGCGTGGCCTGGCCAATGGACGCGGCCAGCCCCAGCTCCTGCGGGCGCAGACGCGTACCGACGTCGAGGATGGTGCTGCCCTGACGGATATCCTCGCCGATGTAGCGCACCCACTCCCCGCTACGGGGGACATGGCGCACCGTGACATGCTCGCCATCGACTTCGCAGGCTTCCTGCATGACCACGGCGTCGGCGCCCTCGGGCAGCATGGCGCCGGTGAAGATGCGGGCGGCCGTGCCGGCTTCAAGCGGCTGGCCCACGTGACCGGCCGGGATGCGCTGGGATACGCGCAGGCGCGCCTGCCCGGAGGCACAGTCGGCGGCGCACACGGCGTAGCCATCCATCTGCGAGTTGTCCATGCCGGGGACGTTGATGTGCGCCTGGATCGGTGCGGCCAGCACGCGACCGCAGGCCTCCAGGGTGGCGATGGTCTGGCTGCCGCTGACCGGTACGGCCGCCGCGAGCAAGGTATCGAGCGCCTGGTTCACGCTTTGCATGGGTGCGCGGGCCGGTTTGTCGGACGACGCACTCGGGGGGACATTGGATTGCATGGCTGGCCTGTCTGGATGGAAACCGGGAAGAAGCGCTGTCTTCATGGGGATACAGCGACCCGACATTCTAATGCAAACGGCCGCTGGCGGCGGCCCATGAAAGACGCCGTCCGGGCCGGTGGGCGCGGACGGCGTCTTGCCGGGCGGCGGCGGGCTTACAGGCCGGTATGCTCGGCCACGAACGCCTTCACGCGGGCGGCGTCGGCGGGCATGACCTCGAAGCGCTGCGGCAGCGCCTCGATGTTCTCGAAGCCGGCCGGACGGTCGGCGTCGCGGCCCAGGGCTTCGCGGATGGTTTCGTTGAACTTGGCCGGCAGTGCGGTTTCCAGCACGATCATGGTCACGCCCGGGGTGAGGTTTTCACGCGCCACCTTGATGCCGTCGGCGGTGTGGGTATCGACCGTGATGCCGTAGGTCTTTTCGGCGAAGCGGATGGTCTCCAGGCGGTCGGCATGGGTGGAACGGCCGGAGGCGAAGCCGTACTGGATCACGCTGGCAAATTCGTCACCATCGCTGCCGGGCTTGCCGGTCAGGTCGAAACCGCCGGCGGTCTCGACCTTGTGGAACAAGGCCTTCACGCGCGCGCTGTCGCGGCCCAGCAGGTCGTAGACGAAGCGCTCGAAGTTGGAGGCCTTGCTGATATCCATGCTGGGGCTGCTGGTGTGGTAGGTCTCGGCCGACTTGCGCACGCGGTAGACACCGGTGCGGAAGAACTCGTCGAGCACATCGTTCTCGTTGGTAGCCACGACCAGCTTGTCGATGGGCAGGCCCATCATGCGGGCGATGTGGCCGGCGCAGATGTTGCCGAAGTTGCCCGAGGGGACGGTGAAGGACACCTTCTGCTCGTTGCTGGTGGTGGCGGCCAGGTAGCCACGGAAGTAGTACACCACCTGGGCCACCACGCGCGCCCAGTTGATCGAGTTGACGGTGCCGATCTTCTTGGCGGCCTTGTACTCCAGGTCGTTGGAGATGGCCTTGACGATGTCCTGGCAATCATCGAAGACACCTTCGACGGCCAGATTGAAGATATTGGGGTCCTGCAGGCTGAACATCTGCGCCGTCTGGAAGGCGCTCATCTTCTTGTGCGGCGACAGCATGAAGACGCGGATGCCCTTCTTGCCGCGCATGGCGTATTCGGCGGCACTGCCGGTGTCACCGGAGGTGGCGCCGACGATGTTGAGCTCGGCGCCCTGCTTGGCCAGCGCGTACTCGAACAGGTTGCCCAGCAATTGCATGGCCATGTCCTTGAAGGCCAGCGTGGGGCCATTGGACAGGCTTTGCAGCACCAGTTTCTTGCCATCCTGCTGTTCCAGCGTGCGCAGCGGGGTGATCTCGGCGGCATCCTCGCCTGCGCGGGTATTGCGGTAGACGTCGGCGGTGTAGGTCTTGTGCGCCAGGGCCTTGAGGTCGACTTCGGGGATATCGGTAGCGAATTTCTTCAACACCTCGACCGCCAGGTCGGCATACGACAGCTTGCGCCACTGGTCCAGCTCGGCGCCGCTGACCTGCGGATACTGCGCCGGCAGGTAGAGCCCGCCATCCGGCGCCAGGCCGCCCAGCAGGATTTCGGAAAAGGAGGGAGTTGCAGCGTGACCGCGGGTGGAAACGTAGTGCATGTCGATAGGAAGCGCCTAACAGGCGGCTGGGTGCGTGGAATAGGAGAATCGGAGGAAAGTCTGCGATTATACGGCCAGCCGGCGCACTGCACAAAACAAGAGCGGCCCGGGCTCGTGTTTCTTTTTGGCACCATCGCCCCGAAACCACCCCAAACTTGAAATAAAGCGTTACCGGCCTTGAAAGCCGGCCATCGCCGGGCTATGCTGCGCCACTTCGTGCACCGCAATGCATCAAGGCTGTGCAACGCCGGCACGCGGGCCACGTCAAAGACAGTATTCAAACACTCAGGAAGGATGGAAACGGCATGACATTCAAGATCAAGACCCTGCTGGCAGCTTCTGGCCTGTTCGGCGCCCTGCTGGCGACCCTCCCGGCCCACGCCGAGAACTGGCAGTCGCTGGGTGGCTCGGACCAGGCCGAGCTGATGGTGGACACCGACTCCATCATCGAGTCCGGTGGCATCCGCGAAGCCTGGTCGATGTGGAATTTCAAGCAGGCGCGCCCCAATAGCGGCGACAAGGACTTCCCTTCGCTGAAGTCCTACAAGGACTTGCACCAGTACAACTGCAAGGCCGGCACCATGAAGCTGTCGCGCGAGATCATCTTTGCCGATGCGGACGGCAAGGGCGACAAGCGCGACCATAGCGACGCCCTGAAGGGCATGGAATTCGTCAAGCCCAAGCCGCTGTCGGTGGGCGACGCCATGCTGCAAGCGGTGTGTGGCTTCGAGCTGAAGAAGTAAGCCCGCCCCGGCCTGTCCGGCCATGGCGGTAGAAAAAAACGGAGCCCGCGGGCTCCGTTTTTCATTGCGGTGGCAGGCCCGCTTGGCTTAGCTCAGTTCTTCCAGGCGGATCTTGGTGACCTTGCCCAGCACGGTCGACAGGCCTTCGATCTTGGCAATGGCTGCCTCGATGTTCTTTTCCTGGGTCTGGTGGGTCAGCATGATGATATCGGTCTGCTGCTCACCTTCGGCCGGCTCCTTCTGCAGCATGGCATCGATGGAGATCGACGAATCGGCCAGGATGCGGGTGACGTCGGCCAGCACACCGGCCTCATCGGACACGCGCATGCGCAGGTAGTAGCTGGTGGTCACCTCGCTCATCGGCAGGACCGGGGTATCGGCCATGGCGTTGGGCTGGAAGGCCAGGTAAGGCACGCGGTGGCCAGGGTCGGCCGTGGCCAGGCGGGTGATGTCGACCAGGTCGGCGATCACGGCCGAGGCGGTCGGCTCGGAGCCGGCACCCTTGCCGTAGTACAGGGTCTCGCCGACGGCGTCGCCCCGCACCACCACGGCATTCATCGCCCCCTCGACATTGGCGAGCAGGCGCGACGCCGGGATCAGGGTCGGATGCACGCGCAGCTCGATGCCCTTGGCGGTCTGGCGGGTGATGCCCAGCAGCTTGATGCGATAGCCCAGTTGCTCGGCATAGGTGATGTCGCTGGCCTGCAGCTTGGTGATGCCTTCCACGTGGGCCTTGTCGAACTGCACCGGGATGCCGAAGGCGATCGAAGCCATGATGGTCAGCTTATGCGCCGCATCCACGCCTTCGATATCGAAGGTGGGGTCGGCTTCGGCATAGCCCAGGCGCTGCGCTTCCTTCAGGACCACGTCGAAATCCAGGCCCTTGTCACGCATCTCCGAGAGGATGAAGTTGGTGGTGCCGTTGATGATGCCGGCGATCCACTGGATGCGGTTGGCGGTGAGGCCTTCGCGCAGTGCCTTGATGATGGGGATGCCACCGGCCACGGCCGCCTCGAAGGCCACCATGACGCCCTTTTCCTGGGCTGCCTTGAAGATCTCGTTGCCGTGCGTGGCGATGAGGGCCTTGTTGGCCGTGACCACGTGCTTGCCGTTGGCGATGGCCTTGAGGACCAGGTCCTTGGCGATGCCATAGCCGCCGATCAGCTCGATGACGATGTCGATGTCGGGATTGCTCACCACCAGATTGGCGTCGTTGACAACCTTGACTTCTCCATTGGTCAGTTCGGTGGCGCGCTCGGTGTTGAGATCGGCCACCATGGTAATTTCAATGTCTCGGCCAGCACGGCGCGCAATCTCTTCCTGGTTGCGCTTGAGAACATTGAAAGTACCGGAACCCACGGTGCCGATGCCGAGCAAACCTACTTTGATGGATTTCATATTGTCTTCGTGGTTGGTGAAAAATGACCGCCCTGCGCTCCCTACGCCCAGGACGGGTACAGCAAGAACTCAGGCGGTGCCATGGCGGCGACGATAGCCTTCCAGGAAATGGGCGATGCGGCCCATGGACTCGGTCAGGTCGTCGGTATTGGGCAGGAACACCACGCGGAAGTGGTCGGGCGTGGGGCAGTTGAAGCCGGTGCCCTGCACGATCAGCACCTTTTCCTCGGCCAGCAGCTCATAGGCGAATTCCTGGTCATCCTTGATCGGATAGATCTCCGGGTCCAGGCGCGGGAACATGTACAGGGCCGACTTGGGCTTCACGCAGGTGACGCCGGGGATATCGGTGAGCAGCTTGTGGGCCAGGTCACGCTGCTTGGTCAGGCGGCCTTGCGGGCCGACCAGGTCATTGATGCTCTGGTAGCCGCCCAGCGCGGTCTGGATGGCGAACTGCCCCGGCGCGTTGGCGCACAGGCGCATCGAGGCCAGCATGTTGAGGCCTTCGATGTAGTCGCGGGCATGCTTCTTCTCGCCCGAGACCACCATCCAGCCGGCACGGTAGCCGCAGGAACGGTAGTTCTTGGACAGGCCGTTGAAGGTGATGAAGAGCACGTCGTCGGCCAGCGAAGCCAGCGAGGTGTGGGTGTTGCCGTCGTAGAGCACCTTGTCGTAGATCTCGTCGGCCAGGATGATCAGCTGGTGCTGGCGCGCCAGCTCGATGATCTCCTTCAACACCTCCACCGAATACAGCGCGCCGGTGGGGTTGTTGGGGTTGATGACGACGATGGCCTTGGTGTTGGGGGTGATCTTCTTCTTGATGTCGGCGATGTCGGGCTGCCAGCCTTGCTGTTCGTCGCAGACGTAATGCACCGGGGTGCCGCCGGAGAGGCTCACGGCGGCCGTCCACAGCGGATAGTCGGGCGACGGCACCAGCACTTCGTCGCCGGTGTTGAGCAGCGCGTTCACGCTCATGACGATCAGTTCGGAGGCGCCATTGCCCAGGTAGATGTCATCGATGGTGACGCCTTCGATCTTCTTTTGCTGGGTGTAGTGCATGACCGACTTGCGCGGCGCGAACAGGCCTTTGGAATCGGTGTAGCCGGAGGCATTACCCATGTTGCGGATCATGTCCTGCACGATCTCGTCGGGGGCGTCGAAACCGAAGGCGGCCAGGTTGCCGATGTTGAGCTTGATGATCTTGTGACCCTCTTCCTCCATCTGACGCGCCTTTTCCAGCACGGGACCACGAATGTCGTAACACACATCTGCCAGCTTCTTGGATTTCTGAATCGGTCGCACAGCTCTTCCTCGTCCTCTGATCATTTCAACACGGCCCGCGTCCGGATGGTCCGGGTGGCCCAGATTGCGCTGGCGCGTCGCCGGAACCTTTGCAGCCCCGGGGTCTCCATCACGACGCGTTCCCATGAATTTTCCTGCCTGGCATATCCCCCCGGTTGCGCTGCAGTGCAATACAAAGCACCTGCAAAGCGGCCGTGGAAGCAGCCCCAAGGGCTTGCCGGGAACCGGCCATTTTGCCCAAAGCTAAGCATTTTATCAATCAAATAGGCGTGCGTCGGGTAAGGAAACGGCTACAATGCTGCACTTTACGATCAAGTTGCTGCGATGCATGTCGGAATGACATCCCGGCCCGGCCACCATCCGTGACCCGGCTGCCCTGCAACCCATCCTGCCGATCCTGCGATGAAGCTCCACTCAACCGAAACCAAGCAATATCAGACCGTCACCGCCTACGATGAAGATGGTGTCGAGCTCAATGCGATCCGTTTCACCAGCAGTCTGCTGGTCTTGCCCGAAAGCGAGCCGGTGCCGTGGCCGGTCGACAGCTTCGAGGCGCTCACCAGCGCGCATTTCGAGCAGATCGACGCCACCGCGCCGGACGTGGTGATCCTGGGGACGGGCGAGCGCCAGCGCTTCGTCCATCCCAAGCTGACCACGGTACTGACGGCGCGCCGCATCGGCGTGGAATGCATGGATAACCAGGCCGCCTGCCGCACCTACAACATCCTCATGGCAGAAGGCCGCAAGGTGGCGCTGGCGCTGATCATCGCCCCGTCCGCCTGAACTGCGACCTTGCGGCCAGAAGAAGCTCAAGAAGACGCATCAACAAGCATCAACACGCACAAACACGCACAAACACGCATAAGGAAACGCTGTCAACAATGCGCGAACTGTATAAATCCAAGGCGTTCGTCTGGACGCTGCTCATTCTCTTCCTGCTGGCCTGGTTCTGGATGCTGGGCGCGCGCGTCCTGGTCCCTACCGATGAGGGCCGCTACGCCGAAATGGCACGCGAAATGGTGGCCACCCAGGACTGGATCACCACCCGCCTGAACGGCATCAAGTATTTCGAGAAACCACCCCTGCAAACCTGGATGAACGCCATCACCTTCGAGCTCTTCGGCCTGGGTGAATGGCAGGCGCGCCTGTGGACGGGCCTGTGCGGCTTGCTGGGCATCGGCCTGGCGGGCTATACCGGCAGCCGCATCTTCAATGGCCGGGTCGGCTTCTATGCCGCGCTGGTACTGGCTTCCAGCTTCTTCTGGGCCGGCATGGGCCATATCAACACGCTGGACATGGGCCTGTCGGGCATGATGACCATCTCGCTGTGCGCCCTGCTGATGGCGCAGCGCGATGGCGCCTCGCGCGAAAGCCAGCGCAACTGGATGCTGCTGTGCTGGGCCGGCATGGCCCTGGCGACGCTCTCCAAGGGCCTGATCGGCATCGTGCTGCCCGGCGCGGTGCTGGTGCTGTACACCCTCTTCGCCCGCGACTGGGCGATCTGGAAGCGCCTGCACCTGGTCAAGGGCCTGCTGCTGTTCTTCGCCGTCTGTACGCCCTGGTTCGTGGCGGTGTCGCTGCGCAACCCGGAATTCCCGCAATTCTTCTTCATCCACGAGCACTTCCAGCGCTTCACCACCAAGATCCATAGCCGTACCGGCCCCTGGTATTACTTCATTCCCATCCTGGTGCTGGGCATCATCCCCTGGCTGGGCGTGTTCTTCCAGAGCCTGTGGCGAGGCACCCACGAGCAGCGTGATACGGCCGGCTACAACAGCCTCAACGGTGGCCGCTTCCAGCCCAAGCGGCTGCTGCTGGTGTGGTCGGTGTTCATCTTCGTGTTCTTCAGCATCTCGGACTCCAAGCTGCCGTCCTACATCCTGCCGATCTTCCCGGCGCTGGCGCTGCTGATCGCCTGCTACCTGGAAGAAGCCGATCACAAGGCCCTGGCCTGGGCGGGTTCGCTGGTGGCCCTGCCGGCCGCGGTCGGCCTGGCCTTCATCCCGCGCGTGCCGTCGCTGGCCAAGGATGCCTATTCACTGCCGCTGATCGAGGCGCACGTCCCCTACATCTATGCGGCCACGCTGATCTTCTTCGTCGGCGGCATCGCCGCCATCCGCCTGGCGCGCCAGCACAAGGACTGGGCCGTCACCGCGCTGGCCGTCAGCGCCTTTGCCGCCGGCCAGCTGCTCATGCTGGGCCACGACCCGCAAGGCCGCTACTCCGCCGGTGTCGACTACGTGCCGGCACTGCAGGCCGAATTGAAGCCGGAAACCCCGGTCTACCTCGTCGGTCGCTACGAACAGGCGCTGCCCTTCTACCTGCGTCGCACCATGATCCTGGTGCAGCATGCCGATGAAATGGAATTCGGCCTGAAGCAGGAGCCGCAACTGTGGCTGCCGACCATCGATGCCTTCGTGGCGCAGTGGGTGGCCGACCATGCAGCCGGCAAGAAGGATATCGCCATCATCGATCCCAAGATCTACCTGCAATTGCAGGAGCGCAAGCTGCCCATGCGCCTGATCGGCCAGGATCCGCGCCGCGTGATCGCGGCCAATGACCCGGCTCCCGAAGCCACCGTCAAGAAGGCCGGCAAATGAACCTGACCACCTTCGGCTTCATCTTTGTCGGCATCTGCCTCAATGCCGTGGCGCAACTGCTGCTCAAGGCCGGCACCAATGCCGTGGGCGCGATCCACCTCACGGCCGAGAACTGGTTTTCCACCGGGCTGAAACTGGCGACCCAACTGCCCATCATCGGCGGCCTGACCTGCTACGTGATCTCGGTGGGCGTCTGGATCATCGGCCTGTCGCGGGTGGACGTGACCATTGCCTACCCGCTGCTGTCGCTGGGCTACATCATCAACGCCGTCGGCGCCTGGTACTTCCTGGGCGAGGCGGTGTCCTTGCAACGCCTGCTGGCCATCGGCGTGATCATCGTCGGCGTGGTCTTGCTGACCAGAAGCTGATTTACAATAGCGAGTTGCCGTTGCCCGGGGCCTCCCCGGGGCGGCCTTGGCGGGCTGTCCGCCCGCCGCACCCCATAACATCGTCAGACCGGATTCCACAATGAGCCTGCCCTTCCTGCCTTTTGCCAAACCCACCATCGATGAACCCACCATCGCCGCCGTCGGCGAGGTGCTGCGTTCGGGCTGGATCACCAGCGGCCCCAAGGTGCAGGCGTTCGAACAGGCCTTGTCGGACTATCTGGGCGGACGCATCGTGCGCACCTTCAACTCCGGCACCTGCACCATGGAGATCGCGCTGCGCATCGCCGGCATCGGCCCCGGCGACGAAGTCATCACCACCCCGATCTCCTGGGTCGCCACTGCCAACGTGATCCTGGAAACCGGCGCCACCCCGGTGTTCGCCGACATCGACCCGGTCACCCGCAACATCGACCTGGACTGCCTGGAAGCCGCCATCACCCCGCGCACCAAGGCGGTGATTCCGGTCTACCTGTCCGGCCTGCCGGTCGACATGGACCGCCTGTATGCGATTGCCGCCAAGCACAAGCTGCGCGTGGTGGAAGACGCGGCCCAGGCACTGGGTTCGACCTGGAACGGCAAGCGCATCGGCGCCTTCGGTGACTTCGTCTCCTTCAGCCTGCAGGCCAACAAGAACATCACCAGCTCCGAAGGGGGCTTCCTGGTGCTCAACAACGCCGAGGAGGCGCGCCTGGCCGAGAAGTATCGCCTGCAAGGCGTCACCCGCAGCGGCTTCGACGGCCTGGAAGTGGATGTCCTGGGCGGCAAGTTCAACATGACCGACGTGGCCGCCGCCATCGGCCTGGGCCAGTTTGCCCACATCGACGCCATCACCGCCCATCGCAAGGAACTGGCGCGCCACTACTTCGCCTGCTTCGGCAACGATTTCGAAGCGCAATACGGCGCCCAGCTGCCGGTGGCCGACTTCGAGAACTCCAACTGGCACATGTTCCAGCTGGTGCTGCCCGAGCGCATCACCCGCGCCGCCTTCATGGAAAAGATGATGGAGCAGCAGGTCGGCATCGGCTATCACTACCCGGCCATCCACCTGCTCAAGCTGTACCGTGACCGCGGCTTCAAGGAAGGCATGTTCCCGGTCTCGGAGCGCGTGGGCCAGCGCATCGTCTCCCTGCCGATGTTCAATGCAATGAGTAAAGATGACGTTGTCCGCGCAGTCGAAACGGTAAAATCGGTCCTTCGCTGATTTATTGCTGAATTGACATATTCATTCAGCAATTTGGCATAATTCAATGTAATTCGTTTTATTTGCACTGCCGCATCAGTGGCAGTCCCTTGGCATCAAGCGGGCCTGAACGCCGCGTCGACCATCTGTCGCGGCGCATCGGGCCTTTGATTTATTTCAGCACAAGCATTTCAAGCATTTGATGAAACCAGAACTGTCCGTCGTCATCCCGGTATACAACGAGGAATCCGGGCTATCCAAACTGTTCGAGCGCCTTTATCCGGCGCTGGACGCGTTGGGCTACAGCTATGAAGTCATCTTCGTCAACGATGGCAGCCGCGACCGCTCGGCCGGCATCCTGGCCGAGCAGTATCGCGTGCGCCCGGACGTTACCCGCGTGGTCCTGTTCAACGGCAACTATGGCCAGCACATGGCCATCATGGCCGGCTTCGAAGCCACCCGTGGTGATGTCGTGGTGACCCTCGACGCCGACCTGCAGAACCCGCCCGAAGAAATCGGCAACCTGGTGGCCAAGATGCGCGAGGGCTACGACTACGTCGGCTCGATCCGCCGCAAGCGCCAGGATTCGGCATGGCGTACCTACGCCTCCAAGGCCATGAACCGCCTGCGCGAAAAGATCACCCGCATCAAGATGACCGACCAGGGCAACATGCTGCGCGCCTATGGCCGCAACGTGATCGACCTGGTCAACAAATGCCGCGAAGTCAATACCTTCGTACCGGCGCTGGCCTATACCTTCGCCCGTAACCCGACCGAGATCGTGGTGGAGCACGAGGAACGCTCGGCGGGTGAGTCGAAGTATTCGTTCTACAGCCTCATCCGCCTGAACTTCGACCTGGTGACCGGTTTCTCGCTGGTGCCGCTGCAGTTCTTCTCGCTGCTGGGCATCGCCCTGTCGTTCGCCTCGGCGGCGCTGTTCATCCTGATCGTGCTGCGCCGCCTGCTGATCGGCGCCGAAGTAGGCGGTGTCTTCACGCTCTTTGCGATCACCTTCTTCCTGATGGGCGTGATCCTGTTCTCGATCGGCCTCCTGGGCGAATACATCGGCCGCATCTACATGCAGGTGCGTGCGCGCCCGCGCTACGTGGTGCAGGCCATCCTCGAGAAATCCTCTGAAGAAGACAGTCAAACATCATGAATGCCGTCGTCTTTGCCTACCATGACGTGGGCGTACGCTGCCTGAAGGTCTTGCTCGCCCGTGGCGTGCAGGTCTCTCTGGTGGTCACCCACGAAGACAGTGCCAGCGAGAACATCTGGTTCGGCTCGGTGGCCGGCGTCTGCCGCGAAAACGGCATCACCTGCATCACTCCCACCGATCCCAAGTCGCCCCAGCTGCTGGCCCAGGTTCAGGCTGCGCAGCCGGACTTCATCTTCAGCTTCTACTATCGCCATATGCTGCCGGTGGAAGTGCTGGCCCTGGCCAAGCACGGTGCCTATAACATGCATGGCTCGCTGCTGCCCAAGTATCGCGGTCGCGTGCCGATCAACTGGGCGGTGCTGCATGGCGAAACCGAGACTGGTGCCACCCTGCATGAAATGACCATCAAGCCCGATGCCGGCGCCATCGTGGCCCAGACCTCGGTGCCCATCCTGCCCGACGACACCGCCCACGAAGTGTTCGGCAAGGTGGTCGTGGCGGCTGAACTGACGCTGTGGAACGTGCTGCCGGCGATGCTTTCGGGCCGCACGCCCAACATGCCCAACGACTTGTCCAAGGGCAGCTATTATGGCGGCCGCAAGCCCGAAGATGGCCGTATCGACTGGCGCCGCACCGCGGGCGAGGTACACAATCTGGTGCGCGCGGTGGCCCCACCGTATCCAGGTGCCTTCGAAGAAATCGCGGGTGATAAAATTACGGTCACGAGAACCCGGCTGGTTCCGCCATCGGCCCATCCTGCACTGCAGCGGGCCCATGGCATGCAGGACAAGTTCTTCGAAGGCGGCAAGTTGTACGCGCGTTGTGGCGATGGCAACTTCCTCCAGATCCTGGGCATCCAGATCAATGATCAGGATGCTTCGCTCAACAATTACCTGAAATACATGGCCTCCTGAAGTCCGGCCATTCACCAAGCTCTCAACATTATGAAAAAAGTCCTCATTCTCGGCGTCAACGGCTTCATCGGCCACCACCTGTCCAAGCGCATCCTGGAAACCACGGATTGGCACGTCTACGGCATGGACATGATGACTGACCGTATCACCGACATTCTGGAAAACGAGGCCTACAAGTCGCGCATGCACTTCTTCGAGGGCGACATCACCATCAACCAGGAATGGGTGGAATACCATGTCAAGAAGTGCGACGTGATCCTGCCGCTGGTGGCCATCGCCACCCCCTCGACCTACGTCAACGCCCCGCTGCGCGTGTTCGAGCTGGACTTCGAAGCCAACCTGCCGATCGTGCGTTCGGCCGCCAAGTACAAGAAGCACCTGGTCTTCCCCTCGACCTCGGAAGTCTATGGCATGTGCCATGACGAGGAATTCGATCCGGAAGAGTCCGAACTGATCTGTGGCCCCATCAACAAGCCGCGCTGGATCTACTCCTGCGCCAAGCAGCTGATGGACCGCGTGATCTGGGGCTATGGCATGGAAGCCAACCTGAACTTCACCCTGTTCCGTCCGTTCAACTGGATCGGCGCCGGCCTGGATTCGATCCACACCCCCAAGGAAGGCTCTTCCCGCGTGGTGACCCAGTTCTTCGGCCATATCGTCCGTGGCGAGAACATCTCCCTGGTCGATGGCGGCCTGCAGAAGCGCGCCTTCACCTACATCGACGACGGCATCGACGCGCTGATGAAGATCATCGCCAACGAAGGCGGCGTCGCCTCGGGCAAGATCTACAACATCGGCAACCCGACCAACAACTACTCGATCAAGGACCTGGCCGACATGATGCTGAAGCTGGCCGCCGAGTACCCCGAGTACGCCGACACCGCCAAGGACGTCAAGCTGGTGGAAACCACCTCGACCGCCTACTACGGCAAGGGTTATCAGGACGTGCAGAACCGCGTGCCCAAGATCACCAACACCTGCGAAGAACTGAACTGGGCGCCCAAGACCACCATGGCCGACACCCTGCGCAACATCTTCGACGCCTACCGCAGCCAGGTGGCTGAGGCACGCGCCCTGGTGGACTGATCTTCCTTCAGCTTTGCCTACAGCAAACCGCGCTTCTGGCGCGGTTTTGCTTTTGGGCGATGACGTAATGGACAAGGCATTGTCTTTTCATCAAGCAACAGATGCGCCCGCGTGCCGCAAATGACGCTGTATGCTGCGTTGCTGCATATTGTTCTATCCGGCGCGCAATGCTAGTCTCACATACCAGCATAGTCGGGGCGACAACGCACCGGCACCTGCAACAACAGGACGGCGCATGACCGTCCACCCTCTTCCGGTTTTCACCTTGCCCAAACTCACTCTCAAGATCGACGCCGACACCTACCGCGGTACCCGCGTAGGCGTTCCCAACCTGGTCAGCCAGCTGCGCCGCCACGGCGCCGGCGCCACCTTCCTGTTTTCGCTGGGCCCGGATCACACCGGCTGGGCGCTCAAGCAGATCTTCCGCCCCGGCTTCTTCAGCAAGGTCTCACGCACCTCGGTGGTCGAGCACTATGGCTTGAAAACCCTGATGTACGGCACCCTGCTGCCGGCGCCCGACATCGGCAAGACCTGCGCGCAATTCATGCGCGACGCCTACGATGCCGGTTTCGAATGCGGCATCCACACCTGGGACCATCGGGTCTGGCAGGACGACGTGCGCACCGCCAACGTCCAATGGACCACCGAGACCATGCAGCAGTCCTATGGCCGCTACCATGACATCTTCGGCCATGCACCGCGCACCCATGGCGCCGCCGGCTGGCAGATGAACGACCATGCCTTCGTGCAGCTGGATCAGTTCGGCATCGCCTATTCCTCCGATGGCCGCTCGCAGCTGCGCGAAGACGGTCGCCTGGCCGACCCCGATGCCGGCCCGCACCGCCTGTCCGCGTTCGGCAAGCCGCTGTCCTGCGTGCAACTGCCGACCACCCTGCCGACGCTGGATGAAATCCTCGGCCGCACCATTGGCGGCAAGATGATCGATGCCGGCAATGCAGCGGAATTCTTGCTGCAGCTGACCAAACAACCACGTGATCATGTCTTCACCTTGCACGCAGAGCTTGAAGGACAGAAACTCGGCCCCATTTTCGAACGACTGCTCGCCGGCTGGCGCGCCCAGGGGTACGAACTGGTCTCCATGGGTGACTACTACGAAAGCATCAAGAACGATGTCCTGCCCATCCTGCCGATCAGCTGGGGCGAACTGCCCGGCCGCTCGGGCGAGATGATCGTGCAGGCCATGTGAGCCGGCGGCACATGCAATCCACCAACGAAGACTTCACCTACGGGGCGCCACTTTGACCGACAGACCATCCATCCTGAACAAGACCGTGCCGGCATTCTCGGCGGCCATGACCAGCGGCAAGACCTTCCAGCTGTCCGATTTCCAGGGCAAGAACCTGGTGCTGTACTTCTACCCCAAGGACAACACGCCCGGCTGTACCACCGAGGGCATGCAGTTCCGCGACCTGCACCCGCAGTTCCAGCAGCACAATACCGAGATCTTCGGCATCAGCCGCGACAGCCTGAAGTCGCACGAGAACTTCAAGGCCAAGCTGGGCATGCCTTTCGAGCTGATCTCGGACCCCGACGAAACGCTGTGCGCCATGTTCGATGTCATGAAGATGAAAAACATGTATGGCAAGCAAGTACGCGGCGTCGAGCGCAGCACGTTTGTGATTGACGGATCCGGCAAAGTGGTGAAAGAATGGCGTGGAGTGAAGGTTCCTGCCCACGTGGATGAGGTACTGGCCTTCATCAAAACCCTGGCCTGACAAGCGCGTGATGCAGCCTGGTGCTGCATCGCAAGAGTCCACGAGGCTCATGGGCGCCCACCGAGGCGCCGCACTGGTCGAGGCCGCGAAGGAAATGCCTGGCAAGCGTTTCCGACGCGTTCGAAAAATGCGGTCAAACGATACAAGCCATTGAATTCAAACAGAAAAACGTTTGCTGGGAGCCGTTTCAGGTTAAGGCCCAAGGCCTGCCGAAACGGCTTTTTTACTTTTCAATTTGCCGTCCACCCTAATCAAGCCCTCGCCTGTACCCGGCCTGGCCCGCTTTCGATTCTGTTCGAAGGCGGGCCGGGCCGTGGCAAGGGCTTCATTAGACCCCGCGGCGCCGTCACTTTGTCCCTTCCTTTGCTGTCTGTCTTACCGTATCACCTGTTCGCTCTGACAAAGCGGTGTTTTATTCATCCACTTCCGAGGTCCTGATGCCCCTGCCCAAAATGCCGAGCAAACCAGCTTCGATGCTGTCTCCCGAGGACTATCCCAAGGCCGATCGCAACAAACCTGTCAAACCGAACATCACGCTAGTCGAAACCCCTGCCGTCGCACCGCAGGAAGTTGCCGTCACGACCGCCGCACCCGAGATCGCGGCACCGCGCGCGCGCATCACCGGCAAGGCCGCTGCCGTTGCCGAAAAACCCAAGGCCGCGCCCAAGAGCGTCGCGCCGCGCGCTAAGTCGCCCACCAGCCGGGTGGCCGACAAGTTGGGCCAGTCCAAGCTGTTCGTGCTCGATACCAATGTGCTGATGCACGACCCGACCTCGCTGTTCCGCTTCGAGGAACACGATATCTACCTGCCCATGGTCACGCTCGAAGAGCTGGACAACCACAAGAAGGGCATGTCCGAAGTCGCGCGCAATGCACGCCAGATCTCGCGCTCGCTGGATGCGCTGGTGTCTGACATCGCCGAGGACGCCATCGACCTGGGCATCCCCCTGTCCAAGCTGGGCAACAAGGATGCCAAGGGTCGCCTGTTCTTCCAGACCAAGCTGCAGAATGCGGCGCTGCCGGAAGGCCTGCCCGAAGGCAAGGCCGACAACCAGATCCTGGGCGTGGTGCGCGCGCTGGATCAGCAGTATCCGGAGCGCCCGGTGGTGCTGGTGTCCAAGGACATCAACATGCGCCTCAAGGCGCGTGCCATTGGCCTGCCCGCCGAAGACTACTTCAACGACCATGTGCTGGAAGATACCGACCTGCTGTACTCCGGCATCCAGCAATTGCCGGATGACTTCTGGAACAAGCATGGCAAGGGCATGGAATCCTGGCAGGAAAGCCGCCATGGCAGCAGCTACACCTACTACCGGGTCACCGGTCCGTATGTGCCTTCGCTGCTGGTGAATCAGTTCGTCTTCATCGAGCCCAAGAATGGCGAACCGGCCTTCTACGGCCAGGTCACCCAGATCAACGGCAAGACCGCCGTGCTGCAGACCCTGCGTGACTTCGGCCATGCCAAGAACAGCGTCTGGGGCATCACCGCACGCAACCGCGAGCAGAACTTCGCGCTGAACCTGCTGATGAACCCGGAGTGCGACTTCGTCACCCTGCTGGGCCAGGCCGGTACCGGCAAGACCCTGCTGGCACTGGCTTCGGGGCTGGCGCAGGTGCTTGAAACCAAGCTCTACAACGAGATCATCGTCACCCGCGTGACGGTGCCGGTCGGCGAAGACATCGGTTTCCTGCCCGGTACCGAGGAAGAGAAGATGGGTCCCTGGATGGGCGCCTTCGACGACAACCTCGAAGTGCTCAACAAGTCCGATGGCGATGCCGGCGAATGGGGCCGTGCGGCAACTCAGGACCTGATCCGCTCGCGCATCAAGATCAAGTCGCTGAATTTCATGCGCGGTCGTACCTTCGTCAACAAGTTCTTGATCATCGACGAGGCCCAGAACCTCACGCCCAAGCAGATGAAGACCCTGGTCACGCGTGCCGGCCCCGGCACCAAGATCGTCTGCCTGGGCAACATCGCGCAGATCGACACACCCTATCTGACCGAGGGTTCCAGCGGCCTGACCTATGTGGTCGACCGCTTCAAGGGCTGGGCCCACAGCGGCCACGTCACCCTGGCGCGGGGCGAGCGTTCACGCCTGGCCGATCACGCCAGCGACGTGCTGTAAACCCTGCCCGCAACAGTCAGTCCTCAGCAGTAAAGCAAAAAGCCACGCAATGCGTGGCTTTTTGCTTTGTACTCCGTGATGATCTACGACCACCGGTGGCGGCCGCAAATGTCAGTGACCTACAGGATATGCACGCCAACCCACCAGGCGATGGCGGCTACGAAGGCCGAGGCAGGAATCGTGAAGATCCAGGCCCAGACGATGTTGCTGGCCACACCCCAGCGCACGGCCGACATCTTCTGTGCAGCGCCCACGCCGACGATGGCGCCGGTGATGGTGTGCGTGGTCGAGACCGGGACACCCAGCGCGGTGGCGATGAACAGAGTGATGGCGCCACCGGTTTCGGCACAAAAACCACCGACGGGCTTCAACTTGGTGATCTTCTGGCCCATGGTCTTGACGATGCGCCAGCCACCGAACAGGGTACCCAGGCTGATGGCGCAATAGCAACAGATGATGACCCACATCGGCGGCGCTTCCGGGCTGGAATAGCCGGAGGCGATCAGCAGCATCCAGATGATGCCGATGGTCTTCTGCGCATCGTTGCCACCGTGGCCCAGGCTGTACATGGAGGCCGACAGCAGCTGCAGGCGCCTGAACCAGCCATCGATCTTGCGCGGCGTGGAGCGGAAGAAGATCCATGACACCAGGAGCATCATCAGCGAGCCGAACACCAGGCCCAGCAGCGGCGAGAGCACGATGAAGAGGATCGTCTTCAAGAGTCCCGCCGAGATCAGCGCGCCGGTGCCGGCCTTGGCCACCGCCGAGCCGACCAGGCCGCCGATAAGGGCATGCGAGGAAGAGGACGGAATGCCGTAGTACCAGGTCACCAGGTTCCAGAAGATGGCGCCGATCAGGGCGCCGAAGATCACGTACTGGTCCACGATGGCCGGCTCGATGGTGCCCTTGCCCACCGAGGCTGCCACGTGCAGCTGGTGGAACACGAACACCGCCGCCAGGTTGAAGAAGGCCGCCATGGCCACGGCCGTCTGCGGACGCAGCACCCCGGTGGAGACCACGGTGGCAATCGCGTTGGCGGCGTCGTGGAAGCCGTTCATGAAGTCGAACAGCAGCGCCAGGACGATCAACAGCGCGAGGATGTGTAAGCTGATTTGAATTGTTTGCATGGGGGAAACCGTAGTGTGAAGCCGGCGGCGCCCCCGATCGACATCGGGGCAGCGCCGCACCGCCCGATCAGGCGTTTTCGACGATGATGCCTTCGATGATGTTGGCCACGTCTTCGCAGCGGTCGGTCACGGTTTCCAGGATTTCGTAGATGGCCTTGAGCTTGATGAGCGTACGCACGTCCGGCTCGTCACGGAACAACTTGGACATGGCTGCGCGCATGACATGGTCGGCATCGGATTCCAGGCGGTCGATTTCCTGGCAGATCGCCAGGATCTGGCGCGAATTGTCCATGTTCGACAGCAGGCCCACGGCAGCCTGCACCTTCTCCGCACAGGCCAGGCACAGCTCTGCCAGGCGCTTGGCTTCGGGCGTGATGGCCTTGATGTCGTACAGGGAGATGGTCTGGGCAGCGTCTTCCAGCAGATCCAGGATGTCATCCATGCGGGTGATCAGCTGGTGGATGTCGTCGCGATCCAGTGGCGTGATGAAGGTCTTGTGCAGCAGTTCGATGGCATTGTGCGTGACCTTGTCGGCTTCTTTCTCGACGGCTTCAATGGCGTGCACGCGGATTTCGAGGTCGTCGAAATTGGTCATCAGCGACACCATTTCTTTCGCACACTTGACCGCCAGCTCTGCATGCTGATTGAAAAGGTCAAAGAATTTGCCTTCAGTCGGCATCAATCGTCCAAACATTTTTCTCTCTCATCAATGGTTAGCGCCCGTATCGGGCGCCGTATTGAACCGGCCTGCGGCTGCCCCCCACGGAAGCCGGAATCCCGCCCTGCCGGTCCTGCACGAACGGCCTCGGGAGCCGTTCGCCTTGCATGGCACGCGCGGCCAGTTGCCGCCCGTGCTCCTTGTGCGGCGACGCGCATGGCTGGCGCGCCGCCCAAACCCCGTCTAGTCGCCGCCGTAGGGCTGCGCCAGATTGCCGATATAGTTGTCGTACTTGGTATACATCCCCAGGAAGGACAGGCGAATGCTGCCGATCGGGCCGTTACGCTGCTTGCCGATGATGATTTCCGCCGTGCCCTTGTCCGGAGAGTCGGGATTGTAGACTTCATCACGGTAAATGAACAAAATAACGTCAGCATCCTGCTCGATAGCGCCGGATTCGCGCAAGTCGGACATCACGGGACGCTTGTTGGGACGCTGTTCCAGCGAGCGGTTCAACTGCGACAGCGCGATCACCGGACAGTTAAGCTCCTTGGCCAGGCCCTTCAGGCTACGCGAGATTTCCGAGATTTCGGAGGCACGGTTTTCGGAGGAGCTGCCACCGTTGCCCGACATCAGCTGCAGGTAGTCGATGATGATCAGGCCCAGCTTGCCGCACTGGCGCGCCAGGCGGCGCGAGCGGGCGCGCAATTCGATGGGCGACAGCGCCGGCGTTTCATCGATGTAGAACTGGGCGTCGTTCATCTTCTGGATGGCGTGCGTCAGGCGCGGCCAATCCTCGTCCAGCAGGCGGCCGGTACGCAGGCGGTGCTGGTCCAGGCGACCGACCGAACCCAGCATACGCATGGCCAGCTGGGCGCCGCCCATTTCCATGGAAAACACGGCCACCGGCAAGCCGGACTCGATGGCGACGTTCTCGCCGATGTTGATCGAGAAGGCCGTCTTACCCATGGAGGGGCGACCGGCCACGATGATCAGATCGCCCGGCTGTAGGCCGGAGGTCATCTTGTCCAGGTCGATGAAGCCGGTGGGCACGCCGGTGATGTCGCTGGAGTTGTCGCGGTTGTAGAGTTCGTCGATACGCTCGACCACCTGGGTCAAGAGCGGCTGGATCTCCATGAAGCCCTGGGAGCCCCGCGAGCCCTCTTCGGCGATGGCGAAGATCTTGGATTCGGCCTCGTCCAGCATGGACTTCACGTCCTTGCCCTGGGGATTGAAGGCATTGCCGGAGATCTCATCGGCCACCGTGATCAGCTTGCGCAGGATGCCACGGTCGCGCACGATCTCGGCATAGCGGCGGATGTTGGCCGCCGAGGGCGTGTTCTGCGCCAGGGCGTTCAGATAGACCAGCCCCCCCACCTCTTCGGCCTTGCCGCTGGTGGACATGGCCTCGTAGACCGTGATCACGTCCGCCGGCTTGGTGCTGTTGATCAGCTTGACGATGTGCTCGAAGATGATGCGGTGATCGTAGCGGTAGAAATCCTCGGCGCTGACGAAGTCGGCGATACGGTCCCAGGCTGCATTGTCCAGCAGCAGGCCGCCGAGCACCGACTGCTCGGCCTCGATGGAGTGTGGCGGCACGCGGAGCGCATCGATCTGGGGATCGGAAGACTCCTTCGGGCCGCGGAAAAATTCAGGATTGCCGCGGGACGATTCTTTCATGGCGCGCATTATAACCTGCTGGGGTGAAGCCGTTGGACTGGCTGGACGTTTTTGCGCATCCCGCCGAAAAGCACGAACGGATGCAGCAACATGGCAGCCCTCTTCATTGCCCAGCGTCAAGAAATGAAGGATGACTACAAGCAAACGGCAATAAAAAAGCCAGGCGAACCCGGCTTTTCTATTGCAAAACGAATTGCAGCAAACAGGCGTATTACGCTTGCTCGCCCTTCACGGCGATGGTCACGTCGACCACCACGTCGGTGTGCAGAGCAACCGACACGGGGTGTTCGCCGACGATCTTCAGGGGGCCGTTGGGCAGACGCACTTGCGCCTTTTCCACGGCGAAGCCCTTCTTGCCCAGCGCTTCAGCGATGTCGAAGTTGGTCACGGAACCGAACAGACGACCGTCAACGCCGGCCTTCTGCGACACTTCCACGGTAGCACCAGCCAGCTTTTCGCCTTGGGCTTGAGCAGCTGCCAGCTTCTCGGCGGCGGCCTTTTCCAGCTCGGCGCGCTTGGCTTCGAATTCAGCGATCGCAGCGTCGGTGGCACGACGTGCCTTGCGCTGGGGGATCAGGAAGTTACGTGCGAAACCGTCCTTGACGCGAACCACATCGCCCAGACCGCCGAGATTAACGATTTTTTCCAACAGAATGACTTGCATGTTTTTCTCCTATTTCTCGACGCAGATTACGCGTTGTGCAGATCGGTGTACGGCAGCAGGGCCAGGTAACGCGCGCGCTTGATGGCGGTGTCAACTTGACGCTGGTAGTGGGCCTTGGTACCGGTCAGGCGTGCCGGCATGATCTTGCCGTTTTCCTGGACGAAGTCCTTCAGGGTGTCCACGTCCTTGTAATCGACCTGTTCAACGCCAGCGGCGGTGAAACGGCAGAATTTCTTGCGCTTGAACAGCGGGTTTTGCTGTTGACGCTTGTTTTTCAGCTTGCTTTTATCGAACTTTTTACCGAATGCCATGATGTGGCTCCTGTATCTAAAAATTGGGTAGATCTACCTGGCGCGGCCTTCAGTCCTGGACTGAGGCGACCGGGCCAAACTCAACGATATGAAACACGACGCTCTTGCTGTTGCGATTCCTGCGAGCCAGAAAACCGGTGAACTGGAAGACTTCTCCCAGCGCCGCGCGGTTGAGACTGCCGGAGATTTCCCCGGCGGCCAGAGCCGCGATCTCGAACTCGACCTGGCGGCGCATACCTGCTTCCATCTGCTCCGACTGGTGCTGCAACCTGGCAGTGACAATCGGGATACCAGCTGGCGTGTAGCGCAATGCGTCACGTTCGGTCAGGCTGGCGATGACTTGAAGCTGGTTCACTCTCCGTCAGGGGAATCGCTGGGCAATCAGGCTGCCGGTGCTTCGGTGCGGCTCTTGGCTGCGTCTTCCTTTTGCACTGCCTTCAGGATCGGGGAAGGACCGGTTTCGGCCTTCTTCATCTTGACGGTCAGGTGGCGCAGGACGGCGTCGTTGAACTTGAAGCCGGTTTCGATTTCGGCCAGCGTTTCGCTGTCGACTTCGATGTTCAGGCAAACGTAGTGAGCCTTGGCCAGCTTCTGGATCTGGTAGGCCAGTTGACGACGGCCCCAATCTTCGACACGGTGCACCTTGCCGCCGCGGGTGGTGACGATGCCCTTGTAACGCTCGATCATCGCCGGCACTTGCTCGCTTTGGTCCGGGTGGACGATAAATACGATTTCATAGTGACGCATGTAGACTCCTTATGGACTTATTGAGACGCCCACCCCGGCGTCAAGACGGGTGTGGGAAGAGGAAAACCAGCGATCATACTAGGTTTTGGACATGGCGGCAACGTTCAGGCGCACTTCCCGGCCCTTTCTGCAGCCTCATGACGACAAATACCCTCATCCGGACGAAGCTTGCCTATATATATAAGCCAGAAAATCCTGCGATTCCATACCATCAGCCCGGCGCCGCCAAAGATTCCCGCATGTTGCCATTGACACATGGAATGATGCTGTATAAAAATACAGACTGTTCATACAAACAGCCCTCCACCCCGGAAGGCCACCCTCATGCTCAAACTGACCGCGCGCCAGGAACAGATCCTGAACCTGATCAAGAACGCCATCGAGAATACCGGCTTCCCGCCTACGCGCGCCGAGATCGCGGCCGAGCTGGGCTTCCGCTCTGCCAACGCCGCCGAGGAACACCTGCAGGCCCTGGCCCGCAAGGGCGCCATCGAGATCTCCCCGGGCACTTCGCGCGGCATCCGGCTGCGCGATCCCGGCACCAGCAGCACGCTGGCGGGACGGCAGATGGCCCTGCCCCACCCGGCCCTGATGCAACTGAGCCTCCCCCTGATCGGGCGTGTCGCCGCCGGCTCCCCCATCCTGGCCCAGGAACACGTGGAAAAGACCTACCAGGTCGACCCCGCCATGTTTTCCGGCAAACCGGACTACCTGCTCAAGGTACGCGGCATGTCCATGCGCGACGCCGGCATCCTCGACGGCGACCTGCTGGCCGTGCGCAAGACCGACCAGGTCCGCAATGGCCAGATCGTGGTGGCCCGTCTGGCTGACGAAGTCACCGTCAAGCGCTACCAGAAGAGCGGCTCGACCATCACCCTGCTGCCGGAGAACCCGGAATTCGAGCCCATCATCGTCAAGCCCGACGAAGACCAGTTCGCCCTGGAGGGCCTGGCCGTGGGCCTGTTGCGCAGCTGGAACTGAGCCCGCAGACTTCCGCAGCGAGCGCAGCCAACGGCGAGCAGAAAAAAACCTTCGCTTAAAACGAAGGTTTTTTTGCTTTCTGTTTCTGCCTTCGCGATGTGAGGCTTGAGCATATTATGCCCGCTGGATAGCTACGCCCGGCGCCACTGATGCGCCCAATCACCAGGATCTTCTCGATGTCGACGCGCAAGAGCAGCAACAAGCACGGCCAGGCCGCACGCCCTACCAAGAAGGCCCAGCCGGCTGCCATAGTCTCGCAGCCAGCTGCCCCCAAGTACGATTTACAGGACCTGCTGGAAATCCGGAAATGCCTGGATCTCCTGGACAATCGCAAGTCCGACGAAGCCAAGGCGATCTGCATGGCCGTCCTGGCGCGCAATCCCACCCTGGTGTTCGCCAATCATGCCCGCGGACTGGTGGCGATGCAGGAAAGCAAGTTTGCCGAAGGCGAACACTACCTGCTCAAGGCAATTGAAGCCGATCCCGACAATGCAGACTACCTGGGTAACTTGGCTACCTGCGTCCTGAGCCAGGATCGTATCGACGAATCCATCAAACTGTACGAGCGCGCCATCGCCGTCGATAGCGAAAACCGGGCCGCGCGCGTCGGTCTGGCCAACGCCCTGCATCAGAAGAATGATCCCGAGGCATCCATCGCCTACTTCGAAGACGCGGCGCGGCGCGAACCCGAGGCGCCAGGCCCACTCTCCCACCTGGGTCGCGCACTGATCGATGCCAAGCGCTACGAAGAAGCAGTGGCTACCATCCTCAAGTCGCTTGAGCTGCAGATCAGCTTCGCTCCGTCACATACCGCCCTGGGCGAAGCCTTCCACGCCATGGAGATGTACAAGGAAGCAATTGAGTCCCACAAGACAGCCATTCTGCTGGATCCACAAGACACCTACGCTCATAACAAGATCGCCGATACCTATCTAAAACTGAAACGAGTAGATGAAGCACACGAGCACTTGATGCGTGTCATCGAGCTCGCGCCAAAGGATCCCAACGGCTATGTCAAGCTCGGCGCGAGCTACTTCACAGCGAAGGATGACTTCGAGGCATCCATGGCCATGTTCCGCCGGGCACTGGAGGTCGACCCGAAATACGCATTGACGTACAACAACATTGGCGCCGTCCAGCACGACCACGGCGAGACCCACGAAGCAGTCGCGAACTTCCGCACCGCGCTCGAGTTGCGCCCCAACTACCCGACTGCGAAGCACAACCTAGCACTGAGCCTGCTGTTACATGGCGAATTCAAGGAAGGCTGGGAGTGCCACGAGAGCCGACTGATCACGCGCGAACGCTCTCACGTCTACCGCGTCATTCACAAGCTCTTCGAGGTCATCCCTAAGTGGGATGGCAAGTCCTCGCTGGCGGGCAAGTACATCCTGCTGATGCACGAGCAAGGCTTCGGCGACAGCATCCAGTTCCTGCGCTATGCCCGCAAGGTCATGGAGATGGGCGCGCGCGTGGCGGTTCACGTCAAGAACCCCCTCTATAGGCTGTTCCAGTCCTTTACCCCCGAGGTGACCCTGATTCGCGAAAGCGACCCCCTGCCGCCAGCCGATTGCTCTTATGTATTGATGAGCCTGCCCTATGCCACGGGCATGGAACGGGTTGAGGACATTCCCACCTACCCCAGCTACTTGGCCGCCGACACGATCCTGGCCGCCGCCTGGCGCGAGAAGATTGCCGCCCTGAGCAAGTCGCCCCAGCACCTGCGCGTGGGTATCGTCTGGGGTGGCAACCCCGAGCACGGCAATGACCGCCATCGCTCTATCCCCCTGGACCGGGTCAAGCAGTTGTTCACGCTTGCCCAGATCGAATTCTATTCATTGCAAAAGGGCAAGCCACTGGAAGGACTGAAAGACCTCCCGCCCGAGATGGTGGTCCACGACCTCGGCAGCGCCTGCGAAGACTTTGCCGATACGGCCGCGGCGATCAGCAACCTGGATCTGGTCATCAGCGTGGATACCTCGGTGGTCCACCTGGCCGGCGCCATGGGCCACCCGACCTGGGTCTTGCTTCCCCACGTGCCCGACTGGCGCTGGCTCAATGATCGCGAGGACTCCCCCTGGTATCCGAGCATGCGCCTGTTCCGCCAGCCCGCGATCCAGGATTGGGACTCGGTCATGCAACGCGTTGCCCAGGAATTGATTTCCTTACAACAAAAAAAGACCTAGATCATCCAGATTTCCACCCAGAAAGCCGCCCGTTCGAGGCGGTTTTCTTTTGGCAACTGAAATTGCCTGGCCACAACGTAAAAATCCCTAAAGTTTTTCGGAATACCGTCGAAAAAGGATTTGCTTGGATTTTAAAAGCACGTAGTTTTAGTTCGGAAAGCCTTGAAAAAGATTTTTTGCGCAAAGCCCTAAACTTTTTCCAAGACTGCCCGATAAAGCAATCAACAGAGGTTGAAACGCCTGAGGCTCATGGGTAAAAGACCAAAGTTACGCACTGAAACTCGGTTCATCGGTCTCAAATCTTAGGAGAATTAACATGGCATCAGTCATTAATACCAACATTGCGTCGATTGACACCCAGCGCAATTTGAACATGTCGCAGGCGTCCCTGCAGACCTCGATCCAGCGCTTGTCTTCCGGCCTGCGCGTCAACAGCGCGAAGGACGACGCCGCCGGCTTGGCCATCGCTACCCGTATGGACTCCCAAGTCCGCGGCCTGGCAGTGGCACAACGTAACGCCAACGACGGTATCTCGATGGCGCAAACCGCTGAAGGCGCTCTGTCGACCGTGAACGACAACCTGCAGCGTATGCGCGAACTGGCTGTGCAGGCTGCCAACGGCACCAACAGCGCACAAGACCGCAAGACCCTCAACGACGAATACACCCAGCTGTCGCAGGAAGTGTTCCGCGTCCTGAACGGCACCAGCTTCAACGGCCAAAACCTGTTCACCGGTGTCGGTCAAGGTGCTTCGGCTGGCGTTGGTTCGGATTCGGCCAACGTCTCGGCTGCTCTGACGCTGTCCTTCCAGGTCGGCGCCAACGTCGTGAACAACAAGCTCAACGACCAGATCACCCTGACCCTGGACGACCTGTCGAACAACTCGACCATCGCCAACGTCATCGGCACCAGCGCAAAGGGCCTGATCGGCCTGGGCGACACCTCCGGCGTGAGCACCGCGCAAGCGACCTACACCTCGGCCCAAGCTGCCCTGGACAACCTGTTTGCGACCGGCTCCTCGCTGTCGGCGACCGCCCTGGCATCGTCGGCTGTGACCCTGCAAGCTGCCGTTGATAGCGCCAAGCTGGCCCTGGACGCTGCCGTTGCCCAGCCGTCGGCACAAAGCGATGCACAAAAGGCCATCCAAAATCTGGACCTGGCGATCAACCTGATCTCCTCCAAGCGTTCCGAGTTCGGTGCCGTGCAGAACCGCTTCACCGCCGTCATCAGCAACTTGCAGGTGTCGAGCGAGAACATCACCGCATCCAAGAGCCGTATCATGGACACGGATTACGCGGCGGAAACTGCAAACCTGACTCGTGCCCAGATCCTGCAACAGGCTGGTACCGCGATGTTGTCGCAGGCGAACTCCTCGCCGCAGTCGGTCCTGTCTCTGTTGAAATAAGGCCAATAGCTAGGTAGGATGACGTGCGGAGGATACGCAATATTCTCCGCACGTTTTTTTAAGTAAGGGAGTAGGACCATGTCGATTGCACCACTGAACATTACCAGCGCGGCCGATTCCGGTACTGCCTATCCGCCGACACAAGCTGCCAACAATTCGAATCCGGTTGTGCCTGCAGTTGCTCCTGCACCCCCTGCTGCGAACACAACGACCAGCGATGCTCCCAAGCCGACCGACAAGCAGGTAGATCATGCTGTGAGCAAGCTCAATGACTTCGCTGCAGCCAATGCATCCTCGCTCAGCTTCGCCAAGGACGACACTTCCGGCAAGATGGTCATCAAGATCATGGATACCGAAACGAATACCCTGATCCGTCAGATCCCCAGCCAGGAAGCCATCAATATCGCGCAGTCGATCGACAAGCTGCAAGGTCTGCTGCTCAAGGAAAAAGCCTAAGTCTGGTACGAACTGCAGTGATCGACATACAGCATGCTTCATCGCCCCGCGGCAGGTTGCATGATAGGATCGGTTACCTCAGTTCATAACGGATTTAACCAGTTATCTGCACAGCGTCCTTCGCCGCCGACGCCGTACTTGACAGTTGCTCTCCTGTTGACTGCGCCAGCGAATCTTACTGCGCTGTGCACCAAGCGAAACATCAGGAGTGAACCATGGCCACTTCCACCGGCACCATCACCACATCAGCAGGCCCTTTAGACGTCAACACGCTCGTCAGCAACCTGATGCAAGCCGAAAGCGCTCAGGACCTGACTCCGCTGACCAACCAGGCCAGCAGCTACAACGCCCTGATCTCTGCCTATGGCACCTTGAAGAGCGCCCTGAGTACCTACCAGAGCGCCATCCAGGGCATGACCACCGCCAGCTTCAGCGCCCAGAAAAGCTCGGTCTCCAATGCCGGCACGGGTAGCAATCTGACCAGCAATCCCTTCACGGCTACCATCAACAGCGACTCGTCGACCCAGATCCTGGCCCAGAAGATCCAATCGGCCGGCGTGGCCAGCGGCACCACGTTCAACGCGGGAGACTCCATCGCCATCAAGGTCGGCAGCGGCTCGCCGACCTTCGTCACGCTCAAGGCCAATTCGACGATAGCCGGCGTGCGCGATGCCATCAATGCCGCCAACGCCGGCGTAACGGCATCGGTCGTAACCGATGGAAGCGGCGACCATCTGGTGCTGGAATCCAATACAGGCGGCACTGCCAATACCATCAAGGTGGCGGCCAACAACACTCTCTCCGGATTCGCCTACGACCCTTCCAGCTCGACCCCCAGCACCATGACCCAGACGCAGGCGCCACGTGATGCGACCTCCGCCGCCTCTGGCAACTATGCGGTCTCGATCTCGCAACTGGCACAAACGGCGAAACTGAGCTCGGCGGGCATCGCCCCTGGAACTACATTCGACAGCGGCCTGCTGGCCATCAAGACCGGCACCGGCTCGACCGCGGTCATCCAGCCCGCCACCAACACCCTGGCCGGCGTGCGTGACGCCATCAACGCCAGCAGCGCCGGCGTGAATGCCACCATCGTCAGCGATGGCACCAATGACCACCTGGTCATCACCGCCAAGGACAGTGGCGCGGCCAACACCATCAAGATCACCGGCACCGGCAGCTATGCGGTGTTCAGCAGCGACCCCAGCGGCACAACGACTTCGCCCAATGTCTCGACCTCCCAGACCTATGCCAGCGGCACCCTGAATCTGAAGGTCGGAGATACGACGGTCGCGATCAACCCCACCGCCAACGGCAGCGGCAACATCGACCTGACACAAGTGATGAGCGCCATCAACAGCGCCAACGCCGGTGTCACAGCCTCGATCACCAATGATGGCACCAACAATCACCTGGTGCTCACGCCAACCGGCAGCAGTTCCACCAGTGCCGTGGCACTGACCGGCACGGGCGACTATGCCGGGCTGACCATGGCCGGTATGGGCCAGATGATCAAGGCCCAGGATGCCAAGCTCTCCATCGATGGCGTGACCGTCACCAGCCCCAGCAACCAGGTCGAGAACGTGATCTCAGGCGTCACATTGAATTTGACCAGTGTGACCAATTCCTCAGACAATCTGACTCTGAACATTTCCAACGACACCTCCGGTCTGACCACGGCGGCCAACACCTTTGTATCGGCTTACAACACGCTGGAGAAGGCTATCTCCAGCCTGACCGCACAAACGCCGTCGACTACCCTTGGACAGTCCACCAACTCTTCCCCGCTGGCCAGCGAGTCGTCGGTGCAGACCATCGTCGACCAGTTGCGTAATACCTTATTTGCGACGGTCAATGGTGGCAATGGCATCAGCTCGCTCTCCGACATCGGCATTGCCTTTCAGAAAGATGGTACCCTGGCACTTGATTCGACCAAGCTTTCGACTGCCGCCTCCAGCAATTTCGCCGGCATTGCCAATCTGTTCACAGCTACCGATCCGGATCCGACCAACACCACATCTGCCAACAATGGTATCGTCACGAAATTGCAGACGCTGATGACGAGCCTGCTAAGTGATACCGGCCTGATCGCCACCAAGACCAATGGCCTGCAAACCAGCCTGAAACTCAATCAAGACCAGCAAACCGCCGTTCAGACACGGCTGACCGCCATGCAAGATGCCTACACCAATCAGTTCAACCAGTTGAACACGACTTTGTCGAGCATGCAGGCCACGCAAAGCTACCTGACCCAGCAACTGGCGAACTTGCCCAAGGCCGGCTAAGTCTCAACCAGCGAACACAGGAGAATGTGATGTTCGGAACCATGAAACGCGGCGCCAACGCCTATGCCAACATCGGCATGGAAACCGGCGTGCTGGCCGCCAATCCGCACAAGCTCATCACGATGCTATTGGACGGCGCCCTCGTGGCCATTGCCATGGGCAAGAAGCACATGGCCGATGGCGACATCAAGAACAAGGGCAAGTCGATCACGCACGCCATCCTGATCATCGACAATGGCCTGCGCGCCAGCCTGAACAAGGATGTCGGCGGTGAACTGGCCCTGAACCTCGATTCGCTCTACGAGTACATGAGCCGCCGCCTGTTCCTGGCCAACGCCGGCAACGACCCCGCCATCCTCGACGAGATCCACGGTTTGCTCAGCGATATCCGCTCGGCTTGGGAACAGATCAATCCCAATGCCCCGCAAGCAGCCCAAGTACAGGCACCGGTAGCCAACGAGGCCGGCCTCCCTCCCACCCGCCTTGCAAAGGTTTAAGCTGACATGACCGGTGACGACGTCATCGCCATCTACGAGTCGATTTCGCAATTGACCGATCAGATGCTGGGCGCTGCACGCGCCGCAGACTGGGAGCTGCTGTCGGCGCTGGAAGCGCAGTGTGGCAACCACATTGCGAACCTGCGCATCTGCGAGGACAACATCGCCTTGAGCCAGGCGCAGCGCGACCAAAAGGTCGTTTTCATCACCAGAATCCTGGAAGACGACCGCGACATCCGCAACCTGACCGAGCCCGGCCTGCGCAAGCTGTCGGCGCTCATCCAAAGCAATCACACCGAACGCAAACTGCTCAACACCTACGGCATAGGTAGCTGATCATGTTGCCGCGGGCAGATATCGCCACGGCTGTGCAGCCCGTCAATCCAGTCGATCCGGCCACCGCCGTCGTCTCGGTCGCCGATGCCAAGCAGGAAGCCTTCAGCCGCCTGGCGCAAATCGCCGTGGGCCAGCAACTGGCCGGGCGCATCCTCTCCACCTTCGACGACGGCACCTTCCTGGTGCGCATTGCCAATACGGCCGCACGCATGGTGCTGCCACCCAATGCCCGCACCGGTGACTCGCTGATCCTGACCCTGGTCTCCAAGGATCCGCGTCCGACCTTCGCCGTCAAGGAAGACAGCATCGGCCAGGACAACGAGAGCAGCTCGGTCGCCCTCAGCACGGCAGGCCGGGCGATGCAGAAGGACCTGAAGTCACTGCAGTTCGTCACGCGCGACGAAAGCGGCGCCGGCCAGATCGCCGAACACGAGGAAGTCCCGCTCGATGTCCTGTCCAAGGGAGCCCAGTCCGGCCAGGCCGGCACGGCCACCAGCACCCCGACCACCCTGAGCAATGCCGCCAGACTGATCAACAGCCTGCTGCAGGCTTCCCAGCAGGGAGACATGGCCGATCACGTCAGCCCGTCAGCGCCGCTGCTGGCCAGGGCCGGCGCCTCGGCCGACCAGGTAGCGAGCGCCTTGCAGAATGCCATCACCTACAGCGGCGTCTTCTACGAATCCCATGTCTCCGCCTGGGCAGCCGGGCAACGCCCCGCCGAGGAACTGATGAAGGAGCCGCAGGCCCAGGTCGCCGCCCAGAAAGGCGGCGAGATCAATCTGCTGAGCACCGATGATCCAGCCCAGAACCAGCTGGGTCAGATCATCAATCTGCAGCTCAATGCCCTAGAACAGCAGCGCGTGCTCTGGCACGGCGAGGTCTGGCCTGGTCAGAAGATGGAATGGGAAATCAGCCAGGAAGATGGCCACGACAAGCCCAAGACACCCGGCGAAGCGCAAGAACCGCCCAGCTGGCATAGCGTGGTGCGCTTCAACTTCGCCCACCTGGGCAGCGTGACCGCCTCCATCCGCCTGATCGGCCAGCAGATCCACGTGCAGGTCAAAGCCGATACCGAAGCCGCAACCGCCGCCCTGCGCGGCAATACCCCGATGTTCGCCGATGCCATGGCAGCGGCCGGCACCTCCCTGGACTCCCTGATCGTCAAGCAAGCCGATGGAGAAATCTAACATCCCCATGCAGAACGCGGTCGCGCTGGCCTACAACGCCAACCAGGTGGCTCCGCAGGTCGTGGCCAAGGGTCGTGGACTGGTGGCCGAAGCCATCATCGCCCGCGCCCGCGAGAGCGGCGTCTATGTGCACGAATCCAAGGAGCTGGTATCGCTGCTGATGCAGGTGGAGCTGGACCAGCAAATCCCCCCTGCCCTGTACCGTACCGTGGCCGAATTGCTAGCATGGCTATATCGTATTGAAAATATGCAATTAGGGCAGTCGGTGATGTATGATACGAAGTTAAATTATTCCAAAAATCCCCCAGGGGAAAGCGATCCCACTCGCTGAATTCAGACGTACCAAGACGCACAGATGGCCAATCACGACGAGATCGACGACGACAGCCCATACCGGGTTCATTCACGGAGGGAGATCATTTCCCTGCTGACCAGCATGATGGAGAAAAACCAGCTGCTGAGCCTGCTGATCAAGGGAGGATCGGAGTCGGTCATCACCTCCATTCTCGAAGTGGACGACGACGATGACGCCATGATCATCGACGCCGCACCCAGCGCCATGCTCAACGACAGCATCGTTTCCAGCAAGCGCATCAACTTCGAAGCGATCTACAACAGCATTCGCATCACCTTCAGCGTCGACGGCGCAAGCCAGGTCGAATACCAGAACCGTCCCGCCCTGCGCGTAGCATTGCCGGAAAGCCTGGTACGCCTGCAGCGCCGCGAGTACTTCCGCATTCCCACGCCGATCGCCAAGCCGTTGCGCTGCACCTTCCGCATCACGCAACCGGATGGCTCGTTCATCACCGTGGTCACGATGCTCAACAACATCAGTGCCGGCGGCGTGGGCATCACCGACGAAAAGAAGGTTCTACCCACCACCCAGGGCACGATCTATGAAGACTGCCAGCTGGAGCTGGGCGATAGCACCCTGGTCTCGGTCAAGCTGCAGGTGCGCGACTGCAAGGAGTTCAAGATGACCACCGGCAAGACGGTCCACCGCTTCGGTTGCCAGTTCGTCGACATTCCGCGCACTGTGCTGGATGCCATCCAGCGCTTCATCACCAAACTCGAACGCGAACAGAACGCCAAGGCCTCCGGCATGATGTAAGTCCGACAAGCACCCGGACAAAAAAACACCCCAGCAACCGGTGCACGGTTGCTGGGGTGTTTTTTTGGCCCTCCCGGGCAAGGACCGGGAGAGTGAAAACAGGCAGGTCTATACCTGCATGGTCATGATGTCACGGTAGGCAGACACCAGCTTGTTACGCACCTGGATGCTGGTCTGGAAGGAGATGCTGGCCTTTTGCGATGCGATCATCACGTCCGACAGGTTCACGTTGTCATCGCCCATGGCGAAGGCCTGTGACATTTTTGCCGCCTGCTGCTGGGAATCGTTGACCTGGTTGATCGCTCCCTTGAGAACGTCGGCAAAATCCACGCGTGGCGCCGCTTTCTCGGCGACAACATTATTCTGCACCGGGTCCACACCACCCTGGGCGCGCGCCGCCGCGGCCTTCAGCTGGGCCACCATCGCCTCGATCTTGCTGGTATCAATCACGCTGTCGATCGCCATTTCTCATCCCTTGATTGCCGTATATCAGAACCTGCCGGCGCGTAGCACGTACTACCGCCATCTACAGCAGCACCTTAACACCATTGCATTGACAAAACGCACTAATAAGCGGGGAATTTGCCATTCTGTTCGGGCGATCAAATTCCCAACTCCAAAGGACAATCCACACTGAGCAAAAAACCTCTTAAGGGTAGGCAAGCAGTGAACAAAGTCATTATCAAGCTGGCAATCGCAGGTCTGCCAGAGGGGAAATCATGGCGGTAGCAGCCGACGGCACAATGACCGGCGACACCAACAACCAGGCCGAGAACAGCAATCTCGATGGCCTGCCCCAGGCGCAACCGGCCTCGGGCGGAATGGCTGGCTACGCCCGCTCGCCGCAGGGCCGTCGCATCCTGCTCATCATTGCCGCTGCAGCGACCATCGCCCTGATGGTGGGTATCTGGCTGTGGAGCCAGAAGGTAGAGTATCGCGTCCTCTTCTCCAATTTCAATGACCGCGACGGCGGCGCCATTGTCGCCTCGTTGCAGCAGATGAACGTGCCCTACAAGTATTCCGAAGGCGGTACGGCCATCCTGGTCCCGGAAAACATGGTCCACGACGCCCGTCTGAAGCTGGCGGCGCAGGGCTTGCCCAAGGGCGGCAATGTCGGCTTCGAGCTGATGGAAAACCAGAAGCTGGGCATTTCCCAGTTCCTCGAACAAGTCAATTTCCAGCGCGCGCTCGAAGGTGAGCTGGCGCGCTCGGTGCAATCGCTGTCCTCGGTACAGACGGCCCGCGTGCACCTGGCCTTGCCCAAGGCCTCGGTTTTCGTGCGCGACCAGCAGAAGCCCACCGCTTCGGTGGTGCTGGCGCTGTATCCCGGTCGCTACCTGGACCAGCAGCAAGTCAGCGCCATCGTGCACCTGGTCGCCAGCAGCGTGCCTGAGCTCTCGCCCAAGGCCGTGACCATCGTCGACCAGAACGGCAACCTGCTCTCCGATACCACCAAGCAGGCGCAAACCAATACCCTGGATCCGACCCAGCTGAAGTACGTGCAAGACATGCAGCAGGACATCGTCAAGCGCGTCGAATCCATCATCGCCCCCATCGTCGGCAATGGCAACGTGCGCGCCGAAGCCACGGCCGACGTCGATTTCTCCCGTTCGGAGCAGGCTTCCGAGGCCTACAAGCCCAACCAGGCCAAGGACACCGCCGCCGTTCGCAGCAAGCAGAGCAGCGAAGCCAACAATTCCTCCTCGGGAACCTCGGGCGTTCCGGGCGCCCTGACCAATCAGCCGCCAGCACCGGCGACGGCGCAGATCGTCAATCCGGCGGCCGCCAATGGCGCTGCCAACCAGGCCGCCACGCCCAATGGCGCGGCGCCCTCGCCCACTGTCAGCGGCAACTCGCGCAAGGACGAGACCGTCAACTACGAGGTCGACAAGACCGTTCGCTATACCCAGCAGCCGATGGGCGGCGTACGACGCCTGACGGTAGCCGTGGTGGTGAACTACAAGCGCACCATCGACAATACCGGCAAGATCGTCATGCGCCCGCTGACCGAGGCCGAGCGCAACCAGATCACCGATCTGGTCAAGGAGGCAATGGGTTACAACAAGGATCGCGGCGACTCGCTCAACGTGGTCAACACCCAGTTCAGCACCGACCTGGAACCGGAACTGCCGTTGTGGAAGCAGCCGGGCATGATCGACCTGGCCAAGGAAGCGGGCAAGTACGTGCTGCTGGCTGCGGTGCTGCTGTTCCTCTACTTCCGTGTACTGCGCCCCATCGTCTGGAAGCTGTCGGGCCGCGAAGAACGCGAACGCCTGGCCAAGGAAAAGGCCGAGGCCGAAGCTGCCGCCGCAGCCGCAGCGGTGGCCGCCGGCTTCGACCCGGACGATCCGGATGCCATCGTCAACCTCTCCGGCGAGCCCGAGATCGACGAACGCGCCGCCTACAAGGCCAACCTCGAAACCGCCAAGCAGTGGGCCAAGAACGATCCGAAACTGGTGGCAAGCATCATCAAGTCATGGGTGAACAATGAGTAACGACGGCGTTCAGAAAGGTGCCATCCTCATGCTCGCCCTGGGCGAGGATGAGGCGGCCGAAGTCATGAAGTACCTGGGCCCGAAAGAGGTCCAGAAGCTGGGCGCGGCCATGTCGGCCCTGCGCAATGTGAGCTTCGAGGAAATCAACGAAGTGCTGGAAGCCTTCGTCGCCGAAACCGGCCAGGCCTCTTCGCTGGGCCTGGATTCGGACGAGTACATCCGCAGCGTCCTGACCAAGGCCCTGGGCGACGACAAGGCCACCTCCCTGCTCAACCGCATCCTGGGCGGCCGCGACGCCTCCGGCATCGAGAGCCTCAAGTGGATGGACGCGCAATCGGTGGCCGAGCTCATCCGCAACGAACACCCGCAGATCATCGCCACCATCCTGGTCCACCTGGAGCGCGACCACGCCTGCGGTATCATCAACAATTTCACGGAACGTTTGCGCAACGACGTCATCCTTCGTATTGCAACCCTGGACGGCGTGCAGCCGGCCGCGTTGCGCGAGCTCAATGACGTGTTGACCAAGCTGCTGACCGGCAACGAAAGCCTGAAGAAGCAACAGATGGGCGGTATCCGTACCGCAGCCGAGATCCTCAACTTCATGTCCGGCGAGAACGAGACCTCGGTGATGAACAACCTGCGCTCCTACGACGAGGACATGGCGCAGAAGATCATGGACGAGATGTTCGTCTTCGAGAACATCATCGACATCGACGGCCGCGGCATCCAGCTGCTGCTGCGCGAAGTCCAGTCCGAGTCGCTGATCGTGGCCCTCAAGGGTGCCTCGCAAGGCCTGCGCGACAAGATCTTCGCCAACATGTCGCAACGCGCGGCCGAGATGATGAAGGAAGACCTGGAGTCCAAGGGACCGGTGCGCCTGTCCGAAGTGGATGCGCAGCAAAAGGCCATCCTGCAGATCGTGCGCCGCCTGGCCGACGAAGGCCAGATCGTGCTGGGCGCCAAGGGCGAGGACGCGTTCATCTGATGCGCTTGATGCCCATCGTGCAGTTTGCTGTCGGCATGCCGGCCTGAGGAGTCAAAGAAGCCATGCGTGCAAAGATCATTCCCAAGGAAGAAATGACGCCCTACCAGCGCTGGGAGCTGGCGTCCTTCAACGACGAACCCGAACCGGAGCCCGAACCGCTGCCGGTGGAAGAGGAATACCTCGAAGAACCGCCCCCAGTGCCGCAACTGACGGCCGAGCAGCTCGACGCCATCCGCGAAGCGGCCCGCCAGGAAGGCTTTGCCGAAGGTCGCGAGCACGGCCTGCAGGCCGGGCGTTCGGAAGGTTACATGGCTGGCCTGCAGCAGGGCCAGAAGGAAATCAACGAGGTCATCCAGCATTTCCGCCAGATCGCCGTCAACTTCAGCACCGAAGTCTCGCAATGCAGTGAAAGCATGGCCCCGGAACTGCTGGATCTGGCGCTGGACCTGGCCAAATCGATGCTCAAGACGGCACTCAATGTCCGGCCCGAGCTGGTGCTGCCCACCGTGACAGCGGCCATCCAGACCCTGCCCGTACTGCAATTGCCGGCCGTTCTGACGCTACACCCCGAGGACGCCGCCCTGGTGCGCGAACATCTCGGCGAAGATCTGGGCAAGCAAGGCTGGAAGATCGAAGACGATAGCCACATGGAGCGCGGCGGCTGCCGCGTGGAAACCCGTACCAACCAGATCGATGCCTCCACCCAGACCCGCTGGAAGCGCCTGGGCGAATCACTGTCCCAGCAGCTCGACTGGCTGGATTGAGTGCAGCACGTGACACCCACCTGAACGGGAGACCCGCATGAACTCCCCGATGCCTTCCCATAGCAGTCTCTGGCAAGCCTACCTGCACAACTGTCGCAGCCTGGTAGCCATGGCCGAACCCACCCAGACCGCCGGCCGCATCACACGCGTGGCCGGCCTGGTGATGGAGGCGGTCGGCCTCAAGCTGCCCGTGGGCAGCCCCTGCAACGTCCCCCTGCCCAACGGCATGATGATCGAGGCCGAAGTCGTAGGCTTTCAGGACGAACGCCTGTTCCTGATGCCGCAGAGCGACGTCGAAGGCATCGTGCCGGGCACCCGCGTCTTCCCGGTCGAGCCGGTCAAGCCACCACCGCGTACCGGCCCGATCACCTTCACGCCACGCCGGGTGGACGAACACAGCCGTCGCCTGCCGGTAGGCGACGAATTGCTGGGCCGCGTGCTCGATGGCGCCGGGCGCCCCCTGGACAGCCTTGGCCCGCTGCACACCGAACGTTCCGCGCCCCTGGCCGTGCGGGCTGCCAATCCGCTGGGCCGCGCGCCGATCCGCGACATCCTCGATACCGGCATACGTGCCATCAATTCGATGCTCACCGTCGGTCGCGGCCAGCGCATGGGTCTGTTTGCCGGCTCGGGCGTGGGCAAGAGCGTGTTGCTGGGCATGATGGCGCGCTATACCAGCGCCGACGTGATCGTGGTGGGCCTGATCGGCGAACGTGGCCGCGAAGTGAAGGAATTCATCGAGCAGATCCTCGGCGCCGAAGGCCTGGCGCGCTCGGTGGTGGTGGCCGCACCGGCCGATACCCCGCCGCTGATGCGCCTGCAGGGTGCCGCCTACTGCACCTCGATTGCCGAGTACTTCCGCGACCAGGGCAAGGATGTGCTGCTGATCATGGATTCGCTGACCCGCTATGCCATGGCCCAGCGCGAGATCGCGCTGGCCATTGGCGAACCGCCGGCCACCAAGGGCTACCCTCCTTCGGTGTTCGCCAAGCTACCCGCGCTGGTGGAGCGCGCCGGCAACGGCGACGAGGGTGGCGGCTCGATTACCGCCTTCTACACCGTGCTGACCGAAGGCGATGACCAGCAGGACCCCATCGCCGACGCCGCCCGCGCCATCCTGGACGGCCACATCGTGCTCAACCGCCAACTGGCCGAAGCCGGACACTATCCCGCCATCGATATCGAACAATCGATCAGCCGGGCCATGCACAGCATCACCGATGCCGACCACCAGCGCCGCTCGCGCCATCTGAAGCAGCTGTATTCGCGCTTCCAGCGCAACCGCGACCTCATCAGCGTGGGCGCCTACGCGGCCGGCAGCGACCCGATCCTGGACGAGGCCATTGCCTTATTGCCAAGAATGGAAGCATTTTTGCAACAGGGTATCGACGAACAGGCCAATGTATCAGAGAGCTTGAGGCAACTTACCGCTCTATTCGGGTGATTGAGAGCTGCAGCGCAAAAATATAATCAAGACCATCATGGCTACTCCCTCCGCACTTGATACGCTGATCGAATTGGCGACCAAAGAGACCGACGAAGCGACCAAACGCCTCGGCCGGGCTATTCGCGTGAGCGAGGAAGCGCAACAGAAGCTGGTGATCCTGCAGCAATACCGCGATGACTACGCGGCCCGCTTCCAGGAAACCCTGAGCAATGGCCTCACGGCGTTGAGCTACCGCAACTTCCAGCTGTTCATCGAGAAGATCGATACGGCCATCGATGGCCAGGAAGATGTCGTCAACAGCAGCCGGCAGCGTGTGGCCGAAGCCCGCGCGGCATGGCAGGCCTGCGAGCGCAAGCGCATGTCCTACGACACGCTGGCCGCGCGCGCCAGGGAGCAGCAGTTGCAGAAGGAAAACAAGCGCGACCAGAAGTCCATGGACGAGCATGCGTCCCGGATGACCTTCTACAAGCGCTGATCCAGCCCCAACCAGAGCAGCACAGGCAGCAGGCAGCACGTAAAATCGCAAACCAACGCACGTAATAGCAAGTTACCGACAGGCTACCCATCATGAATCCTTCCCTGCCGCTGTTGAATGTGATGACCGGCTCGCAAGCCGCCAATGCCTCGCGCTCGACCAATCTCGCCGACAGCTTCAGTGCCGATGCGTCGTTCACCCAGCTGCTCAACAGCCAGGTCAGCGCCCGCACTGCGGACAACAATGCGCAAATTACCGCGCCGGCAAGTCAGGATTCGTCAGCCTCGGCGCCACCGCCGGCAACTCCGGCGGCACCCGCAGCCCAGGCCGCCCAGAGCACCCAGTCCACCCAATCCACGACCGGCAGCGACAAGAGCGGCGCCACCAGCGCGACCAGCGACAAGCAGGAAACCAGCGCCAAGGAAGATGACCAGGACGACGACACCACCACCCAGGCCTCGGCCGAATTGCTGGCCTTGGTAGCCAACCTGCAGCAGAATGCGGTCGCCCCCGTGAACAGCGGCCGGGGCCAGAGCAGCGACGCCGACCTGCTGGCCCAGGCCAAGCGCGGCAATGCCAAGGGCACGCTCGATGCGCTGGACGCCCAGGCTTCTGCGCTGGATGCCAAGGGCAAGAAGATCGACCTCAACGGCCTGCAGAGCAGCATCGACGCCAACAAGGCCAAGCTCGACGCCAGCACCACGGCCGCAGGCCAGGACGAGGGCCAGACCGCCGCCGATGGCGGACGCGACAACAAGCCGGCCATCGACCTCAGCGGCGCGGCCAAGGCGACGTCCAAGAATGACAGCAGCACCCTGACCACCTCGGCACAACTGGCCAAGGTCGCCCCGGAAGCACAGGCCGCGCACCAGGACCTGCCGCAGGCCAGCCCCACGCCGGTGCTCATGCCGGCCATGCAACAGACCCTGGCTGCCAACCAGCCGCAAGCCGTCTTCGGCGCGGCCTATACCGACAAGATCCAGCCCAACGTCGGCAGCGCCGGCTGGGACCAGGCCGTCGGCAACAAGATCACCTGGATGGCCACCGGTGGCATCCAGAGCGCTTCGCTGACCCTGAACCCGCCCGACCTGGGCCCCATGCAGGTGGTCTTGAACGTCCACAACCAGCAGGCCGATGCGACCTTCATCACCGCTCAACCCGAAGTCAAGCAGGCGCTCGAAGCGGCCATGCCCAAGCTGCGTGAAATGATGGACCAGGCCGGCATCCAGCTGGGCCAGGCCACCGTCAACACCGGCATGCCCAACCAGCAGCAGGGTGCCGATAGCCAGCAGCAGGCACGCGGCTCGTCCGGCTCTAGCAGAGCCGGACAAGATGAAGAAGGCGATCTGGCCCTGGCCGGCGTGGCCGGTACCACCCAGGCCACCACCAGCGGGCTGGGACTGGTCGACACCTTTGTCTGAACCCGGCCGGCTGGCACCGCCCCCCAGGAAATGCAATTTCGTCCGCGCAGGACTCAACAATAAGAAATCTTTGCCGTTAAGCAGTTATCCGGGATATCAAAATATCAAGTACCACGCGCTGACGAACTGAAAGGAATAGTAGATGGCAACAAAAGGAAAGGCCCCGGCCAAGGGCGCTGAAGCAGAAGCAGCACCAGCAAAATCGAGCAAGAAGATGCTCTTCATCATCGTCGGCGCCGTACTGGTGCTGGTCATCGGTGGTGCAGCAGCCTTCTTCATGATGGGGGGCAAGGGCAAGAAGGGGGAAGACCACGCTGAAGAACACTCGGAAGCCAAGGCACCGACCTTCGTGGTCATCGAGCCCTTCGTCGTGAACCTGCAGCAGGAAACCGGCGACCAGTACCTGCAAGTGGCCATGACCCTGCAAGTACCCGACGCGCAGACCGCAGAAGCACTCAAGCTCTACATGCCCCAGGTGCGTAGCCGCCTGCTGATGGTCCTGTCGAGCAAGAAGGCCTCGGAACTGCTGACCAGCGACGGCAAGCGCAAGCTCACCGACGAGATCATCGACCAGCTGGGCGAGCCGTTCTCGGGCAAGGGCAAGGGACCGCAGATCACCGATGTGTTCTACACTTCCTTTGTGATCCAGCAGCAGTAACCGAAGTCAGAGATTCACACGACCATGGCCGAGCACTTTCTCTCACAGGAAGAAGTCGATGCCCTTCTGAAGGGCGTCACAGGAGACGAAGACGAAGAAAAAGTCGTCGAAGAAGCTCCTGGTACGGTACGTACCTACAACCTGGCAACGCAGGAACGCATCGTGCGCGGGCGCATGCCCACGCTCGAAATCATCAACGAGCGCTTCGCCCGCTTGTTCCGCATCGGCTTGTTCAACTTCATCCACCGTACCGCCGAGATCTCGGTCGGTCCGGTGAAGGTGTCCAAGTACAGCGAATTCATCCGCAACCTGGTGGTGCCGACCAACCTGAACCTGGTCCACATCAAGCCCTTCCGCGGCATCGGCCTGGTGGTGTTCGATCCACAGTTCGTCTTCATGCTGGTGGACAACATGTTCGGCGGCGATGGCCGCTTCCATACCCGCATCGAAGGTCGTGAATTCACTCCTACCGAGCAGCGCATCATCATGCGCGTGCTGGAGATCACCTTCGAGACCTACGCCAAGTCGTGGGAACCGATCTATCCGATCGAATTCGAGTTCATCCGCTCGGAAATGAACACCCAGTTCGCCAACATCGCCACCCCCAACGAAGTGGTGGTCTCGACCACCTTCACCGTGGAGCTTGGGCCGGTGTCGGGTGAAATCCATATCTGCACGCCCTACTCGATGATCGAGCCGGTGCGTGACCGCCTCACCAGCAGCATGCAGGGTGAGGCGCTGGAAGTCGACAAGCGCTGGATCCGCCTGATGAAGCAGCAGATCCAGACCGCCGAGGTCGAACTGATCGTCAATTTTGGCACTGCCCGACTCAACTTTACCGACCTGCTGCACATGCAGGTCGGCGACGTGATCCCGCTGCAAACCACCGAGACCGTCCAGGCACAGGTCGACGGCGTGCCCGTGATGGAATGCAGCTACGGCCAGCTCAATGGCCAATACGCCTTGCGCGTGGAAAAACTGCTGTCCATCACCCATCAAGAAACACCGGAAAGCTTTCAAGGAGATTAGTAATGGCTGATGAGAATGTAGCAGGCGCGGGCGCGGCCGAAGACGATCCGTGGGGCGCGGCCATGGCCGAGCAGACCCAGGCCGAAGAAGCGCAGAAAAAAGGCCAGATGGAAGACGAGAAAGGCATCACCGCAACCCCGGCTGCCGCCACCGTCTTCAAGGACCTGAGCGCGAGCGACATCAAGACCAACACGCCCAATGACATCGACTTCATCCTCGACATCCCGGTCCAGCTGACCGTGGAACTGGGCCGCACCAAGATCGCCATCAAGAACCTGCTGCAACTGGCGCAGGGCTCGGTGGTGGAACTGGATGGCATGGCCGGCGAACCGATGGACGTGCTGGTCAACGGCTGCCTGATCGCACAAGGCGAAGTGGTGGTGGTCAACGACAAGTTCGGTATCCGGCTCACCGACATCATCACGCCGGCCGAACGTATCCGCAAGCTCAACCGCTGAGCGGGGACGGCCTCTATTTGATGAAACGCATCCGCGCAGCATCCCTTTCGCGCAGCCTGCGACAGACCCGGGCGGGCCTAGTGTCCGCCCGGATCTTTCTGGGCGGCGCTGTTCTCGCCTGCGCCCAGGCCTGGGCCGAGAACGCGGCAGCGACCAGCCCATCGGCTGCATCGACCGCATCGGCCACCACTGCCCCGGCCTCTGCCCAGGTAGCCGGCTCGGCCATCCCTTCCTCCAGTGGCAGCGTCTTCACCATGCTCTTCGGACTGGTGGCGGTACTGGCCCTGATGGCGGCGATCGCCTGGTTGCTCAAACGTTTCGGCCTGGCCCAGAGCCTGGCCGGCAATGCGGTGGCCAAGGTAGTGGGGGGAGTCAGTGTGGGCACGCGCGAACGCGTGATGGTGGTCGAGGTCGGCGAACAATGGATCGTGGTTGGCGTGGCGCCCGGCCGGGTCAATGCGCTGGCCACCCTGCCGCGCCAGGAACTGGCGCCGCAGCAGGACGGCAAGCCCGGCACACCGGCCTTTGCCACCTGGCTCAAACAAACCATGGACAAACGTAATGGCGAGGCCGACCGCGGTACTCGCCCAGGTCAAGATGGCAGCACATCCTAACCCGCAAGGGACTTTTCTGACGACCGCAGCGCGCCTGCTGGTGCGCTTCCTGGGCAGCCGCAAATGGCTGCTGCTGGTGCTGTGCCTGCCGCTGGCAGCCTCGGCCCAACAGGGACTTCCGGCCTTGAACAGCATGCCGGCAGCAGGCGGAGGCACGAACTATTCGCTGCCCATCCAGACCATGCTGTTGCTCACGTCGCTGTCGTTCATCCCGGCGGCGATGCTGATGATGACCAGCTTCACGCGCATCGTGATCGTGCTGTCCCTGCTGCGCCAGGCCTTGGGCACGCAATCGACGCCACCGACCCAGGTGCTGGTGGGCCTGTCGCTGTTCCTGACCTTCTTCGTGATGGGGCCGGTGTTCGACCGCATCTATACCGAAGCCTACCAGCCCTTCTCCGAGAACAAGATCCAGATGATGGAAGCGCTCGACAAGGGCGCCGCGCCGCTCAAGGAATTCATGCTCAAGCAGACCCGCCAGGCCGACCTGGCGCTGTACGTCAAGCTCTCGCGCGGCCCGGCCTTGCAGGGGCCGGAAGATGTGCCGCTGCGCCTGCTGGTACCGGCCTTCGTGACCAGCGAACTGAAGACCGCCTTCCAGATCGGCTTTGCCATCTTCATCCCCTTCCTCATCATCGACATGGTGGTGGCCAGTATCCTGATGTCCATGGGCATGATGATGATGTCCCCGGCCATCGTCTCGCTGCCCTTCAAGCTGATGCTGTTCGTGCTGGTGGATGGGTGGCAGTTGCTGATCGGCTCGCTGGCCCAGAGCTTCTATTAGCAACCAGAAGTCAGGAATAAGGAATAGGAGAGCCAGATGACTCCCGAAAGCGTCATGACCATGGGCCGACAGGCCATGGAAGTCACCCTGATGATCGCCGCGCCCATGCTGTTGACAGCCCTCATCATCGGGCTGGCCGTCAGCATCTTCCAGGCGGCGACCCAGATCAACGAACAGACCCTGGCCTTCATCCCCAAGCTGGTGGGCGTGTTCCTGGCCCTGATTCTGGCCGGCCCGTGGATGCTCACCATCATCCTCGACTACATGCGCACCATGTTCAGCGGCATTCCCGCCATGGTCCAGTAAAACGCGACCATGGCCGGCAGCTTGCCGGTCAAGGCCGCCTGATGCGCCCTGATGCTCACCTTTTCCAGCCAGCAACTCTATGCCTGGGTCGCCATGTTCATCTGGCCGACCACGCGCATGCTGGGCCTGTTGAGCCTGGCACCGCCCTTCGGCAGCGCCAGCGTACCGATGCTGGTGAAGATCCTGCTGGGCATTGCCATCGGCGTGGTCATCGCGCCCGACGTCCCGATCCCGCCGGCCATCGATCCGATGTCGATGACGGGCCTCCTGATCCTGTTGGAGCAACTGCTCATCGGCCTGTCCATGGGCCTGGCCATGCGTATCGTGTTCGCCGCCGTGGAGGCTGCGGGCGACCTCACCAGTTCCACCATGGGCCTGTCCTTCGCGGCCTTCTTCGATCCCCAGAGCCAGGGCCGTACCGCCGTCATCAGCCAGGTCTTTTCGCTGCTGGCCACCATGGTCTTCCTGAGCCTGAACGGTCACCTGATCCTCCTGCAGGTACTGGCCGAGAGTTTCCAGACCCTGCCCATCACCGGCCAGCCCATCACCGCCGAGGGCTTCCACCAGCTAGCCCTGTGGGGGAGCAAGATCTTCAGCATGGGTATCCAGCTGTCGCTGCCGTTCCTCATTGCCCTGCTGATCACCAACTTCGCGCTGGGCATCCTGACCCGGGCGGCGCCGCAACTGAACCTGTTCGGGATCGGTTTTTCGATTACCATGCTGGCTGGCTTCCTGCTGATCGGCTTTGGCCTGCCCTACATGCTCACGCCGCTGCAACGCTTCCTCTCGGAAGGCGTCGAAATGGTGCGGCTGCTGGGCGCGGTCCCGCCGGTCAAGGTGCTGCCACGTCCGTGAGCTTGACGGAGACGGGCGTGCGAAGGCGCATCCGCGCCTACATTCGATCACAGAAAATTTACCTGTCCTGACGATCGCCGACTGTCTCCCGATACACACTATCGCCTGCCAAGAAATGACCGCAGTGCGCACTCCTTCCGCATGAATATCGCCAAGCTCCGTCGCCCCAAATTCCTCATCCCCGCCCTCCTCGTGCTGCTGCTGGCCGGCTATACCGGCAAGCGCCTGCTGACGCCGCCGGCGCCGCCCAGCTACCTGAGCGCGCCGGCCACCGTGGCCGACATCCAGGACGTGGTCCTGGCCAGCGGCACCGTCAAGGCCTACAAGCAGGTCAGCGTGGGCGCACAGGCGTCGGGCCAGATCAAGTCGCTCAAGGTAGCCCTGGGCGACCAGGTCAAGAAGGGCCAACTGGTGGCCGAGATCGATTCGCTGACCCAGGCGAACTCCCTGGCCAGCGCCGAGTTCTCGGTGCAGAACCTAGAGGCGCAACTGCGCGCCAAGGAAGCCACCCTGAAACAGGCGCAACTGGCCTATGAACGCCAGAAGACCATGCTGGCCGGCGACGCCTCCTCGCGCGAGAACTTCGAGAGCGCCGAGGCCACGCTGGACTCCACCCGCGCCGATATCACCTCGCTGCAGGCCCAGATCAGGTCGGCGGCGATCCAGGTCGATACCGCCCGCGTGAACCTGGGCTACACCCGCATCACCTCGCCCATCGATGGCCAGGTGGTGGCCATCGTCGCGCAGGAAGGCCAGACCGTGAACGCCAACCAGAGCACGCCCACCATCATCAAGGTGGCGCGCATGGATACGGTGACCATCAAGGCGCAGATCTCGGAAGCCGACGTCATCCGGGTCAAGCCGGGCCTGCCGGTCTACTTCACCATCCTGGGCGACCCCGACCACCGCTACCGCACTACCCTGCGCGCCATCGAGCCGGCACCGGACTCGATCCTGCAGGACGATACCTCCACCAGCACCACCAGCAGCAGTTCCAGCTCCAGCAGTTCCAGCTCCACGGCGATCTACTACAACGGCTTGCTGGACGTCCCCAATCCGGATGGCAAGCTGCGCATCTCGATGACGACCCAGGTCAACATCGTGCTCTCCGAGGCCAAAGACACCCTGGTGGTGCCCTCCACCGCCCTGGGCGAAAAGGATGCTCAGGGCCGCTACACGGTGCGCGTGCTCGATGCCCAGGGCCAGGCGCAGCCGCGCAAGGTGAGGATAGGCATCAACACCAATGCCCAGGTGCAGATCATCGAAGGCATCAAGGCCGGCGAACGCGTGGTCACCGGCACGGCCACCAGCGCGACGGCCGACGGCACCGCCGAGCATCGTGGCCCGCCGCCGGGCGTGTAAGAGGTAGCCATGAGCACACCCCTCTTGCGGCTGCGCGGACTGCGACGCGACTTCCCGGCTGGCGACGACAGCATCACCGTCCTCGACGACGTCAATCTCGATATCGCCGCCGGCGAAATGGTCGCCATCGTCGGTGCATCGGGTTCTGGCAAGTCCACCCTGATGAATATCCTGGGCTGCCTGGACAAGCCCAGTGCCGGCAGCTATCAGGTGGCCGGCCGCGAGACCGGCGAACTGGATGCGGATGCGCTGGCGCAGTTGCGGCGCGAACACTTCGGCTTCATCTTCCAGCGCTATCACCTGCTCTCCGACCTGGACGCCACCGCCAACGTGGAAGTGCCTTCGGTCTATGCCGGCCGCGAGCGCAAGGAGCGCCGCGCGCGCGCCGCGCAACTGCTGGCGCGCCTGGGCCTGGCCGAGCGCAGCCACCACAAGCCCGGACAACTGTCGGGCGGACAGCAGCAGCGCGTCTCGATCGCCCGCGCGCTGATGAATGGCGGCGACGTCATCCTGGCCGATGAACCGACCGGGGCGCTGGACAGCCACAGCGGCCTGGAGGTGATGAACATCCTCAAGGAGCTGCATGCCGAGGGCCATACCATCATCATCGTCACCCACGATATGCAGGTGGCCAGCAATGCCCAGCGCATCATCGAGATCAAGGATGGCGTGATCGTTGCCGACCGTCGCAACGCCGCCGCAGATGCCCCACCGGCGGCGACGCTGCAGCCGCAGCAGCGCAAGGCCGCGCCCTCCTGGCGGGCCGCGCTGGATCGACTCAAGGAAGCCCTGCACATGTCGCTGCTGGCCATGAACGCGCACCGCTTGCGCAGCTTCCTGACCATGCTGGGCATCATCATCGGCATCGCCTCGGTGGTCTCGGTGGTGGCCCTGGGCAGCGGCTCGCGCGAGCAGATCCTCTCCGACATCAGCGCCATGGGCACCAATACCATCGACATCTTTCCTGGCGCCGACTTCGGCGACATGAAGTCCGCCGCGATCCGTACGCTCACGCCGGCCGATGCCGCCGCCCTGGCCGAGCAGAACTTCGTGGACAGCGTCACGCCCAGTGTGTCCACGGCCTCCTCGGCGCGCTATGGCAACGTCTCGGTCTCGGCCACCATCAATGGCGTGGGCGAGCAGTACTTCCGCGTGCGCGGCCTGAAGATGGCGCGCGGCCAGAGCTTCGATCAAGAGGGCATCCGTCGCTACGCCCAGGAAGTGGTCATCGACGCCAACACCTACAAGAAGCTCTTCCCCGCCAATAGCGATCCGCTGGGCGAAGTGATCTTCCTGGGCAGCGTGCCCTGCCGCATCATCGGCGTGACGCAAAAGCGCGAGAACGGCTTCGGCAACAACAACGCCCTCAATGTCTGGGTCCCCTACACCACCGCCATGAGCCGGGTGATCGGCCAACGCTACCTCAGCGGCATCACCGTGCGGGTCAACGACAATGTGCCCAGCGCGGCAGCCGAACAGGGCATCGTCCAGCTGATGACGCTGCGTCATCGCACCAAGGACTTCTACATCTTCAACACCGACAGCATCCGCCAGACCATCGAAAAGGCCACGGCCACACTGACCCTGCTGGTGTCGATGATCGCCCTGATCTCGCTGGTGGTGGGCGGCATCGGCGTGATGAACATCATGCTGGTCTCGGTCACCGAACGCACCCGCGAGATCGGCGTGCGCATGGCCGTGGGCGCACGCCAGGACGACATCATGCAGCAGTTCCTGATCGAGGCCGTGCTGGTGTGCCTGGCTGGTGGCTTGATCGGCGTGCTGCTGGCGTTGTCCTTCGGCGCCATCTTCGCGCACTTCGTCAGCACCTTCCGCCTGATCTACTCGACTGCCTCCATCGTCAGCGCCTTTGCCTGCTCGACGCTGATCGGCGTGGTCTTCGGCTTCCTGCCGGCGCGCAATGCGGCGCGCCTGAACCCGGTCGATGCCCTGGCCCGCGAATGAGATCCTTGCCCATGTCCCTTTTCCGCCCGCAACTTTCACACATTTCACTGGCACTGGCGCTCTGCGTGCTGGGCGGCTGCAGCGCCCTGGTGCGCACTCCCTATACTCCGCCCGTGACGCAAGCCCCCGCCGCCTGGCTGCAAGGCGGCACGCAAGCCGAAGTCAATGCCCAGCGCTGGTGGCAAGCCTTCGGCGACGATACCCTCAGCAGCCTCATTGATGAGGCGCTGCGCAAGAACAACGACCTGGCCGCCGCCACCATCAAGGTCCGGCGCGCCCAGCTGCAAGCCGGGCTGGCCAGTGACGCCTTCGTACCCGCGCTGGGCGCCACCTTGGGATCGAGCGCCAGCAAGCAGCTCGATGCCACGCGCCAGACCACGCGCAGCAGCCAGAATACGGTGACACTGTCCTATGAGGTGGACCTGTGGGGTCGCCTGGGCGCCAACTACGACGTCAATCGCTGGGAGGCGCTGGCCACCGCGCAGGACCGCGACAGCACCGCACTGAGCCTGATCGGCACCACCGCCAACCTCTACTGGACCGGGGCCTACCTGAACCAGCGCATCCGCACCAGCCTGGAGAGCATCGCCTACGCGCAGAAGACGCTGGAACTGGTGCGCACGCAGTACCAGGCCGGTGCCGTCTCCTCGCTGGAAGTGCTGGAAGCCCAGCAGAACCTGATCACCCAGCAATCCAGCCATACCGAGCTGGTGCAACAGCAGGTGGAGAACGACAATGCCCTGGCCATCCTCTTCGATAGCCCGCCCGGCAAGTCCATCGCCCTGCCCGCCCTGCTGCCCCAGCAAGCCTTGCCGCCCTTGGCAGCGGGCCTGCCAGCCGAACTGCTGGCGCGCCGCCCGGACCTGCGGGCGGCCGAGTTGCGGCTGCGCGAGGCACTGGCCAGCGTCGACCTGGCACGCACCAACTATTACCCGCAACTGACCCTGACCGGCAGCCTCGGCACCAGCAGCGATGCCCTGCTGCGCCTGCTGCAGAATCCGGTGGGTTCGCTGGCGGGGCAATTGACGCTGCCCTTCCTGCAGCACACCGAGATGAAGCTCAAGGTGGGTATCGCCCAGGCCGATTACGACAAGGCCGTGGTCGACTTCCGCCAGAGCCTCTATGCGGCCTTGGGCGACGTCGAGAATGCCTTGTCGGCACGTCGCCAGTACGCTGCGCAACAGGCCCTCCTGCAACGCAACCTGGAGGCCGCACAGGCGGCCGAACGCCTCTACGAGCTGCGCTATCGGGCTGGCTCGGTGACCCTGCAATCCTGGCTGGACCAGCAGGACAAGCGACGCAGCGCCGAGGTATCGCTGGCGCAGGTGCGGCTGAACCAGCTGAAGAACCAGATGACGCTCTACCAGGCCCTGGGCGGCGATGATCGCATCACCACCAGCGACGCTGCCGGCGACAGGGTCGCACGATGAAACCGCGCCGCCAGAACGACAAAGGCGAACCCGCAGGTTCGCCTTTGTGCTTGTCCGTCGTGCCGACCGAGCGGCAAGACAGGAATGATTACTTCAGATAGTTCAACAGCGACAGGCTGCTTGTAGACACGAACACCTTCTGTGCAGCCGACAAGTAGGTCTGCTTGAGCGTGAGATCACTGACCAGTGAGCTGATATCGGAGGTATTGCGTCCAAGCAGGTCGTTGATAGTGGCTGTGTAGTTCTCATTCTTGACCTGGCCGGCAGCGTCCAGGCTATCCAGTTCGTTCTGGCGCGCACCGATGGAGGCCTGGGCGGTGGTGACGTTACCGATCATGGCATCGATCTGGGTGTTGAACGCTGCCAGGTTGCGCGTCAACGCCGCCTGGCTGCCAGGCACCGGGGTACGCGCGGCATCGGCGGCGTCTGATTGCAGCTTCAGCGCAGCCACCTGGGTAAATTTGGCCGCATAGGTCGGATCACTGGGATCGAGGGCATCCAGCTGCGCTTGCGCGGTCTTGTAAGCGGCGATCGGCGTCTGGCCGGAACCTGCCGGATAGACGAAGGCGTTTGCCGCCGTTTCGTCGGCATTGTTGGCCGCCTCGGTCACCGGGATCGACAGCGTGTTGATCATGTTGCTCATGGTCTTGAAGATGTCTTGACCATTGCCCTGGAAAATCTGCTGCCCCGACGCGCTGATGGCCATCTGCCGGGTCGAATCGACCTGCAAGGCCATCACGCCCTGGTCGCCGTTGTAGGTCACACCGCCCGTACCATCCATGGTGAACGGCTGGGTCGAGCTCTTGAAGCCGCCAAACAGATAATCTCCCGTGCCGTCCTGCGCATTGGCGTAGCCCAGCACTTCATTGAGATTGCCCTTGATCTCGGAGGCCATGTCCGAACGCTCGTTATTGGAATAGGAGGCGTTGCCGGCGGTGATCACATCCGACTTGAGCTTGACCAGCATGTTGCTGAAACTGGTCAAGGTGGCCTGGACTGTCGTGAGGGCGCTATTGGCATTCTGACGATTGGTGGCGTACTGGTTATTGAGCGACTGACTCTGGCTGACGTCCAGCGCGCGTGCAGATGCCACCGGATCATCCGAAGGGACCAGCACCGTCTGGCCGGCGCTCACCTGCTGCGTCAGCTTCAGGATGTCGCCCTGCATGTTGGTCAAGTCACTGTTGCTCTGCTGATAGAGCATCTGGGTGCTAATGCGCATTTGCCTGTTCCTTTAAGCTCGATTAGGTACCCAGCGTGAACAGCACGTTGAGCATGTCACTGGCCGCCTGGATGATCTTGGCCGCAGCCTGGTATTGCTGCTGGTTCTGGATCATCTGCGCCAGTTCCTCGTCCTGGTTGACCCCGGACTCGGACTGCTGTTGGCTCTGGATCGCCGCCAGGCGCGATTTCTCGGCCGTATTGGTGACGTTGATCTCGTTGGTCTTGTTGCCGATGGTGGCAACCAGCTGGGAATAGGATCCCTGGAAGTTGGTGCCGGCGATCGTGGTCGCGGTTTGCAGCGCGCCCATGGCCAGCGTATTGCGGTTGTCCGAGGCGGCATTGGTATTGGCCGAAATGGTGAACTGGTCACCATTGGAGGGCTGGCCCGAAATCTGGAACGATACGCCGCTGATGACGTAGGTATCGCCTGCCTTGTAAGGAATGCTGGTGGCGCCACCGGCAATGGCGGTGGTGGTACCGTCCAGGTGGGTAATGGTGCCACCACCGGCAGGAGCAGCCGGCGAGAGGGTGAATGCCGGTGGTGATGCCGCCGTGTTGTAGGTCAGCGTGGTCGGCTTGGTCAGCGGTGTGGTGGTGCTCAGGTAGGCTGACGTGACCGAACCGGTGCTGATGGTGGCCGTGCCCTGGTTGGCCGAGGTCGGCGTGAAGTTGAACTGGTCGCCGGCATTGGGCGAGCCGGTCAACGTGTAAGTCAGGCCGCCGCTAGTGACGGTCATGCCGGACTGGTAGTTGAACGACGTGGTGCCGGTCACGGTGCTGGACGTACCATCGGGATAGGTCAGCGTTACGCTGGGCGTGGGGGTGGCGCCGGACCAGGTCGCCGCCAGCTTGGTCTGGTTGGGCGTCACCGTGGTATCCACCGTGGTCGCAAAGGACACCGAGGAGCCCTGCTGGAACTTGGTCGGATCCACCGAGGTGTTGGTCACGATACCGCTGCCGGTGTTGGTGGCAGGCATGACCAGGTTGGCATTGTTGGTCGCGTTGATCGCAGTGACGATGGGCGCAGCCGTGGCCAGCAACTGGGTGTTTTGCAGCGCCACAGAGAATCCCTGCGCGCCGTTGGCCGTCGGCTGGATCTTGTACATATCGCCGGCGGTCATGGTGGGCGCATACGGTCCGGGAGCGGCCGCACCATTGGAGTAGGTCACGCCATCCACGGTCACCGGGAAGCTGGCGGCCGTGTAAGTGGTCTTGGTGCTATCCGACAGGCGCGTCAACGTGTAGTTGGTGCCATCGTAGGACATGGTGTAGTCGCTGGTGGTCAGCTTGGACGGATCGCTGATCGTCGTGGTCAGGTTGGTCGTGCCCGTATTGGTCGGATAGGCGATCAGGTTGGGTGAGCTGACATTGAACAGGTTGGTACCGGGATTGCCGTTCTGGTCCAGACCCAGCTGCTGTTGCTGGTTGAATGCGGTCCCCAGCGCGATGGCGATGCGGCCCAGCGAATTCTGCGTGGGATCGAGTGTTTCGGACCGATACTTCAATAAGCCGCCGAGGCTGCCGCCATCGTAGAAGAAACTGTCGGGAATGGTCGCGGTGCCGCCGCCGGTGGTCTGCACACCGACCTGCAGGCGCGAGACATCGGTGGGCGAATTGGTCGCCACCAAGGTGCTCACCTGGTCACCTGCCACCAATGCCTGGCCAGTACCGATGAACACGCTGATGGCCCCCGTATCCTGGGGCACGGTGGTGATCTTGACGTACTTGTTGAGCTCGGCCACGACCTGGTCGCGCTGGTCCAGCAAGTCGTTGGGTGCCTGCCCGCCGGACGAACCGGTGGCCTTGACGATGGCCTGATTCAGGGCCGAGAGTTGCTGGGCATAGGAGTTGACCGTGCTGATCGTCGAGGTGATCTGGCTATTGACCGCAGCACTGCTCTGCTGCAACTGGTCGCTCAGGCTCTGCACGCGCGCGGCCAGGGTGGATGCCTGCGACAACACCGACTGACGCGACGCCTGGGTGGTCGGGTTAGAGGCCAAGCCCTGCACCGCCGAAAAGAAATTCTGCAGCGCTGGCGACAAGCCGGCCTGGGAATCGGCCAGCGTGTTATTGATCTGCGAGATCTGCGAATAGTAGGAGTCCAGCGAGCTGGCCGTGGTCTGCGAGGCCAGCGCCTGCTTGGTCAGCAAGTCGTCGTAGATGCGCTTGATCTGGGTGACCTGGGTACCCTGACCGACGAAGCCGTAACCGTAATTGATGCCGCCAGCCGAGCTTTGCACGACTTCCTGGCGGTTGTAGCCGGGCGTGGTGGCATTGGAAATGTTGTGGCTGGTGGTGGCTTGCGCCGCCATGGCTGCCTGCAACGCCGATTGCCCGATGCTGAAAATGTTAGTTGCCATGCTAGGTTGTCGTCCCTGAAAGCTTTTAGCGGAATAACCAAGTCAACGGCAGTCTTGACCAAAACTTTAGATGGCGTCAGCAGAAATTGTTTCCACTCAGAACTGACGAGCTTGCCGGCACAACAATGGCCGGCCGCACTCAGGCCGACAGCGACTGGCGGATGATGCGCGAGAGCTTCTCCGCATAATGCGGATCGGTCGCATAACCGGCACGCTGCAGGCCGTAGGCAAAGCCGTGGGCATCCTGGGCGCTGGCCAGCACCTTCTCGTAGCGCGGGTTGCTGCGCAGCAAGTTGGCGTAATCCTTGAAGGCATCCGCGTAGGAATCATAGGCGCGGAATTTCTCCACGCGCTTTTGCGGCTTGCCGTTGACGTATTCGATCGTGGTGGCCTCGACCACCTTGCCGGTCCAGTTGCCGGTGGCCTTGATGCCGAACAGGTTGTGCGCCGAGCGACCATCGCGGGCGATGATTTCCTTCTTGCCCCAGCCGGTTTCCAGTGCCGCCTGTGCCAGCATGAACTTGGCCGGGATGCCGGTGAGCTTGCTGGCCATCTCGGCGTCGGCCTGCAGGCGATTCTGGAAGGCTTCCACGTGGGCCGGCTTGTTGGGGTTGCGGCGCTTGTTGTTGCGGCCGTCCTGGTCGGTACCGTCGGCGCCCTGCTGGCTCACGAAACTCTGGATGAACTTGGCGCGATCGGCCTCGCTCATGTCCTTGACCAGCGGGATGCCCATCGGCAGGCCGTCTTCGGCAGAGGATGGCTGGCCTTCCAGGTCCTGCGCATCAGGCAATTTCTTGGGCAAGGCGGCCGACAGCTGGCGCGTCAACACATCGGCCAGGCCGACACCGCGCTGGGCCAGGGTCTGGCTGAGCTGCTGGTCCAGCATGGACGTAAACATCTTGGTCTGTTCATTGTCGAACGGACCATTCTGCGGGGTCGCGTCGCGCATGCTCTTCATCACCATGTTCAGGAACAGCGCCTCGAACTGCTTGGCCGCTCCCTTGATGGCTTCCGGCGAATTCTGCCGGGCCGCCTCACGCAGACCATTGAGCCCATTCGCATCGACGGCCAGGCTTTCGGTCGGATTGGATGGGTTGATCTTGTTGATCATGGTTACCTTGGATGAGAGCGTTTGTTGTTGGACCGGACTGGCAGCCTGGTCGCCCCGTTACATCAGATCACTTCGAGTTCGGCGCGCAAGGAACCGGCAGCCTTCATCGCCTGCAGGATGGCCAGCAAATCCTGGGGCGTGGCGCCGATGGCGTTGAGCGCCTTGACCACCTCGGCCAGCGACGCCCCGCCCTTCAACAGCATGACCTTGCCGGGCTCCTTGTTGATCGAGATCTGCGCATTCTGCACTGCCGCGGTCTGGCCGCCGGCCAGGGCATTGGGCTGGCTGACCGCATTGTCGGCCTGGATCACCACCGACAGGTTGCCGTGCGACACCGCGCAGGTGTCGAGCATGACACTCTGGTTCATGACCACCGAACCGGTACGGGCATTGAGGATGACCTTGGCGGCCAGCTTGCCGGGCGTGACATCGACATTCTCAAGTGCCCCCAGGAAGGCCACCCGGTCGCCACTGGAAATAGGCGCGCGCACGCGGATGACGCGACCGTCCTGGGCCACCGCCGTATCCGAACCGAAACGCTTGTTGAGCGCATCGACCACCCGGCTGGCGGTCGAGAAATCATTGTCGTTAAGCTCCAGCATGACCATGTCGCCACCGCCCAGCGCGCTGGGCACGGCACGTTCCACCGTCGCGCCACCGGAGATGCGGCCGGCCGACAACTGGTTGATCGTCGTGCTGCTGCCCGCCGCCGAGGCGCCGGCACCGCCCACCACGATGTTGCCCTGGGCGATCGCATAGATCTGGCCGTCGGCACCCTTCAGGGGCGCCATCAGCAAGGTGCCGCCACGGATGCTCTTGGCATTGCCGATGGACGACACCGTCACGTCGATGAGCTGACCGGGTTGGGCAAAGGCCGGCAAGGTCGCCGTCACCATGGCTGCGGCCACGTTCTTCAACTGCATGTTGCTGCTGGTGCCGGTGGGCACGTTCACACCGAGCTGTTGCAGCATGCTGATGACGCTCTGGACCGTGAACGGCGTCTGCGTGGTCTGGTCACCGCTGCCATCCAGGCCGACCACCAGTCCATAACCCACCAGCTGGTTCTGGCGTACGCCCTGGATACTGGCCAGGTCCTTGAGGCGCTCGGCATGAGCTGTCGTCGCGGCGGCCAGGCACAAGCCTGCCAGCGCCACGGCCGAGAGCAGCTTGCGCCCCATTTGCATTGCGTCCATTGCCAAATTTCCTTTCCTAGCCATGCATGAACCCACTTCAGAAAGGAGAAACACTGAAGAAGAAACGTCCCAGCGAAGACATGAAGTCAGCCATGTCCACACGGGTATTGGTACGGTACTCGACCTTGGCGTCGGCCACGAGCAGCGAGGACACGGTGTTGCCGGTCTGGATGTTATCCGGGCTCACAGTACCGGAGAAGCGCACGTATTCCACACCCTTGTCGAGCGACACCTGTTTCTCACCGCTGACCACCAGGTTGCCATTGGGCAGCACCTCGATGACGGTCACGCCGATGGTGCCGGTGAAGGTGTTGCTGGAAGTGGTGGCCCCCTTGTCATCGAACGTGGCCGAGGAGCTGCCACTGGCCGAGAGTTCCTTGATGGAGGTACCGAAGATGGTCGGCGCCGGCGAGGCCACGGCACCGGTCTTGCTGGCCGAGCTGGCGGCAGACTTGGCGGCGCTGGTCTTTTCGTTGATCACGATGGTGATGGTGTCACCCACCAGGCGTGCACGACGGTCCTCCAGCAAGGGACGGTAGACGGCCGACTGGAAGATGGCTCCGGAGGTCGGAGGCGCATAGGATGCCGGCACCGGACGCGCCGTCTTGGGTCCCGACACGATGCTGTCGGGCACGGTGGTGCAAGCGGCCGTAGCCATGGCACCCGTGATGGCGATCAGTTTCAGCAAGCTCTTCATATCTGCCTCGTCCTTCCTTCTCCAACTTCCTGCTATTGAGCGACCCGGCCAGCGGGCTACCCAGTCAATTCAATGATGCGCACTACCCTGCTTAGAGCTGCGAGATCTTGGCCAGCATCTGGTCCGACGTGGTGATGGCCTTGCTGTTGATTTCATAGGCACGCTGGGTCTGGATCATGTTGACCAGCTCTTCCACCACGTTGACGTTAGAGGTCTCCACATAACCCTGCCACAAGGCACCGGCGCCATTGGTGCCCGGGGTATTGGGGTTGGGCGTGCCGGAGGCGGCGGTTTCGACGTAGAGGTTCTCGCCGCGGCTTTCCAGGCCAGCCGGGTTGATGAAGGTGGCCACCTGGATGGTGCCGATCTGGGTAGTCGCGGTGGAACCGGCCTGCATGATCGAGACGGTACCGTCGCGGCCAACGGTCAACTTGGTGGTGTTGAGCGGGATGGTGATCGGCGGTTGCAGCGTGTAACCGCTGGACGTGACCATCTGGCCCTGGCTGTCGGTCTGGAAGGCGCCGTCACGCGTGTAGGCGGTGGTGCCATCGGGCAGCAGCACCTGGAAGAAACCATTGCCCTGGATCGCCAGGTCCTTGTCATTGTTGGTCTGGTTGACGTTACCCTGGGTAAAGATACGCTCGGTGGCCACCGGACGCACGCCGGTACCGATCTGCAGGCCGGAAGGCAATTGCGTCTGCTGCGAAGACTGCGCACCCGGCTGGCGCACGGTCTGGTACAGCAGGTCTTCGAACACGGCGCGCGAGGCCTTGAAACCGTTGGTGCTGGTATTGGCCAGGTTGTTGGAGATCACGTCCAGTTGCGTCTGTTGCGCATCCAGGCCGGTCTTGGAAATCCACAGGGAACGAATCATTTATTTCTCCGGTAAACAGCGCTTGGGCATCAAGACGAACAAGACGATCAAGACAGGGTGAGGATCTCGGTGGCCTTGGCGGCGTCGCTCTGGGCGGTCGAGATCATCTTCATATTCAGTTCGAACTGGCGCGACAGGTTGATCATGTTGACCATCGCCTCCACCACGTTCACGTTGCTGCCCTCCAGGGCACCGCTGGCCAGGCGCACATTGGCGTCGGGCTGGGCCGCGCCGGTGATGGTGCGGAACATGCCGTCATCGCCGCGCTTCATGTTCTTGGGGTCGGGGTTGACCAGCTTGATGCGCCCCAGCACGTTGACCGCATTGGGGATGCCATTGGTCGGGATCGACGACACCGTACCATCGGCGGCGATGGCCACCGTGGTATCAGGAGGGATGGTGATCGGACCGCCATCGCCCAGCACCGGCTGGCCGGTCTGGGTCTGCAGGATGCCGTTCTCGTTGATCTTGAAGCTGCCGTTGCGGGTGTAGGCCTCGCTGCCGTCGGCGGTCTGCACCGCGATCCAGCCATTGCCCTGCACCGCCACGTCCAGGGCGCGCCCGGTATCCTGGATCGGTCCCTGGGAAAAGTCATTGCCCGCCGTAGAGTCCACCACGAAAGCGCGGGTGGGCAGGCCATCGCCGGTCACCGGGGCCGAGCGGAAGGTATTGAGCTGGGCGCGAAAACCCGTGGTCGTGGCATTGGCCAGGTTGTTGCTCGCGGTGGCTTGCTGCTCCATCGTTTGCTTGGCACCCGACATCGCGGTATAGATCAGACGATCCATGGAACCCCTTTTGCGCGGCGCCTGCGACAGCACCGCCGGTTGAAACCAGCCGCCGGCGACGCCGGCGGCCTTGAAACCCGCGCACCGTGAGGTGCGCGCAGATCAGTGCATCAGCGCAGGCTGACCAGGGTCTGCAGGACGGTATCCTGCACCTTGATGGTCTGCGAGTTGGCCTGGTAGACGCGCTGGGCCACGATCATGTTGACCAGCTCGGCAGTCAGGTCGACGTTGGAGTCTTCCACCGCACGTGCCTGCAGCGAGCCGAAGGTACCGGTGGTGGGCTTGCCCACCAGCGGGCTGCCGGCCGCGGCCGAGGCCTGGTACAGGTTGTTGCCCAGCGGCTGCAGGCCGTTGGGATTGGCGAAATTGACCAGCACCACGCTGCCCAGGTTCTTGGTCTGCTGGTTGCTGTAGGAGCCGACGATGGTACCGTCGGCCGCAATCGAAAAACTCGACAGCGTACCCGGCGGCATGCCGTTCTGGGTCTGCGCCAGGTTCACGAAGGCCGAACCGGTCTGGGTCGAACCGGTATAGCTCAAGGCGATGGTGCTGGCGAAGTTGCCGCCGCCGGCAGCGATGCCTGGGTTGGTACCAGCCGAGGTCAGGTCGATGGTCATCGCGCCGCCGGCGGTGAGGGCGCCAGTAGAATCGAAGGTCATCGTGCCCAGCTTCAGCGGCACGGTGCCGCCAGCGGTCGTCGTCAGGGTGGTGCCGTTTACGGTCGCGTACACATCCCAGTTGGTCGTTGGTGGCGTACCGGTTGGCGCGTTCTTGACGTAGTAGGTCTGCACACTGTAAGGATTGCCCAGACTGTCGTAGATCGTGACGCCAGTGGAGTTGTTGTAGCTGGTCGGGTCGGTCGCATTGAAGGGCGTGGTGGTCGGCACGGTCACCCGCGAATCCAGATTAACCTTGGTGTTGATGGTCGTGGTGGTGGTTGCGGGAATGGACGATGTATCGATCTTCAGCGGCACCGGATCGCCGCCCGTGACACCGGCCGCATACCCCATCAGGTTGGCACCGTTTTCGCTGGGGTTGACGATGTAGCCGTTCTTGTCCAGTTGGAACTGGCCATTGCGGCCATACATCGGCGACAGATTGGTCGGGCTGGCCGCCATCTGGAAGAAGCCATCACCGTTGATGGCGATATCCAGAGGATTGTTGGACGAGGTGATGTTACCCTGGGTGAACTGCTGCGACACGTCGGCCACGGTCACGCCAATACCCACCGGCGAATTGCCCGAGCGGTTCATCGAATTGGCGTACATGTCCGCAAACTGCGTCTGCGATTCCTTGAAACCCACCGTGCTGGCGTTGGCCACGTTATTACCGATGACGTCCAGGCTCTTGGCTGCGCCGTTCAGACCGCTCAGGCCTTGTTGAAAACTCATGAGATATCCCCTTGCTCCGAAAGATGTCGGTAATGACGATTAAAGAATTTGCAGAACGTCGGTCGGCTTGATGGTGCCGATGTTGGCGACGTTGAGCATGACCCCGCTGCTGGTGGTTGACACGCTGGAAACCGTACCGAAGGCCAGTGCCGTCGCGTTGACCGCCACGCCGTTGTTAGAGGCACTGACGGTGAAGGTATAGTTGCCATCGGCAGCTTTGCTGCCGGCGTCGTTGGTGCCATCCCAGATGACCGGCACCACGCCCGACGACTGGGTGCCCAGGTTCATGGTGCGCACCGTAGCGCCAGTGGAATCCTTGACCGTCACCACCACCGAGGAAGCACTCGAATCGAGGTTCACGCCGAACACCGCTTTCTTCGAGGTGGTCGTCGTGCCATCGGCAGCCGTGGTGGTGTCGGAGGTCAATTGGATGCTGTTACCCGGAGCCAGCACACCATGACCGATCATGTTGGCCGTGGACAGTGCCTGGGAGCTATTGAGGTTGCTCAGCAGCGTCGACAGCGTGCTGTTGAGCTGGCTGATGCCCGACACCGTCGACAGCTGAGCCATCTGCGTGGTCAGCTGGGAGTTGTCCATGGGATTGCTGGGATCCTGGTTCTTCATCTGCGCAATCAGCAGCGTCAGGAAGCGATTCTGGATCGCATCGGGACTGTTGTCGTTGAGGCTGGAGGCACTGGTCGCAGCGGTGGACGAGCTGCTGCTCGTGCCGTTCATGGTGTTGAGCAGATCGTTGGAAACGGTTGTCATGGCGAACTATCCTTGGCTTATTGACCGATGGTGAGAGTCTTGACCAGCATGGCCTTGGCGGTATTCATGGTTTCCACATTGGTCTGGTAAGAGCGGGAAGCCGAGATCATGTTGACCATTTCCTCGACCGGATTGACATTGGGCATGGCCACATAACCATTGGCATCGGCCATGGGATGCTTGGGGTCGTAGACCAGCTTGGGCGGCGCCTGGTCTTCCACCACGGCTGCCACCTTCACGCCGCTATCCTTGACATCGCCCACCGGAACCGCCTGGAACACCACCTGCTTGGCCTTGTAGGGCGTGCCATCGGGGCTGGTGGCGCTATCGGCGTTGGCGATATTGCTGGCCGTCGCATTGAGGCGCTGCGACTGCGCGCTCATGGCCGAGCCGGCAACGTTGAAGATGTTGGAAAGTGACATGGCTTATCAACCCGGTTGGATGGCGTTAATCATGGCCTTGATCTGGCCGTTCACGGCGGTGACGCCCGCTTCGTAGCGGATGCCGTTATCGAGGAACTGGTTGCGCTCCACATCCATATCGACCGTATTGCCATCCACGCTGCCCTGGGTCACGGTGCGATAGAGCAAGGGCGAACCGCCCAGGCTGCCGGCACTGTTGTCCGGCGCGGTGCCGGCCACGTGGGCCGCTGCAGTACGCGCCAGCTGCAAGGGCGGCAAGGTGGTCGACTTGCTATCCAGCGCGTTTTGCAGCGCATCGGCAAAGTTGACGTCGCGCGCCTTGTAGTTGGGCGTGTCGGCATTGGCGATATTGGAGGCGAGCACCTGCTGGCGCTGGGCGCGCAGATTCAGCGCCATTTCATTGAAACGGAAGAAATCGTCGAGCTTAGAGACCATCAGGCCCTCCAGGATGACCGGCGCCGCGACGGGGTCGCACACTACGCCGATGATGGAATTACGTAGGCTTGATGATACGGACCCACTCGCCACTCTAAGGGGCGATAAACCAAGAAAAGCCTCTCTTGTTCCTCCTTTTGACCTCACGCGCGCGGAGTAGGATGGCTGCCAAGATTGGACAAGGCCCGTGCGCCGGGCAGGTTGCTTAAAATGAAACACCCCCTTCACGCCCTCGGCGCAGCGCGCCAGGCTATTGCCGCCCTGGCCCTGCTGGCCGGCAGCCTGGTCTTGGGCAGCCAGGCGCAGGCGCAAAATGACCCGAATCCGCCGCAACGCCAGGACTTGCAAGCCGTACAACAATCCGCCCAGGACTTTCTCAAGAGCCAGACCTCCGGCCTGCCCGGCAGCGTCACCATTACCGTCGACCCGGTCGACCAGCGCCTGACGCTGGCCGCCTGCGTCGAACCGCAAGCCTTCATGCCCAATGGCGCACGCCTGTGGGGCCGCACCACGGTAGGCATCAAGTGCGTGGCGCCCTCCCCCTGGACGGTCTACCTGCGCGCCAACGTACAGGTGGTAGCCGACTACCTGGTTGCCGCCGTACCATTGGTGCAGGGCCAGACCATCAGCGCCAGCGACATCACCCGCGTGCGCGGCGACATGTCCAGCCTGCCCAGCGGCGTGATTACCGAGGAATCGCAGGCGATCGGCCGGGTGGCCGGCATGTCGCTGCGCGCCGGCACACCGCTGCGCATGGATGCGATCCGCAACCAGCGCGTGGTCCAGCAAGGCCAATCGGTCCGGGTGGTCTCCAACGGCCCGGGCTTCCAGATTTCCACCGAGGCGCGCGCCCTGACCAATGCCACCGAAGGACAAATGGCCCAGGCCAGGACGGCCGCCGGCCAGGTGGTGAGCGGTATTGCCAAGGCTGGCGGGATTCTTGAGATCAATTATTGATCGCAGGAAATACCCGCCGACAAGGATTCTCGTCAGACTTGTGAAGAAAAATGCATCCGACCCCGCAATTTGGGGTTGATGGTGTTAAAGTTTGCGCAGAATTGGTCGATAATCTATGCGACAGGAGGGTGCAAAGCGCCCCCACCCTACAAGGAATACTGCCGTGAACGTTAACGACGCCCTCAAATCCGCTGCCCTCAATGCCGAGCAGACCCAGACGCGCAACAATGCCCAGTCTGGCGTGGCCTCTGGCAACGGCGCCGCCGCTAACGCCGCCGCCTCCGACAGCGTGCGCCTGTCCAGCACCTACCAGTCGCTGGAAAACAAGGTAAGCGGTGGCAGCGGCAGCTTCGACGCCAAGAAAGTGGCGGAGATCAAGGCGGCCATCGCCAATGGCACCTTCCAGATCGACCCCGAAAAGATCGCCAACGGCGTCATCGACACCGTCAAGACCCTGATCAACGCCCGCAGCCCAGCCTGATCCCCGCTTTCCATCGATCTTTCGCATGAGCCACCCCGCCAGCCAACTGAACCAGGAAAAGGGCGCCATGCAGCGCCTCATCGAGAAGCTGCGCCAGGAGCAAGCTTTACTGTCCGAGGCCAGCGCCGAAGGGATGACCGAAATCATCAGCGAAAAGGCTTCCATCGTTGCCGAAATGACCACCCTTGCAGGAAATCGCCATCGTCAGCTGGCAGAATTGGGTTATACCGACGACGAGGCCGGCATGCAGAAATGGATGAATGAGCAAGGTTCGGATGCCGACAAGGATATCTGGGCCGATCTGTTCGAGCTGGCCCAGGATGCCAAGGAACTCAACCGCGTCAACGGCCTGCTGATCGGCAAGAAACTCTCGGTCAACCAGAACGCCCTGACGGTACTGCAAGGCAAGACCGGCACCGGCAGCTTCTATGGACCGGATGGACAGAGCAGCATCAAGTCTTCGGGACGGCGCCTGGGCGTGGTGTGAGCAGCCCGGTGCCAGCCCGCATCGGCCACCCATAAAAAAGCCCGGCAATGCCGGGCTTTTTGCTTTCCTGGCAGCCACGCTGCCACTCAGGAAACACCACTCCACGAATGCTCCCGCAGATAGGAGCGCATCCGCGAGATCGCCTGGCTGTGCAACTGGCACACGCGCGACTCCGACACCCCCATGACGGCACCGATTTCCTTGAGGTTCATCTCCTGCTCGTAATAGAGGGCCATGAGGATCTGCTCGCGCTCGGGCAAGGCCTTGATGGAATCGACCACAGCCTCGCGGAAACCGCCGTTGATGAGGTTCTGCAGCGGGTCATCCGACTCGGCGGTCTGGTAGCGGTCCAGGAAATGCTCATGCCCGCCCTCGTCATCGTGGAAATCTTCGTAGTAGATCAGCTGGTGACCACCGCACTCGGTCAGCAGGGATTGGTATTCCACCAGGCTGATCTTCATGTGCTGGGCCACTTCGGCTTCCTGCGGCTGGCGACCGAGCTGCTGCAGCAGGGTCTGCAGAGCCTCTTCCACCTTGCGCGCATTCTGGCGGATGCTGCGCGGCAACCAGTCACTACTGCGCAACTCGTCGAGCATGGCGCCCCGGATACGCTGCACGGCATAGGTCTCGAACTGGGCACCATGCGTCTCTTCGTAACGCTGCACGGCGTCAAGCAGACCCATCATGCCCGCCTGGATCAAGTCATCGACCTCGACGCTAGGGGGCAACTTTGCCTTGAGCTGATGCGCCAGCTTTTTCACCAGCGGCGCATGTTGCTCCAGCAAATCGTTCTTGCCTTTCTTTCCCTTGACGTTATACATGCACGTCACACTCCCAGACTCGCACCATCGGTGGCCATGCCGTAGCTGCCGCGCGCCGGCTCTGCCAGCGTGAAGCGCTTGGCCAGGCGCTGGAACGCCACTGCCGCCCCCGCAAACGGGAACACATCCATCACCGCCCGCCCCTGCCCGGTGGCCCGGCGGATATGGTCATCAGCGGGGATGGCCCCCAGGAACTTCAACTGCGCAGCCAGGTAGCGGCTGGCAGCCTGCGCCATGTTGGCGTGGACGGTACGCGCCTCGGCCTCGGTGGCGTCGTTGACGATGAGACTGAAAGGACGGCGCCCGATGCGGTCGCTCAGGTTCTTGAGCAGCACGTAGGCAGCCTTGATCGAGGTCGCCGTGGTCGATACCTGGATGACGATTTCACCCATCTCCATGGTCGGTACCGGCATGGACTGGTCAGCTGCCAGCACACCATTGACCAGCGTGATCTCGGCCTGCTCGATGAGGCTGTCGAAGATCTCCGCCAGCCGCCCGGCCTGTGGATCAGCCGCAGAAGGCACCGCACGGCGGGCAATCCGCGCCATCGAGAAACCCTCCGGCAGCAGGCGCATGGCTTCGCCCAACGGACGCTCCATGCGCGCCACCTCCTGCAGGGTCGCCACATCGTGGCGCAAGCCGATACGGGTGAGCAGCCCCGTGGAGGCGACGTCACCATCGATGACCAGCACTTGGTGATTACCCTGGGACAAGGATGCCGCCAGATTGATCAGCATGGCACTCTTCTCTTCCTCGCCCAGCACCGAGAAGAACGTGAACAACCGCGGCACCGGGCGCTCCAGCATCCGGCGCAGTCCTGCAGCCTGGTCGATGTCGTAACTAGCCAAAGCTCACCTCGCGCAGCCCCTTGTCATTCATCGACATGGCAGTCGGGCCAATGACCCCAGGCAACTCGGACTCCTGGAATTCAAAAGGGGCGGTCTCGCGCTTCTGCTTGAAGGCACGGTCAGCCAGGTAGAGCTTGTTGGCCACGTGCAGGTCTTCCGGCACGCGCTGACCGTTGGCGACGTAGTGCAGATTGAGCTTGTGGCGGATCACCACGTCCAGCACGTTGCCGATGGTGGCGGCCTCGTCGAGCTTGGTGACGATACAGCCAGCCAGGCCGGAGCTGGAATAGGCGTGCACCACCTCGTTGAGGGTGCCGCCGGTGGCCGTAGCGTTCAGGCACAGCAGGCGCTTGATATCCACACCGGCGCCGGCGAGCATGGCGTCCTGCTCGGCCACCATCTGGTCACGCTGGCCTACGCCGGCCGTGTCGATGAGCACGGTATGCTTGCCCTTGAGCTCCTGCAGGGCGATGCGCAGGTCGGCCTCATCCTTGACCGAGTGCACCATCACGCCGAGGATCTTGCCGTAGATGCGCAGTTGTTCGTAGCCGCCGATACGGTAACCGTCGGTGGTGATCAGGGCCAGCTTGCCGGAGCCGTGGCGCATCACGCAGCGCGCCGCCAGCTTGGCGGTGGTGGTGGTCTTGCCCACGCCGGTGGGGCCGACCAGGGCGAAGACGCCGCCGTTTTCCAGCAGTTCGTTCTCGTTGGAGAGGGTGTTGAGATTGCGCGCCAGCACCGACTTGACCCAGAACATGATGTCCTGCGACTTCGAGTTGGCCGGCAGGTTCTCGGTGATCAGGCGCGACAGGCTGGCCGAGAAGCCGGCCGCCAGCATTTCCTTGAGCACGATGCCCTTGAGCGGCTCGCGCTTTTGCGTGCCGCCCCAGGAGATCTCGGCCAGCTGGGTTTCCAGCACGCCGCGCATGGAGCGGATCTCGCTCATGACTTCCGAGAGGATCTCGTCGTAGTCCTTGCCATCGAACTCGGGCAGGGCCGAACGCGGACGTGCCGAATCCTGTTCACTGGTCTCAGCGGACTCGCCGTTGCCGGCCTGGCGGGCGGCGCCATCACCGCTGCGACTGCGCCAGACACGAGCATCACTGCTCGGCGTGGCGCCGTCGGCGGCACGGGCAGGTATCCGGCCCAGCGGCTGCTGGTCCAGCAGCGGTGCCGCCTCGGCACGCGGCTGGCGCGGTGCCTGGGAAGCCACCGGCGAGGACAGCAAGGCCGGCCGCCTGGGCTGCTGCGCCGGCGGCAAGCCCGACTGCTGCTGCAGGGAAGCCGCCTGGGGCCGCCCCGCCGCCTCGCGCGCGCCCGTGGGCGCGACCAGGGTGGTCATGTCCTCATTGGCCATGGCCAGGATTTCCACCCCGTCAGGAATATTGCGGTTGGAGAGAATGACAGCATCCGGCCCGAGCGCCTCGCGAACCTGGCGCCAGGCCTCGCGAGAAGAATTGGCGATAAATTTCTTGACGTTCATGCTTGCCCTCCAACTAGGCTAGTAACTTTAATCGTTTTCGATTCCGGTATTTCAGCGTGCGACAACACACGCAATTGTGGCATGGCCCGACGCAGGAAGCGCGCCAGCAATGTCCGCAGCGGCGCTCCCACCAGCAATACCGGCGCCAGGCCCATCTGCTCCTGGCGTTGCGCCGCCATTTCGGCCTGCGTCACCAGCGAGTCGGCCAGGCCGGGCTCGATGCCGCCGCTGTCGCCGCTGGCCTGCAGTGCCTGCATCAGCAGGCGTTCCAGCTTGGAGTCGAGCGCCATGACCGGCAGCTCGTTCTCGCCCGGGAAGATCTGCTGCACGATCGCCCGGCCCAGCGCGATACGCACGATGGCGGTGAGATCGGTGGGATCCTGCACGCGCGCCACGTTCTCGGCCAGGGTCTCGATGATGGTGCGCATATCGCGGATATGCACGCCTTCCAGCAACAGGTTCTGCAACACCTTCTGCAAGGTGCCCAGCGGCAGCATCTTGGGCACCAGGTCCTCGACCAGCTTGGGCGCTTCCTTGGCCAGGTGGTCCAGCAGGCTCTGCACCTCCTGGCGCCCCAGCAGCTCGGCAGCATGGGTGGTGATGAGGTGGTTCAGGTGGGTCGCCACCACGGTACCGGCATCCACCACAGTGTAGCCCATCGTGGACGCCTGCTCGCGCAAGCCGTTCTCGATCCAGACCGCCGGCAGGCCAAACGCCGGATCGGTGGTCATCATGCCCGGCAAGGGGCCGGTCACCATGCCGGGATTGATGGCCAGGTACTGGCCCGCATGCGCTTCGCCGTTGCCGACCTCCACACCCTTGAGGGTAATGCGATAGGCCGAGGGTTTCAATTCCAGATTGTCGCGGATATGAATGGGTGGCGACAAAAAACCGACTTCCTGGGCGAATTTCTTGCGAATACCCTTGATGCGCTTGAGCAATTCGCCACCCTGCCCCTTGTCGACCAGCGGAATGAGGCGGTAACCCACTTCCAGGCCCAGGGTATCGACCGGCATGACGTCGTTCCAGGTCGCCTCTTCACTCTCCTGCGCCGGTGCAGCAGCCGACGAGGCCTGCGGCTGGGCGGCGGCTTCCGCCTTGGCCTTCTCGGTGCGCTTGCCGATGGCGTAGGCGCCACCGCCCATGGCTGCCGCCAGCAGGATGAAGGCAATATGCGGCATACCCGGGATCAGGCCCATGCCGCCGATGATGGCCGCGGTGATGTAGAGCACCTCCGGCTTGGCAAAGAGCTGGTTGATCAGCTGTCCGCCCACGTCCTGGTCGTTGGCCACGCGCGAGACCACCACACCGGCGGCGGTGGAGATGATCAGCGAGGGGATCTGTGCCACCAGGCCGTCACCGATGGCCAGCAGGGTGTAGTTCTTCAGGGCGGCATCAAAGGCCAGATCGTGCTGCACCATGCCCACCACCAGGCCGCCGACGATGTTGACCACGGTGACGATGATGCCGGCCACGGCGTCGCCCCGCACATACTTGGAGGCACCGTCCATGGCACCATAGAATTCGGACTCCTGCGCCACTTCCTTGCGGCGGGCGCGCGCCTCGGGTTCGCCGATGAGACCGGCGTTGAGGTCGGCATCGATGGCCATCTGCTTGCCGGGCATGGCGTCCAGGGTGAAGCGGGCGCCCACTTCGGCGATACGACCGGCACCCTTGGTCACCACCATGAAGTTGATGATGGTCAGGATGATGAACACCACGATACCGACCGTGTAGTTGCCACCGATCAGGAAGTGACCGAAGGCCTCGATCACCTTGCCGGCCGCGTCCGGGCCCGTATGGCCCTCGGTCAGCACCACCCGGGTCGAGGCCACGTTCAGTGACAGCCGCAACATGGTCGACACCAGCAGCACCGCCGGGAAGGCGATGAAGTCCAGCGGCTTGACCGTATAGAGCGCGGTCATCAGCACGATCACCGACAGCGAGATATTGAAGCTGAACAGCAGGTCCAGCATGAAGGCCGGCAATGGCAGCACCATCATGGCCAGCATCATGATGATCAGGATCGGCGCTGCCAGCGCCCGGCTGTTCTTGATCGGCACCCAGGCCGGGATTTTCAGGGTATTGAGTTTGGTTGCCATAGTTACTGCGTGTTTCTACGCTGTGCTCCGCGCGGTTTCTTGGGCGCGGTCGCCGGGTCCAGGTCCCTGGGCACCTGCAGCTCGGTGGGTTCGACCGGACGCTGGCCGCCGAACTGGCCATAGGTGCGCAGCTGGAACACATAGGCCAGCACCTCGGCCACGGCGGTATAGAGCGCTTCGGGAATCTGGTCACCGATCTCGGTGTGGGTGTGCAAGGCACGCGCCAGGGGCGGGGCTTCCAGCAACGGCACCTTGTTTTCGCGGGCGATCTCGCGGATCTTGGCGGCGATCTCGTCGGAGCCCTTGGCCACCACCGTGGGCGCGGCCATTTTGCCTTCGGTATATTTCAGGGCCACTGCAAAGTGGGTCGGGTTGGTCACCACCACGTCGGCGGTCGGCACTTCGGCCATCATGCGGCGACGGGCCATGGCGCGCTGCATCGCGCGGATCTTGCCCTTGATGTGCGGATCACCCTCGGATTCCTTGTGCTCCTGCTTGACTTCCTGGCGCGTCATGCGCAGCTTGCGGCCATAGTTCCAGATCTGGTAAGGCACATCGATGGCGGCAATGAAAGCCAACGCCGAGACGATCACGATGAAGCTGATCCACAACAGGTGCGCCGAATGGCTGCTGGCCGTCTTCAGGGATTCCACCCCCAGCCCCATGACGGCGTCGATCTGGCTGCGGATGACCAGCCAGGCCACGATCCCGACCACCAGGGTCTTGAGCACGGCCTTGCCCAGCTCGACCAGCGAATTGAGGGAAAACATGTTGCCAATCCCGTTGAGGGGATTGAGCTTGCCGAACTTGGGTGCCAGCGAATCCACATTGAACAGCCAGCCGCCCAGCATCAGGGGCGCAGCCATGGCCGCCAGAGTCATCATGAAGGCGATCGGGATCACGGAGATGGCGACCTCCATGAAATGGGCGCTGAGCATGTTGAACAGCACTACCGGGTCGAAGGCGGCGGCGCGCTCGAAACTGAGCGTGGCCACCATGATGCGGTCCACGCTGGTCACCACCGGACCACTGAACATCCACACACAGCTGCCGCCCACCAGCAGCAACAGGCAAGTAGCCAGCTCGCGCGAACGCGGCACATCCCCCTGCTCACGGGCACGCTCAAGGCGTTTACCCGTGGCGGGTTCGGTCCGCTCCATGTCGCTATCTTCGGCCATCCGCCGCATCCCCCTGCAAAACTGCACGTCCGCCCAAGATCGCTTTCGATGGACGGATTTCTAGAACAATAGGCAGGATTATTGGGGACGGCGTGGCGGGATCATCAGGGGAATAGGGATGGAAAGGTCCCCCATTTCGGACTAGGCAAAAACGCAAGCGTCTGCGTCAGATAGAACGATACGTCTCGGAAAATGAGAAATACCCGACATGCGTGACAAGACAGGCAATAAAACTTGCCAAAACATCACAACATGCAGGCTACGGGCGCGAAAAGAGCCTTCGCACCCGTCCGGAAGGTCTCAGAAACCCAGGCTTTCCAGCAGGTCGTCGACCTGCCCCTGGTTGGCGATGACATCCTTGCCAGCCGGATCGATCTGCGGCCCATTGAGCAGACCGGTATCCTCGCGCTTGGCTTCGGAAGGCGAATAATCGACCAGCAATTGCACCAGCTGCGACTCCAGGTCGTGCGCCAGCTTGGTGACGCGCTTGATGACCTGGCCGGTCAGGTCCTGGAAATCCTGGGCCATCATGATGTCCAGCAGTTGCTGCTTGGTCGCGCTGCTGTCCTCCCCGGCCTGGGCCAGGAAGGCGGCGGTCTTCGCTCCCAGGGCGCGATAATCGGCCTCGGAGAAAGTGCCAGCACCGAGAGCATCCCATTGCGCCTTGAGCTCACTGGCACCCTCGCCGATGCGCTCCTGCAAGGGGCTGGCCAGCTCGGTGGCATTGAGCACGCGCTGCGCGGCCTGCTCGGTCATGCGGGCCACGTATTCAAGGCGGTCACGGGCGTCCGGCATGTCGCTGGCGGCCCGCTCCAGAAGGCGGTCAAACCCCAGGCCGCGCAGGCTGTCGTGCAGGTTGCGCGTCATGTGGCCGATGCGCACCAGCACCTCTTCGTTCGCCGCTACGCCTTCGCCGGAGGGCTTGCGGGCAGGATCGAGGCCCTCTTCCATATCAGCCACCTGCGGCCATCTTTTCGAAGATCTTGGCCAGCTTTTCATCCAGCGTGGCGGCGGTGAACGGCTTGACCACATAGCCATTGGCGCCGGCCTGGGCGGCGGCGACGATGTTTTCCTTCTTGGCTTCGGCCGTCACCATCAGCACCGGCAGCTTGGAGAGGGCCGGATCCTTGCGGATTTCCTGCAGCATGGTCAGGCCGTCCATGTTGGGCATGTTCCAGTCGGAGACGACGAAGTCGAACTGGTCGCTGCGCAGTTTCTGCAGCGCCTGGACACCATCTTCGGCCTCATCCACGTTGGTGTAGCCCAACTCCTTGAGCAGGTTGCGCACGATGCGGCGCATGGTCGAGAAATCATCGACGACTAAGAACTTGGTATTGGGACCGGACATGCTAAGACTCCATCTGTTCAATTGAATTCTTGGTTACGGCAAGCCCGGATGCGAACTTGAACCGCCCCTTTTTCTGTGTGCTGCACCCACGGCGTCATGCTGCAGGTGCATCCCTCTCGGCTGCCACGGAATTGTAGTGCAGCAATAGCAAAAATGGCAGCACAATCGCTGCTGCCAGCCATTTCAGACGCGCAGGGCGCGACTGCCGTGTTCTGCCAGCCACGCCAGCACCCGTCCCGGCATGGCCTGCAAGGACAGCACCTCATGCGCAGCACCGATGGCGATAGCCTCGCGCGGCATGCCGAACACCACGCAGGAAGCCTCGTCCTGGGCAAAATTGTAGGCACCGGCATTGCGCATTTCCAGCATGCCCTGGGCGCCGTCCTTGCCCATGCCCGTGAGAATGACGCCCACGGCGTTCTTGCCGGCGCAGCTGGCCGCCGACTGGAACAGCACGTCCACCGAGGGGCGGTGCCGGTTCACCGGCGGCCCTTGGTCGAGCTGGGTCATGTAGTTGGCGCCGCTGCGCACCAGCTTCAGGTGCGAATGCCCCGGGGCGATGTAGGCGTGGCCAGGCAGCACGCGCTCGTTGCCGGCGGACTCGACCACCGAGATCTTGCACAGGTTGTTGAGGCGCTGGGCAAAGGAGCGGGTAAAGCCTTCCGGCATGTGCTGGGTGATCAGGATGCCCGGACAATCCGAGGGCATGCGGATGAGGAATTCCTTGATCGCCTCGGTGCCGCCGGTGGACGCACCGATGATGATGAGCTTTTCGCTACTGGTGAGCGGATTGCGGATCTGCGGCAGCACCTCGCCGGGCGTATTGGCCTGCTCGGCGCTGCGCGGCGGACGGGCGCGCACGCGTGCCTTGGCGGCAGCGCGGATCTTGTCGGCGATCATGTCGGCATATTCCTGCATGCCGCTCTGGATGGAGATCTTGGGCTTGGTCACGAAGTCGATGGCACCCAGCTCCAGGGCGCGCAGGGTGATTTCGGACCCGCGCTCGGTCAGCGAGGACACCATCACCACCGGCATGGGCCGCAGGCGCATGAGTTTTTCCAGGAAATCCAGGCCATCCATGCGCGGCATTTCCACATCCAGCGTCAGTACATCCGGATTGGTCTGCTTGATCAGCTCGCGCGCAATGATGGGGTCAGGCGCCACGCCCACCACCTCCATGTCTGGCTGACTACCGATGATCTCGCGCATCACGCTGCGGATCAGCGCCGAATCGTCGACGATAAGAACTTTTATTTTCATCACTCTACACTCTAGTTTCCGTATTGCCCTGCTTCCCCTGAACCTGCCCCTGCCAAACCCTGCTGCTCATCAGAACAGATCGACCTCGCCACCCACCGGCTTGGTCACCAGCTTGCTGGCGTAGGCTTTTTCGCGATCCACCAGCGTATTGTTATGCATCTGCTTGAGCTTCTTCACCAGCACCTTGCCGGTGCGGGGGAAGAAGTAGACCTTGCGCGGATAGATATCATTGAGGTCTTCGGCGACCACACGGATATTTTCCGCCTTGAGGTAGCGCCGCACGAACTCGGCATTGCGCTCGCCCACGTTGATGGCCGAAAAGCCGCGCAGCACGTTGCCGCCGCCGAACACCTTGGCCTCCAGGTTCTCGCGCCGGGCGCCGGATTTCAGGACATCGTTGATCAGCACTTCCATGGCATAGGTGCCATAGCGCGCCGAGGCCGAAATGGGGCTGCCATCATCGCCGCCGCCGTCGGGCAGCATGAAGTGGTTCATCCCGCCGATGCCCGAGACACGATCCCGGATACAGGCCGAGACACAGGAGCCGAGCACGGTCACGATCATCATGTCCTTGCCGGTAAAGAAATATTCACCCGGCAGGATCTTGGCGGCGTCGCAATCGAAGGTGCGATCGTAGTAGAGATTGGTGGCAATCTGCTCCGAGGCCTGGCTCATGTCTTGGTCCTTGTACCGCGCTGGGCCGCGTTGAGTTCATAGACCGTCTTGCCCTTGAGCTTGAGCGCATCGGAGACATACAGGAAGTTCTCCGAATGGCCGGCGAACAGCAAGGCATGGGGCTTCATCAAGGGTACAAATCTGGACAGGATCTTGCTCTGGGTAGGTTTATCGAAATAGATCATCACGTTGCGGCAAAAGATCACGTCGAACTGGCCGCTGATGGGCCAGCCATCGGCCAGCAGGTTCAGCTGCTTGAAGGTGATCAGCTTGCGCAACTCCGGGCGTACGCGCACGTAGCCCTCGTGGCTCCCCTTGCCACGCAGGAAGAATTTCTTGACCCGCTCGGGCGACATCTTCTCGATGCGCTCCATCGGATAGACGCCATTGGCGCCGGTGGCCAGGACATTGGTATCGATGTCGGTCGCCACGATCTGCACCGGCGGCGTCAGCGATCCATAGGCCTCGCAGGCGGTCATGGCGATGGTATAGGGCTCCTCGCCCGTGGAGGCGGCCGAGCACCAGATCGTCGCCGGCTCCTTCAGAGTCTTGAGGAAGTCCGCCAGGATGGGAAAATGGTGGGCCTCGCGAAAGAACGAGGTCAGGTTGGTGGTCAGCGCATTGGTGAAGGCTTCCCACTCTTCTGAATCGTGGGTGCGCTCCAGCATGTCCAGGTACTGATTGAAGGAGGTAATGCCGGTGGCGCGCAGGCGCCGCGCCAGGCGGCTGTAGACCATCTCCTGCTTGCTGTCGGCCAGCGCGATACCTGCCCGCTGGTAGATGAGGCCACGCACGCGCTCGAAATCACGGCTGTTGAAATCGAACTCCTTGCCGGATGATTCGCCCTTGCTTGGCACCGTAGGCTTCACTGTCTTTCCTTCCCTGGTACGGCGCCGCGACCGGCGCGCCGTTTGCTGTCTAACGCCCGCTCTGTGCGGGCGGCTATCCCCTTGTCGAATAATCTATCAGCCACCAGGCGGGGTCAAGCAAATCAGCCCCGGAAATGAAACGGTTTTACCCCCCTATTGCGGCAAGTCAATCACCAGCCGGCGTGCTTGCATTCTCAATGCTTGGAAATCCTCACAGCGCTTGCTCTGCGCGGCGCTGCAGGCATTCGGGTCGCAATCCGGGGCTGCCCTGGAGCCGGTGCCGGTGCCGTCACTGCGACCGCCCCCGAGGCCGGCGCGTGACTGGAGCGGTAGCCGACCCGGAAACCACCCCAGTGCTTGCCATGCACGTAGATAGGGACCGACAGGTCGTGCATGACCTCGCCGGTATCACGCTTGTAGGTTTGCAGCAGGAAGGACTTGGTATTGGCGCCGCAGCGCTTGCCGGTGCGGTCGCTGAAGATGCGCTTGGTTCGGTTGTTGACCAGGTCGACATCGTAGTTGCCCGTCAGCGGCTGCGAGAACTTCTTGTTGTGCGTCGGAAAGTAGCCGTTGTTGTCGACCGCGCCCGCATAGGCCAGCTGCGGCATGCGCTCCAGCAAAGCCTCCTGGATCGCTGGCAGCACCTGGTCGGTGAAGGCATCGAACTGGCTGGAGTGCTTTTGCGGCGAGGTATGGGCAATCGGCGTGTAGGTACGGTCGAACAGCGCTGCCTCGGAGATGCGCCCGGCCCGGATCGACTCCTCGAACAACCGCCCCACTGCCCGAGCCGCTTCGGCCGCAGCGGCACGGATATCGTCATGGCCGCTGCGCACGCCACCCTCGACGATGGCCTCGAAGACGGCTTCGGCACGCTCCGAGAGCTGCATGGCCGACGCCGCCACGCGCGGCAGCTCGGCATCGGTGTGCAACATGCCGTTGCGGATGTCGGTGATGGCCTCGGCGATCTCCTGCGTGGTCTGCACATGTTCGCGCGAGGCCACGGCAATCTCCTCGATCTGTTCCTGCGACTGGCTGGCCGAACGCTCGATGCTGTTGAGCAGGCCATGGACCTTTTCCACGTTCTGCGCCGCCTCCAGCACCCGCCCGCTCAAGGCATTCATGCCCGAGGCAGCCCGCTCGGCCTCCTCGTTGATGGCACGCACCATGACGCCGATGTCGTCGGTGGCCTCCTTGGTGCGCTGGGCCAGCTGCCGCACCTCGCCTGCCACCACCGCGAAGCCGCGCCCCTGCTCGCCCGCGCGCGCCGCCTCGATGGCGGCGTTCAGCGCCAGCAGGTTGGTGCGCGCAGCGATCTCGCTGATGACTTCGGTAATGCCATGGATGCGGCGCGACTTGTCCTGCAGCTGCTCCATCATCGCCGAGGCCGACAAGGCATCGGTACGGGCCTGGCCGATCTGCTGCAAGCCACGGTCCACCTCGGAACGGCCACTGACGCTCTCGGCCCGGACCTCGGAGGCGATCGCCGAGGCGCGCTCGGCATTGGCGGCGATCTGCTCGGTGGTGGCGGCGTTCTGCTCCGCGCTGGCGGCGATGCGGTTGGCGGCATCGACATCCTTGCCGATCTTGGTCTTGATGGTATCGACGAAGAAGGAGGTCTCGGCCGCGCCAATCATGATGTGGTCGATCTCGCCACCGATCTTGCCGACCATCTCGTTACCCGATGGCGTAGCACGCCGGCGCACCAGGGCCGAACCCAGCAGACCCGCCAGTATCACCGTGCCGGACGCCAAAGGCGCGCCGACCACCTGCGCGGCGCCTGTCGCGTCCAACGCGAAGGCCACGGCCCCGCCCAGGACCAGGCCCGCCACCCACGGCGCCAACACGCCCAGCCACTGCACCGGCGCACCCGTGGCACCGGCCACCCTGATCTTTGCCATCCTTGTCTCCCTGCGGGTATCCCGCTTGTCTGCACCTGCTTCCAGGCAGGCATGGTTGCGGACGCACTCGCCGCAGTTTCATCAGGCTAATGCGCTTAGCTTACGCGTAACTTAACGAACAGCAATAGCTGACATCACGCTGACAGAGAAAACAACTGTTGCCCTCCCCCATCGGTTTTCGATTACAATCCCTGCTTTATAGGATAGGGGGGTATGGTATGGCACATCTCACGCAGGACAAGGATGCCCTGCAAAAGCGCGTGCGCCGCATCGCCGGCCAGGTGCAGGCGCTCGAACGCGCCCTGGAGGGTGACGCCGATTGTGCCAGCACCCTGCACCTGGCCGCAGCCATCCGAGGCGCGGTCAACGGACTGATGGACCAATTGATCGAAGCGCATGCGCGCGAACACGTGGCCCGCCCCGGCCTGAGCGACCAAGAGCGCAACCAGGGACTGGAAGAAGTCCTCGAAGCGATCCGCCGCTACGCCAAATAACCGACCGAATCGACAGGAACAAGCATGCAAGACACCTCCCCTTTCCGCCACGATCACGTCTATCTGGGCGCCAATCACGACCGCAATACCCGCCGCACCCTGTGGGTGGTTGCGCTGACCGCCGTGATGATGGTGGCCGAGATTGCAGCCGGCTACCTGACCGGCTCCATGGCGCTGCTGGCTGATGGCTTCCATATGGCCACCCACACCGGCGCGCTGGCCATCGCCGCCTTTGCCTACCTGTTTGCGCGTCGTCACGCCCACGACACACGCTTTAGCTTCGGCACCGGCAAGGTGGGCGACCTGGCGGGTTTCGCCTCGGCCCTGGTGCTGGCCGTCATTGCCATCGGCATCGGCGGAGAATCCATTTGGCGGCTGGCCAATCCCAGCCCGGTAGAGTTCGGCGACGCCATCGTCATCGCGGTCATCGGCCTGATCGTCAACATCGTCAGCGCCCTGCTGCTGATGGAGAGCCATGATCACGACCATCATGATGCGCATCACGATGCCCACGGCCACGGACACCACCACCATGGTCACGACAACAACCTGCGCTCGGCCTACATACATGTGGTGGCCGACGCCCTGACCTCGGTGCTGGCCATCGCCGCTCTGGTGGCCGGTCTCTATCTGGGCTGGACCTGGCTGGATCCCTTGATGGGCGTGGTCGGCGCGGTGGTGATCGCGCGCTGGTCCAGCAGCCTGCTGCGCAGCAGCGCCTCGATGCTGCTGGACGTGACCGACGAACAGGTCGCTGCCCGTATCGAACGCGCCTTCGACGGGCTGGAAGTGCAGATCAATGACCTGCATGTCTGGCGCATCGGCCCGGCTGCGCGCGCGGCCATCATCAGCGTCTCGACGCCGATGACGACCACCGAGGAGCAGCTGCGCGCCCGGCTGTCCACCATCGCCGAACTGCATCACCTCACCCTGGAGCAGCGGCCGAGATAGTCACACACCGGCACGGGGCAAAAAAACAGCGGCATGCAGCCGCTGTTTTCGTTGCTACGCCGGTATGGCCGGCGCCAGGGTCAATGCCAGCCGCGATGCCAGCCGTATTGCGGATGGTGCCATCCCCAGCCGTAGTGGGCGTGATACTCCCATGCCCAGCCCGGGCCCGGCGAAGCATAGGTCGGCTCGACGTAGACCACGCCCGGAGGCGCGACATAGGCCGGACGTACGGTAGGCGGCGTGACCACGCAACCGCTCAGGGCAAATGCCGCCGCGATGGCGGGAATCAATAAAAGGGATTTCATGCTTGCGCTCCTGGTCTTGTTTGGCGAATTGTTCCGGCGTGGAGAGCCGGACGCCACGATGTATGAGGCCGTGGTGACCAGATAACGGGCAAGGTAACGGTTGAGCGGACCTGGAATTGTATGATTGTGTAACCTGCCGCCGGACCAGGAAGTCGAAAAATCACCAGAAAAAAGAAAAGGGCTTATGGATAAATCCATAAGCCCTTCTGATTCTTGGTCGGGACGGTGTGATTCGAACACACGACCCCTTGCACCCCATGCAAGTACGCTACCAGGCTGCGCTACGCCCCGACTGAAGAAAAAAATTATAGCAGTGATTGTGTAGGAATATCAAGTGTTTCTGAAAAACATTTTTAACTTTTTCTCCCACGCCCTCTTCATCGTCCACTGAAGAATTCATTGAGCAAGAAATTCTGCAAGCCCTTGGTATCTTCCTGCCTTGCCGACAGGGTCACCACACGGCCCAGCCGCTGGGAGTCGAAGTTGAAATCGCCCGAATAATATTTGCGGATCAGCGCAATCATGCTGTCCACCACCGCCAGCTGCACATTGCCGCCGAAGCCTGCATCGACCTCGATCAACTGGTTCTGGCTGCGGCGCTGATCGGTGGTCCAGCCACGGAAACTGTACTGCGCCACGCGCGGGCCCATGCTGAGGATCTGGAAGATGCCGTTGGTGCCACGTCCGCGCCTATCCTGGAAGGCGATATTGGCCTTGGCGATGTCATTGGCCGAGGGATTCTCGGCCGCGCGCGCGGCCGCGTTTTCCTGGGCGGCAGCTGCCTCTGCGGCTTCGCGTTTTTCGCGACGGCGGTTCATGGCCGTCATGAAATCTTCTTCCGGTGCGGCTGGTGTGCTCGCAGCATTGCTGCTGGGCGCCACCGCGGCCGGCACCCGCTCACTCTGCGGCTTGCGCACCGGGGGCGCCGCGTTGTGACGTGGGGCGGCCTTGGCGGCGGGCTTCTTGGGTGAGGGTTGCACCACCTTCTTGGGCGGCTCCGGCACTGCCTTGGGGGGTTCCGGCTGCATGACCGGGGCCGGCGGGCGGGGCTGGATAAGGGTGACCTGCATCGGTGCGTCCGGCTTGCCGGGTGCATCGAAGCGCGGTGGCACTTCGGCCAGCTTGGCCCGCACGAACAGGAACAGCACCGCATGCACCAGCACGGACGCGAACAGTCCCAACGCCGTGCGGCGCCGGGAATGGGAAAAGCTGTCTGTGCGGATCGAGGAAACGGAGAAACTCATACCTTGCGGCAGCGCCTGCAACGGAGCAGGGCAACGGTACTGACCGTCCTTCTCCGGGCGTCGTCTGCCATATCACGCTTGGCAATCAAAGAAGGCGACATTTTAGCTGCTTTTATCTTGCCCGCCGGAGCGGTTGCAGGTCTATTTTCATGAGGCCTTCTTCAGCGCCAGCGACCCCGATGCCCCCAACCGCCGCCATAACCGAAGTAGATGGAACTGGAGGGATATCCATAGGCCGGGTAAGCCGGGTAGGCCGGATACGCCGGATAAGCGTAATAAGGCGAATACACCGGCTGGGCCGGATAGGCGACGGCACCGCCATAGGGATCCACCGGAACAGCCACGCATCCGCCCAGCATCACTGCCACTGGCAGCAGGGCGACATAAAGATGCGGTTTCATTGTCATTTCTCCTCAGGCGCAGTACCGCCAATATGAAACTATTGCGCAGGCCCGCACCTACTTCCACCGCCCTTACCAATTGTTACCTGCATCCGCCCCCAGCAGCTTGCCCGGCAGCAAATCTTCACCAGCCGTTTCTACTGTCTATACCGGCGCAGCCATAATCAGATAAGACGCAGCTTATATAATGGCGCGTCGATCGCACCGCGCATGCCGCGTGCGACGCCTCCCACAACGATATCGAGACCCAGCAGCAGCGCCTTTCGTCACGTCACGTCACATCACGTCACGCCAGGCATCATCAAACCAGACACACCATGACATCTTCCAGCCCTACTTCCCGCGCTCCCGTCGTCGTCATCGCCCCCGATTCCTTCAAGGGCTCGCTTTCTGCCGAGGAAGTCGCCGCCGCCATCGGCGCCGGCATCCAGGCCGCCATCCCGGGCGCCGAAGTTCGCCTGCGCCCTATCGCCGATGGCGGGGAAGGCACGCTCGACGCGCTCATGCACGCCGGCGGCGAGCGCTTCAGCGTGGCCTGCCGCAATGCCGCCGGGCAGACGGTACAGGCGCCGGTCGGCCTCCTCAAGGATGGCAGTGCGGTCATCGAATCGGCGGCCATCGTCGGCCTTACCGATGCCGCTGGCACGGCCGTGGCCGTCGAAGAGCGCAGCACGCTGGGGGTGGGCGATGCCATCAAGGCCCTGCTCGACCGTGGCGCCCGTCACTTCCTGGTGGCGCTCGGGGGCAGCAGCACCAACGACGGCGGCGCCGGCCTGCTGGCCGGGCTGGGCGTGGTGTTCTACGATGCCGCAGGCGCGGTCGTGGCGCCGCAGCCCTCGCAATTGCACAAGGTCGCACGGGTCGACGCCTCGGCACTGGATCCGCGCGTCCAGCAAGCCCACTTCGTGGCCATGTCGGACGTCGACAATCCCCTCTGCGGCGAAGAAGGCGCCACCGCCGTCTTTGGTCCCCAGAAAGGCGTGAAGCCCGAACAACTGGCCCAGCTCGATGGCGCGCTGGCGCATTTCGCCAAGGTGCTGGAAGCCAGCCTGGGCCGCAGCGCCGCGGCACTGCCCGGCGCAGGCGCTGCCGGCGGATTGGGGTATGCCTTGCTGATGCTGGGCGCGCAATTCCGCTCGGGGGCCGAAACCGTGGCCGATCATATCGGCCTGGACGAGGCCCTCACCGGCGCCGACTGGCTCATCACCGGTGAAGGCCGCAGCGACGCCCAGACCCTGCATGGCAAGGCGCCCTTCATCGCCAGCCAGCGCGCGCGTCGCCTGGGCGTGCCGACCAGCCTGCTCTCGGGTGGCATCGACCGCAAGTCGCTGGCGCAATTGCAGACCGGCTTCTCGGGTTGTTTCTCCATCGTGTTCGGCCCGGGCTCGCTGGAGGATGCCATCGCACAGGCGCCGCAACTGCTGCAGGCCAGTGCCGAGCAGATGGCGCGCCTGTGGCAGACCGCCAGCGGCCGTTAAAGCGGCATTGCCCTACAGGCCGAGTTGTTCACAGAAATCGGGGACAGGCCTGTGGAAAATCCCGGGAAAAGCGATCCAAGCCCTTGATTGAAAACGTCTTTTACCAGCCGGCGCAGGGGCAGGCAAACGCGCCTTGCCGACGCCAAAACTGCCCGGCCGACCATCGGCCTGGCGGCTGTCCGGCCGGTCACGGCCGAGTTGTCCTCAGCGGCAGCACTTATCCCCAGAAAATGGGGGCAAGCCTGTGGACAAGCCCGGGAAGATCTCCCTAAGTCTTTGATATAAATAATTTTTTCATTTCTGCATCGGTTGTGCTGTTGAGCCAGCCGATGCTCCCGCTCAGGCCGGCACGCTTTCCAGCAGCGCACTCATGCGCCGCTTGCCCGGGAAGCGACGGATCAGCCAGGCACGCACGGCATTCCACTCCCCGGTCTCCGGCTGGTCATTGGCCTGGAACAGGAAATAGCGCCACAGCAGCAGCAGTTCATTGCGCGTGGTCGCCAGCTTGCGAAAACGCAGCTCGCGCTCGACCTCAGGCGCATGGGCAAAGCCCTCCCGTACCGCTGCGGCCATGCGGGCGAACTCGGGAGAAAAGTCGCTGCGACCGTCGATCTCGAACAGCAGGCCGCCATGATTGCAGAATGGCGCGGGGTCGAAATACGCTACCTGCTTCATCCGTGCAAAGGCGCGCACCAGATAGCGCGACACCTGCAGCGAGACTTTCATCTGCTCGTCGAACCGCTTGGCGCTGACGTTGTTGCCGTGCCAGCGGTACTTGATCAGTTTTTGCGGCACGTTGTTGCACTTGCCCTGGATACCCAGCTGGCCGAACAGGAAGTAATCCTCGGCCAGGTTCTTGACGGTCATCTGCTGCTCCTGCGGGAACACGCCCATGAAATCGGCGCCATAGCGGATCCCGGCCTTGCGCACTTCGGCGAAATCGAGCATGGCCGTCGGGTGCGCGATGGGATTGCGGAACAGGCTGGCCGCGCCCACCCGCTGTGCACCGACCGGCATCTTCATGTCGCCGATGCCGGCCCCGCTCGCATCGATCACATCGGCCTGGCCGCCGATGGCCACGCACTGCGGATGCTGTTCGAAAGCCGCCAGCGAGATCGCCATGCGTTCGGGATAGCAGACATCATCGGCGTCATGCCGCATCACGTAGCGGCAATCACTGATTTCCAGCCCCTTGTTGAGCAGGCCCGACAAGCCGTCCGCCTCGGGGAAGGCGTGCAGCTCGATGCGCGGATCCTGTTCGTGATAGCGCGCTGCCATCTCGGCGCTGCCATCGGTGGAACCGTGGTCCAGCACCAGCAGGCGCCAATCATGAAAGCTCTGGGCTTGCACACTCTCCAGCGACTCCGCCAGGAAATCCACGCCGTTCTTGACCGGCAACAGTACATCGATGGTCGCCATGCTCACACTCCAAAGATTGAATGAAGATCACCGGTCCGGCGCCAGTCCTGGGCCCTGCCCGGTTTGCGGCTCATGCCGCCTCGTCCTGCGCCAGCTGCTTGGCCAGGGCCTGCCAGCGCCAGGTATCGGCGCACATGGCCTCGATGCCGCGCTCGGCCCGCCAGCCCAGCTCGCGCTCGGCACGTTCGGTGGCGGCATAGCAGCAGGCAATGTCGCCCGCACGCCGGTCCACCAGCTGGTAGGGCAGCTTCTTGCCGCAAGCCTTCTCGAAGGCCGCCAGCATTTCCAGCACGCTGTTGCCGCGCCCGGTACCCAGGTTGTAGACCTGCACACCCGGCCCCTGCTCCAGCTTGCGCAGCGTCTTGAGGTGCCCGAGCGCCAGGTCGACCACGTGGATGTAGTCGCGCACGCCGGTGCCATCGGGCGTGGCATAGTCGCTGCCATAGACCGACAACGCAGCGCGACGCCCGTCGGCCACTTGCGCGATGAAGGGCAGCAGATTGTTGGGAATGCCGCTGGGGTCCTCGCCGATGAGCCCGCTTTCGTGCGCGCCCACCGGATTGAAGTAGCGCAGCAGCGCAATGCGCCAGCTCGGGTCGGCCACATGCAGGTCACCCAGGATCTGCTCCACCATCAGCTTGCTGCGGCCATAGGGACTGGTGGCCGACAGCGGGAAGGCTTCGGTGATGGGTACGCTGGCCGGGTCGCCGTACACCGTCGCCGAAGAGCTGAAGACGATGCTCTTGACGCCATGCGCGGCCATCGCCTCGAACAGCACATTGCTGCCGCTGACATTGTTGTCGTAGTAGCGCAGCGGCTGGGCCACCGACTCACCGACGGCCTTGAGGCCGGCGAAGTGGATCACGGCATCGATGCGATGACGGCTAAAGATGTCGTCCAGCAAGGCGCGGTCGCGGATATCCCCTTCGATGAACAGCGGCCGCTGGCCACAGATCTGCCCTACCCGGTCCATCACGCTGGCGCGGCTGTTGCTGAGGTTGTCCAGCACCACCACGGCATAGCCGGCATGGATGAGCTCGACGCAGGTATGCGAACCGATATAGCCGGCACCGCCGGTGACGAGGATGGTGGCTTGGGTCATGTGAGGTCCTTTTCCAGAAAATCTGCCTGGCCATGGGCGGGTTCGCGGTGGATCACCCGTGCCGGCGCGCCCACGGCGGTGGCCCCCGGCGGCACATCATCGAGCACCACCGACAGGGCCCCGACCTTGCTGCCATCGCCCAGGTGGACGGCGCCCAGCACCTGGGCATAGGCGCCCAGCTCGACATCGTCACCGAGAACCGGTACCGGACCGCCTTCGCGTCGGTTGCCGATGGTCACGCCCTGGCGCAGCGTGCAGCCGGCGCCGATCACGACGTCGCCATGCAGGAAGATGTTGCCGAAGTGCCAGATGCGCAGACCAGGGCCTATCCTGGCCGTGCAAGGCAGGCTGATGCCGAAGGCGGTCTCCACCAGGCGAAAGGCCAGCCAGTAAAAGAGCTTGGCGATCTTCTTGCCCAGCCCGGCCGGACGCGCCTCGATGCGGCGGCCCCAGCGGTAGACCCAGATCGCCCAGATCGATTGTTCCTTGAGAAAGGGGCGGCGCATGTCGTAGCGCCGCAGGTCGGCTTCCCAATCGGGATCTCTGCTCATCAAGGTCTCTCGTCAGACAGGTCGGAAATTTGGTGAACAGGCTGGCCGGTGAGTCATCGGAGTCATTGCACCGGCGCGCCATCTGATCAACAGAGCGGGGATAGGAAGAAAAGTTCGTATTGCAAAGCAAAAATAAACGGCCGTCAGCTGCTTTCCTGCCCAATTGCGCGCCATGTGCAGCGCAACATACCGTCGCATGCCGGGCTGCGGAACTTTGTTCCGGCTTTGCCACCCTCAGTCACGGAGCGGGGCCGTAGCGCGGGCCTGCAGAACGTCGCTTATGCGATTGCCGTCCATCAGAGACCACCCGATGAACATTGCCTATCTCATCCTGGCCCATAACAATCCCAAGCTGCTGGAACGCATGATGCGACAGCTGGACGGGCCACATGTCTGCTTCTTCCTGCACATCGACCGCAAGGCCGATCTCACGCCCTTCCTCGGGCTGGCCGAGCGCTTTCCCCGCCTGCACTTCTGCCGCGAGCGGGTCGATGGCGCCTGGGGCCATTTCTCGCTGGTGGAGGCGACGCTGCGCCTCATGCGCCTGGCCATGCGCACGCTGGCCACGCCCGACCGGGTCGTGCTGCTCAGCGGCGCCACCCTGCCGGTGCAGCCGGCCAGCTACATCGAGGATTTCTTCCGTCGCCATGGCGAGGCCAACTTCATGGATGCCTTCGCCATGCCCAACGAGCAATACGGCAAGAGCCTGGGCCGCCTGGAACATTACTGGATACGCCGCAGTCCGCCCCTGCACCGCTATCGCTGGATGCTGCAGGACTTCATCAACGCCTGGCTGCCCAGGCGCAACTTCCGGCGCGCCTTCGGTGCCATGCAACCGGCTGCCGGCTCGCAATGGTGGGCCATCACCGGCCTGGCTTGCCAGACCATCCTCGACTTCGTCGACGCCCATCCGCGCTTTGTGCGCTTTTGCCGGCACACCGATTGCCCGGACGAATTCTTCTTCCAGACCATCCTGTGGAATTCGCCACTACGGCAGAGCTTGCGACCCGGCATCACCTATACCAACTGGGTGCCGGGCAAGATGAGCCCGGAAACCATCACCGCCGACTACCTGCCCCATTTCGCCCAGGATGTGGTGCTCAACTCGCCGCACAACAACAGCCCGTTGCCCCCCTCCGAGGTGCTGTTCGCCCGCAAGTTCGACGAGCAGCCAGCGGCCCTGCTGGACCAGCTGGAGCAACTGCTGCAGTCCAAGGCCACGCAGCCCTTCAGGGAATCAGCCTGACCCAGCGCAAGCGGCCCGCTGCCTGCATGCCCTTGAGCTTGCCGATGGCATAGGCCAGCAGCACCGACAGCGCGGCCGTCACCAGGAACACCTTGCCGCCACCGAACTTGCCGTTGAGCTTGAAGGCCATCTCGAAGATGGGATGGAAGTAGTAGATGCGCGCCGACATCTGGTCGCGATAGGCCATGCGCACCTGACGCGCCGCCAGGAACAGCACCGGTGCCACCACGATCAGGCTGGCGTAGAGGTCGCGCGTCTGGTGGCCCCATAGCCGATCCCACAACAGGATCTCGGCCACGAAGACAGCCAGCACCAGCACCAACACCAGCCACGACACCCGCTCCTGTGGATCACGCCGGCGGAGCGCCATGCCCACCAGCAGGAAAGGCAGCGCCACCGTGAAGCCGTTGCGGTAGAGATCGAACTGGCCGTGGATGCTGCGGGCGAAGGTATTGCCATTCCACAAGGCGACCGCCTGCAAGGCCACGCCACCCAGGAAGAGCAACAGCGAGAACGGCAGCAGCCAGCGCAGGTGGGCTCGGCACAGGTAGGCCAGGCAGGCCGCCAGGATCAGTGCCGCCAGGTACCACAGGTGGTGCCAGCCTGTCGCCAGGTTCAGCGCAATCGAGGCCAGGCAATCAGCCACTGAGCGCAGGTCCAGCCACAGCGGCGAGAACAGCAGGCTCAGCAACAGGTAGAGCACCACGATGCGGCGCAGCCAGGGCAGGAACTTGTCGCGCTCCAGGCTGAGGAAATAGCCGTTCATCACGAAGAACACCGGCACGGCGATGCGGAAGATCCCGTTGGAACTCAAGGCATTGAGCATCGGCAGGCTGGCGAAGGGATTGGTGTGGATGCCCACCACCATCAGGCTCATGACGAGCTTGAGGACCTCTAGGCCACCGTAGTGCTGTTTTTCCATGACGGATACCCGCTTCTCAGTCAGTGCCGGCAGCCATCAACGCTTGCCCGGGGCGGCATGCAGCGTCGGCGCCAGCGACGCCTTGTACTTGCCGTACTTGAGCTGCTTGACCGCGAACTTGGCATGGGAGCGCCCTCCTCCGAGCATGGTGAAGAAATCGCTGGCCGACAGCTTGATCTGCTCATAGCCCGCCAGGGAGCGCAGCAGGCCGGCCATGTTGCGGCGCTGGCAGTGGCGGTCATAGAACAGTTGCGCCGCCGAGATGATGCGCTCGGGCGACTTCAAGGTGATGCGTTCGAACTCGTGCGAGATATCCATCAGGTAGGTGTTGGAGCAGATGCTGATGGCCGGCCCGAAGGCGCGCACCAGGCGCACCCAGGTTTCCCAGTCCTGCCAGGCCGGCATGGCGGCGTCGAACATGCCGATCTGCTTGAGCCGCTCGGGCGTGGTGAAGACCTGGTTGCCGATGGCATTGGTCTCCAGGATCGCCGCCAGGTCGACCTGGGCCTCGGTATCCCAGAGCATGACGCTGCCACCGGCATTGACGATGCGGCGGTCGAACAGGCAGGAGAAACGCTGCCCCTGCGCCTCCAGTGCCTGCCATTGCCGCACGAAGCGCTCGATGCGGTCCGGCATGAAGACGTCGTCGTCGTCGATGCCCGTGATGAAACGCCCGGTGGCCGCCTCGATGGCCAGGTTGCGGGCCGCGCAGGCCCCCTGCGATTGATCGTGGTGGATCAGCCTGACCTGGATGTCGCTGGACAAGGCGCGCACATAGTCGCAGGTGCCGTCGGTGGAACCGTCGGACACCACGATCAGTTCCAGCTGCCGGTACGATTGGGCCAGCACCGAATTGACCGCGCGTGTGAGCAGGCCAAGACGGTTCTTGGTGGGGACATAGATGGAGACCAGGTCGTTCATGATGCTCTCTTGTTGGAATGCAAACCGGATCGGGATAGCCTGAAGTGCCGCCTCAGGCGCGCCCCACCATCTTCTTCATGTCCAGCACCAGCTCCCTGGAAAACAGCAGCGTCAATCCTGCAAACACCACCGCCCCAAAGGCCGCCAGTCCGAACAGCACCGCCTGCGGCGCGAACTGGTCGCCGCGCATCCATTGCAGCAGCGGCGCCAGCAGGCCCAGCATCACCAGCGCAAACACCACGGGCTGCCACAGCGCGCGCAACAGGCCCAGCAGGTTGCTGTGCAATTCGCGGGTGGCGAAATAGAAATGCGGGATCGCATTGAGGATATTGGCCACCAGGTAGCAGATGGCCACGCCTTCGATGCCCCAGTGCACACCGATGAAGAAGCTGCCCACCTGCAGCACCGCGCCCAGCGCGCCCAGGCGCATCATCAGGTCGGTGCGGCCGGTGGCCATGAAGACCGCGCCCGTGGTGCTGATCACCGACTGCAGGAAGCCCACCGGCGCCAACCAGGCCAGGATGATGGGTACGCTTTGCCACTGCGGCCCCAGCGCCACCCGCACGAAGGGTTCGCGCAGCAGCCACAGGCCGGCCATCATGGGCGCGGTGACGGTGGCGATCAGGCGCAGCGAGCGGAAGTACAGGCGCGCCATCTCGGCACGCTGCCCCTGCTGCCGGCTCATCACCGGGAACAGCGCCCGGTTGGCCACATAGCTCATGCTCTGCAGCGGGAACATCATTACCTTGTAGGCCTGCGCGTAGATGCCCAACGGAATCGCGCCAAGGATGCGGCCGATCACCATGCTGTCAGCATTGCGGGCGAAGAAGTTGACGAAGGAGAAGCCGGTCAGATTGCCGCTGAAGCGCCACAGGCCGCGAAACTCGCTGCGGCTCCAGATCTTCTCGGGACGCCAGCCGCTGGAGAGCCACAACTGCAGCGCCGACAACATGGCCGACACCAGCGTCTGCCACACCAGGCTGTAGACGCCGAAGCCGGTAAAGGCCAGCGTGATGGCCGTCACCAGCGCCACCGCAGCCGACACGATCTCGATGCGCGCCAGCGTGCGGAAGGACGACTCGCGCTCCAGCAAGGCACTATGGACCGCGCAACTGCTGGTCAGTGGAAAGGACAAGGCCATCAGGCACAGCACCGGCGCCAGGTGGGGGGTGCGGAAATAATCCTCCACCATCGGCGAGATGGCCACCAGGATCACGGCAATCGAGACACCCAGCCCGATATTGAGCCAGAAGACGGTATTGGTGGTCTCGCGGGTCAGGGTCTCCTTCTGGATCACGGCGGCTCCCGTGCCCATGTCGCGCAACAGAGAAGCGAAGTTGACCGCCACCGTGGCCATGGCCAGCAAGCCGTATTCGGAGGGCGCCAGCAAGCGCGAGAGGATGAAGATGGAGACCATCTGCAAGGCGATGCGCACCACCTGCGACAGCGTCAGCCAGCGTGCGTTGGACATAGCCGAAGCCATTATGCGACCTTCCTTTCTTCGGCGAATCCAAAGCGCTCTATCATGGCGGCGATCTGGATGTCGTTATAGTTGCCGGTGAGGTTGTCCTCCCACAGGGCGCATTCCTGGGAACCGTCCCAGCAATAGAAATAGCTGTCGCGATTGGCCGAGGGCGCACGCCGGAAGCGCGCCCCGTTGCGGCGGGCCATCCACCAGAACCAGATGTCATCGCCGCGCGGGCAGAGCTGCATGAATTCATCCTCGCGCAAGACTTCCTCGCCGAGGATGCCCGGCGCATAAAGCACGCCGCCGATGCCGGTGGGGAAATGCAGGTCGTCGGACTTGAAATCGGCGATCGAATACTCCCACTGCGTATAGGGCAGTGGCAGGCCATCGCTCCCCAGCCGCACGCGATGGACGCGATGGGCGATGACTTCGCGCTGCCCCGGCTGGTAGGCATCGACCAGCTCCTTCAACCAGTTGCGCCAGTAGTGTACGTCGTCATCGGCGGTGACGATGATGCTCTGGGGATCGCATTGCAGCTGCGGGATCAGCTTCTTGTAGGAGCGCAGGTCGTCGCAGGCACGGATCTCCAGGCCATGGCGGGTCAATGCCGTCACGCTGGCGGGCAGCTTGTCCATGTCCTGGTGGGCGATCCACAGGACGATGCGCGCCGGCGCGAAGGTCTGGCCCAGCAGCGACATCAGGGTCAGGTGCAGCGTGCCAAAGCGCGGCGGATAGGAGGTCAGCGACACCACCACGCCACTGGCCGCATTGCGGCGGACGCCGAAGCGCCGCCCCGCCAGCAGCCAGTTGGCCTGGAACTTGAGGAAGAAACCGGCTGACGGAAACAGCCGGGCATCAGCGCGCAATCGCTTCAGCATCGCGGTCTCACCGGGGCATCTTGGAAGGACGGCCGATGGCATGGTATTCCACGCCCAGTCGCGCCATGGTGAGCGGCTCGAACAGGTTGCGGCCATCGAAGACCAGCGGCTGTTTCAGGCTGCTCTTCATCGCCGCGAAGTCCGGGCTCTTGAAGGATTTCCACTCGGTCACGATGACCACGGCATCGGCCCCTTCCAGGGCTTCCATGGCGCCGCTGGCAAAGTGCAGGTCCTGGCGTCGCTCGGGCAGATCGGCCAGGTCGAGGTCGAAGGCGTGGCGGGCTTCTTCCATGGCCACGGGATCAAAGGCCTGTACCCGGGCACCGCGCTTTAGCAGCTCGCGCACGATGACGCGGCTGGGAGCGGCGCGCATGTCATCGGTATTGGGCTTGAAGGCCAGGCCCCAGAGCGCGAAGGTCTTGCCCGACAGGTCTTGGCCCAGGCGAGCGATGATCTTCTTCAACAAGACCTGCTTCTGCTTGTCATTGACCGACTCCACCGAACCGAGGATCTCCAGCTCCTGGCCATGCTCGCTGGCCGTGCGGGCCAGCGCCTGCACGTCCTTGGGGAAGCAGGAGCCGCCATAGCCGGTGCCGGCATAGAGGAAGCTGAAACCGATGCGCGGATCCGAACCGATGCCCTTGCGCACGTGTTCGATATCCACGCCCAGGCGGTCGGCCAGGTTGGCCAGCTCGTTCATGAAGGAGATGCGGGTGGCCAGCATGGCATTGGCGGCGTACTTGGTGAACTCGGCCGACTTCACGTCCATGTAGAGGATGCGCTCATGGTTACGATTCAGCGGTGCGTACAGTTCACGCATCACCTCGCGCGCCTCGGCACCGGCGGCGCCCTCTTCCACGCCGATGACGATGCGGTCGGGGCGCATGAAGTCCTCCACCGCCGCGCCCTCCTTGAGGAACTCGGGATTGGAGACGATCATCGCGTCCAGCTCGGTGCGTGCGCGCGCCTGCAGTTCGGCCAGGATGGCGGCCTTGACCTTGTCGCCGGTGCCCACCGGCACGGTGGACTTGTCGACCACGATGCAGTTGCGCTCCATGTAACGGCCGATGTTGCGGGCAGCGGCCACCACGTATTGCAGGTCGGCCGAACCATCTTCATCGGGCGGGGTGCCCACGGCGATGAACTGCACCTCGCCATGCGCCACGCTGGCGGCGATATCGGTGGAGAAGATCAGGCGTCCCGAGGCACGGTTGCGGGCGATGATTTCCTTGAGTCCGGGTTCGTAGATGGGCACGCCACCGCTGTTGAGGATCTCGATCTTGTGGCGGTCCACATCCAGGCAGAAGACCTTGTTGCCCAGTTCGGCCAGGCAGGCGCCAGTGACCAGGCCGACATAGCCGGTCCCGATGACGGTGATGTTCATGCGTTTCCTTTCAGCTCCTCGGAGCAGAACAAGTTTTACAGCGATCTAAGACCGATAGCCGCGCCGATGATTCCCGAGCTTCCTCAGGAGATGGCCCAACGCGCGCTATCGAAATGTCCTGGTGCTGCAGCGGCGGATGTCTGCGCTCCGCTCTGGTCAATGGCCTGCAGCACTGTCTCCTCGCCTTCCTGGAACTTTCTTGCAAAAAGTACAGGACCTGCCCCATAGAGCCGGCTGTCGTCGATGAACGCGCCGGCCTTGAGCCGCTGGAAGATTTCCGCGGTGATGATTTCCGGATTGGCGCGTCCTTCCACCCAGTAGGTAAAGGTCAGGTTGCGCCGGATCTTGCCCTTCAATTCGGAGTTGGAAAGGATGGTCTGGAAATAGGTCTCGTCCGGGCAATAGGAGTTGACCAGGAACCGGTAGATCTGCGGCTGCCTGCGATGGAATTGCAGGATGGTGTCGCAGCCGCGATGGGTCAGCGCCCACCAGGTGGAGCCGCCATGGGGAACCAGCCCGGCGAAGCTGCGCGCGATATTGCGCGGCGGCACCTTCAGGCCCAGCTTCCACCACAGCTTCATGAACAGCTTGCGCGGCAGAGGATCGGCCGCGCTCGGGCAATAGCTGGTGATGCGGCTCATCGGCTTGGAAGGGCTGCCCAGCGGCACGCTGTTGATGAATTCCACCTCGCCATGACGGGCAAAGAAATCTTCGATCTGGGCGGCGCCAAAGAGCGGATAGTCCGCGCCACTGATGAGCACGTAACGGTCGAAAGGACCCGCCTCGACCGCCGTGCGGATCAGCTCCAGGATGGCATCGACCTGGGAGATCTGCCCCCAGCGCACATCGTGCCGGCGCGCCGTGAATTGCACGCGCTCGCGCTGCAGTCCGGCAAAGGCCTGCGCGTCGGACTTGGCATCGAGATGCACGAAGAAGCGCGCGGCGCCACTGTCGAGCTTGTCGATGATGCGCCCGGTGTGGTGCGGCGTGTTGTGGATCAGCAGCAGATAGGCGATGTTCATGGATCGTAATCTGTTAGTCCGACGACACGCCGACCAGCGCGCCACCTCAAGGCCTGCGGGCAATTGCCCGCATGGCATCAGGCGCGCTTGTAGACGTCGTCGAAGCGGACGATATCGTCTTCGCCCAGGTAGCTGCCCGATTGCACCTCGATCAGGTGCAGTGGCAGCTTGCCCGGATTTTCCAGACGATGGGTCACGCCGATGGGCAGGTAGATCGATTCGTTCTCGCTTAGCAGCGTGACTTCCTCGCCACGGGTGACCAGCGCGGAACCGCTGACCACCACCCAATGCTCGGCACGGTGATAGTGCATCTGCAAGGACAGCTTCTCGCCCGGCTTGACGATGATGCGCTTGACCTGGAAGCGCTCACCGGCATCCACGCTCTCATAGCTGCCCCACGGACGATAGACACGCTTGTGGTGAATATGTTCGCTGCGTTTCTTGTCTTTTAGCTGGTCGACCACGCCCTTGACGTCCTGGGCACTGTCCTTGTGCGCCACCAAGACGGCATCGTCGGTCTCGACGATGATCAGATCTTCTACGCCCAGCACCGCCACCATGCGGCTTTCGGCGCGCACCAGCGAATTGGAGACACCATTGAGATAGACATCGCCACGGGTGACATTGCCCTGGGCATCGGCCGGCATCACTTCCTGCAATGCGCTCCAGGAGCCGACATCGCTCCAGCCGATGTCGGCCGGCACCACCACGGCGCGACGGGTGTTTTCCATCACGGCGTAGTCGATCGATTCGGACGGCGAGGAGGCAAAGGCAGCCTCGTCCAGGCGGCAGAAGTCCAGGTCGCTATAGGCCTTGGACATGGCTTCCTTGACGGCTGCGGCGATCAGGGGACGATGGGCCTCCAGCTCCTCCAGGTAGTCGCGTGCGCGCAGCAGGAACATGCCGCTGTTCCAGTAGTAGCGACCATCGGCGAGGAAGGTCTTGGCGCGCTCCAGATCTGGTTTTTCGACAAAGCGCTCGACGGCGAAATTGCCGGTCTGGCCATGCGCCTGGCCGCTGAGGATGTAGCCGTAGCCGGTCTCCGGCTGGGTCGGGGTGATGCCGAAGGTCACCAATGCGCCCTGCTCCACCGAACTCATGGCACGGCGCACGGCCTCATGGAAAGCCGGGCGGTCGGTGATGACATGGTCGGCCGGCAATACCAGCATGACCGCCTCCGGGTCCTGGCGCAGCAGCTGGTAGGCGGCAGCGGCCACCGCCGGCGCAGTGTTCTTGCCTTGCGGCTCCAGCATGATGGCGTGCGGGCGCACATCGATCTCGCGCATCTGCTCGGCGATCATGAAACGGTGCTCGTTGCCGCACACCAGCACCGGTGCCAGCGCCTCGGGCCAGGCACACACCCGCGTGACGGTCTCCTGCAGCATGGTCTGCTCGCTCACCAGCGGCAGCAGCTGCTTGGGATAGGAGGCACGGGACAAGGGCCACAGGCGCGTACCGGCACCGCCGGAGAGAATGACTGGATAGATTTTCATGATGGGCTTTCCTGGCTCGGGAAAGCGTGCTGCCTGACATGGACTGCCACGGCCTTGAACGCTTCCCTGTTAGAATTTCTTTTCTTGCGGAAACATTCCGTTCCGCGCAAACGCGGGTCCCGCCTGTTCCTCGCGGGTGTGCAATGTACCGGCAGTGTACTAGAAGCGGCCTGTTTGAACCAGTTCGCAAGACCCCTGCCCGCCCCACGACGCCCCGTCATCACGCGCTTCTTCTTGCCGTTCATGGCAGCGCCCTCAGCAGGTATCCGGCACAATGCAGCCGCACCTGGCGCTGCACCTGGGCCGACACGTTGATCATGGCCCACGGCCGCCCCTGCCGCGTGCAATACCCGTAGAGCAACATCAGCGAGCCCAGCACCGCGCTGTCGAGCGCCTGCAGGCGGGTGCAATCGAGCAGCACCGGCTCGCTACCCGCTGCCGCCTGCGCCAGGGCCGTGCGCAAGCGCTCGATATTGGGTGCGCCCAGCACACCGGCCAGCAGCAGTTCGCAATCGCCGCGATCGCGCCGGCAACTGATCTCGGCCTGCTCGAAGGCGGCTGCCTGCGGACGGTGGCGGCGCGTCGCCCAGAGACAGGGCAACACACGCGTGACCAACAGCTGCAGCAAGGCCATGCCGTCGTCGCGGTAACGTCGCCACAACTGCGGTTCTTCCTTGATACGCCACAGCCATTCCAGTCCGCTCTTTTGCGCCCAGCGCGGGGCCCGCGAGACCGTCCCGGCGACGAAATTGACCACCGCGCCCAGGTGGCTGACCAGCGGTGTGCGCAGTCCCGCCAGGTTGTGCTGGATCCAGGCCTGGCCTTTCTTCGCCCCCAATGCCACCACCAGGAAATCGGCCTGGCTGTCATTGATCTGCGCGATGGTCGCGGGCTCGCTCATTTCCTCGATGCTGCCGAATCCCGGCGAGGCAAAGCCGACACTGCGCATGCCCGAGGGCGTGGCATTGAGCTGTTCGTGCGCGGCTTGCGCCACTCCGGGCGGGCCGCCGAAGAAGAACGTGCGCAGCGGCGCCTGACCGGACTGCAGACGCTGCTCGCGCAGGGCCTGGAACAGGCTGGAGCCGGCCACCCGCTCGGTGATCGGCAAGCCCAGCGCGCGGGCGATCCACACCAGCGGCATGCCATCGGCCACCGACAGGTCGCTTTGCAGGACGGAGTTGCGAAAGGCGGCATCGTCCAGGCAAGCCACGGCGAAATTGAGGTTGGGGGTCGAGAGGAAGCAGCGCCGGCCCTCGCCGGCTGCGCGCTGCATCAGGCCGCTGGCCTGTTGCAGGGTGACGCGATCGAAAGGCAAGCCAAGGATGCACCAGAGATCGCGCGAGAAATCGGGCAGCTGCGCAGACGACTGCGCGGAAAGTTGCGCAGGCTGCTGCACCGGCGGCTGCGCGGCCGACGCCGATCCGGATCTGGCCGTCTCGGTCGAGCGCAGCTTGATTTCATCAGAGATTTTCACGTTATTCAGAATCACGTTTTGACCTTACCCATTCGACCTGGCGATTGAACATGAACTTGACGTACAAGGGCAGCTTGCGCGCGGCGTAAGCAAACGCCTGTGACAGCTCGCGCAGGCTGATGACCTGACGTCCAAAACCGGACCAGGCCAGCAGTACCGCCGCGCCGATGGTCCCCAGCACCAGGCTGGCTACCAGCAGCGGCAAGCCCCAGGCCGACACCAGCCACACCCCTGCGGCGACCATCCAGGCTGCCGCGCCCAGCAGCACCAGCAGGGCCAGCGGCGGCACGCACAAATCCAGCGCCAGCGCGGCCAGCGCAGCATTGCCGCTGACCAGTGCCGCCATCAGCAGACGCGGCACGTAACCCAGGATGACGCTGAGGTGGCCATGCTCCCAGCGCGTGCGCTGCGTGGTCGCGCCACTGTCGCTACCAGGGAAATAGCTGTAGACCAGGGCCTGCGGGCAGAACAGCGGCGCCTGCCCGTTGCGGGCCAGGTCCACGCCCAGCTTCATGTCCTCGACGATGTGACCGGTGGCCAGGTCGACCTGGCCGATCTGCCGCCACGAAAAAGCCATGCCGGTGCCCATCAGCTGGCATGGCAGGCCCAGCTTCTGCCAGCCCAGCGGGCGCACCAGGTTCTTGACCCGCCAGGCGAACTCGGCAATCCTGCGCTGGCTGGCGGCGCCCGGCGGCGTATGCATCAGGTACAACGCCTGCGCCGGGCGACCGCTGCGCCAGCAGGCGCGCGCGATGGCCTCCAGCGCACCCTCGCCCAGCAGGCAATCGGCATCGACCACGATGAGCACCTCCGGCGGGTCCTGTGCCAGCTGGCGCAGGCCGTGGTCCAAGGCATAGCCTTTGCCGCGCAGGCTGTCATGGAAACGTTCGCTCACCTCGGCGCCAGCCTGGCGGGCGATGGCAGCGGTAGCGTCGCTGCAATTGTCGGCCACCACCAGCAAGCGGTCGCCGCTGACCAGTTGGGCGCGGATACCCGCCAGCACCTCGGCAATGCCGCCAGCTTCGTTGTGCGCCGGCACCAGCACCGCCACGCGCGGCCGCTCAGGGCTTGCGGGCGTGGCGCGCGGTGCGGCCCAGCGTGCCGCCAGGACCTGCGCCAGCAGCACCAGCGCGGGAACGGCCAGCATCAGCAGGAGCAGCATCAAAAGAATTTGCAATAACAGGATCATCGTCGAACTTTCTTTGTCTCATGGCACGTCGGCCGCTGTTTGGAGAGCTCATCGTCGAAAAGATTCCTCACGACGATAACTAACAAATCCGGTCGTCAACTGACTTGACTGGTTGCCACCAGCCCAGCTGGAACCGGCGCAATCCAGGCCTATACTGCAACAGGGTCTGGTACATTGATCCCGGTAAAACTAACAAAACCAGTCCGGCCACCTTGTCTTTACATCACCTCAAAGGAACGCTGATGCCAACACCATCTCGCGCGCTACGACTTCTTCCCGCACTGGCCGTGCTCGGGGGCCTGACCACCACCGCACCGGCCAGCGCGGACGACTGGGGCAGCTATACCAAGCCCTTCGCCGCCGATTCACTCTGGAACAGCCGTCCGGTCAATCCCAGCTTCGCACCGGACGTCATTCCCACGTCCACCTATTTCCCGGCCATCACGGCCAGTGCCTACTCCACCGGCATGTTCCTGGCCTCGCCCCAGGATCCGCCGGTGACCGTGACGGGCGCCGCCGGCAGCAAGGGCCTGTTCAATACCGATGACGAGGGCTTCCACGACGTCACCATCCCGCACTGGCCTGCCTCGGCCAAGCCGGCGCCGGGTTCCGACGGTCATGCCGATATCGTCGATCCCACCACCAACATCATCCATTCCTTCTGGCAGTTGAAGCAGGTCGGTACCCAGTGGACCGCCGTCCAGTATTCCTGGACCCGCCTGGATGGCCGCGGCTGGCCCGATCCCGCGCACTACTACCAGGGCGCGCGCGCCACCGGCGTGCCGGCCTCGGGCGGACTGATCCGCGTCCACGAGGTGCAGCAGAAGCCAAGCTTCTACCCGCACGCACTGGCCATGTCGCTGACCTTCAACGGTCTCTCGGCCAATCCCACCTACGTGTTCCCGGCGACCTCGGCCGATACCAACGCCGCCAAGCTCAACAGCGGCGCCTTCCCGGAAGGATCGCTGGTGATGCTGCCGCCGGACTTCGACACCAGCAAGCTCACCGATCCCGAACTGCGCCGCATCGCCGAGACCCTGAAGCGCTACGGCGCCTTCATCGTCGACGCCAATACCGGCACGCCCTTCGTCATCTACGTCGAGATCGGCGCCTCCTACAACCTGCATCCCAACGGCTGGAACAACACCGCCGCCGCCGAGCTCCAGGTCATCCGCGCCGGCCTGCGCCGGGTCACCGGAGCGAGCAGCTGGGTCGACGGCAATGGCAAGAGCTTCACGCCCAACCAGAACCTGAACCTGCTCTCCATGCGCGGCAACTGGACCCAGCAATCCGGCAGCACCCTGGGCCGCTACAGCTCCTGGGACCAGGCCGTGGTCTTCCCGGCCACCAATGCCGTCTCCGAGGTCGTCAACTACAGCAACCGCGGCATGAATGCGGTCACCTGGGCCAAGCCCGTCAAGGGTGCCAGCTACAAGCTCACGGCCCGCACCACGGGCGGCGGCAAGCTGCGCTTCACCGTCTACGACCAGGCGGCCGGCAAGACCGCCATCGACACCGGCTACCTCGACAACGGCCAGAGCACCACCTTCACCTGGACCGCCACCACGCCGGCGCTGGTGCTCTACGCCCGCAGCGGCGGCACCGGCCAGGCCTCCAACGTGGGCGGCGAGCTGATCAAGGCCGACTGATCCAGCCCAGCTGAACTGCCCGACCAGGCCCCACCTTCCACCGGAAGGCGGGGCCTTTCATTTCATGGCGCCGCTGGCGTGGCCGGCAACAGGCCGCGTGCGTGCATCTGCTCCAGCAACAGCCGCGAAGCCGACAGGCTGATGTGCTGGTTGTCGTTGTACAGATAGGCCTCGCCCAGTTTGGCCACGCACTTTCCTTGCTGGCAGAACAGAGGCTGCGGATCGAAGAAGGCCACCTGTGGATGCCGGCGCTGCAGCTCGGCCACGGCGGCGTCGTACTGCTGGCGCAGGGCATGGTGTTCGGCTTCGGTATAGCCGCATTCGCGCGCCTGGCCGTCGCTGAAGCGGCTCACGCAGGCATGCGGATCGAGCTTGAGATAAGGCACGTCCGGCACGAACACGACGCGCTTGCCGGCCTTCTGGAAGGCCTCGATCAACGCACCATAGCCGGAGAGGAAGGCCTCGCGTCGGCTCAGCGTGCGCCCGCCCTGGCGGTATTCGGAGCCCTGCCCCAGGTCCTCGCGCGGATAGGCCGCGCTGATGACCACGGTCTGGATGGAAGGCAAGCGCCTGGCCGCCGCGATGGCCTCGTTGGCGATGGCGGTGCAGTTGTTGGCCCAGCGCAGCAGATAGGTGGGCGTATAAGGCAGATTGGGATAGAGCCGGCAGGCGTGACCGGCCACCATCATGGCCGGCATCTTGACGTCGCCCGAGAAGATCGCCGAATGCAATGCCATCACATGGCTGTCGCCCACGAACAGGGTGCGCGGCGCGGTGGAGTTGGACAGGCAGACTTCCTCATCCACACCGGCCATGCCATTGTTACGCTCGCAGCTGCCATCGGAATTGCGCGAGCCCTCGAAGAGATCGCTGCGACCGAGGTAGTCCAGCTTCTGGTTCAGGCCGCGCTCCTCGAAGCCACCCTTGAGGTAGATCGTCATGCCCGCCAGACCCACCACCACGTTCATCGCCAGCAGCACCAGCACGGTGCGGCGATGGCCGGAGTGGCGCAGCGGCCGCTCGATGTAGCGATAGGTCAGCCAGGACAGCAGCAGTGCCCCAGCCACTGCGGCCGCACGCCACGACGGCGGCGCACTCTGGCCTTCGATGATGGTGGCAAAGGCCAGCAGCGGCCAGTGCCACAGATAGAGCGGATAACTGATCAAGCCGACCCCGACCATCCCTCGGCTGGCCAGCACGCGGCGATTGAACCATGCCTGCGGCCCGGCCGAGAGCAGCAGGAAGGCACCCACGGCCGGCAGCAAGGCCCACCAGCCGGGGAAGGCGCGCTGGCCATCCAGCAGCGCGAACCCCGCCACCAGCAAGGCCAGGCCCAGCCATGCCTGCAGGTTCTGGTGGCCACGTGTGAGCTCCGGCCGGTGCAGGCTGAGATAGGCCAGCGCGCCGCCGATCATCAATTCCCAGAAGCGCGCCAGCGGCGAGTAGAAGGCCGCGCTCTGGTCATGACCGATCAGGTAGAGGTTGATGCCGAAGGAGATCAGCCCGATCACTCCCATGATGCGCAGGAAGCCCCAGCGGCGCTTGTACACCAGCGCCAGCAGCGGCGGCCAGAACAGGTAGAACTGTTCTTCGATGGCCAGGCTCCAGAGGTGCAAGAGCGGCTTGGTCTCGGCGGAATTGTCGAAATAGCCGCTCTCACGCCAGAACAGGAAATTGGAAATGAAGGTGGAGCCGCCAAAGAGATGCTTGCCCAGCTGCTTGTATTCGTCGGCAAAGAGCACGAACCAGCCCGCCACCAGGCACAGCGACATCACCGTCATCAGCGCCGGGAAGATGCGCCGCACCCGCCGCACGTAGAAATCGACGATGCTGAAACGGCCATGCTCCAGGTTCTTGAACAGGATCAGCGAGATCAGGTAGCCGGAGATGACGAAGAAGACATCCACGCCGATGAAGCCGCCCTCGAACCAATCCGGGAAGGCGTGGAAGATCACCACCGACCCGACCGCAATGGCGCGCAGGCCGTCGATGTCGGGCCGATAGGCCGGATGCAGCGAGGGTGCCGGCGTGGCCTCGCGCGCACGCTCTCCTGCCACTTCCCCCGGGTGGCGCTGCAGCTCTGCCGGTGGTCCGGCGTCATTGTTCTTGGTCAATAGCACGGGTGGCTTGTCCTTGTCAGTGGTGATTACTAGCGAAACCGGGCGCGCACCCGGCGCAGCGGTGCGTCGATGAAGCGGTCGACCGCCATCGCGAAGGCCAGCGACAGCAGCAAGGCGACTGCGATGTTGAGCGCGGCATTGCCGGAGACCCAGTCGACATTGCTCAGCAAGACCTCATGCGAGAGGTAGATCGAATAGGAATAGATGCCAATGCGCTGTACCCAGCGCAGGTTGAGCAGCCGGAACGGGAAGCTGCGCGGGTGTGACACCGAGTAGTAGAACAGCGGCATCAAGGCCAGCCCCTGCAGCGAATAGCGCAAGGTCTCACGGAACACGCCATCACGTATCACCAGCGTGGCCAGCAGCAAGGCCAAGCCCAGTGTGACACTGCCGATGCGGACGGCCGGTTTCTGCAAGGCGGCATGCAGCGCGGGCGGCACGCTCAGCAGTGCCAGGATGCAGCCGAACAGGATGGAATCGATACGGGTATCGGTGGCGTAGTAGGTGCGCTCCATCGATGCTCCCGCATGCAGCACCAGCACATAGCGCCACAGCAGCACCAGCACGCACAGGCCGGCCAGGTAAAGCGGGATCTTGCGGTGGTCGACCCGGCGCATCAGGAAAATGAACAACGCCGGGAAGACGAAATAGAAATGCTCTTCCACCGCCAGCGACCAGAACACCCCGGTGCCCTGCGGCAGCGTATGGCCGTTGTCGAAGAACAGGGCGTAGTAATTGGCGAAATAGAACAGCTGCGCCAGGAACCCCGACCAGGAGGCATGGCCGGTAAAGAGACCGGAATAGGTCAGGCCATAGGTCAGCACCAGCACCAGCAGCAGTGGCGGCGTCAGGCGCAGCACGCGGCGCAGGTAGAAGTGGCGCACGTGGATGCCCTGGCTGGCCGAGAATTCGCGCACCAGCAAGGTGGTGATGAGGTAGCCGCTGAGGAAGAAGAAGATGGTCACGCCCAGCCCGCCCGGCACGATGCGCCCCAGCCCGGCATGGCTCAGGAAGACGATGGCGATGGCCACGGCGCGCCAGCCATCCAGCGAGGGGATTTCCTTGTGCTGGGTGTGGACCATGCTGACCGCGCTCCAGCCACCGGCGTTGGCACTGTCGGCCGTGAGGGTGCGCGCCAGGGTCATCGCGTGCCTCCCGCTGGCGCGGCCATGCCCAGCGCCTGGGCTTGTGGCGTGGCATGGGCCTGGAACAGGCGCACCAGCTTGCCGGCCTCGACGTTGATCGAATGCCGCTCCACGGCACGCAGCTGGGCGGCCTGCCCCATGCGTGCCAGCTGCTCGGGCGAGGCCGCCAGGCAGGACTGCATGGACTGCACCAGGCGCTCGACATCACCGGCCGGGAACAGCCAGCCATTCTCGCCATGGATCACCAGTTCCGGGATGCCGGCAATGTAGGTGGTGAGCACGGGACGACGCAGGGCCATGGCTTCCATGATCACCACCGGCAAGCCTTCGGCAAAGCTGGGCAAGACCATGGCGCGCGCGGCCAGCAATTCCTCGCGCACCTGCTGGCTGCTGATCCAGCCGGTGATGCGCACCTGCTGCTGCAGGCCGTGATGGGCAATGCGGTCTTCGATCTGCGGTCGCATCTCGCCATCGCCAGCCAGCACCAGCTCGAAGACGATGCCCTGCCGCTGCAATTGCGCCGCCGCTTCCACCAGCAGGAGCTGGCCCTTCTGTTCGCACAGACGGCCGATGCACACCAGCCGTGGCGCCAGCGCCGGCAGCGTCGGGGCGCCGGCGTAGAAACCACGTTCCAGGCCGCAGTGGACGATGGCGATCTTGTCCCAGGCGCCCTGCTCCACCCAGCGATACAGCTGGCTGCGGCAGAACGAGGTGATGGCAACGGTGAAGGCGGAGCGGCGGATCTTCTCATCCAGGCCGAGCGCAATGGGCTTGTCGAACTCCTCAGGCCCATGCACCGTGAAGCTGTAGCTGGGCCCACCCAGGCACTGCGCCAGCATCACGATCTCGGCCGAGTTGGTGCCGAAATGCGCGTGGATGTGACGCACACCGGCCGCCGCGCACCACTCCACCACCTGCGCCGCTTCGGCCAGGTAGACCAGGTGGTACGGCAAGGCGCGCTCGCCGCGCGCGGCCATGCGCACGGCCAGTTTCAGGGCCGACCAGAAGCGCCCGGGGCGGGCCGTCAGCTGGCGCAGCATGGGCGCCATCAGGCCGCGCAGCCCCTGCCGCAGCAGGTAGCGGGTGCGGCTGCGTTCGGCGCGATCATCCTGGTCGACCACCTCGGCGTCCCAACCACGCAGGGCGATGCGCAGCACCTCGAAGCCCTGCGCTTCCACCGCTGCGATCTCGCGGCGGATGAAGCTGTGGCTGACCTTGGGATACTGGTTGACGAAATAGGCGATGGATGTAGGCATGGGCAATCGTGCTCAGGTTGGAGTCAGACGGTATCGGGCTGGCGCAGCTCGGGCATGGTGGCGCGATGCCAGCGGCGCGTCTTGCGCTGCGCCAGTTCCTGTTGATAGGCCTCGCTGTTGATGTAGACCGAGCAGCCCATGCCCAGCAACAACCAGAAATACCAGTTGAAGGCCAGGTAGGACAGCAGGTTGTCGGAGGCCGACACCACCAGGTATTCCACCAGCGTGCAGATCAGGATGGCCGCGCCCAGGCGGTCGAGCTGGTAGAGCTTCATCAGCTTGCGCAGCACCATGTAGAAGATGCTCAGGTAGGCCAGCATGCCGATCAGGCCGGTATCGAAGAACCATTGCACGAACACGCTGTGCGCGCCCCACTTGGTCTTGCCGGCCAGCGGGAAGAACACCTGCGAGTAGTAAGGGAAAGACTCCACGCCATAGCCGGTCAGGTAGTGCGTGGGCGACATCCACTTCAGGCCCGACTCCCACAGGTAGACTCGCCAGGCAAAGGAATTGAGCTTGGCGTAGGTCTGTACCGTATTGCCGCTGTCAAGCTGCATGAGACGCTCCTGCACGCTGGGCACCAGCATGGCCAACAGCGGCAGGATCGCCAGGTAGATCAGGTAACGCCGTTCGAACATCAGTCCATACAGCAGGAACAGCATGAAGCAGGCAATCCAGGCGCTGCGCGTCTGCGTGAGCAGCAGCAGGCCGAACAGGCCCAGCAGATAGCCCATGAACACGAAGCGGCTGAACTGGCCGATCTTGAAGGCGCTGCTCTTGAGCACGTAGAGCCCCAGCGAGATCACCAGCGTCAGGTAGAAGGCCAGGATGTTTGGATGGCCGAAGGTACTCTGCAAACGGAAGTTGGCCAGCCCGCCACGGGCATACAGGCCCACGCTGACCACACCATAGAGGGCCGGCACGATGGAGGAGGCAATCATGATCTTGACCATGCTGCGGAAATCCTCGGGGGTGCGCACCACATAGAAGGCGCAGACGAAGACGGCAAAATAGGAGCACAGCGAGAGCACGATCTTGATGGCCGCACCACGGTCCGGCGAGATCAGCACGCCGGCGGCCGCCACGGCCAGCAAGACCAGCCAGGGCGCAGCCATCCAGCGCGGCAACTGCTTGGGCTTCTCGACCACGAACAGGAAGGCGATCAGGATGATGAGCGCATTGATGGCCGCGCCCAGGCCCAGCGACACGGCCCCACCGCTACCGACCCGGGTGGACTCCAGCACGATGTCGCCCGAGGCGCGGAACAGGAAGATCATCAGCAGCAACAGGCGCCGGTTGAAGATGAACAGCGCGCCCAGCACGAACAGCGCCGGCAAGGCCATCAGGCGACCCACGCTGTCGCCCAGCAAGGCGGCGGCCACCGGCAGCGCCATGCCCACCAGGATGGCGATGAAGACAGCGGCGGCCAACAATAGCCATTGGCTGGCATCGAGGGAATATCGTTTCATGCTCAAGTCCTATGCATGGGGCCAGGAAATAAATCAGGACTCAGGCCGGCACCAGCAGGCCCGGCTTGCTCTTGCGCAGTGTCGCTTCCAGGTCTTGCAGGAAGCGTTGCTGCAGTTCGTAGGCCGCGCCCGCGTCAGCGCGGTCGCTCACCAGGCTGGAGGCGCGCACCAGGATGCCGTCGGCGATACGGCCCTGCATGCCCTGGCGGAAGATCGTCACGCGTGCGGCCAGGCCGCCCACCGGCATGTCATCACCGATGCGTACCCAGTAGCTGACCGGCTCCAGGCGCTCGCCATTGCGCGCCAGGAAGCGGCGCCCCAGGACGACACTGCCATCGGCCGCCCGCAGCGTGAGCGGCTGGCGCTCTGCCAGCGTAAAGCCCTGGGCCACGTAGCAGACCTCGGGCGGGTGGATCTTCACGTCCTGCATCTGTTCATGGGCGTAGGCCAGCGCCAGCATCACCTGCTCGCCGTGGCTGTTGACGTAGGTACGCGCCAGTTCATCGTCATAGGGTTGCTCGGCGCTGCGGCCGGTGCTCTCCTGCAGGGCCGTGCTGATCTGCAGGTAAGGCGATGGCACGGCGCGCCAGTCGCCGAAACGCTCGGGCACGAAGGTGGAGAACGGCGCGGTCTTGACCGCGCTCTGCTCCTGCGGCGCCAGCGCATGCGCCGTTGCCACCGCCACCAGCATGCCGGCCAGCACCAGTGCGGCCAGGGGCAGGCGCAGGGCAAAGAGACGGTCTTCGCGCAACGGGACCGATACCCGCTTGCGCGCCGGTGCTACCACTGCCGGCACGGCCAGACCACGCCATCTCGCATGGTGCACGGCGATCCAGCGCAGCAGGCTGTCTAAACCGATGATCAGACCCAGCGCCACGAAGAACAGCAGCATGCCGGCAAATCCATGCAGGAAGCCCTGCCCGGCGGCGTCGCCCAGGTAGTAGGTGATCAGCGCCAGCACCACCACCCGCACCGTATTGGCGGTAAAGGAGACCGGCACGATCAGCAGCGCCAGGAGGCTGTTGCGCAACCACGAGGGATGGCGCACCAGGTTCATGTAGAGCAGGCCCAGTGCCTCCAGCGTGAACAGCGAATTGAGGCCGGCGCAGGCGTCGGCCACCAGCAGCTGGTAGGGACCGATGGTGATGATCACGCCACTGCGCGCCACCGGATAGTCCATCAGGTGCAACAGATACTCGGCCGCATGGGACACGCCGATCTTCAGCGGCTGCGTGAGCAGGTCCACTACCGAGGCCGGCAGCGGCACCATGAAGAGCATGAAGAAGAACGCGAACCACAGGCGGCGGCAGGTGCGCACGCCATAGACCAGCAACACGATGCCCACCAGCAGCGGGATCAGCGAGCCGGCTTCCATGAACAGCACCGTCTGCGCCCGTCCCAGGGCGAAGCAGGCCAGCGCGAACAGAACGACCAGGGTCCCCGCCAGGGGGGCCGGACGACGCTCGATCAGGCCTTCCATGCGCAACTGCCGCACCCGTACGCCCAGGTAGCAGCACGCCACCATCAGCACGATGGGCCCGTGGGCATTGCGCTCGCTACCCCAGACGCCCTGCAGCAGGTCGATGAAGCTGGGCACGTACATGGCGGCCAGACCCAGCGCCACCAGCAGCCACGGCGTCCAGTGCACATGGCGCTGCTGCAACGGGTAGGTGCTCTGTTCGATGCTCATGGTCGGCCCGGGCGGTTGGCGCTCAGAATTCGTTGAGCACGCTGCCCACCACCATCACGCGGGCATCGGCCAGGCTATCGGTGAGACTACGCACGGCGGCGATGTGACTCACGTTCTTGCGCACCACCATCAGGGCTGCGCCGGTGCGCCCCGCCACCATCTGGGCGTCGGCACAGTCGCTGCCGGCGGGCGTATCGATGAGGATCACGTCGTAACTGGGGGCCAGTTGCTGCAGCAATTGCGCGAATGGCGAACGTCCCAGCAGCTCCTGCGGATTGGGCGGTGTCGGGCCGGAGGGCATGACCGACAGATCGATGAGCGCCGGAACGCGCTGGATCGCCTCGGCCGCACCGGCACGGCCGGCGATCACGGCGGACAGGCCGTTGCGGTTGTCCAGGCCGAATAATTCATGCTGACGCGGATGGCGCATGTCGGCGTCGATGAGCAAGGTGCGCTCGCCCAGCTGCGAGAACACCACCGCCAGGTTGGCCGCCAGGAAGCTGCGGCCCTCGCCGCGTGCCGGACTGGTCACGGCCAGCGCCTTGTGGCCGAGATCGGCATCGAACCAGCGCAGCATCAGCTGGCTGCGCAGCGCGCGCAGGGTTTCCACCTGAGCGCTGAAGGGATTGTAGGCCGCCACCACGGTCTCGCTGACGCGGCTCTCGCCCTTCATCAGGTAGGGATAGTCGAACTGGCGCGAGAGGGCCTGGTCGATATCGGCCTGGGTCAGCAGGCCCAGCTGGATGGCGGCGTCGCCAAAGCGCATGCCGCGCTCGCGCTGCAGGCGCAGGATGCGTTCGGCCTTGTCCGGGGTAAGCTTGCCGACGTCGATCAAGATCGCGCCGATGGAACGGTTGGGCAAGGCATCTTGTTCCTTGCTGTTGATCAGGGTAGCGGTATCCATGTGATTGACCTTTGCGTGTTCTTGACGGGATGAAACGGCCTGGCTTTCGGGCCCTGCAACCAGTGCGCTCATGCCGGCGCTGAGCCGGCGCCGAAGCCCAGGCGCCGGTCACGGCCCTTCTGCGCATTCGGGCGGGAAATGCTGCCCAGCACGGGCAGGCCCAGTCCCTCAACCAGGTCGGCTTCGGAGCGCACGCGGCGATTGAGCAGTTCCAGGCCCAGGGCCGCCATCACACCGAGGACCAAGCCCACGAAGGTGGCCAGCGCCAGGTTGAGCAGCAGACGCGGGCTGGAGGGCGAGGTCGGCGGCATGGCGGTGGCCAAGATGGAGATATCGGACTGGTTGGACTGCCCTTCCAGGTTGGTCTGCATGAAGCGCTGGGCGGTCAGCTCGTAGGCGCGCTGGGCACTGTCCAGGTCGCGCGAGAGCACGGCCAGTTCGTCGCGGGTGCGATTGAGTTCCAGCACCTTCTGCTTCTGGGCATTGAAATCGGCGCGGATCTCGGCTTCGCGCTTTTGCAGGATGCTGGCGTTGGTGGCCACGCTGGCCGAGGTGGCCGAGATGGCCGCGTTCAATTGCGCGCGCAAGCCGTCGACCTCGGCCTTGGCATTGAGATAGTCCGGGTGATTGCTGCCCAGACGCTTGGCAGCCTGTTCGAAGCGGGCCTCGGAGGCGGCCAGGTTGGCCTTGAGGTTCTGCACCAGCGGATTGGCATTGACGTCCGGCGAACTGCCGGCGCTGCCGGCAGCCTGGCGTCGCGACTGGGCCTCGGCCACCGCGCCCTGGGCCGCGACCAGCTGGGTGGAGAGGTCGTTCAAGCGGTTGTTTTCCACGTCCACGCGGTTATCCAGGTTGGTGATGCCGTGCTCCTGCTGGTACTTGGAGAGCTTGGCCTGGGCCTGCTCGTAGTTGTCGCGCAGCACCTTGATCTGGTCGTTGAAGTAGGCCGAGGCCTTGCGGGTGGGATCGAGCTTCAACTGCATGCTGACCTGCTGGTAGGCCTCGGCGAAGGCATTGGCCATGGTCGCCACCACTTGCGGGTCGCGGCCCTTGTAGGTGATGTCGATCACGCTGCTGTCACGCGAGGCCTGGGCATCGAGGTCGTTGAGGAGGATGCCGGCCAGCCAGTTGCGGATGTCGAGCTGGCTGTTGCTGTTGGCATAGCTTTCCTTGACTTTGGGATCCTGGACCAGCTTGAGGTTGTCGACCACCGCCAGCGCGGTACTGCGGCTGTTGATGATGTCCACCTGGGTCGGCATGTAGCCCGGCAGGGCCTGGGCCGTCACCATTTGGCCGGTCACGGGGTCGGTGGCCTTGTAGTTCAGCACCACCGAGGAGGTGGCCTTGTATTTCTTGGTGGCCAGCAGGCTCACCACCAGGGCCGCCGCCACGGTGACGCCGAAGATCAGCAGGATGACCCTGAGATGGGCTCGCAAGATCAACAGGAACTGGGATAGGTTCATGGGAATACTCCTGGCAAATGCTGCCGAAAAAGGTTGACCGGATAGCTCTGCAATGGACGCCTGCGCCCGGTCAGAACCAGCTCTCCTTGACGTAGACGATATCGTCAGCCTGCAACGGATCGTCCTTCTTCACACTCAGTTCCTGCAGTTCGCCATTGGCATCGCGGCGCTTGACCTTCAGGCCGCGCTCGGTGCCGCGCGGGGTCAGGCCACCGCCCAGCGTGAGCGCCTGCAACACGGTGGTACCGCGTTCGAGCTTGTAGGCGCCGGGACGCTGCACTTCGCCGTAGATGTAGAAGCGCAGGTAGCGTTCCACGTAGACCACGTCATTGGGGCCCACCGAGGGCAGCTCGGTGGTGTCGCCGTTGTGGGTGATGGCGTAGATGTCGACCAGGGTGCGGGTGACCTTGCCGTTCTCGGTGTGGACGATGGTGATGGTGTCGCCGCCGTCGGGGTTGACGCCACCGGCTAGCGCGATCACGTCGGCGACATTGCGCTTGCCATCGAGCGGATAGCGACCCGGCTTGTAGACCTGGCCCAGCACCGAGATCATCTGGCTGGCCGGGGCCGTCACGAGGATATTGACCTGCGGGTTGACCAGGTAGCCGCCCTGCTTGAGCAGGCCGGCGATCTTGCGTTCGGCCTGGGCCGTGGGCAAGCCGCCGACCTTGACCTCGCCGATGAGCGGATAGCTGATCAGGCCGGCCTCGCTGATGCGGGTTTCCAGGGTCAGGTCCTGGCTGCCGTAGACGTTGATGCGGATCACGTCACCCGGCCCCAGTGGAATATCGTCGGCACGGGCGCTGCCGGTGAAGGCCAGCGTGGCGATCAGCAAACCTGCAAGCATTAGCAAAATTTTTCTCATGATTGTTTTGACTCCGGAGTTATGCCTGTTCGGCCTGGTTCGAATTTCCTTTGCTGCACGTGACGGGGACCATCACCTGCCACCTCACTTGAGCACCGTGCCTGTGCCACTTGCCGAGCCGGCGTCGTGGTCGGTCGTGGCATCGGCCACGGGGGCGGCGTTGCTGTCCTTGAGCGTCTTGGCAGAATCGAAGTAGACGATCTTGGCGTCGGACTTCAGCCGCGCCACGGCCTGTTCGGTGATCTCGCCCTGGCGCTGGCTGAACAGCATCTGCTCGATCTGCTGGGTCGCTGCCGCACGCGAAAGCGGCGCATTCCTGACATCGGCCAGTGCAGCGAGAATGGCGGCATTGCCTTCGTTGACGATGAAGAGCTGGCCCTTTTCCATCTTCTTGACGCCTTCCAGCATCGGGGCGGGCAAGTCCATCGACGACTTGGTCACCTGCAGGCGGGTAAAGGGAATGTGCTGCTTCTGCAGCCAGGCCGCCACGTCCTCCAGCGGACGCACGCCCACCATCATCTTGTTGAGCTCTTCGTTGACGCTGGCCTTGTCGATGACCAGCTCGGCAAACTCGAACTGCTGGCGCTGGGCGAACCAGTCCGGATGCTGGGCATAGAAGGTATCGAGATCCTGCTGGGTGGGCCGGCTCGGCCTGGCCAGCTTCATCTGCACGTAGCTCTGTGCCAGCACCAGGTCGCGTGCGCGTTCCATGTCGGCCAGCACGGTGGGATTGCTGTCGAGCTTTTCCTTGCGGGCGGCGTTGACCAGCAATTGCCGCGCCACCAGGCCGTCGAGCATCTGCTTGCTGGCCTCGCGCACGGCGCCCTTGCCCAGTTCGGCATTGAGCTGGTGGATGGTGATCTCCTGACCATCCACGCTGGCCAGGGCCTGGCCGGAGGACACCTGGGCCTGCCTGCCGCAGGCCGCCAGCACCGCCAGCGTCAGCAGGGCTGCGCCGGTCTTGAGACGGCGCAGGGTCGTCGAGGTGAGTAGGGGTCGGTCTGCTCTTGTCATGTTCTGGTACATCCTGGTGGGCTTGCGAATGTGTGGGTGGACGGGTTGATGACGGCGGCCGGACAAGCGCTCAGTAGGCGTTTTCCCGCTTCAGGACCAGGCGCACGGTCTGCACGATGATCCAGAGATCGAAGCTGAGCGACCAGCGGCGCAGGTATTCCAGGTCGAACTCGATGCGCGCCTTCATCTTGTCCAGCGTCTCGGTCTCGCCGCGCAAGCCGTTGACCTGGGCCCAGCCGGTAATGCCAGGCTTGACCTTGTGACGCAGCATGTAACCCTTGATCTGCTTGCGGTACAGCTCGTTGTGGGCCACCGCGTGCGGCCGCGGGCCGACGATGCTCATGCGTCCCTGCAGCACGTTGACGAACTGCGGCAATTCGTCCAGCGAAGACTTGCGCAGGAAGCCGCCGATCTTGGTCAGGCGTGCATCGCCCTTGGTGGCTTGCTGGACGTTGGCGCCATCCTCTAGCACGGTCATGGAGCGGAACTTGTAGACCACGATCTCTTCGCCATCCAGGCCATAGCGACGCTGCTTGAAGATGACCGGGCCGGGAGAAGTCGCCTTGACGCAGATGGCGATGACCATCAGCACCGGCAGCAACATGAGCAGGATGATGGTGGCCAGCAGCACATCGCTGACACGCTTGATGAAATTGTTCATGCCCGTAAACGGCGTCTCGCAGATGGCCATCACGGCCATGCCGCCGACATAGTCGAAACGCGCCTGGATCAGGTTGAAGACGTAGATGTCCGGCACGAAATAGATCGAGGCCGTGGTGTCCTGCAGCTCGTCGATCATCTGCAGCACGCGCGGCTGGGCCGAGATGGGCATGCTGATGTAGACCATGTTGATGTTGTGCTTGCGCACGTAGGCGGCGACGTCGGCCATCTTGCCCATCAGCGGTGTGAAGGTACCCTGGGGCTGGCGACCGATCTCGCGGTCATCGAAGAACCCCATCAGCCGCACCATCAGCGCCGGATAGTTTTCCATGCGCTCGGCCAGCTTGAGCGCGGCCGGGTTGACGCCGATGATGATGGCCTTGCTGACCTCGCCCTTGACGTGCAGGTCGCGCATGACGCGCGAGGCGGCATATTGCGACACCAGCAGCCCCACCGGCGTACCGATGATCCAGGCCGCGATCACGCCCGGCGCGAACTGCTGGTAGAACTCGCAGACATAGCCGATCACGCCCAGCACCGCCACCACGGCCAGCCAGTCGATGACGATGGGCGCCAGCAGGCGCGGCCCCTTGGGATTGCGGCGCAGGCGGCGCTCGTGCAGTTCGGAGAAGAAGTAGGAGCTGATGAAGAAGCTCATGATCGCCAGCACCCAGTAGTCGCCCGTGAAGGGCAAGCCATGCAATCGCACCAGCACCCATAGATAGGCCACGATCATGGCCGGCTCCAGCAGGCGCTTGAAGACCATGACGATCACGTTGGGCTTGACGTTGACCAGGGGCAAGGTATCGCGGATCTCATTCATTTTGGGGGCCTCAGAACTCATAGCGCGTAGTCAATGCAATTCCGTTGGAGACATAGCCATAACCGGCGATGTTGGAGCTCGAATCCTCGCGGTAGATGGCGGCCATCAGCGACCACGACCGCAGTGGCGCGTAGGTGATGCCAAAGCTGTACTTCTTGTACGTATCCTTGCGATCCGACGGTGTCACGCCGGTCACTACCGCCGCGCCGTTGTAGTTGCGGCGCTGGTAGTCGATGGCGGCATCCAGGCGGATCTTCTCGGTGACGCGCCAGCGACTGGCCAGACTCAAGCCGTCGGTCAATGCATAGTTGGCGTCGATGTCGCTCACGCCACCGATCTCGCGGTACAGGTTCATCGAGAAGGCGGTCTTGGCCGAGGCTTCCCAATCGGTGATGAGGCGCGCATTGAAACCGCTGTAGTTGGCTGCCCCACCGGTAACACGCTCCCGGCGCACGTAGCCGCCGAGGAACTGGAACTTGGTCTTGTCGCTAAAGAGCCAGGAGATACGGGTCTTGAGTTCATCCTGGGTGAAGGAGTTGTTGATCTCCACCCCGCTCACCAGCGTCGGCTCCGGGTAGTTGCCCCGGGTATGACGGACCTGCAGGCCGGCCACACTGCCGCTGCGCGCGGTGTAGTCCAGCCCCATCTCGTAGATGTCCTGCGAAAAACTGTTGTTCTGCAGGGAGGGCAAGTCATACCCCAGGCTGAAGCGCGAATACTGCCCGCGCACGGTCCAGTCCGGATGCAGCTGCCAGGCGGCCGTGGCGTAGCGCGTCTGGGCGGTACGGATGTTCTTTTCCAGCACGCGCAGGTTCTGGAAGGGCGTCAGGCCTTGCGAATACACATAGCCCAGATCGCCCGAAAAATGCTCTCCCAAGGCCCAACCCCAATACGCGTTCAGATCACGCTGGTCGTTGTTGAATTGCCTGAAGTTGTCGAAGGTGTTCTGCGTCAGTCGCGCATCGAGCCGGATATGCTGACGACTGAACATCCTGTCAAAACGCACCCCGCCGGCCGCGGAGTGGACATAATCCGACATTTGCGTGGTGCCCAGCGTGGCCTGGGCCTGGGCGGAATCTCGCAGTCGCAGCAAATTATCGTCATACAGCAGCGAGTACTGGACATAGGGCGTGAGCACCTGGTCATCGTCGTCCGCGCGGGCCTGGTGGCTGGCCATCAAGGCAAGCACAGCAAGGAGTTGCGCGCTACTGCGACGATTTAACCAGCCATGTCTGTGCCATGCCATCGTTCCATTGTCCTTTCTTCTTAAATTCATCTTCTCAAACAGTGGTGATTTCCGGAGTCGGCATTGGTGCGTCGCAACAGAAAGCAGGAATCATCATGCATCATTTTTGACACTGAATCAAAAAATATTTGTTGCCAAACGAAACAATGTGTGCTAATGCAAAAACAGTGGTGTTCCGTCAATCGGATAAGCACGACAAGTCTTGTAGGAAGACATGAAGTTTTGCCTTCGCCCATGCCGACAAGGGCGATTTCTCTGATAATTGATGAACTTGGCTTGCGTTTTGGAATCAAGCTCCTCTTGTCTTCCGGCTTTCGAGAATCCCCTCCCCTTCCCCATTGATGACCGCACTCCCTCCCCTTACCGTTTCGCGCGCATGTTGAGTTTCTTACCCACTCCCTGGTGGCATGGCATCAGTTTCTTCGGCGATAGCGCCTTCACCGTTCCGGGCGCCTGCGTGCTGGCGCTGTGGCTGGGGCTCAATGGCCGCTGGCGCATGATGCTGCGCTGGCTGCTGGCCTTTGGCGTGGCGATGATGATCGTGGTAGTCAGCAAGCTGCTGTTCATGGGCTGGAATATCGTGCCGCCCGGGCTTCCCAACTTCACCGGGATCAGCGGCCACTCAGCCTCGGCCACGGCCTTCTACCTGGCAGTGGCGCTGCTGCTGACCGAAGGGGGCAGCGCGCGCCAGCGAGGCTACGCGGTAGCGCTGGGAGCACTGGTGGCGTTGGCGGTGGGTGTCTCGCGGCTGGCGATCAAGGTGCACTCGCCATCCGAAGTCACCACGGGGCTGACCCTGGGCCTGCTGGCGGCGGCATGGTTCTGGCGGGGTCTGGCGGCACAAGGCCAGGTCTTGCGCGGACGCCTCATCCTGGTGGCATTTGCGGCATTCATGCTGATGGGCAGCGGCGGTCGCCCGGCGCCGACGCATCAATTGCTGCAGCAGATCGCACTGGCGCTGTCGGGGCATGAGCGGGTGTATGAGCGCAGTGTCCCGCTGTGAGGCACGATACGTCACGCTGGGGCGAAAAAAAACGCCAGATTCGCTGGCGTTTTAGGGCTGTTCAGGCTCGGCGGGTCATATACAGCGCCCGCTCGTCATAGCTACGCAATTTCTCGCGCAGTGCGGGCGGCACATCCGGCAAGGCCTCGAATCCGCCACTGTGCCAGTAAGGCGCGGAGCCATGCACCGCCACCAGGGCTGCATGGGTGAAGCCTTCAAGCGCCATCAGGGCCTGCAGCTTCTGTAGCAACGAGCGGCCCAATCCGGCTCCGCGGGCGGCAGGCAAGAGCGCCACATCATGCAGGTAGAGGCAATCGGCCTGCGCATCGATTTCATGCAGCAGGCTGTCGAGCGCCGGCGGCTGCCCGAGGCGGGCCGGATGCAGGAAGGCGTAGCCCAGCACCATTGCCGCCGGCGCCGGCTCTTGCGCAATCCAGCATCCTTGCGGGTACAGCGAGAGCCGCTCGGCAAATACCTCACGACGCTCGAAGAACCCTGCGTGAACGACTGCGGCGATCGCCATCACCTCGTCAAGATCCGCTTCGCGCATCGGCCGCCACGCTCCCCGCATATTGTTTATATCCTTTATATCGTTTTACGATTTGCACGACCTGCACGACGCCATGAAAAAAACCGCTGGCAAGCAGCGGTTTCGGCGGGACAGGCAAGCTGTTCAATCATGCCTGGGCCGTAGCCCCAGGACGCAGCACCTGCAGGATATCCAGCAACTCGGCGCGCACCCGTTCGATACCTTCCTCATCCAGGCTGATGACCGGACGCTGCGGCACCACCTCGATGACCTCGGGCTCGTTGCTGCCATCGAGCTTGTTGCGCGCGCCGCTGATGGTGAAGCCCTGCTCGTAGAGCAGTTCGCGGATACGGCGGATCAGCAGCACCTCATGATGCTGGTAATAGCGACGGTTGCCACGGCGCTTGACCGGCTTCAGCTGGGTGAATTCCTGCTCCCAGTAACGCAGCACGTGCGGCTTGACGCCACACAGCTCGCTGACCTCACCGATGGTGAAATAGCGCTTGGCCGGAATGGGCGGCAAGACGATTGCCGCTGGTTTGTTGACGCGATCGTTCATAGATTAGACGGACATTTCAACGGTATCGCCGCTGGAGAGTTCCACCATTTCCTTCAATTTCTGGCTGGCATGGAAAGTGACCACGCGCCTTGCCGTGATCGGGATTTCCTCGCCGGTCTTGGGATTGCGGCCAGGCCGTTGCGGCTTGTCGCGCAGCTGGAAATTACCGAAGCCGGACAGCTTGACGGCCTCGCCACGCTCCAGGGCGTTGCGGATCTCGTCGAAGAAGGTTTCGACCATGTCCTTGGCTTCGCGCTTGTTCAGACCGACCTGCTCGAACAAAAGTTCGGCCAGCTCGGCCTTGGTCAGCGTGGGCAGGTTCTTGTCCGCCTGCGAACGCGCCTGGGACTCCAGGACGGCGCGATGCAGGTCGGCATCCAGCACGGATTGAAATTCGTTCGAATTCACGTTGTTCATGGCGATGAATGACTAGGCCTCAACCGGTTCCGGTCTGTAATTATTTTCGCGCTCGCGGACATCACATCAGGCACGCAACCTGGCCCCGAGCTTGGCGCTCGCAGCGGCCACCAGTGCTGTCATTGCAAGGTCGACCTTGTCATCCTGAAGGGTGTTTTGAGTATCTTGCAAGGTGCAGCGGAACGCAAGGCTTTTTTCGTCGCCCTCCAGACCCTTGCCTTGATATTCATCAAATAAAACAAGGGCTTGCAAGATGGCGCAGGCCGGGTTGACAGCTTTCTCGGCGGCGAAGACGTCCAGCAATTGCTGGGCGCCGACGGATTGCTTGACCACCAGGGCGATGTCGCGGCTCACGGCCGGGAACTTGGAAATCTCGGCGTACACCGGCAGGTCGCGCTGCTGCAGTGCATCAGCGTCAACTTCGAAGACCACGGGGGCCAGCGGCAGGTCGTACTTCTGCTGCCACTTGGGGTGCAGTTCGCCAATCACGCCGATGACTTGCTCGCCCAGCAGCACCTGTGCCGAACGTCCCGGGTGCAAGGCTGGATGTTCGGCCTTGGCAAAGCGCAGTGTGCGCGGCGCGAACAGCGCCTCCAGGTCGGCCTTGACGTCGAAGTAATCGACATTACGGCTGTCCTGCCCCCATTGCTCGTCGACCACCGGGCCATAGGCCAGCGCCGCGACACGCTTGGGCTGGTCGAAGCCGGCCACCGTCAGCGGGCCGTCGACGGCTGTCGGGTTCTTGTGGAACACCGCGCCAGCCTCGAAGACACGGATACGCGTTGCCTTGCGATTGACGTTGTAGCGGGCATTGGCGACCAGGCCGGCGATGAGCGAGGAGCGCATCACGCTCATCTGGCTGGCGATCGGGTTCAACAGCTTGATGGGATCGGTGTTGCCGCCGAAGTCGGCTTCCCAGGCGCTTTCCACGAAGCTGAAGTTGACCACTTCCTGATAATCCTGGTCGGCCAGCAGGCGGCGGATGGCGAACAGCGAACGGGTGTTCTCGGGCGCGATGCGCATGGCGTTGGCAGCCACCGGCGGCAGGGTCGGAATGTTCTCGAAGCCGTACACGCGCGCCACTTCCTCGATCAGGTCTTCCTCGATCTCGATGTCGAAGCGATAGGACGGCGGGGTCACCGAGAACAGGCCCGGCTCCTGGCTGAACACCAGGCCCAGGCGCTTGAAGATGTCGGCCACCATCTCGTCGGTGACGGCCACGCCGATCACCTTGGCCGCGCGTGCGGTGCGCAGTTGCACCGGCTCGCGCTTGGGCAGGTTGACGATCTGGTCGTCCACCGCACCGACGCGGGTCTCAGGCGTGCCGCAGATTTCCAGCAGCAGCGCGGTGATGCGCTCGATGTGCTCGACCACGGTAGCAAAGTCGACACCGCGTTCGAAGCGATGCGCCGCATCGGTCGAGAAGTTGTAGCGGCGGGCACGCCCCTGGATCGCCTGCGGGAACCAGAAAGCGGCTTCCAGGTAGATGTTGGTGGTCTCCAGCGAGACGGCGGTGGCATCGCCCCCCATGATGCCGGCCAGGGATTCGATTTCCTTGTCGTCCGAGATCACGCCGACCCACTCATCGACTTCGATGGTGTTGCCGTTGAGGAGCTTCAGGGATTCACCCTTGCGGCCCCAGCGCACATCCAGGCCGCCGTGGATCTTGTCGAGATCGAACACGTGCGAGGGACGGCCCAGCTCCAGCATCACGTAGTTGGAGATGTCCACCAGCGCCGAGATCGAACGCTGGCCGCTGCGCTCCAGGCGCTGCTTCATCCACTGCGGCGTGGCCGCCTTGGCATTGAGGCCGCGGATGACGCGACCGGCGAAACGACCGCACAGCTCAGGCGCGGAAATGCGCACCGGCAGTTTCTCGTCCAGGTTCACTGCCACGGTCTGGAAGGTCGGCACCTTCAGGGGCGTGCCGGTCAGGGCCGAGACTTCGCGCGCCACGCCCAACACCGACAGGCAGTCCGCCTTGTTGGGGGTGAGCTTGATGGTGAATTTGAGATCGTTCAGTTGCAGGTAGTCACGGAAGTTCTGACCCACCGGTGCATCGTCGGGCAACTCCAGCAGGCCGCCATGATCCTCGGAGAGCTTGAGCTCACGGGCCGAGCACAGCATGCCCTGCGACTCCACGCCGCGCAGCTTGCCGACCTTGATCTCGAAAGGCTTGCCATCGGCGCCCGGCGGCAGCACCGCGCCCACCATGGCGCAAGGCACCTTCAGGCCGGCGCGCACGTTGGGCGCACCGCAGACGATGTTCAGGATGGTGCCGGTATGCACGTTGACACGGCAGACGTTCAGGCGATCCGCATCCGGGTGCTTGGTGACTTCCAGCACTTCGCCCACGACCACATTGGTGAAGGGGGGCGCGACCGGTTCGACTTCCTCGACTTCCAGGCCGGACATGGTCAGCAAGTGCGAGAGTTCATCCGAAGTCATGTTCGGATTGACCATGGTACGCAACCAGTTTTCAGAGAATTGCATGATTCAGACTTTCAGCTATCAGCCAGCGGCGCGCCGCGACCCTGCGCGGCGCCCTGCGAGATCGGATTAATTGAATTGCTTCAGGAAGCGCAGGTCGCCTTCGTAGAACAGGCGCAGGTCGTTGATCCCGTAGCGCAGCATGGTCAGGCGCTCAAGGCCGGAGCCGAACGCGAAACCGATGTACTGCTCGGGGTCCAGACCCATGTTGCGCACCACGGTGGGGTGCACCTGGCCGGCACCGGAGACTTCCAGCCAGCGCCCCTTCAAGGGACCGCTGCCGAAGGCGATGTCGATCTCGGCCGAGGGCTCGGTGAAGGGGAAATAGGAAGGACGGAAGCGCACCTGCAAGTCATCGGTCTCGAAGAAGGCCTTGACGAAGTTGAGGTAGACGCCCTTCAGGTCGGCGAAGCTGATGTCCTCGGCAATCCACAGGCCTTCGACCTGGTGGAACATCGGCGAGTGGGTGGCATCGCTGTCGACGCGATAGGTACGGCCCGGCGCGATCACCTTGATCGGCGGCTTGTTCATGCGGGCGTAGCGCACCTGCATCGGGCTGGTGTGCGTGCGCAGCAGCAGGGGCTTGCCCTGGGTGTCGTTGCCTTCGATGTAGAAGGTGTCCTGCATCGAGCGCGCCGGGTGGTTCTCGGGGCTGTTCAGTGCAGTGAAATTGGTCCAGTCGGTCTCGATCTCGGGACCGTCGGCGACATCGAAGCCGATGGAGCGGAAGATTTCCTCGACACGCTGCCAGGAGCGCATCACCGGATGGATGCCGCCCACGCCACGGCCACGGCCCGGCAGGGTGACGTCGATGGCTTCCGCATTCAGGCGCGCCTGCATCTGGGCATTGGCCAGAGCATCGCGGCATGCGGTCAGCGCGTTTTCGATCTGTTCCTTGGCGACGTTGATGATCGCCCCTTGTACCTTGCGCTCTTCCGGTGCCAGCTTGCCCAGCCCCTTCATCTGCTCGGTGATCTGGCCGGTCTTGCCCAGGTACTTGGCCTTGGCGTTTTCCAGTGCGGCGGCGTCCGGCGCGGCGGCGAAATCAGCCTGCGCCTGCGCGACCAGTTGGCCCAGGAGTTGGTCTAGGGGATTCATGCGGTAAATCTCGCTCCAATCGAAAATCCGACGAGGAAGTCGAAAAAGGAAGATCCACAAATCGGTGGATCAAAAACATACGGGGCATCGGTGTAACACCTCTGCCCCGCAGGATTTTGCAGCGCCGGCTGCTCGTCTGACTTGCGTCGTGGATGTTGCGGCCGGCTACCGCGTCAACACGCTGTCGATTTAGGCGGCAGCGATGTTGGCCTTCACCTGGTTGACGATGGCAGCGAAAGCAGCCTTGTCGGTGACAGCCATATCGGCCAGGACCTTACGATCCAGTTCGATCGCAGCCTTCTTCAGGCCGTTCATGAACACGCTGTAGGTCACGCCGTGCGAACGCGCAGCGGCGTTGATACGGGCGATCCACAGTGCGCGGAACACGCGCTTCTTGTTACGACGGTCACGGTACGCGTATTGACCAGCGCGCATGACTGCTTGCTTGGCGATACGGTAGACGTTTTTACGACGGCCGCGGTAACCCTTGGCGAGTGCGAGGACTTTCTTGTGGCGGGCACGTGCTGTTACCCCACGTTTGACTCTAGGCATAGTAGCTCCTTAGTGTATGGTGAGGTTAAGCGAACGGCAGCATCGCGCGAACGGAATTGAGGTTCGTCTCATGGACGCCCTCGGTACCGCGCAGTTGACGCTTGTTCTTGGTGGTCTTCTTGGTCAGGATGTGACGCTTGAAGGCTTGACCGCGCTTGACGGTACCGCCCGGGCGGACGCGAAAACGTTTCTTCGCGCTGCTCTTCGATTTCATCTTAGGCATAGCAACTCTGTCCTTCCGGACAGCTCCATTTTTTGATGATTGCAGGTGGCCGCAAATACTCGCTGCTCTTTGATGCCTGCTCTCACTTATTTGACAGCGGGTAATCCCGCTGCTTTTGCCTCGTGCAGTCGCCCGCACTCGGCAAATCCTTTGTCGGCCCTACGCTGTACCGCCTTGCGGCGATACGGGCGGCGTCGTGGAGACGCCAACCCAATATGGCTAACTGCTTGTTTACTTCTTTTTCTTCGGCGCCAGGACCATGATCATCTGGCGACCTTCCATCTTGGGAAACTGCTCGACCTGGCCATACGGTTCCAGATCAGCCTTCAGACGCTCCAGCACACGCATGCCGATTTCCTGGTGGGCCATTTCACGGCCACGGAAACGCAAGGTGATCTTGGTCTTGTCACCGTCTTCCAGGAACTTGGTCAGGTTGCGCAGCTTGATGTTGTAATCACCATCATCGGTACCCGGACGGAACTTGACTTCCTTGACCTGGATGACCTTCTGCTTGAGCTTGGCCTCGTGCGCCTTCTTCTGTTCCTGGTACTTGAACTTGCCGTAGTCCATCAAGCGGCACACCGGCGGTTGCGCGGTCGGCGCAATCTCGACCAGATCGACTTCAGCCTCTTCCGACAGGCGTAAGGCTTCTGCCAAGCTGACGATGCCCAGCGGCTCGTTGTTGACACCCGATAGGCGCACTTCCGGCGCAGTGATCTCGCGGTTGAGGCGATGCGACTTGTCAGTAGCTATTGCAGTTTCCTTTTAAAATCCAATAAATTAAGCCGTGCAGTTGCGCTGGGAAGGAAGCCTCCGGCTTCCTCGTATCAGGCTTTGGTGTTGACCTCATCCCTGAGGCGTTCCACCAAGGTGTCGATGGACATCACGCCCAGATCGACATTGCCCCGCGCACGCACGGCCACTGTGTTGGCATCCCGTTCTTTATCGCCGACAACCAGAATATAGGGCGGCTTCTGAATAGAATGCTGCCGTATTTTATAGGTAATCTTCTCGTTGCGCAAATCGGTCTCCACCCTAAACCCTTGTTTTTTCAGCGTTTGTGCAACGTTCTGCACATATTCCGCTTGCGCATCGGAAATATTCAGGATGACAACCTGCGTTGGCGCCAGCCACAAGGGCATCGCGCCGGCGTGGTTTTCGATCAGGATGGCGATGAAGCGCTCCAGCGAACCGACGATGGCACGGTGCAACATCACCGGCACCTTGCGGTTGTTGTCTTCGGTGACATATTCCGCACCCAGGCGCGCCGGCATTGAGAAGTCCACCTGCATGGTGCCGCACTGCCAGGAACGACCGATCGAATCCTTCAGGTGGTATTCGATCTTGGGACCATAGAAGGCACCCTCGCCCGGCAATTCTTCCCACTCAGAACCGGAGGCACGGATGGCTTCGCGCAGGGCGTTTTCTGCCTTGTCCCAGACTTCCTCGGCGCCGATGCGCTTTTCCGGACGCAGGGCCAGCTTCACGGCCACTTCCTTGAAACCGAAGCAATCGTAGACTTCGCGCACCACGCGGTTGAAGGCCGCGACCTCTTCCTGCACCTGATCTTCGGTACAGAAGATGTGACCATCATCCTGGGTGAAGCCACGTACGCGCATCATGCCGTGCAGCGCGCCGGAGGGCTCGTTACGGTGACACTGGCCGAACTCGCCGTAGCGCAGCGGCAGGTCGCGGTAGCTGTGCAGGCCGGAATTGAAGATCTGGATGTGGCCCGGGCAGTTCATCGGCTTCAAGGCATAGGCGCGATTTTCGGATTCGGTCGTGAACATGTTTTCACGATAGTTTTCCCAGTGACCGGTCTTTTCCCACAGCGAACGATCCAGGATCTGCGGCGCCTTGACTTCCTGATAGCCATTGTCCTGATAGACACGGCGCATGTACTGCTCGACCTGCTGCCAGATGGTCCAGCCCTTGGGATGCCAGAAGATCAGGCCCGGCGCCTCGTCCTGGAAGTGGAACAGGTCCAGCGCGCGGCCCAGCTTGCGGTGGTCGCGCTTTTCGGCCTCTTCCAGCATGTGCAGGTAGGCTTCCTGGTCTTCCTTCTTGGCCCAGGCGGTGCCATAGACACGCTGCAGCATCTCGTTGTTGGAGTCGCCACGCCAGTAGGCGCCGGCCAGCTTCATCAGCTTGAATACCTTGAGCTTGCCGGTGGAGGGCACGTGCGGGCCACGGCACAGGTCGGTGAAGCTGCCCTCGGTGTAGAGCGAGACATCCTCGTTCTGCGGAATGGAAGCAATGATCTCGGCCTTGTAAGCCTCGCCGATGGACTTGAAGTAGGCCACCGCTTCGTCGCGCGGCAACACCTTGCGGGTGACCGGCTCGTCCTTCTTGGCCAGCTCGGCCATCTTCTTCTCGATGGCCTGCAGGTCTTCGGGCGTGAAGGGGCGCTTGTACGAGAAGTCGTAGTAGAAGCCATTGTCGATGACCGGGCCGATGGTGACCTGGGCGTCCGGGAACAACTCCTTGACGGCGTAGGCCAGCAGGTGGGCGGTGGAGTGACGGATCACTTCCAGGCCATCGGCATCCTTGTCGGTGATGATGGCCAGGTCGGCATCCTGAGCGATCAGGAAGGAGGTATCGACCAGTTTGCCGTCAACACGGCCAGCCAGTGCGGCCTTGGCCAGGCCGGTGCCAATATTGGCGGCGACCTGCGCCACCGTCACCGGACCATCGAACTGGCGTTGGGAACCATCGGGAAGACGAACTGAAACCATTTTGCACTCCATGTGGGCAGCGTCGCTGCCTAGCCTGTTAAGGTGATATCAAAAAAAAGGACGAAAAAAAACGCGGGCCAGCCGCGCTTTTTCTTGAGACGAAAAAGAACCCGACTAGCGTCGCGTGAAAACCTCGGTGGTAGTTCGCGGTGTCATAACCGGTTTGCCTTTCTCGCTCTTACAGAATGGGGGAGTTGAATCGCGTATTTGGCACCCGCTCGCCAGGCGCTTACTCGACATAATTCTCGATTATAGCAAATTAATTCAATCGCCCCCGACAAGTTCGCGCATCACATCGTCAGCCCTCCCGTATGAACACTTGACGCCAGCACCCAAGCAGCACGAAACTGAAAAATCACGATCAGGGGGATCAGGGCACTGCACCGCAATCCTTGGCAGACTAAGGTATTGACAAGATTTACAAGAGCAAAAGAAGGACTTTACACCGCGCACGTCGCCCGAACAGCCGTTCCACGTGCTAGCATCCAAACCGATTTGCAGGAGGACAGCATCATGGCCGAGACCACGAACAGCGTGGAACACCAGACGATCATCAACAACGTCGAATACACGCTGCAAAGCCGCACGGTGGCACAGGACAATGGCGAACGCTACGAAGAGTACCGCGTCCTGCTGGAAGGAAAGGAAATCAAGTCCTGGACGCGCGGCAATGTGATCCGCTACTTCAGCCTCTGAGTCCTGCCCCCCCCCCTACCCTGACAAAACCTGACCCCATAAAAAAACGGCATCCCGTGATGCCGTTTTCATCATATTGAACACCCCCTGCGGGGGCTCAGGACTAGGACTTCGCGAGGTGGGCGCGACGCGCCAGGATCTTCTCGATCTTTTCCTTCAGCGTAGCCGCGTTGAACGGCTTGACAATATAGCCATCCGCGCCCGTCTGGGCCGCCATGACGATATTCTCCTTCTTGGCCTCAGCGGTAATCATCAGCACGGGCAGGTGCGCCAGCGAGGGCGTGCCACGGATCTTCTTGAGCAGTTCCAGCCCATCCATTACCGGCATGTTCCAGTCGGTCAGGACGAAGGTGACCGGCAAGGCACCCGCCTCAAGAATCTTCAGCGCCGAAGAGCCATCATCGGCTTCCACGATCTTGTTGTATTCAAGTTCCTTCAGGAGGCCGCTGACAATCCGACGCATCGTCGAAAAGTCATCCACCACGAGGAAATATTGATCATCTGCCGCCATAGGAAAATTCATTCTTCCGTGAGGTTAAGAGTTTGACAAACAAACTCACAAAAATTTCGTTCGCAAGTTTAAAGCATTTTTTGATGCTCCCACGAAACAGTCGAGCAACAAGGCCGAAAATTCTCACTTCGCTTGAGCAACAACAGAACCGGGCAAGAAAAAACCTCCCCGGCCGCGACCATGGCGGACAAGGCGTGAAAAGGGGAATCGAAACAGGAACCGGAAGGCTGGAAATAAAAAAGGAAGCTGCAAACGCGCTTCCTTTTGAATTTGACTTCGCTTCCAACCCTTCGCTTTCTAGAAGGATTGGTAGGCACGATTGGACTCGAACCAACGACCCCTACCATGTCAAGGTAGTGCTCTAACCAGCTGAGCTACGCGCCTAACGAATGAGACTGACATAAACAAAAAAGGAAGCCGACTTGCGCCTCCTTTTCAGTTTGACTTCGCCCAACCCGACTGCGTCTGCAGAAGAATTGGTAGGCACGATTGGACTCGAACCAACGACCCCTACCATGTCAAGGTAGTGCTCTAACCAGCTGAGCTACGCGCCTAACGAAGAAGCGAGAGTATAGGAGGCTTTCCTATATTTGCCAAGGGGTAAATGATAAAAAAGTGAAAATATTTGCCACCTCCGCCTCCCCACCCGCGCTACCGGCGAGCCATCAAGCAGCTACTGCCGCTTCGCCTCGATCACGCCCTTGACCTCGCGAATCACCGCCAGTGCCTTCTGCAATTGCTCGGTCGAACCGATCTCGGCAGTGAACGCCATCCGTGCATGCCCCTTGGCGCTTTGCGTACTCACACCGATCACATTGATCTTGTCGCGCAAGAAGATGTCGGAGATGTCCCTCAACAAGCCCTGGCGATCGCTGGCCAGCACGAAGATGTCGACCGGATAGACCGTATCGCGCGCCGGCGCACCCCAGGTGGTCTGGATGATCCGTTCGGGCGCATGGGCACTCATCTCGGCGAAGTTCTTGCAGCTCACCCGATGGATAGAGACACCCTTGCCGCGCGTGACAAAGCCGGCAATGGCATCCGGCGGCGCCGGCTTGCAGCAACGCGCCAGTTGCGTCAGCAGACCATCGGTCCCCACGACCAGCACGCCCGACTTGGCACCCTGCACGATACTGGAGGCGCGGCTCTTGCGCGTGATCAATGCCTCATCGTCGATCTCGGGCTTCTTTTCCTCCCCTTCATGTAAGGCTTGCTCGACATGACGCAGGCTGAATTCTTCCTTGGCCAGCGACAGGCACAGGTCATCCACCTTGGCAAAGCCCAGCTTCTGCGCCAGCTCTTCCAGGTTGACGGCGGTCTTGCCTTCGCGCTGCAGGGTCTTTTCCAGCAGGCCACGGCCGACCGAGAGGGTTTCCTGCTGCTCGATGGCGTTGAACCAGGCGCGGATCTTGGACCGGGTGCGCGAACTGACCGCATAGCCGGGGCTGAGCCAGTCGCGTGACGGCCCCACGCCCGGCCCGCTCTTGGCCGTGATGATCTCGACCGTCTGGCCATTCTTGAGCACCGTGTTCAGCGGCACCATCACCCCATCGACCCTGGCACCTCGGCAACGATGGCCGACATCGCTGTGCAGGTGATAGGCGAAATCGATGGGGGTCGCCCCGCTGGGCAGCTCGATCACGCGTGCCTGAGGGGTGAGCACATAGATGCGCTCGTCCAGGGTGGCCGACTTGAGCTTTTCCACCCAGTCGCGGCGCACCTCTTCCTGGTCCACCACGGCGTCGGTGACTTCATTCTTCCAGGCCAGCAACTGACGCAACCAGGCAATCTTCTCGTCATATTTCTGCGCCGAGAAATTGGAACTACCGCTTTCCTTGTAACGCCAGTGTGCCGCCACGCCGTACTCGGCGAAATGGTGCATCTCATGGGTACGGATCTGCACTTCCAGCGCCCGCCCATCCTCGGCCACCACCACGGTGTGCAGCGACTGGTAACCGTTTTGCTTGGGGCGCGAGATATAGTCGTCGAACTCTTCCGGGATCGGCGTCCAGATGTCATGCACGATGCCCAGCACTGCGTAGCAGGTCTTGACGTCGTCGACGATGACGCGAAAAGCGCGCACATCATAGAGCTCGGAGAAGTCGATGGACTTGCCGCGCATCTTGTTCCAGATGCTGTAGATATGCTTGGGGCGACCACTGACCTCGGCGCGGATATCCTGGGCCGCCATCTCGGCACGTAGGCGCGCGATGGCGTTGGCCACGAAGGCCTCGCGCTCCAGGCGCTTCTCCTCCAGCATCTTGGCGATGCGCTTATAGGTCACCGGCTCCAGGAAGCGGAACGACAGATCCTCCAGCTCCCATTTCAGCTGCCAGATACCCAGCCGGTTGGCCAGCGGCGCATACAGGTCGAAGGTCTGGCGCGCATATTGCGCGCTGGCCTCGTTTTCCTGCTTGGTCTCGGCAAAGTAGCGCAGGGTCGCCACGCGCGAGGCCAGGCGCACCAGCACCGCGCGCATGTCGGTGGCCATCGCCAGCAACATCTTGCGCAGCGTCTCCACCTGGGCAGCGGCCTGCTGGGCGGCATTCTTGCCGCGCAGGACCTCCTGGTTCTGGGTCTGGAAGCTGGGGCCATGGAAGCGCATCAACTGGCGCACATTGCCGATGAGGTCGGCGATTTCCTTGCCGAAGCGTTCTTCGAGCTTTTCTTCCAGTTCGGGATGCAGCATCTGCACCTCGAAGGCCAGCCCGGCAATGCGGGTGGCCGCGTCGACATTGAGCGAGGTCAGCACCGTGGCCACCGAGAAGGAAAACTGCAGGGCATCCTGCCCGGACAGGATCTGCCTGTCGGCATACAACGGTTCGAGCTCGGCCAGGGCCTGCTCGACCCGCGCCACATCCTCAGGACCAAGTCCGGCGGTAATGGCCGCCAGTCCCTCACCCTGTGTACTTGCTACCGAAACCATAAACGATTACTTCTGTGCGGCGACGATGATGATTTCCACCAGCAGTTCAGGACGGGCCAGCTTGGCTTCCACCGTGGCGCGCGGAGGCGCATTGCCATCGGCCACCCAGTCATCCCAGACGGCATTCATGCCGGCGAAATCCTTCACATCGGAGAGGAAGATCTGGCACGACAGGATCTTGCTCTTGTCGCTGTTGGATTCCGCCAGCAGGCGGTCGATATGGCCCAGCACCTCGCGGGTCTGGCCTTCGATGTTCTGGGTGGTGTCTTCGGCGATCTGGCCGGCCAGGTAGACGGTGCCATTGTGGATGGCGACTTCGGAGAGGCGCTTGCCGACGTGCAGACGTTGTACGGACATGGGATTTCCTTCGTGGTGATACCCGGCCCTGCCAGGCCGGCTGGTTCAATTGCAATAAAAGTCGTCAGCCCAGCAGGAACTGCCGGGCGACCTCGATCTGGGGTGCATGCATGAAGGTCGGCGCATGGCCGACATCGGGCAGTTCCACCAGCTTGGCCTTGGGGCCGCGCCGGGTCATTTCCTGCGCCACCTCGGGCAAGAGCAGGTCGGACTGGGCGCCGCGCACCACCAGGGTCGGACAGCGGATCGCATCGTAGGCCGCCCACAGCATCCGCTCGGCGGCACTGGCCGCCTCGGGCGTGGTCAGCTTGAACGGCACGGCCAGTCCCAGGTCGTAATGGCGCACCCACTTGCCCTCTTCGTTCTGGCGCAGCACATCCTTGGCCAGCTTGTGCCACTCTTCGTCGCTATGCGCGCCGAAGCTGGCGGAGATGGTGCGGATGTACTGGGCGGCCTCATCGAAACTGTCGAAACGCACGTCCTGGCCAATGTAGTCGCCGATGCGGGCCAATGCCGCACCGTTGATGGACGGACCGATGTCATTCAAGACCAGGCGCCGGATCGGGTTGTCCGGCAGCGAGGCCAGGCCCATGCCGATCAGTCCGCCCATGGAAGTGCCGAACCAGTCGACGATCTCGGCATCCAGCCGCGCCAGCAGGGTCACCATGTCGCTGACATATTGCGGCACCGTGTAATACTGCGGATTGGCCAGGCGGCCGGAGCGACCTCGGCCAACCACATCCGGGCAGACCACACGATAGGTATCGCACAGCTCGCGGGCCATGCGATCGAAATCGTCAGACACGCGCGTCACCCCATGCACGCATAGCAGCACATTGGGATTGCGGGCGTCGCCCCACTCCTTGTAGGCCATCGTGTGCAACCCGGCGGGCGAGATGCACTGCACGGTCTTGACTACGGCTTCAGTCATGGTCGCGGATTTTCTGGTGGAAGAAGCCGACATTCTACTATCTTGAAGCGACTTGTCTGCGGGAAATGGGCGTCCTGCCTGAAGGACCAGATTCTCTCTCCCGGCGCAGCACGGCATGGCAGACGCAGCGTTGCCGGCGACATGTAGATTCTGGAGATTTTCCTCAGGAAAAAACGAATGACGGCAGGCAAGTCGCTGCTATAATGCCTGCCTTTTCCGGCAGCCATTGCCGGCATCCACTAGCGCCTGAGTGGTGAAATTGGTAGACACAGCGGACTTAAAATCCGCCGCTTACCCGGAAGGGGGCGTGCCGGTTCGACCCCGGCCTCAGGCACCATTACAGGCTTCCAAGCCAAATCTAGGGCTATAAACGGCCACAGCGCAGTTCCGCAAAAAGCTATTTGTTCCGCAAAAAAATTTGCGGCGCCAGCCCTCTCGACTATGCTCGAATAGTTCCGACGCCGACATAGGCAACTGAGCAGGACTCGACCTAGCGGATGATGAGTCGAAAGAGCATGAGTGCAGTGTGTCGCAAAGTCCGGCGGGGCAAGGTACACTGATCGCACATACAGTGTGCGAATTCACCGATTTACCTAGCTTTGGGAAAAATATTCCCTGGCTAGAAATCTGATACAGTTTTAACCCCATTGCCCGCCGACGTCCGCAATCGGCCAGATGCGTACCTTCCTAGCAATTTTTCGGCTAATTCTGAAGGGTAGATAACGGATAAATCCCCCCTTCTTTCCATCTACCTACAGGCATCGTTTGTCGGTCAAAAGCCAGCTAGTCACGTAGAAAATGGGGCATTGTGGGGATCCTTCCAGGATTACCGATAGAGGCTTTGCATCGGAAGCTGCAGCGTATCGCCCAGAACCGGAAAATGTGACGAGGATTTTAGATGAGCACGAAATACATTAAACAAGAAATGGAGACGCAACTTGAGTCTGCGCGAGATGCTGTCGTGGATGAGTTGAGTTTCATCAATTTTCTGAATGTGCTCTCCGCAGACTGGTTCGCAGAAACTGAATTACACGCGGCTTCTCCTCAATCACCATACTCTGCGGGTGCATTGGGCTGGGAGAACGGCAATATCGGCGCATTTCTAAAAGCCTCCGCTCGTTGGGTGGAGAATTCAAGAAATGGTCCCCAATTCTATGAAATTCCCACAAATCCCTGGCGTAGGGTTGCCGATATCATGTTCATGGGGAAGATTTACGAATAGCATGGAATCTCAGCTCCCGGCCAGAATCCGACCTCCATCACAAAGACAAACGCCCGCACAATGCGGGCGTTTGTCTATTCAAATACGGGGCAGGATTTGTTATTCAGAATCAGCGAGTGAAGCTAGCTTAGCCCCCCTGCCCTACTGATTACGAAATAGCTGTGCTACTGGCTAAAAGTTTATAAAAATCAGTGGGTTGAGGTGGAGAGGGTGGGTTATTAAAACGGTCGAGAGGTGTCGGTAAGTGCTTGATTTCATTGGAACGGCTTCTGTCCAATAACCCACCATTGGCCAGGCACTGCGGGCGATGATAGAGTGCCGTGCATCATGTCCGCTATCGGGCCAGAAACTGAGATTAGGCTTGATCGCACAGCGCCGAGAAAACACGATAGATCAAATATTTATGGATGCTCCCCGTACCCTTCGCCATATGGACGCTGTTCTTGAGCGGAGAGCCATGCTCGACCAGAACCATATCGCCCCTCTTGCAAAATACGTTGAGGCGTTGCGCAAAAAAAGTCCAGAGTTAGAGTTCCAGGATTTTGATCCGCTTGATGGCGGCACAGGTGCCGATATGCTTTTTCTTCTAGAAAAGCCTGGGCCAATGACTTCTCCGACTGGAAAGCGCCAGGGCTCCGGATTTATTTCACGCAACAACGATGATCCGACTGCGGAAGCCGTTTTTAACTTCATGCAGCAAGCTAATATCGACCGCAGCCGAGTGGTCCTGTGGAACGTGATTCCAGGCTGGAACAAGAAGATTAAAACCACTACTGACGAGATCCGTCGCGGAATTGAGGAATTAGGAAATCTGATGCCTCTACTGCCTCACGTGAGAATAGTGGTTTTGGTGGGAAAGAAAGCGCAAAGAGCGGCTCCTTTCATGAGCGAATTCGCTGTTGACATCGCAATGTCGGCGCATCCTAGCCCCAAGGTACGTAGCATTTATCCAAAGGTATGGAATGCAATTCCTGATCAATGGAGGGATGCGGGAAGTCTTTGATCGATGTATGCCCCATGGAAAACGCCCGCTCTTGGCGGGCGTTTATTGGTCTATAGCACCTGATTACAAGTCCGGCGCGAAAACCATAAAAATCAGATACATAGCCGCATTTTTGCTCCGCAATTGGAAAAAATAGCGCGTCGCAACGCCTTATTGGGCCTCGCTCGATCACGGATTGCGGAGCGGCTTTTGCTTTCGCCAATGCGAGTTTGTACACATATGTAACGTCCATCGCATGTCCGCAACGCCAAGCCGTTATCATTGGATGGTCGTCAAAAAAACATCACGTGAGGAACTATGAATAACGGCATCGGGTGGGGCGAAGTTCTCACCATTATCTTTATCGCCGCGCCTGTTGCTTACGCGGCAGCGAAGTTTCTGATGAGCAAATATGCTGAGCAGTGGATAGAAAATAAATTCAAAGTCTCTCTTGAAAACCTCAGGCACGAACAAGCAAAGACAATCGCAATGCTGAAGGTGGATGTCGATTCCCTCCTGGCTGGCCGACTAAAAATCCAAGACAAGGAATTTGAAAGCCTCGGCACTGCCTGGCAAATGCTTTCCGATCTCATGGTGGAGATGAGCGGGTTCATGTCGCCGGCACGGATTGAATCCACATTTGGATCGTTCACCGAAACCGACTGGGCCGATTTCCTCGATAGATTGGGGCCTGACTTCTCTGATATCGAACGGCGCCGAATCCTAAATGCGCCGAACCGCGCGGATACCTACAACGAGGTGCTTTACTGGCGGGACTTGTCGCATGCTTCCAATTTAGAGAACAGCTTGCGCATCTATCTCGCGAAATTTGGAATATTCATGCCTGCGGAAATCGTCACCGCAATGGAGAACATTGCTCTTAAAGGCAAGACAATCATCAATATGCATCGCCTCACGCCTTACAACGAGCGTTTTCGCATCTATGCCGACAGCCTTCGTGACTATGAACGAGACTTCAAGGGGCCATACGACGCGCTCCATGCCACCATCAAGGGGCGATTGGCGTCACACGCCACGGCATAAGCCACCTGCGCCAAAAACGCCCCGTAGGTGCGTCAAAATGCGTCAGATTTTACGCCCGTCCGGTGGACCGCCAAACCAAGCCGGACGGGCCTTGGCGCCTGACGCAAATTTGAGTCAAAACCGCCCTATGTAGCGGGCAGGCGCGGGGTGGGGGCAACCGCGCGCGCAGGGCCGGAAAAGTGATTTATACTGTACACACATACAGTATTTGTGATTGATCGCAGTTGCCCGTTATCAACATGTCACGCCTCACCTATCCCGCGCCAGTCCCGCCAGGGAGCCCCATACAGCCCGTGCCGGCCATCCAGTTCGCCGAGGGGCCGCTGGCGCTGCACATCACGCACAAGCTGCACGCGGGCTTCCCCAGCCCGGCAGCAGACTACACCGCCGATCCCCTGGACCTGAATCAATATCTGGTGGATCGCGTGGCCTGCACCTTCCTCTTCGACGTGGCCGGCTGGAGCATGAGCGGGGCGCACATCGTCGAGGGCGATAAGGTGGTGGTGGACCGTTCCATTCCGCCCCAGCCCGGCCACATCGTGGTGGCCATTGTCAATTCCGAGTTCACCATCAAGCGCCTGCGCCTGGTCAACGGCGCCTACGAACTGCATCCAGAGAACCCGGATTTCCGCCCGATCCGCTTCGGCGACGGCGAGGTGCTGGAAGTCTTCGGCGTGGTGGTGGGCGTGGCCAGGAAGATGCTGTGAGCACCCAGCCGCCCCGCCCTGCCGGCTTCGCCCTGGTGGACGTCAACAATTTCTACGTCTCCTGCGAGCGCGTCTTCAATCCCAAGCTGCGCGCACGGCCGGTGGTGGTGCTGTCCAACAACGACGGCTGCGCCGTGGCGCGCTCCAACGAGGCCAAGGCGCTGGGCATCAAGATGGCCACGCCCTGGTTCATGATGCAGGACCTGGCGCGCCAGCACGGCATTGTGGCCCTGTCCTCGAACTACACCCTGTACGCCGACATGAGCAACCGCGTCACGGATGTGCTGCGCCAGTACAGCCCGCGCCTGGAGGTCTATTCCATCGACGAGAGTTTCCTCGCCCTGGATGGCCTGGCCGGTCTCTGGCCGGCCATGACCGACATGGGCCAGGCCATCCGCCAGCAGGTGCAGTCCTGGGTCGGCTTGCCGGTATGTGTGGGCTTTGGTGCCACCAAGACGCTGGCCAAGCTGGCCAATCACATCGCGAAAAAACAACCCCAGTTCGCTGGCGTGTGCGACCTGGCCAGCCTGCCACCGACCGAGGTGGACCAGTTGCTGGCCGGGATTGATGTAGGCGACGTCTGGGGCGTGGGCCGCCGCATCGCCGAGCAACTGGCGCGCCTGCACATCCAGACCGTTCAGGAACTGCGCAGCGCCCCTATGAAGGCCATCCGCCAGCACTTCGGCGTGGTGATGGAGCGCACCTGCGCCGAGCTGCGCGGCGTCTCCTGCATCGCCCTGGAAGACGTCCCGCCCCCTCGCCAGCAGATCGTTTCGTCGCGCTCCTATGGCGAGCGCGTATCAGGCCTGCGCGAGATAGAGGAATCACTGACCACCTATGCCACCCGCGCCGCCGAGAAGTTGCGCGCGCAGGGCTCCACCTGTAGCGCCGTGTATGTCTTCGTCGAGACAGACCGCTTCAAGCAGGACGAGCCGCAATACAACAACGGCCGCACCGTGCCCCTGCCCGAGCCGACCGATGACCTGCGCGTGATCATCAAGGCCGCCATGTGGGGGCTACGGCGGATCTACCGGCCCGAATTCCTCTACAAGAAGGCCGGCATCATGCTCATGGACCTGGCGCAGGGCCAGGCCCGCCAGGGGACACTCTTTGCCAGCGGCGTGTCGGATATGTCATCCGCCCCGCTCATGGCCGCCTTCGACAGCATCAACAAACGATTCGGCCGCGACACCGTGCGCCTGGCCTGCGCCGCCGGCCCCCATCGCTGGGCGGCGCGCTTCGAGAACGTGACGCCGCACTACACAACCGATTGGAAGGCGCTACCGCGCGCGAGGTAAGCATGCAAGTATTCGTCTACCAGATGCGAAAGAATGGCATCGAGATCGCCCGCGATTTGCTGGGCGACGAAGCCTGTCACATCGGTGACCTGCGCCTGGGCGTACTTGACGAAGGCGGCCGTCGCCGCCTGATCAAGGGCGCGCAACTGCAGCGAGAGAATGGTGAGGTAATCATGGAATTGCTCGATGTCCAGGTAGATGCTATCAAGTCCTCACGCATGGTCATCAAGGGTATCGAGCGGCGCCAGACCGAGCGCGGGATAGTTGAGTTTGCGCAGGCCTGGCTATGTGTGCAGGCGGGCACGCCGCTGCTGGAGACATCCCGGGAACGCTTCTTCAAGCAGAGCAGTGGCGGCCAGCATTGAGCCGCCGCCAGTGTGGCAAAATCCTCATATAGAAACGAGGAAATGCCACTCATGTGCGTGAATTACAAGCCGACTCCGAAATCCATCGTGACCGCCCTCACCGGTGCCGACACGACCAATACGCCAGTTTGGCCCGATGAGGTATGGCAGGACTACGCGGCGCCGGTGGTGCGTGCGGGCGAGCAAGGCGAGCCGGAATTGATCGTCGGCACCTACGGCATGATGCCCAAGCGGAAGATGCAACCCGGCCTGCACTTGTCCACCATGAATGCCCGCGCCGAGACTATCGGCGAGAAACGGACCTATGCCAAGTCCTGGCGCGAGGGCAGGACCTGCCTGCTGCCAATGGAATGGTTCTATGAACCGAACTACGAATCGGGGAAGGCGGAGCGCTGGGCCATCGGTATGGCCGACGGCGAGCCGTTTTGTGTGGCCGGTCTGTGGCGCGGATGGGAAGAAGAGGACGGGGGGGTCTCGTTCTCCTTCACGCAAATCACCATCAGCGCGGACGAGCACCCCTTGATGAAGCGTTTCCACAAGCCGGGCGATGAAAAGCGCAGCCTGGTCATCATCCCCCGCTCTGAATACGAGGATTGGCTCAATGCGGGCTCACCGGAACTGGCGCGCACGATGCTGATGAACTATCCGGCTGAACACATGAAGGCGTGGCCAGCAGCGAAGGGATATGGACGACAACAAGAATCCGCCCGCCTGTGGTGAATCACTATCCAGACGTTGTGGCTAGTGTCTTTTTTGACGGCATCGGGGAAGAAATTGAATAACAAAAAAACCGCAGTGAAGTTAAAACTAATCGTGCTCTTAGGGCTATTCGCTGCCTCGCTCTCAATGGCTATAGCTCAGTCGGTCGAGGCAGCTCAAACGCAATCAAACTGTCAGATGAGAGAGTATTCAGGACAGGTAGAGACATTAAAAAAGATCGAAGGTCCAATTGATCTATTACGCGTCGCACGTACCGCATATGAGCGACCGTTGTTACTCGATCCAGAATTCTTTTCCGATAGCAACATAGAAAAAGTGTTCGGCATTACTGCCATTAAGAATCTTTCCGACGAAAAAGACCCTTGGACGGTCACGAAGGAAGTAAAGACCGGACTAGACAGCGGTCTCCAATCAAGAATTGTTGTTATGTATTCCACCTATACTGACATAAATCCACCTGATCATCACGGATGGATTCTCATAAGACCGCAGGAGGGCAGCACGATCTATAACGCCGATTTGATTAAAGAATCTCTTGTTTTTGATATGAATGGGATTGATGATCTAAAAAACCAAGCCCTCAATTATCCTGACATACACGCGCGAGAAAGCTATAGTCGTCGTAGTTCGCCCGCACATCCAGAAGGATATTTCACGTATAAAGGGAGAAGAGAGGCGGACTGCTATACCTCAAGAATTTCAGTCCGTTTGAAAGGCGATGGGACACTCTCGGATATTCAAATCCACGTAGATGAGAAAAGACTGAGCGCCAGATAAATAGCTCGAACGGACTAGCGCACTAAGGCACAAGCCTTGTGCCTTATCATTCTCCTCTAGTGCCTTGGTGCTCGTCCCGCTCGCCGGTTCGCTGCAAGCTCGCGCTCAAAGTCATCACGGCAGTCTACGTCACAAAACAGCAGGTCGGCCGCCACCACCTCGTCGCAGAAATGGCAGCGACTGTCAGGCTGTAGCGCTGGCGCTCCTCGTGCGATGGCCAGGCCGGCCGCGATAGTTCGATAGATTCGGCTGTCCGCGTTGTCGGCGTGATCGCTCATTGTAATTTCCCCTCATTGGTCGGAAGTTGATAGGAACGGAAGCGGACCACCTCTTGGCCCGCCCACTCATTCAAGGAAAGAAACTGCGCCTGCAGAGGCTCAATCTCGTTGCAGCCAAAGACGGCGGCGGCCTTCGTCACATCACCGAATCCGCCGGTGTTGTTGGGCATAGTCCCCAGTAATTGAGGCGGTACGCGATGCGCGGCCAGCACGTCGTCGCGCGTGCAGTTCTTGATGTTGAAGAATTCATCCTTGGCCGCGATCTCGGACACCGGCAAGATCTGCAGGCCGTCTTTCTTTCCGCCTGGTGCATACACAAACAGGTTGCGGAAATTGCCCGGCCCTTTGCTGTTGCGCATCGCCTCGCGCAGCTTGTCCACGTCGTTGACGTTGCTGGCCGTGTCGGTCATGTAGAGGATGAAGCCGGCATGTGAGCCGTTGAGGTAGTAGCGCCGACGGAACAGCGTGGCCGACTCATTGAGCCAGGCCGATTGCAGCGCGCTCACGTACTGCGGCACGCCATACACTTCCTGGTTGATGTCGGGCGCCTGCAGGTGCCACATAGCATCCTGCTCAAATTCGTAGGTCTCGCGCCAGCCGTTGACGAAGAAATAGCGCCCGGGCTCCACGCCCACGCGCGTGTATTTGGCCAATGCCGGCTTGAGGTTCAAGAGCTTGCCCGTCATGCTCTCGCGCCGCTCGGCGTAGCAGTTACCGAACAGCAGGAAGTCCAGCGCCAGGCGCGTAAAATCCGCACGCGACAGAACCGCAGACGGCTGGAAGGTCGAGGCCAGGATATTGACCTTGCACCAGATGGCACTGGCATGATGGACGCTGGCATTCAAGGACTTGGCCAGGCCGGCCAGGCTCAAGGGTGGCTCGTACCAATCGCCATTCCGATAGCACTCGACGTCGGCCAGCATGTCGCGGCCTTCCAGTACCGGCGACGGATCACCGAAAGAAAATGCTTCGACAGATGGTGCAGGCGGTGCATCGACCTTGGCCGGCAACGTGTTGTCGGATGCAGCCGCGCGGCGGCGTGCTCTGTGTTTCATCAGAAGAACTCCATGGATGAGGTGTTGTTAGCGGTGGTGCCTTCGAAGGGCTCGTAGTCGAGGGCGTGCATGACCGACCAGGCCAAGTCGGCGTGGCCGGTTTCTTCCGAGCGGCCGGCGTCATAGGTGACGGCGCGCCCGCTGGGCGTGAGGATCTTGCGAATGGCCATGAAGGACTGTGCGATATCCGTCCAGCCCGCATCGAACTGCAGGCGGCCGCTGCGGATGATGTTTTGTGCCTTGAGTACCATCCGCGTTTTGACTTCCGGCGAGTAGCTGATGGCCGTGGCGCCGGGGAAGAACTGTTTCACCAGGGGATAGACGCCCACGCCCATGCCGGTGGTATCGATGCCGATGTACTGGACGTTGTAGCGGCCGGTCATCTCCTTGATGAGCGCGGCCTGCTCGGCGAAGTCCTTGCCGCGCCACTGGTGACGCTCCAAGATACGGAAATTTCCGCCGGGGAGCAGCGGCGGCGCAATCACCGAACAGCCGGCGCTATCGCCCGTCAGCGACGGGTCATAGCCAATCCACACAGGCCGGTGACCGAAGGGGCGCGCCGTGAAGGGCTTATAGTCATCCCAATCCACCCACGAATCGACCATGCCGCGCTGCAGGTCGGCCAGGGGGAACACCGACGCAGAATCGTCGATGAAATTACACATCAAGAGGTTGTCGAACTGGTCGGGCGAATATTCAAAATCGCGCAGTTCATCGATATCGAACAGATCGCAGCCACCGGCCGCCGCGTCCATGATCGTGACGATCTGGCGCCAGATCTTGTCCTCGCCGGTGAAGCCCGACGACAGTCGCTTGTGGCTGACATCGATGTTGACCTTCTCGCCCTTGGCGCGGCGCTTGTTGAAGGCCTCGCCAGTCCAGAACGGATATGCCTGGTGCGTGGTGGCCGATGGCGTCGAGAAGTAGGTTTTGCGCCACTTCTTGTGCAAAGCCATGCCGGACGCGACCTTGTTCAACTCCGTGAAATTGTGCGTCCAGAAGAATTCATCGAAGTAGAAATTGCCGTGGTAGCCCTGAGCCGTTCGCGCATTCGTGCCGAGGAAATACAGGTGCGCGCCGTTGGGCAGAACGATAGGATCGCCGGACAGCTCCACTCCGCATGCGTCCTTGGCAAACTGGATGATGTATTGCTTGAAGACGTGCGCCTGCGACTTCGAGGCCGAGAGAAAAATCTGATTGCGCCCGGTCTGGATCGCGTCAATCAGTGCCTCTCGCGCGAAGTACCAGGTCGCGCCGATCTGGCGCGATTTGAGGATGATGCGCGTGCGCTCTTCGCTGTTACGGAACCAGACCTTTTGATAGTCGAAGAGCGAATCATTGAAGGCCTCGACGATGCGCTGCTGCGCCTCTTCACTGAACTCGTTGCGCACCGGTTTTTTCTTGGGCGCAGCGTTGCGATTGGCGATGTTCGGATTGAGGTCGGTTTCATTGCCGCCCGGCTGCTCATAGCGGCGCACGCGCGCGGCCTGCACAAGCTGGCGCATCAGCGCATCGAGTTCCTTGTACTCGCCATTGCCCTTTACTTCCTTCGCGATCAGTTGCACTATGCGCGCTTCAAGGGCAATCTCTACGCGCTCCAGGCGCGACACCTTCTCCCATTCATCGCGATGCTTCCAACTATTGACCGTGGAGCGTTTGATTTTCAGGTGGCGTGCGATTGACGAGATGCGCCAGCCCTCGAAATACAACCGGCGCGCAACGTGTCGGGGCTCGGCCGCCTGGTCGATGCTTTCCTTGATGTCGTTTGGAATGTCTAACATGCCGCAAGCGTAGGCGGCGCGCGCGCGTAGCGGGGACTTTGCCGAGTCGCTATTCCCCTTATCAACCCTCAGCTCGTTGAAGCATTTCGCCCATCGGCAGAAGATGACGTTATCCGATCAACCGATAACGAGCGCAAAAACTCATGGCAACCAAGAGCAAATTTTTCCGCGTCGCGACCGAGGGCGCGACCACCGACGGCCGTAGCATCAGCCGCGAGCAAATCCAGCAAATGGCCGACAGCTACAACCAGAAAACCTACGGCGCTCGCGTGTGGGTCGAGCACCTGCGCAGCCTGCTGCCCGATGGCCCGTTCAAGGCCTACGGCGATGTGCTGGCACTGAAGGCTGAAGAGGTCGACACCGAGAATGGAAAGCGCCTGGCCCTGTTCGCGCAGATCGAACCCACGCCGGCGCTGATCGCCATGAACAAGGATCGCCAGAAGATCTACACCAGCATCGAGCTGGCCGACAAGTTCGCCGATACCGGCAGTTCCTACCTGGTCGGCCTGGCCGTGACGGATAGCCCCGCCAGCCTCGGTACCGAGATTCTGCAGTTCTCGGCCACCAATCCGCAGGCCTCGCCTTTCACCCCGCGCAAGCTGAAGCCGGAAAATCTGTTCTCCGAAGCCATCGAAGTGAAGATGGAATTCGAAGAAGATGGCCCGAGCATGGCCGAGACCATCAAGCAACTGTTCAGCCGGATCGGTGGTGGCGAGAAGAAAGCCGATGCGCAGCATGCCGACGTCGCCGCTGCCATGACCGCCATCGCCGATAAGGTCGGCGAATTCGCCCAGGCGGCCACGCAGGCCGGCAAGGATGTCGCCGATGCACTGGCGCGCCTGGAAAAGCTGGAGAAGCGCGTGGGCGAGGAATCGACCACGGCCGAGCAGTTCCGCCAAACGCTCAACCTCACCGACAAGAACAACGTGCAGCGCCCGCCGGCCACCGGTGGCAAGGGTTCGACGCTGACCGAGTTCTAAGTCCGTCGCTAAGGCAGTCAACCATTTCCGTATTTACTTGGAGCAGAACACATGAAGAATCAGACCCGCGCCGCCTATAACGCCTATACCGCGCGCCTGGCCACGCTCAACGACGTTGCCGGCGGCGCCGTCCATTCCACCTTCTCGGTGGATCCGAGCGTGCAGCAGAAGCTGGAAGACAAGATGCAGGAATCGTCCGAATTCCTGGGCCGCATCAACGTGATCGGCGTCGACGAACTGGAGGGCGAGAAAATCGGCCTGGGCGTCTCCGGCCCCATCGCCAGCCGCACCGATACGCGCGGCGACAAGCGCCGCAGCACCCGCGACGCATCGGCCATGACGAACACCCGCTATCGCTGCGAGAAGACCAATTTTGACACCCACATCAACTATGCCAAGCTGGACGCCTGGGCCAAGTTCCCGGACTTTCAGACCCGCGTGGCCACTGCGATCCTGAAGCGCCAGGCGCTGGACCGCATCATGATCGGTTTCAACGGCGTGAAGGTCGCGGCCGACACCAATCTGGCCCAGTATCCGCTGCTGCAGGACGTCAACAAGGGCTGGTTGCAACAGATCCGCGAGAACTCGCCGCAGCGTGTCATGGGGCTGGTTGGCCAGGATCTGCCGGGCAAGGTCATCATCGGCAAGGGCGCCGGCGCCGACTATGCCAACCTCGATGCGGCCGTTTACGACGCGGTGACCAATCTGGATCCCTGGTATCAGGACGACACTTCCCTGGTGGTGATCGTCGGCCGTGAGCTGCTGCACGACAAGTATTTCCCGCTGATCAACAAGGATCAGGCGCCCACCGAAGCCCTGGCCGCTGACATCATCGTGAGCCAGAAGCGTATCGGCGGCCTGCCGGCGGTGCGCGTGCCTTCCTTCCCGGCCAATGCCATGCTGATCACCCGCCTGGACAACCTGTCGATCTACTTCCAGAACGGTGGCCGTCGCCGCCGCGTGGTCGACGAGCCCAAGGCCGACCGCGTCGAGAACTACGAATCGTCCAACGACGCCTATGTGATCGAGGACGAAGGCCTGGCCGCCCTGGTGGAAAACGTGGTGCTGCAGGACGCGGCAGCAGGCGGTGCCTGATGACTCGCCTGTCTCCCGCCGCGCGCCATCGGGAGCGCATGCTGGGCAAGCTGGCGGCTTCCGCCGGCGAGCCCGGCGGCGTGACCACCGGCAGCGCCTATGAGCTGATGTTGATCAAGCTACACGAAGACCGCCGCAGGCTGTCGGAAATCCAATCCATCGAGCGCAAGATCGAGATGAAGGCCACCATGCTACCGGCCTACCAGCATTGGATTGACGGCGTGCTCTCGGCCGGCCGTGGTGCTCACGATGAGGTGCTGGTGAACGTGCTGGTGTGGCACATCGATGTCGGCGACTACGAACGCGCCTTGCAGCTCGCGGCCTACGCCCTGGAACACCAGTTCACGCTGCCGGATCGCTACAACCGGACTTTACCTACGCTGCTGCAGGACGATTTCGCCGGCGCCAGCCTGGGCGGCAAGTTGAAGGATGACCCGGCGCGCGCGGCCGACATCCTGCAGCAGGTGCTGGCCATGACGGGCAATGCCGATACGCCCGACCAGGCGCGCGCCAAGGTGCATAAGGCGCTGGGCTTGGCCCTGCTGGAGCTGGTCAACCAGGTGGACGCCGAGAACATCACGGACGCCTCCGCAGACCGCGCAACGGCGGCGCTTCAGCACCTGGCCCGGGCGAGTGAGCTGCACCAGGCGGCCGGCGTCAAGAAGGAAATCGAGCGGCTGGAACGGCGGCTGAAGAAGTTCGCCGAGCCGGCCAAGTAAAGAGCACCCCACGGCGCAGGGGCGGCCCGGGACGGAAGCGGCATTGTTCGTCGGATGTCCTGGCCCCCGCCCCCCACTATTTCCAAGACCATGAGTTATATCGACGACGTACCGGTGACGGCCGGGCCGGTGGTGCCGGCCGACGTGAAGGCCATCACCAATGACGGATTCTTTCCTGACATCAGCATGCCGGCCATGCGCGACGCCATGCGGCTGGATTCGACGGTGACCGATGCGCGCCTGCGCCCGGCCCTGGTGGACGCGATTCTGTCAGCCAATCGCCTGCTGCGTGACTGGCAAGCTGGCCACCTGGCCGCAGGAACCCTGAAGCTGGAAGACGTGCCGGCACCGAAGGTGGACGGTGAAAGCCAGTATGTCGCGCTCTACCGGCGTGCCGTCTACAGCTTCGCCAAGGCCGACATCTTCGAGAGCTATCGGGACTACGACACCACGGCCAGCGCGCTGACCGACAAGAAAAACATGGAATGGATGGACACGGCACCGGATGTGCAGCGGCGCAACGGCCATTGGGCCATCAATGACATTCTCGGGCGCACGCATGCGACCGTGGAGCTGATCTGATGGAAGTGCGCAGCCAGCAGGGCGACACGCTCGATGCCCTGGTGTTTCGCTACCTGGGCGCCAGTAGCGGCTATGTGGAGCAGGCGCTGGCGCTCAATCCTGCCCTGGCGGCATTGGGGGCCGTGCTGCCGGCGGGAACGGTAGTTGCGCTGCCCGCCGCGATGGTAGCGCCCAGCACCACGCAAGACAGCATCAGCCTGTGGGATTAACAACATGAATACCAGATCACTGACAAGGGGAAACCAAGTTATGGCAGCAGAATCCGCCGGCGGTATCGCGGCCATCCTGAAAATCTACGGCATCAAGGCCGTGCTCGGCATGGCGGGCGCCGCGCTGCTGTATATCGTGCTGCCGCCGCGCAATGCCGATGGCTCGTTCAACGAAAAGGAATTCGTGGTGCGTCTGGCCTGCGCCGGTGCGTTCTCCATCATGTTCGGCGACCTGGGGTTTTCGGTGCTGCTGCAGCATGTGCCGACGGTGGCCGCCGTGCTCGGGCCGAAGCCGGTCGATTTGATGGTAGGCGCGCCGGCCTGGTGGATCACCCGGGCCGTGGCCCTGTGGTTCCAGCGGCGCCAGGGCAAGGACATTGCCGAGCTGGCGCGTGACGTGAAGGAAACGCTGTGAACGCCATCGACAACCGCATGGCCTTCCTGGGCATGGTGCGCTTCTCCGAAGGCACGTCCAATTCGCCGACCACGCGCGACCGGGGCTATGACCAGATTGTCGGCCGCACCCGCTTTACCAGCTACGCGGACCATCCGCGCGTGCGCGTCTACCTGCCGAAATACAAGGTATGGTCCACGGCCGCCGGTGCCTATCAGCTGTTGATGCGCTACTACGACCACTACGCGCCGTTGCTCAAGCTCAAGGGTTTCGCCCCGCCGGTGCAGGACGCCATCGCCCTGCAGCAGATCAAGGAATGCCGGGCCTTACCGGATATCGACGCCGGCCGCCTGGCCGATGCGATCACCAAATGCAAAAACATCTGGGCATCGCTGCCGGGCGCCGGTTATGGCCAGTTCGAGCATCGCTATGCGGATCTCGAACAGGCCTTCATCCGGGAAGGCGGCGAAGCCATCGTGCTGCCGACACTGAAGACCAGCGAAGAGCTACACCTGGCCTTCGTGGAGGCTGGCGGGGTATTGGCATGACGCTCACGGACGCATGGCGCTCGCGCCTAAATGCCGGGTTAGGCGTCGGCTTGCTGGTGGTGGCCTTTGTTGTCGCCTGGACGGTGCAGGGCTGGCGCAAGGATGCCGATATCGACCACCTGAAGGCCGGCATCGCCACTGCCAACCAGGCGGCGGCCGATGCCCGGGCCGCTCGCACGCAGCAGGTTCTGCAGGCCGAGCGCAATACCCGCGACGCCATCCAGGCCATCACCGACAAGCTCACCAATGAAAGGGATACCGCCCGCCATGAGAAAGACCTTTACATTGCTGGCGTGCGCAGCGGCGCTATCCGGCTGTCAGTCCCCGTCATCGCTGCAGTGCCAGCCAGACCCGGTTGCGCAGATTCCACCGCTGCCGGCGGACCTGGCCAAGAAGCGCGAGCCCAACTTACGCCAGCGGCAGCAGAGTTTCTTGACGACATCGCCAGCGAAGGCGATGACGCCATCCGACAAGCCAACGCCCTGATTGATGCCTACAACGCCTTGCGCGAGAAGCTGAATGTACAAGCCCAAGAACCTACGGGACTACCTGCGCAAGGCCATTAAGGACTTGGCGCAGAACCCTGACAAGCTGCATATCTTCATCGATGAGGGCGGCTCCCGCGCCACTGGTACGGCCGGCCTGTCCTTCGAGTATGACTATGTGCTGAACCTGATCTTGACCGACATCGGTCTGGATCTCGATTTGGTCTTCGTGCCGCTGCTGGCCTGGATGCGGGTTCACCAGCGCGAGGCCTTCGCCAATCCTGAAAATGCCAAGAAGGCCGTGCGCTTCGAGGTGGACATGAACAGCGCCGACTCCCTGGACTTATCAATCAAGCTGGCACTCACCGAGCGCACCATCGTGAAACGGCAGGACGGTGGTCGGCTGGAGATACACCACGCGGCCGAGCCCCACATCACCCCGCCATTCGTCGACGACTTCTGGCAGCTCTACCAGGGCGACAGCCTGCTGGCAGAGTGGGACGTTCCAGCATTGCCATGAGCGACGATCTGCAACGCCTGGAAGAATGGGCAGGCGCATTGATTGCCAAGGTACAGCCCGCGCAACGGCGCCAGCTTGTGCGCCAGGTGGCCAACGATTTACGCCGCGAACACGCCAGGCTGATCGCCCAGCAGGTGGCACCAGACGGCACGCCCTATCCGGCGCGCAAGAACCGCAAGGCACTGCGCGGCAAGGCCGGGCGGATCAAGCGCCAGAAGGCGGCCATGTTCAGCAAGCTACGCACGAATACCTATCTGCGCGTGCAGGCCGATGCCAGCCAGGCATCGGTCGGCTTCTTTGGGAAGGTGGCGCGTGTCGCACGCGTGCATCATGAAGGCCTACAAGACAAGGTGGCGCCACGCGGGCCGAGCTACAAATACCCAGCCCGGCAACTGCTGGGATTCAATACGGCCGACGAAACCCTGTTGCGCGAAAGCCTCTTGCGTCATCTTGAGAGTCGGTAAGGCGGATATCAACCCGCCGCAAAGTGCCTTCCCGCGCGCGATCCGGCAACATGGGTTGCATGACGCCCGACCTCTCCGAACTCGTTCGCACCATCCCGAATTTGATCCGCACCGGCAAGATTGCCGAGATCAACGCGGACAAGGTGCGCGTGCGCTTATCTCCCTCGTTGCTCACCACCTGGCTGCAGTGGATCGCGCTGCGTGCCGGTGATGTCATCGACTGGTGCCCGCCCTCTATCGGTGAGCAGGTCATCGTCTTCTCGCCCAATGGCGATCTGACGCAAGGCAAGGTGCTGGCCGGCCTGTTCTCGGCCGAGTCGCCCGCCCCGCAAACCTCCCTCAAGATCCGCTCCATCCACTACCCTGACGGTGCCGTGGTGCTCTACGATTTCGGCAAGCACTCGCTGTCCGCCATCCTGCCGGCCGGTAGCTCGGCGCTGGTCAAAGCTGATGCGGTGACCGCCGACACGCCGCTGACCACCTGCACCGGGGATGTGACCATCAGGGGTAATCTCAGGGTGGAAGGCTTCAGCGCCTTGAACAACGGCGCCAAGGTCCAGGGTGGTGACGGTGGCGCGGCAATGATCATTGAAGGAGATGTGACGGCCACCGGTGACGTGAAGGCCGGCAATATCAGCCTGCGCAATCACCCGCACGGAGAAATCAAGCGCGGGGATGAGAAGTCGGGAGCGCCGCTGCCATGATCGCCATGAACGCCGCCACCGGCCGCAGCATATCGCTGCTGGATCACATCCGCCAATCCGTGCGCGACATCCTGATGACACCGCTGGGAACGCGCATCTGCCGCCGGGGCTACGGCTCGGAGATTCCCGAGCTGATCGACCAGCCGTTGAACGGCGTGACCGTCATGCGCATCTATGCCGCCGTCGCCTATCGCCTGGCCCTCTGGGAGCCGCGCATCTCGCTGTCGTCGGTCAATCTCAACCGTGACGCAAGCGGCGCCGTCTCCGTCGTCCTGCAGGGCGTCACGAACGGCGCGGCCGTCGAATTCTCCGTGCAGGTCCGCCCGGGGGCTGCGCAATGAGTTCGCCTATCGACCTGTCCCTTTTGCCGGCGCCGCAGGTGCTGGAAACCCTGGACTTCGAGACCATCTTCGCCAATCGCAAGACGGCCGTGCTGGCCCTGCTGCCAGAAGACGAGCGCGAGGCCGCCGCCAATGTGCTTTCCCTAGAATCCGAGCCGGCCACCAAGCTGCTGCAGGAGAACGCCTATCAAGAGCTGCTGTTGCGCAACCGCATCAACGACGCCGCCAGGGCGGTCATGCTGCCGTTCGCCATCGATGCGGACCTCGACCAGATCGGTGCAAACACCAACGTCAAGCGCCTAGTGCTGGTGGCGGCCGACCCGGACGCCTCGCCACCGGTGGCCGAGGTACTGGAAGGCAACGATGCCTACCGCCTGCGCATCCAGGAAGCCCCCGACGCACTGTCGACGGCTGGCCCCCGCAATGCCTACGAATTCCACGCGCGCAGCGCTGACGGCCGCGTGCTGGACGCGCGCGCCGTCAGCCCCGCGCCGTGCGAAGTGATGGTGGCCATCCTGGCCAACTCGGACGACTGGCAAGCGCCGGCCGACCTGCTGCAGGCCGTCGATGACGCGCTGTCGGCCGAGGATGTCCGGCCACTGGGCGATCTGGTATCGGTGGTGCAAGGCCAGGTCACGGACTACGTGCTGGAAGCGGTGGTGTATGTGGAGAAAGGCCCCGAGGCCCCCATCGCCTTGAATGCCGCTCGGGCGAACGCGGCCGCCATGTCCAAACCACTGCGCCCGCTTGGGTTTAGTGTCTATCGCAATGCCTACGTGGCCGCACTGAAGGTCGAGGGCGTGCGCAATGTCTTCGTGAAGTCGCCAGCGGCCGACATTCTGTGCGGACGCACGCAGGCGGCGCGCTGCACTGGCATCAAGATCACCGCCGAGGTGCTGGAAGAGGTGGACGATGTATAACCCGGTCCCCACCTTACCGCCGAACACCACGCCCCTGGAGCGCGCGCTGGCTCGCGCCTGCGCCGCCCTAGCCGATACGCCGGTGCCGATTCGGGACGTGTGGAATCCCGACCGCTGCCCGGTGGATCTGCTGCCCTTCCTGGCCTGGTCCTTCTCGGTGGACCGCTGGGACGATACCTGGCCGGAGGCAGTCAAGCGCGGCACGATCAAGGCCGCCCGCTACATCCACCAGCACAAGGGGACTATTGCCGCCGTGCGGGGCGTGGTCGAGTCGCTGGGCTACGTCATCAAGATCACCGAATGGTGGCAGACGGCACCACGCGGTACGCGCGGAACGTTCGCGCTCGAAGTCGGCGTGCTGGAGTCGGGCATCACCGATGAGATGTTCCAAGAAATGGAGCGGCTCATCGATGACGCCAAGCCACTGTCCCGCCATCTGACCGGCTTGCGTATCCATCTGGAAAGCCGGGGGCAGATTTACGTCGGGGCCTACGCGCAGTTCGGCGAGGCCATCACGGTCTATCCCTGGACTCCTGACAGCATCGAGACCACCGGCGGGCCGTTTATTGGCTGCGCCACCCACATCATTGAAATCATGAGCATCTACCCATGAGCACCTATTTTTCTATTCCGACCGAAATTGGCGAGGCCAGGATCGCCAATGCCCTGGCGCTGGGCATCCCGCTGAAGCTGACGCACATGGCCGTGGGCGATGGCAATGGCGTCGTGCCCACGCCTGACCGTAAGCAAACCGCCCTGGTCAAGGAACAGCGACGCGCGCCTATCAACACGCTCGACAAGGATCCGAAGAACGCCAGCCAGATCATCATCGAGCAGGTCTTGCCGGCGGACGTGGGCGGCTGGTGGGTGCGTGAAATCGGTATCTTCGACGACGCCGGTAACCTTTGCGCCGTGGCGAACTGCCCGCCAAGCTACAAGCCAGTGTTGGCCGATGGCGCCGGAAAGGACCAGGTCGTGCGCGTCGTCCTGCTGGTATCGAGCGTCGCGGCCGTCGAGCTGAAAATCGATCCAGCTGTGGTGCTGGCCACCCGCAAATATGCGGATGACGCTATCGTCGCCTACGCGGCACCCAAGGGGCATACCCATGCCGACCTGGCGCCGCTGGAATCTCCATCCTTTACCGGTATTCCCAAGGTGCCGACAGCGGCGGACAACATCAGTACCGACCAGGCCGCGTCGACGAAGTTCGTCAAGAAGGCCGTCGCCGCTGCCATTGCGTCGGCCGTTCTGTTTGCCTCGACCATTCCCACCGAGAAAGTCGCCGATGCCGTCTTCGTGAAAGACGTGGGCACGCTTCAATGGGTGGAAGTGCAAGGCACCGGGGCCTATACGGGCTATCGCTCGCCAGAGGTTGGCCGCCCCGAGTTCGGTTCAACCGTCTCGGCGCGTGCCTATGAACTGGATCTAGTGGGCGGCCTGGCCCCGAAGTCCGCCTATGCATCCTTGTGGGCCTGGGCGCAGCAGAACGGCTATGTCGTGGCGGCCGCGAGCTGGTCCGCCAAGACCTTTGCCTTTGTAGATGTGGACGCCACCTACTTCCGACTGCCCGACCTGCGCAATGTCTTCTTGCGATTCACCGGGACCAATGCCGATACGGGCCTGGCGCGTGCGATCGGATCGTTTCAGGACTTCATGAATGCCGCCCACACACATAGTGGTGCGGTCAGTGCAGGCGGCAACCACTACCACACCGGCGGCACCGATGCGGCGGGCTATCACGCGCATAGCTTCCTGGTGGGTAACCGTGAAGGCGCAGAGGCGAAGCCAGGCAACGGTAATGGCAGTTTCGGCACCGGGTACACCAATGGTGACGGCTCTCATGCGCACTCGTTCACGACCGGCTGGGCTAGCAATGGAGACCACACCCACGGCCTGACAATCAATAGCAGCGGCGGCGCCGAAGCGCGACCGGCGAACGTGGCATTCGCTCCCCGTATTCACATTTGAGGACAACATGACCAGCAAGACCGTCTACCAGACCAATGACGCCGGGTTCTATACCCATGACGAGGAAGCCCAGCAGTTCCCCTTCGCTGAAGGGGAATACAACGTTCCATTCGGCGCCGTGATGGCGGCGCCTCCCGCGCGCGACGTTGGTTTCCGTGCGCGCTGGACATCGAACTATGCCCGCGAGGCCCGGCTGTTCAGCACGAAGGGGAAATGGATCATCGAGGCCATCCCGGTGGATTTGTACGTGATCGATTCCGATGGCCGCTACTTGGAGACCATTGTTTCCAGTGTCCCCGAAGTCGGCCCCAATCTGGAGCACCTGCCGGCCAATCGCGTCCTGATCGCGCCGCCTGCAGCAGAAGATGGTCATGCCGCCTTCTGGATCTCCAAGTTTGCCGCCGGCACGCCTGAGTTCGCCACGCTGGGGCAATGGCGCCTGGCGTCGATTGAGCCGCTGCCAGAGATTCCGCCGCCTGCGCCTGACCCCGCAATGCCTGTGATGGAACAGGTTGACCCGCCGGCGCAGGAAACCCACGAACCCATTGAGACCACCTGAAAGGAAAAGCATGGCCACTGACTACCACCATGGCGTGCGCGTCATCGAAATCAACGAGGGCACGCGCCCCATCCGTACCATTTCCACGGCCGTCATCGGCGTCATCGTCACGGCCGACGATGCCGATGCGACCGCCTTCCCCCTGGACACCGCCGTCCTGATCACCAACGTCGTGGCCGCGCAGGCTAAGGCCGGCAAGAGCGGCACCATGCGCCGCGTGCTGGAGGCCATCGCCGCCCAGGCCAAGCCCCTGGTGGTGCTGGTGCGCGTGGCAGAAGGTGACGACGAAGCCGAGCAGACTAGCCTGGTCATCGGCGGCGTCTCGGCCGAGGGCCGCTATACCGGCGCCAAGGCATTGCTCGCCGCGCAGGCCAAGCTGGGCATCAAGCCCCGTATCCTGGGCGCGCCTGGCCTGGACACCAAGGCGGTGACCAATGCGCTGGCATCGATTGCGCAGACCTTGCGCGCCTTCGTCTACGCCTCGTGCTGGAACTGCACCACGGTGGTGGCGGCCACCGCCTACCGCTCGGAGTTCGGGCAGCGCGAGGTCATGTTGATTTGGCCGGAATTCGTGTCCTGGGATACGGCCACCAATGCGGATGCCAGTATCTCGGCCGTGGCCTATGCGCTGGGCCTGCGCGCGAAGATCGACGAGCAAACCGGCTGGCACAAGACCTTGTCCAACGTGGTGGTGAACGGCCCCACAGGAATCAGCCGTGACGTGTTCTGGGACTTGCAGGACCCGGCCACGGATGCCGGTGTGCTCAACGCCAAGGAAGTGACCACCCTGATCAACATGAGCGGCTATCGCTTCTGGGGCTCGCGCACCTGCGAAATCCAGGGCGGCTACTTCCCCTTCGAGAACTACACCCGCACCGCTCAGGTGCTGGCCGACACCATCGCCGAGGCCCACATGGTCTATGTGGACCTGCCGATGACGGCATCGCTGGTCAAGGATCTGGTGGCCAGTATCAATGCAAAGTTCCGGTCCCTGAAGGCCAGCGGCTACATCATCGACGGTGAAGCCTGGTTCGATGAGCAGTTCAACGACAAGGACACCTTGAAAGCCGGCAAGCTGACCATCGACTACAGCTACACCCCGGTGCCGCCGGTGGAGAACCTGCTGTTCCAACAGCGCATTACCGACCAGTACCTGGCGGACTTCGCCGCCCGCGTCGCGGCGTAATGGAGGGGCGGCCGGCACGGCTGGCCGCCAGACCGAACCCAATTCATAGGAGCAAGACATGGGCATGCCCCACAAACTGAAGGATTTCAATCTCTTCGAAAACGGTATCAATTTCACCGGCCTGGCCACGGAAGTGACCTTGCCCAAGCTGTCCCGCAAGATGGAGGAATACCGCGCCGGCGGGATGTCCGGCCCTGTCTCGGTGGATCTCGGCCAGGAAGCCATGCAACTGGAATGGACTGCTGGCGGCCTGGTCAAGGATGCGCTGAAACAGTACGCGGCCAAGTCGCACGGCGCCGTGCAATTGCGCTTCGCCGGCGCCTATCAGAACGATGACGACGGTGCGGTGCAGGCCGTTGAAATCACGGTGCGTGGCCGTTACAAGGAAGTGGACATGGGCAATGCCAAGGTGGGTGACGACACCTCGCACAAGTTCAGCATGCCCCTGAGCGCTTACAAGCTCACCATCGATAACGAGGTGATCTTCGATTTCGATTTCATGAACGGTATCGAGATTGTCGGCGGCGAAGACCGTCGCGCCGACATCCGCAAGGCCATCGGCCTGTAATGGCCAGGCGGCCATGCGCCGCCTTTCTTTCTTCATTCCCTATCTGACAAGGACATACCATGACCACCGCAACCGCTACCAAAATCGAATCCGTCGTCGTCGAGCTGGACGAACCGCTGACGCGCGGCAATACCCAAATCACCGAGGTGACCTTGCGCCGCCCCAAGTCCGGCGCCCTGCGTGGCGTCAGCCTGATGGATCTCATGAATATGAACGTGAGCGCCCTGCAGGTAGTGCTGCCGCGCATCAGCGAGCCCGCCCTGACACAGTTCGACGTGGCCGCCATGGATCCGGCCGACCTGATCAAGTGCGGCATGGAGGTCTCGGTTTTTTTGGCACCGAAGGTGGACCGCGCCTTGGTCTCCCAATCGAAGTAGAAGACGCCATGGCAGACATCGCGACGGTGTTCCACTGGCCACCGGCCGCGATGGATGACTTGGAACTGGCAGACCTCATGAAGTGGCGCGAGCGCGCCCGGGTGCGTAGCGGGGCAGAATAAATGGCAAATGAACTGAAAATGCAGGTAGTGTTCTCCATGATGGAGAAGATTACCGCTCCGCTGAAGAAGATCACCGGCGGCGCCCGGGAGACCGGTAAGGCGTTGAAGGACACCAGCGACCGCCTGCGCGAGCTGAACAAGCAGCAGAACGACCTCAACGGCCTGCGCGAGCTGCACCAGGGCATGCGCAAAACGAATGCTGAATTGGCCACCGCGCAGCAGCGTGTCGCCGAGCTGGCCGCCAGGATGAAGGCCACCGAGAACCCGACCCGGGCTCTGACGCGCGAATTCAATGCGGCGGTGCGCAGCGTCAAGTCCCTGCAGGACGCCAGCGAGCGGCAAGGCACACAGTATCGCGCCCTACGCGAGCGCCTGGCCGATGCAGGTATTGGCTCGCGCCAGCTCGCCAATGCACAGACCTGGCTCAAGAACAGCATCGCCGCCACCAATGCCGAATTGGCTGACCAGCAAAAGAAGCTGGCCGCCAGCAGCCGACAACAGCAGGTCATGGCCAACGCCCGCCAGCGTGCCGACAAGCTGCGCAGCACCGCCGGCGGCCTGGCAGCGGCCGGCGTAGGCGCCACGGCCAGCGGCGCCGCCATGGGCGCGCCGGTCCTGGCCGGCCTGAAGGAGGCCAAGCACTACGAGACCGAGAACGGCCGCGTGCGCGCACTCGGCCTGGGACCGGCCGCGACCGCCGAGGCGATCAAGTTCGCGCGCGACATGAAGACCTACGGCACCAGCCAGCTCGACAACCTGCAGTTGCTGCGCGACGGCATCACGGCCTTTGGCGACACGCACCACGCCGAGATGGTCGCGCCCATGATGGCCAAGATGAAATTCGGCAATCACGCATTCTATGGGGAGGCCGAGGGCGCCGAGAATGAACGCAAGTTCATGGATATGCTGAAGGTCATCGAAATGCGCAACGGCACCAAGGACATTGGCACCTTCTCCAAGCAGGCCAACATGGTGCAGCAGGTGTTGACCGCCACCGGCGGCCGAGTCGGTCCCGGCGAGTGGCTGAACCTGATCAAGACCGGTGGTATCGCGGCCAAGGGGCTCAAGGACGAATCCTTCTATTACCAGATGGAATCCCTGGTACAGGAAATGGGCGGCAACCGGGTCGGCACCTCGATGATGAGCGCTTACCAGAACCTGTATCAGGGCCGCACCACCAAGCGTTCCATCGGCATGCTGGCCGACCTGGGCCTGATCGGCGACCAATCCAAGGTCAAGCATGACAAGGCTGGCCAGGTATCGTTTCTGAATCCTGGCGCCCTCAAGGGCGCGGACCTGTTCCGCGAGAACCAATTCGAGTGGATGGAAAAGGTCTTGCTCCCGCAACTGGCCAGCAAGGGCATCACCGACGAGAAAGGCATCCTCGATGCCATCGGCGGGATCTTCTCGAACCGCACGGCCGCGCAGCTCTTCTCCACCATGTACCAGCAGCGCGCGCAGATCCACAAGAACGAGAAATTGAACCGAGGCGCCGCCAACATCGACGAACTCGACAAGCTCGGCCGCGACACGGCCAGCGGCAAAGAACTGGAGACCCTGGCCAAGGTGGCCGACTTGAAACTGGAGCTGGGCACCAAGATCCTGCCGCTCTACGCCTCCGGCCTGCAGATGGCCACCAATGCTGTCCAGTCGCTCACCGGGTTCATGGAGCGCAATCCGGCCACGGCCAAGGCCATGATTGTGGGATTGTCCGCGATCGCCGCCATCATGGTGGTGATGGGGCCGCTGATGCTGGCCCTGGCCTCTGTCATCGGCCCCTATGCCATGTTGCACGTCCTGTTCGCGAAGATCGGCCTGCAGGGCAACTTGCTCATGCCGATCT
>NZ_JAELUH010000049.1 GCF_016429215.1 Herbaspirillum sp. ASV7 | reverse complement strand
AGACGCGCAGCTTCGCGCCCCTGGCCGGCTGGAAGATCGGCGCCACCGGGCCGGGCGGGCAGCAACTGCTCAATATCGATGCCCCGCTGGCTGGCCGTCTGCTGGCCGAGCGCATCCACCGCAATGGTTCGCGCGTGGCCCTGGGCAAGAGCCTCATGAGCGTCATCGAGGTGGAAGTGGCCTTTCGCATGCGCGAATCGCTGCCACCGCGCGCTACCCCCTATACCCAGGAAGAAGTGATGGCGGCGGTGGGCTCGGTGCATCCGGCCATCGAAATCCCCGATACCCGCTACGACAACTTCCGCCAGGTCGGCGCCGAGCAACTGATCGCCGACAACAGCTGCGCCGACCAGTTCGTGCTGGGGGCCCCCACCAGCGTGGACTGGCGCTCGCTGGACCTGGCCGCCCTGGCCACCACGGCCATTCTGGACAATGGCGAAGAACGCGCCGGCAGCGGCGCCCAGGTGCTGGGCGACCCGCGCGTGGCGCTGACCTGGCTGGCCAATGAATTGCGTGAGCATGGCCTCACGTTGGGCGCCGGCCACATCGTGGCCACTGGCTCGACCATCGTCCCCATGCCGGTGCGTGCCGGCCTGACCGTGCGCGCCGAACTGGGCGTGCTGGGCTCGGTAACGGTGCATCTGGACTGAGACCCTTCCCCACTGCCACAAAAAAAGGATGAGCCAGGCTCATCCTTTTTCGTTTGCCACCCCGGAGGGGACTCAGCCCGGCTTGACTTCCTCGTAGCGGCGCGCCAGCTCCTGGCGCAGCGACTTGCGGATGACGGCCGCCTCGAAACGGCGCTTTTCCTCTTGTGAGAAGGGGCGCAGCGGCGGTACCGGAATCGGCTTGCGCTGGTCGTCCACGGCCACCATGGTGAAGAAGCAACTGTTGACGTGGCGCGTCTCCTGGGTACGGATGTTCTCGGCCACCACCTTGATGCCGATCTCCATGGACGACGTGCCGGTATGGTTGACGCTGGCCAGGAAGGTCACCAGCTCTCCCACATGGATGGGCTGGCGGAACATGACCTGGTCGACCGACAGCGTCACCACGTACTGGCCGGCGTAGCGGCTGCCGCAGGCATAGGCGACCTGGTCCAGCAGCTTCAGGATGGTGCCCCCATGGACGTTGCCGGCAAAATTGGCCATGTCCGGCGTCATCAGGACCGTCATGTTGAGTTGATGAGATGGCAGATCCATGATGCTTGGCTCTCTCTAATGATTGTGGTGATGGTTGGAATGCTCATGCTGGCGCAGGCAGGCGCGCAGCGTCTGTCACACCCATGCGCCAGCCCCGAGGCTTTCGTGGAGGAAAGCAACCGGGGTGCGGCCCGTATTATCAGCCAGTACGGGCCGCCATGGCAAAAAACTCGCGTTCCGATTCCGGCTCAGGCCCTCACCACCGGCTCGGCTGCGGCGAAGTGCTCCTGGCAATTGCGCAGGAACTGCCGCACCGAGGCGCTGATGGCTTCCGGCGACCAGCCGGCGATATGCGGCGTGAGCACCACATTGGGCAGGTCGATGAGGGCTGCAGGCGGCTTGGGCTCGCCTTCGTAGACATCCAGTCCGGCACCGGCCAGGCGACCTGCCGACAGCGCCTGGGCCAAGGCCTCGGTGTCGACCACGCTGCCGCGCCCGATATTGACCAGGTAGCCCCGGGGGCCAAGCTCCTCGATGACCCGGGCATTGATCAGGTGCTGCGTCTGCGCCCCACCCGGCGCGGCCACGATGAGGCAATCGGCCCAGGCGGCCAGCTGGGCCACGTCCGGGAAGTAATGGAAATCGACGTCGTCGCGCTTCTTGCGATTGCAGTAGGCGATCTCGGTATCGAAGGCGGCCGCGCGGCGGGCGATCTTCTTGCCGATATTGCCCATGCCGACGATGCCCACCCGCTTGCCCGTCAGTTGCGGTTGCAAGGGGATGGCGTCGCGCCAGCCGCCGTCGCGGGTATAGCGGTCCAGCACCGGGATGTGGCGCATGGTGGCCAGCAGCAATGCCAGTGCATGGTCGGCCACGCAATCCTCGTTGGTGCCGGCCCCGGTAGCGATCTCGATGCCATGGGCCTGGGCGTGGGCGGCGTCGATGTTCTCGAACCCGGCTCCCAGCGCGCACACCAGTTGCAGATGCGGCAAGGCGCGCATCTCGTCGGCGGTCAAGCCGGTGGAACCATTGGTCAGCACCACCGCCACTTTCCGGGCCGGCCCGGCGATCATCTGGTCGCGCCGCTGGCGGTCAGGGGCGTAGAGGATGTCGTAGTGGGCGGCGATGGTGGCGGTACTCTCTTCGGAGAGGTGGATCAGGACGAGTAAGGGCGGTTTCATGGAGTCGGTCTGGTGGTGCGGAGAAAAAGAAAAACGCAATGCCCGACATTCTATTGCGAATCCTGGCTCTTGGCCGCAGAGGCTGGGCCGCACCCTCCATGCGAATTCCATGCCATCAGCGACAAGGCCCGGTGCTTCACGCAACCGGGCCTTGATGGGGCGTACTACCCTCGCTGTGGGTGTCAGTGGTGGACGTGCTGCTTGTCCAGCATGTCATGGGCCACCTGGCGGGCGCCCTGCTCGGCCGATTTCTCATCGGCGAAGGTCTGTTCGGCCAGTACCCGCTGGGCGGGGAAGACCGGATTGCGATGCATGGGATTGGTCGAATGCCCGAAGATGGCTACCTGGGCCACCCACTCCTCTCCGCCGATCACCCTTACACCGGAATACTCGACCTCGTAGTCACCTACATGTTCGGTTGGCATGGTCTGTCTCCTTTGCTTCTGTCTGGCTGGACATGGCGGTAGCGCCACGCTCAGGCGGCACCGTCGCCGGCACGGTCATTCAGATGTGTGATGGCGTAGCCCTTTTCACCGATCTGCAGGAAGGCGTCCTCCGCCTGCAGGGTGAAATGCCGCTTGCCATCGCGCTCGAAATCCACGTTTCGCTCGTGGATCACCCAGTCGGTGTTGGTGACCTCTTCCGGCATGGCTCGCTGGTGCGGAAGGACGAGATAGGAAAACAATCCATCGGTATCCGGGCGCTTGTACACATCGACTTTCATCATTGGCCTCCTGGTCGGGTTGATCAATGGCGGCACGCCATAACGGGCGCATTCTGAGATGCGACTTGACCTGCGGGCATAGGTTCACCATGCAGACGGCAGGGGCTACAGAAAGCGACATGCACTGTCGGCCTTGTCCGACAGCAAGCTGGCGTGTGCCTCTCGTTTCACCATAGCACCTGCCAGGAGCGCTTGCCAGCGCTTCGGACGAAATGCCAGCATCGGTCAGTCTGCCTGCCTGCGCAGCCAGGAGAGCAGCCCCGTCAGGCTACGAAAATCGGCCAGCGACCGGCACTGGATGTGACCATGCCGCTCCCGCAGCATGCGCGAGAGCGCGCTGCCCGGCCCCAGTTCCAGCGCAACGGTGACGCCCCGCTCGGCACAGGCATCCATGCAGGCGCTCCACTGGATGGTCTCGCTCAACTGGCGGGCCAGCAGCTGGCGCGCCTGCCCGGCATCGGCCACGCCCTGCCCGGTCACGCCAGCCAGCAGCGACATGGCGGGGGCATGGACGGCCATGGCCTCCAGCTCAGCCAGGAAGGGGCCGACCGCCTCTTGCATCAAAGGTGTGTGGGATGCCAGGCCCACCGGCAAGGCGGCGCTGCGCACGCCCTGCCCGGCCAGCTCGACGGCAGCGGCTTGCAAGGCAGCGTTCGGGCCGCCGGCAATCAGGGTATCGGTACCGGTGACGATGGCAGCATGGGCAGCCTGCGCCTGCAGGCTCGCTTGCAAGGCTTCCACCGCCATCCCGCCGAACGACATCAGCCCCTGCGCAGGCGCGGCAGCAGCGGCCGCGCTCATGAGCGCGGCACGGCGCGCCGCCAGAGCCACGGCGGCGCCCGCATCGAAGACACCGGCAATCGCATGGGCCGACAACTCGCCGACGCTATAGCCAGCCACTACTGCAGGCGCACCAGTGATAGCCACCAGCTCTTCGCGCAAGGCCTGCCACGCGGCCAGCTGGGCGGCTACGATCAGCGGCTGGGCGCAGGTATTGGCAAACAAGCGTGCGGGATCGGAGAGCACCTGCGCCAGCGGCGCATGCAGCAGGCCATCCAGGTCGCATCGGGCAAGGAAAGCGGCGGCCTGCGCGTGCTCGCGCAGCATGTCGAACATGCCGGCATGCTGGCCGCCCTGTCCCGGGCACAGGATCGCCAGGCGCATCGTCATGGCGGGCTGCGGCTGTCCAGCTGGCTGGCCTGGTGCATCAGGCAGGCCGCTGCCAGCAGGTCGGCCGCGCCACCCGGTGACAGGCGATGCGCCACGAAGAGGCGATGACATGCCAGCGCCCGCGTCTCCCACTCGGCGCAGGCGGTGCCTCCCGCAGCCAGGAAGGCGGCGCTGCGGCTACGCACCAGTGTGGCGCCATCGGCACCGCCACGGTGATAGACATTGGTATCGCTGATGTGCGCCATCAGGGCGAACAAGGCATCGATCTTGGCCTCGTGCCAGCTGCGACCCTGCGCCAGCGTCTGCTGCAGCTGCGGCAAGGCCACCTCGAAGACGGCAGGAAAGCCCAGCGCGCCCTCTTCGCGGGCACCGCCTACGGCGTGCTCCATGGCGACGCGTTGTCCATGGCTGGGGGCTTCGGTGGCGACGGTGGCAACAGTAGCGCCGCTATGTCGGGCCAGTGCATCCCCCCACTGGATCAGCAGGGTCGCGCGCACGGTGGCCGGCTGCAGCGGCATCTTGCGGCCCCGGCAATAGGCCATGGCCGCACACAGCAGGCCCAGCGCAAAGATCGCGCCGCGATGCGTATTGACGCCGCCGGTGGCGCGCAACATGCGCTCCTCGGCGCTGATGGCCAGGCGCTGCAGGCTGTGGAAAGGCGCCCCCTCCAGGCCGGCCTGGGCGATCCACGCGAAATAATGGCGCAAGGAAAAAAGGCTGCGCAGAAAGGTCGCCGCCGTCATGTCGGCATGGCTGCCGTTGTCCACCAGCGACACCAGACCCGGCTTGGGATAGAGCACCAGTTCCTGGTAGAGGCTACGCACCGCCAGGCGCGCCAGCGTGCGGCAGAATGCCTGGTTCTCCCGCGCCAGGCGACGCTGCTGCAGGTGATGCGGCGCGCTCGCGGCCCGGGTGGCGGGATGGGTGTTCAGGCTGCGCATGGCTGCAGTTGCTGCTCTGGCAGTTGCCCGACGAGCGAGCCCACCGCCTCCAGGGCGACGGCATGGGCGCGCTTGACCAGTACCCGGCCCTGTTCATCCCCGCCCAGCACGGCGACCTGACGCCATTCCTTCCAGGACACCGCCGCGCCATCGGGGAAGACGATCTCGCCATCCAGCGGCAGGAACATCGCCTGCCAGGCCAGCAGGCGCACGCCCTCGCGCAATTGCGCCCGGCTCTGCGGTACGAACAGCAGGTCGATGTCGGAACTGCTGCGCACATAGGGCTGGGCCGTCACCGCCTGCCAGGCCAGCGAGCCGAATACCGCCATGGCGATGCCGGCGCGTCCCAGGTGCTGCTGCAACTCGGTCATGCCCGGCTGCCACGCAGCGGGCAGGCCGGTCAGATTGGCCGCCGCAATGTCGCGCAACAGGAAAGGCGCGCGACTGCCCGCAATCTCCTCAGGGCGCACGCGCAAGGCAATGCGCGGCTTGTTGCCCTGCGCATCGGGCGGCAGGGCGATGCCCACGCAAATGTCATCCACACCGGCATCCGCATCGGCGCGGCGCACGACGACCGGCCAGCGCATGCTCTGCCAGTGCAGCAGTGCAGCGTGCTGGCGCTCGTCGCCGGTCTCCTGTTGCAGGCGCGCCCAGCCGGCATCGCTGAGCCAAAGCAGGTGATGACGCGGCGACATCAGTTCAGCGGGGCGTCGTTGGCGACCGCCTCGATCACGCGCTGCGCCCATTGGCGGCCACCGCGTTGCTGGCCTACCGCCGCACGGGTATCGGCGCTGCGATCCACCGCCAGCGCCTGGCGCAGCGCCTGCGCCAGGTCGCCGTGCCAGATCTCGGCCACGCCCCCCATGCGCAGGTAATTTTCCGGCCCCGGGGCGAAGACCGGATTGCTCCTGGCCAGTTCGGTCAGGCGTTCTTCCGGGACCTTGGTGATGCGCGCCATGGCCGGCAGGCCCATGACGCGGATGGTCGCCTCGGGCAAGGCGTAGCAGGCGTCGGCAATCAGGCCGCTGGTGATGAAGCCGCCCGAGAGCGCCTGGTCATAGACCAGCCCGACCACGCGATGGCCCTGGCGGCGCGCCAGTTCCACGCACTTGCCGAGATGCGCCATGTAGCTGTTGATGCCCAGCATCTCGTCGCGATGACGCAGGCGCTGGCCCTGGGTATCGACCAGGATGACGATGGCACGGCCGGGATGCTCGCGCACGGTATCGAGGATGGCAGTGGCCTGCGCCAGCGCGATCTCGATGCCGATGGGGGTGTGGCCGGTGGTACCGACCACGGTGACGGTGGCGCCATCGACCTGGGCGGTGCCAGACAGGAAATTGTCCTTCTCGCTGATCTGCTGGCCCTGCGGAAACAGGGTCTGCGCCAGCGCGCGCCAGTCCACCTGGCCGGGTGCAGCCTGGGCTGCGGAAGTTGCGGCTTGAGTCATGCTGTCCTCTCAGGCGTTGAACGGGATGCGGTGGCCTTCGGCCATGGCCGTGAAGGCCTCGGCCTCCAGCATCGGCACCGCATGCGGCGCGGGCACGCCCAGTTCGGCCCAGATATCCATGGGGTCCTCGGCATCACCGAAGACGGCGATGCGCCGGCGCAGCATCTCCTGCTCGGCCTGCAGCGCCTCCAGCGTCAGCGGCACCGCCGTGGCAGCGGCCAGCGCCGTGATGGCAGCCTGGCGGAAGGCCTCGGTGTCGTCCCCCACCAGTTGCTGGCAATCGCCGATCAGGTAGCGATGCTTGCCGCCGGTGGTACGCCAGACCAGGGCGCGGTCGCGCGAATCGAATTCCTCCACACCATTGGCCGTCTCGATCACCTCGGGGCCGGACATGGCCAGCCGCCCTTCTTCGGACATGATGATGGTATTGGCACAGCGCGCCACGATGCCCATGCCGCCGAAGCAGCCATTGGCGCCCCCCACCAGCACGATCACGGGGATGCCGGCGGCGCGTGCCTCCAGCACCGCGCGCATCACCTCGGAGACGGCGATCAGGCCGGCATTGGCTTCATGCAGACGCACGCCACCGGTTTCCAGCAGCAGCACCACGCCGGCAGCCTGCTTGCGGATGGCACGCTTGAGCAGGCCGACCAGCTTGGCGCCATGCACCTCGCCCACGGCACCGCCCATGAAACCGCCCTCTTGCGCCGCCGCCATGACGGCACGACCGCCGAGCTGGCCCTCACCGATGATGACGCCATCGTCAAAGGACACCGGCGCATCCAGCTGCCCCAGGTGCGGACTGACCACGCGCTGGGCCGGCGGCAGCAGTTCGGTGAAACTGCCGGCATCGAGCACGGCCAGGATGCGCTCGCGCGCCGTGGCTTCCAGGTAGCTTGCGCTCATTGGGCCTCCTCCACCATGGCTTCCACGGCCTGGTCCAGCCGCAGGCTGACCACGGCGGGCGTGGCGCCCATGTCATTGATCGAAATGCGTGTATCGGCCAGCTGCCAGCGCTGCTGGAAGTCGGTCATCACCGCTTCCCAGATGGTGCCGAAGCCGCGCGCGGCGGTCTTGATCTCGATGGCGCAGGCGCCCTTGAGGTCGGCGTTCTCGATCAGCACTTCCAGGTTGCCGGAGCTGACCACGCCCACCAGTTCGGGCGCGGCCTTGAGGCGACGCTGGCCGTTTTCAAAGCGAAAAGTCAAAGTTTCCATCGTGTTCTTCCGATTGCTTACCCGTTGCCTACCAGTTGCGGAAGCGCTTGGGCGGGTTGTACAGCCCGCCGGAGGCGCGCACCAGGTCCTTCATGTTCTTGGCCGCCAGCAGGTCGCGGGTGGCCAGGCGCTTGTCGATGCCCATGTCTTCGGCGCGGCGGATGATGCCGCGATCACGCAGGTTTTCCACCATGCGCTTGTCGCGTCCCAGGCCCACGGCGGTGTAGCCGGCCACGCCGCGGATGGCTTGCTCGCGCTCTTCTTCGGTGCGGCACAGCAGCAGGTTGGCGATGCCCTCTTCGGTGAGGATGTGGGTGACGTCGTCGCCATAGATCATTACCGGCGGGATCGGCATCTTGGCCTGCTCGCCCAGCTGCCAGGCATCGAGCTTCTCGACGAAGGCCGGCTGCATGTGTTCGCGGAAGGTTTCCACCGTCTGCACCACCAGCTTCTGGCCGCGCGGGATGGTATTGCGTCCGGCGCGGGCCTGCTGGCCGGCCTTGAGCCAGGCCTCGCTGGCGTGGCGACGGCCACGTGCATCGGCGCCCATGTTGGGCGCGCCGCCGAAGCCGGCAATGCGTCCCAGCGTGGCCGTGGACGAGTTGCCCTGCAGGTCGATCTGCAGCGTCGAGCCGATGAACATGTCGCAACCATAGTGGCCGGCCGTCTGCGAGAAGGCGCGGTTGCTGCGCATGGAGCCATCGGGGCCGACGAAGAAGACATCAGGGCGGGCGCGGATGTAGTCTTCCATCCCCAGCTCGGAGCCAAAGGAGTGGATCGACTCCACAAAGCCGGCCTCGATGGCCGGGATCAGTGCCGGGTGCGGGTTCAGCGCCCAGTGCTTGCAGATCTTGCCGCGCAGGCCCAGCGACTCGGCATAGGTCGGGAGGATCAGCTCGATGGCAGCGGTATCGAAGCCGATGCCGTGGTTCAGGCGCTGCACGCCGTACTCGGCATAGATGCCCTTGATGGCCATCATCGCCATCAACACCTGGATCTCGGAGATCTGCGCCGGATCGCGGGTGAACAGCGGTTCGATGTAGTGCGGCGTGGGCGCCTTGATGGCAAATCCCACCCAGTCGGCCGGGATATCCACGCGCGGCAGTTCATCGACGATCTCGTTGACCTGGGCGATGACGATGCCGCTGGAGAAGGCGGTGGCTTCCGCGATGGCCGGCGTATCCTCGGTATTGGGACCGGTGTAGAGGTTGCCGTGGCGATCGGCTGCCTGCGCGGCCACCAGGGCCACGCGCGGCGTCAAGTCCACGAAGTAGCGGCCGAACAGTTCCAGGTAGGTATGGATGGCGCCGATGTTGAGCTTGCCGGCCGAGGCCAGCTTGGCCAGGCGGCCGGCCTGCGGGCCGGAGAAGGAAAAGTCCAGCCGGTCGGCGATGCCCTTCTCGAACACGTCCAGGTGTTCCGGCAAGGCCAGCACGGAGAGCAGCATGTGCAAGCCGTTCACCCGTGCCGGGTCGAGTGCAGCCAGACCCTTGGCCAGGAAGTCGGCCTGCTTCTGGTTGTTGCCCTCGACACAGACACGGTCACCGTTTTCCAGCACCGCATAGAGCAGATCGGCCAGTTTTTCCGCAGGGGCGATCTTGCCCTGCAACTGGCTGCCCAGTGCGGCGGTGGCGCGTGCCAGCCGCTGTTCACGGTTCTTCTGGCGCGCGTTCCACACGCGTTCGTTACCACTCATTTACTTGGCTCCCATCAACAGGTCAGGCAATACGGTCGCGATGCCCGGGAACATGCACAAGAGCAGGACCGCGAGGAACATCAGCGCCAGGAAAGGAATCGTACCCTTGATCACGTCGCCCAGCGCGATATCGGGTGCGATGTTCTTGATCACGAACAGGTTCAGCCCCACCGGCGGGTGGATCAGGCCCATCTCCATGACCACCGTCATGACGATGCCGAACCAGATCAGGTCGAAGCCGGCCGCCTTCAGCGGTGGCAGGATGATGGGTGCGGTCATGAGGATGATCGACACCGGCGGCAGGAAGAAGCCCAGCACGATCACCATGGCCAGGATCACCGCCAGCAGCAGCCACTTCGACAGGTGCAGATCCACCACCCACTGCGCCGCCGACTGGCTGATGTGCAGGTAGCTCATCACATAGGAGTACAGCAGCGACATGCCGATGATCAGCAGCAGCATGCCGGACTCCTTGATGGTCGAACTGAGGAAGGGCGCGATGTCGCGCGGCTTGTAGATGCGATAGACGATGGCGATCAACACCAGCGCCAGCAACGCACCCAGGCCGGCGGTCTCGGAAGGCGTGGCCAGGCCACCATAGAGCGCCACCATCACCCCGATCAGCAGCACCAGGAAGGGCAGCACACGCGGCAGCATCTCGACCTTCTGCGCCAGCGTGAAATGCTCGTCATCCAGGTAGGCCGACTTGGCGCCCCCGGCGCTGTAGACCGCATGGGCCAGCTTGTACTCCTTGCGGGCGCGATAGACGGCATAACCGGCAAACAGGATCACCAGCAGCACGCCCGGGCCGATGCCGGCCAGGAACAGCCGCCCCAGCGACTGTTCGGCCGCCACCGCATACAGGATCATGGTGATCGAGGGCGGCAGCAGGATGCCCAGCGTGCCACCGGCGGCGATGATGCCGGCCGCAAACCCGGGCGAGTAGCCGCGACGGCGCATCTCGGGAATGCCGGCCGAGCCGATGGCCGAGCAGGTCGCCGGCGACGAGCCCGCCATGGCCGCAAACAGCGCGCAGGCGAACACGTTGGCGATGCCCAGGCCGCCTGGCACCTTGTTCAGCCAGGCGTGGATGGCCGAATACAGGTCCTTGCCCGCAGGGGATTTGCCGATGGCCGCCCCCTTCAGGATGAACAGCGGTATGGATAGCAAGGTGATCGAGGCGATTTCCTCGTAGACGTTTTGCGTGATGGTATCGAGTGCGGATTCCGGCATGAAGAAGTACATGAAGCCGGTCGCCACCACGCCCAGCGCGAAGGCGATCGGCATGCCCGAACACATCACCAGGATGGTGACCACGCCATAGAGCACACCCAGGGTCAGCGGACTCATTGCGCACCTCCTTGTGCCTGTTGCACCGGCACGGTACCGGTGATGCGTACCAGCACCTGCACCAGCAATTGCAGGGTCAGCATGGTCATGCCCAGCGCCATCAGCGAATACGGGATCCACAGCGGCGGCGCGAAGGTGGAGGAAGTGGTCTGCCCTTCCACCCAGGCTTCATGGAACAGCGTCCAGGATTTCCAGGCGAAGAAGGCGCAGAAGGCAAACGACAGCAGGTCGACGATGAACATGCGGATGCGGTTGGCCAGCGGCGAGAGCAAACCCGCCAGGGCTTCGATGCCGATATGCCCACGCAGCGACTGTACATGCGCCGAGCACAGGAAGATCACCCCCACCAGCATGAACACCGAAGCCTCGTCCTGCCAATCGGTGGACTGATGGAAGAAGTAGCGCACCACCACCGAGTAGGTGAGGATGCAAGACGTCACCAGCAAGGCAATCATGCCCAGGAACACGGCCACCCGGTGATAGCCTTGCAGGATGGCCGCCAGCCAGGCCACCGGGGCGCTGGCGGGAACGGCCGGACGCGCTGCCGCCGCGCCGGGCATCTCGAAACCATGGCTCATAGGGTCTTCTCCGCCAGGGCCAGCAGCTTGGCGCAGCTGGCGTTGCGTGCGGCGAAGTCCTTCCAGGCGGTATTGCGGGCGATGTCCTGCCACTTCTTGACGACCTCGGCATTGAGGTCGACCACCTTGGCGCCGGCCTTCTGGTAGACCTGGGCCACGGCGATATCATCGGCCTGGGCGGCCTTGGTGGCGAACTGCTCCATCTCGGCGCCCACCGCCATGATGACGGCCTGCTGGTCCTTGGGCAGGCGCTCGAAGACGGCCTTGGACATCATCAGCGGCTCGAACATGTACCAGTAGGCTTTGTCACGGCCGGTGGTGAGGGCCTTGGCCACTTCTTCAAGGCGGAAGGACATGAAGGAGGTCGACGAGGTCATGGCCGCATCCATCGCGCCGGTCTGCATGGCGGCATAGATTTCGTTGGAGGGCAGCGTCACCACGGCGGCACCGGCTTCCTTGAGGATCAGGTCCATCTCGCGCGAGCCGCCGCGCACCTTCATGCCCTTGGCATCGGCCGGATCGATAATGGGCTTGCCACGCGAGGCCACGCCGCCGGCCTGCCAGATCCAGCTGACGATGACCACGCCCTTCTCGCCCAGCACACGGGCCAGTTCCTTGCCGACTTCGGCATTCTTCCAGGCCGCGCCCTGCTGGTAGGACGTCACCAGGCCGGGCATCAGGCCGATATTGGTTTCCGGGACTTCGCCGCCGGCGTAGTTCAGCGGCACCAGCGACATGTCCAGCGCGCCCTTGCGCATGGCCGAGAACTGCGCGTTGGTCTTCATCAGCGAGGAGCCGGGATAGATCTCGAACTTCAGCGCGCCCTTGGTGCGCTCGCTGACCTGCTGGGCGAACATGCGCACCAGGCGGTCGCGGAAATCACCCTCGGTGATCGTGCCACCGGGAAACTGGTGCGATATCTTCAGGTTGGTGCTCTGCGCCCAGGCAGCCGGCATGCCGGTCACGAGCGGGGCTGCAGCCAGGGCGCCAAGGAAATGGCGACGGGTCATTGCGGTCATGGTGGTGTCTCCTCCAGGGATTGATGGATGCTGCGTGTGTTTTTATGCTCTCATCGTGTATACAATTTCTTCTGAAACGCATACATTGTCAAGCATTGATCCCGTGGAGCACACTCCCCTTTACAATGATTGCTTTAAAGGCAACATGATCATGGACACGCCAAAGACCCGTTCCGAAACCCTGCGCGAATCGATCGAAGAGCAGATCGCCGTCGGCAAGCTGGCGCCGGGCCAGCATCTGGATGAAACCTCGCTGGCCGAGGAGTTCGGCGTCTCGCGCACGCCCATCCGCGAGGCCCTGATCCAGCTAGCCTCGATGGGCATCGTCGAGATGCGGCCACGACGCGGCGCCATCGTGGCCGAGATCGGCCCGCAACAATTGATCGAGATGTTTGAAGTGATGGCCGAATTCGAGGCCATGTGTGGTCGCCTGGCGGCGCGCCGCATGACGCCGGCCGAGCATGCCGAGCTGCAGGCGGCGCACCAGGCCTGTCAGGCCGCGCGTGACGCCAGCGATCCGGATGCCTATTTCTATCTCAACGAGGCCTTCCACGACCACATCTATGCCGGCAGCCACAACCGCTTCCTGGCCGACCAGGCCCGTGCCCTGCACCGCCGCCTGCGCCCCTATCGACGCCTGCAGCTGCGGGTGCGCGACCGCCTGAAGATGTCCTTCGATGAACACCAGGCGGCCGTCAACGCCATCATCGCGGGCGATGCCGAGAAGACCGTGGAGGTGCTGCGCCAGCACATCATGATCCAGGGCCAGCGCTTCGCCGACCTGGTGGCCTCGCTGCACCAGCTGAAGTCAGCCGCCTGAGCCAGCGGACAGGGGGACTCAGGCCAGCTGCGGCTGCCTGGCCTGTGCGATGAAGGCGCGCAGATAGTCGATGCCGACGTCGGCCTCACGCGCCCCCAGGTAGATGTGCTTGGCGATGCCCTGCTCGCCCAGTCGCACCGGTACCACCGCCATCTGGTCGGCATATTCCAGTACCAGCCAGCGCGGCAAGGCGGCCACGCCACGACCGCTGGCCACCATCTGCAGCATGATGTCGGTGGTCTCGATGGTCTTGTGGCGGCGCGGCGTGATGCCGGCCGGGGCCAGGAACATGGTGTAGATGTCGAGCCGATCCACCGGCACCGGATAGGTCACCAGCACCTCGCTGCCCAGTTGCCGGGGCGTGACGTAGTCCTGTTGCGCCAGCGGGTGTCCAGCGGCCACCACCAGCACCTGCTCGTAGTCGAACACCGGCTCGAAGACCAGGCCGGGCTTGTCCAGCGGGTCGGGCGTGACCAGCAGGTCGATCTCGTAGCCAAAGAGCGCGCCGATGCCGCCGAACTGGAATTTCTGCTTCACATCCACATCCACGTCCGGCCACGCGGCCAGATAGGGCGACACTACCTTCAGCAGCCATTGGTAGCAGGGATGGCATTCCATGCCGATGCGCAGCGCGCCACGCTCACCCTGGGCGAACTGGCGCAGGCGTTCCTCGGCCAGGTTCAGTTGCGGCAATACCCGGTTGGCCACCGCCAGCAGGTATTGGCCGGCTTGCGTGAGCCGCAGGCTGCGGCCTTCGCGCAACCAGATATCGGTGCCCAGCTGCTGTTCCAGCTTCTTCATGCTATGGCTGAGTGCCGATTGCGTCACGTGCAGCACGCCGGCGGCAGCGGTCAGGGAGCCCTGCTTTTCCACCTCCTGGACGATGGATAGATGTATGCGATCCAGCATGATCGATGAGAAAAGTTCATTGTTTATTGGAATAAACGAATTTTACTTCATTGGTCGCGCGCTTGATGACCTAGAGCTGGCGCTCGCTGATGAAGTGGCGTTCGCTGCCATCGAGGGGATCGATGAAGAACAGCGAGCGCGCCAGCAGCTTCAGGGGGCGCTCCAGGTCGTCGGCCACACCCACCGGAACCGCATCGGGATAGAACAGGTCATTGACGATGGGAATCCCCAGCGCGGCCATGTGCACCCGTAGCTGGTGGCGGCGGCCGGTGACCGGCTCCAGCTGGTACAGGCCGAGCGCGCCGCGCTGTTCCAGCAGCGAGATATGGGTTTCCGAATTGGGCGCGCCGGGAGCCTCGTACATCTTGAAGAACTGCTCCGGGATCTCCTCCACCCGGCTGCGATGCACGCGCGGCAGTTCCAGGTCGGCCCTGAACGGCGCAATCGCCTCGTACACCTTGAACATGCTGCGCTGCTGGAACATCGACTGGTACTTGCCCCGGCTGGCCGGCTGGTGCGAAAACACGATCACCCCGGCGGTCTCGCGGTCCAGGCGATGGATGGGCACCAGGTCTTCCAGGCCGGTGGCTTTCTTCAGGCGCACCAGCAGGGTTTCCTGGACGAAGCGCCCGGTCGGGATCACCGGCAGGAAATGCGGCTTGTCGGCCACCAGCAGGTGCTCGTCCATGTGCAGGATCCTTTCTTCGACGGGAATGCGCTCCTCCCCCTGCGGCAGTTCGCGATAGTAGAAGATGCAATCGCCACTGCGATAAGGTGACTGCGGACGCAGTTCCTCGCCGTGCTGGTTGCGTACTTCGCCGCGCAACAGGCGCTCGCGCCAGACCTCGGCGGATACGGCAGTGAAGCGCTCGGCCAGGAAGGACAGCATGTCGCGCCACGGCCCCGGCTGCAGCCACAGGTAGCTGGGCGAAAGCCCCTCGCGCATCGGCAACGTGGGGGTAGGCCTCATGCGCCCTCCCCGCTGGCGGCCTGCCTGCGCGCCGCACGACGGCGCCAGGCAGCCACGCTGGCATTGGATTCCAGGCGCGCCAGCAGGCGCTGGCGCTGGGCGTCGCTCAGGGGCAAGGTTTCGATCAGGGCCGGCCACTGCGTCATCGCCCGCTCCACCGTCTCCACCAGGACCGCTTGCAGCTTGGGCTCCGGGATACGCCACAGGTTGGCCAGCTGGCGCAGGATGGCGGGCGTGAGCAACTGCTTGCCCTTCTGCCCTGGCACGAAGGCCAGCGCATGGCCGTCGCCGCCAACATAGGCGGCATAGGCCACGATGTCATAGGCCGGCGACAGGATAGCCTCTTGCGGCGTGGGGTACAGCAGGCTGAAATTCTTCAGGTGGGCGTCGAAGTTGCCCAGCAGTTCGTTGACCTTGATCCGCCGCAGCAACTCGAACACATCTGCCACGCCGCGCGTACTACGCTCCAGCAGCACCACGCCGATGGCCGCATAGGTACCGACGTACTTGGACCCCGGCGGCGTGCCGGTGACCTGGGCGAAATCCTCCATGTGCAGCCGTCCGGTGGGCGTGGGGGCGTCGCGGTCGAAACGCTGTACCAGCAGGAAGCGGCTGGCATCGTTGCGCAAGCCGAAGGGCAGTTGCGCAGCGATGGCCGACAGGGGTTCCAGGCTGAAGCGGCAGGTCGTGACCCCGGCGGCGGCGGCCAGCGTGAGCGCGCTGAATTCCACCTGCGGCATGTTGGGATAGTCGGTCGCCGGCAGCTTGGCGATGTAGTGACTGCCCTGGCTGTCGCGCGAGCGCATCACATAGCGCCCGCCGGCTTCGCGCACCAGCGCCAGCTTGGGCTGAACGCCGGAGAGCGACTCCCCGCCCGGCACCGGCAACTGGCCGGAGCTCATCTCGTAGCTGTCATGGCCCTGCCCCAGCAGGCGGCCTAGGCCGCGTTCGTCGAGCTCCTCGGCCAGGGCCGAGACGTCGCCGGGCAGGTCGCGGCCACAATAGGCCAGGAGGCCGAATTCGTCATCCGGCGCCAGGCCGGCACGCTGTACCAGGTGCTTGCGCAACTGCCCTTCCGGCAGCAGGTTCTGGAAGAATGGCGGCAAGCCCCCCTTGCCGTCGCCGCGATTGACCGCCAGCGTGGGATCGAGCAACTGGCTGCGGGTGCGCTCCTCGGTGGAGGCGCAGTAGAGCTGCGAGAGCACCGGACGCGACTCGCCCTGCAAGGCATAGGCATCGTCGAAACGGAAATAGCAGCGCCCGTCATCCAGGGCAAACAGCGACCCCACCTCAGTGAGCCCCAGGCGGATACGCAGGGAACGCAGCATGCTCATGGCCGCTCCTGTTGGCCCATGAGGGCTTGCAGGCGCTGGCCCAGCTCGGTCTGGCTGCCAGCTCCCTGGTGCTCGGCCGCACGCAGCGTGGCGGCCTGGCGTGGCAGCAGCAGCAGGTCCAGTTCCAGTTCGTTGCACAGGGATAGCAACTTGCCCAGCTCGATGTTGCCACGCCCGGTTTCCAGCGCCAGCAGCGTATTGCGATGCATGCCGGCCAGCTCCGCCAGTTCGATGGCGGTCAGACCCCGGGCCTTGCGGGCCAGGCGGATGCGCTGGCCGATGTCTTGCAGGTTGGTCATATCAGATCCAATAAAATGATCTTTTTCTTACAAGAACATTATATTGGTCATCTCGGATATAACAAGACTAATTAATTAGACTTTATATATTTTGACCAATTTATTGTATTAAAGAGAGAGGAGCAATGGCTGGTTTGCGGCTTCCAAGCAGGACAGCCAAAAAAAATCGCAGTCCGAAGACTGCGATTTCCAAAGATGAAGCTGGCGCTCAGGCGGTCGTGTTGACGTTGCGACCGATATTGGGATTGGCCGGCAGCGGCGGCGGCAATGCCTGCAGCACGCCGATGGCCGCTGCGGCCTGGGTATTGAGCGCTTTCTTGAGCATCAGGACATTGACCTGGTCAGCCGTCTGCGACGACGCCATGTCAGTGGCCAGCGATGCAATTTGCGAAACATCCATGGACTACTCCTTCTGGGGGAAACCGGGTAACAGGATTGATCACCCGGTCCTTCATTTACGGTATTGGACTCCGAATCTTTACAGTGTTCAAGATTTTTATTGAGAGTATTACTTTTAGGAGACACCAAGAAAAATCGCACCCCGAAGGGTGCGATCAGAACCGGCGCCGATCCTGCGCGCCCTATACCTTTGCCTTCAGACGATGGTATTGATGATGCGGCCGATATTTACATTGCCCGGCAGGCGCGCCACCGCAGCGGCGACCCCGACCACATCATCCACCGCCGTCTTGGCGACCTTGCCCAGGTCGATGCCGACGGACTGCGCCGCCTTGTCAGCCAACCAGGCCGTTGCCGCGCCAGTGGCGAGAGTTGCTAGCTCCATATGAAACTCCTTGTTTGAACTGCAACTGGGCCACGACGTCTTCCTGTCTACACATGTTTCAGTTTCCCCCTACCATGTGTGCACAGGCTTTACGTCATGGGTAAATATGTTAGCGGCAACAGTACACCCACTCTTAACGGTGATTGCCGCATCCTTACCCGGTTTTGCACTTGTAAACGGCGCCGGCCAGGGCCGATGGCGCGGCCGTGATAGCGGTGGCCAGAGACGGATGGAGCGAGGCAGCCCGTGCCTCAGCGCGAGGGAGCGGCCGGCGACGACGAAGGTGGCAGCGACGGTGACGGTGCCAGTTGCTCATAGACCGATCCGGCAATACGGGCCAGTTCAGGGCGGCCCATGCTGGCCGAGAGCGCATAGCCGAACTGGCCGTCGATCCAGTAGAACACGTTGACCCGGCCCTCCTGGGCGAAGCGGAATCCGGTATCGCGATTCTGGACCTGGTCGCGCGAGACATAGAGTGTCAGCCGCTGTCCGGCCGCATCCTGATACATGAATTGCGCCACCGGCCCATTCTGGCCCGGCAGCAGGCGGCCACCGATCAGGTCATAGCCCAACGGCGCCAGCTTGGGCGCGCGCACATTGGCACCGATACGGCGCGACAGCCAGGTCACCAGGGCCTGTTCCTGGTCGGCCCCGACTTCCACCGGACGCCGCAGGTCGCTGCTGTAGACCACGTGGGCCACCGCAGCCTGGCGTGCCAGTACCAGCATCCCGCTGCCGTTGCTGCGGCCCTCGAAGAGGTCGTGCGCCAGCCAGCCGCCGGCGCCCGCGACCACGGTCAACACCAGCATGGCGACAACGCGCCGCCAGGAGGATGCATTGGCCGCTTCTGCGCCCGCGCCGGCCTGATGACGGGGCGCGTGGTCCTGACCGGTATCGCCGGCCAGCACCGCCGCGGCCAGGCGTGGCGGCAAGGGTTCTTCCAGGACCGGCGCATAGTGGGCATGCAGGGCACGGTTCTGTGCCCGCCAGGCACGTACCTGTCGCGAGAACTCGCCCTGGGGCCCCTCGTGCTCCAGCCAGGCTGCGATCTCGGCCGCCCGTGCCGCCGGCAACTGGCCGTCGGCGTAGGCGTGCAGTTCGTCTTGCTCAAATGCCGGAATCTTCATTTCACCACCTTCAGGCTAGCGCCCGGCGCCACCTCACCGCGACCATCCGGCCCTTCCATGAGGCGCCGCAGACGTTCGCGGCCACGCGACAGGCGCGACATCACGGTCCCCACCGGGATCCCCAGGGTGGCCGCCACTTCCTCATAGCGCAGCTCTTCCAGGGCCACCAGCAGCAGCACCTCGCGCTGTTCGGCCGGCAACAGCCGCAGCGCCGCCTCCAGGTCCAGCGCCAGGCCGTGATCGCGCGCCAGGTCGGCAGCGACCATCGCGTCACCGGCCAACTCCAGCTCAACGGTGGCCAGGCCGGTCTTGCGATGGGCATCGGCATGCAGGTTGTGCATGATGGCAAACAGCCAGGGCCGCATGTCACTGCCGCGTTGCCAGCTGTCCAGCTTTTGCCAGGCTCGTTCCAGGGTGTCCTGCACCAGGTCGTCGGCACTCTCGCGCTCGCCGGTCAGGGCGCGGGCGTAACGGCGCAGCCGCGGCAGGCAAGCCAGCATGGCTTGCTCGTCGGCCAGGCGGGCCTGGTCGTGGCCGGGCTTGCGTCGGAACATGGTGGGGGCGACTGGTCAGTGGTCTCAGGGCTTGACCACGTGCCAGATGTCCTTGAAGTTGTCGCCATCGCGGTCGCCCGCCTTGGCATCCTTTTCGTAGCGATACAGCGGCTTGCCCTGGTAGGCCAGCTGGGCGGTGCCATCGTCACGCGTCACGATCGAGTATGGTGCGGCGGGTGTTCCCATGGGCGCGACAGGCGGCCACAGCTTGGCACAGGGGCCATTGCAGACACTCTTGCCACTGTTGGGAACATCCTTGTCGAAGGTGTAGACGGTCATGCCCTGGGCATCGACCAGGACGCCATCGACATTCTTGACACCGGCGCCCTGGGCCGCAGCGCTCAGGGAGGTGGCGGCGCAAGCCAGCGCCAGCAGAGAGGTTGCGAGCAGTCTCATGTCATTTCCTTTCAGGATGGGTTGCGCGATGTGCCATACCCATGCCGAGGTATACGGATGCCGGTGCCGGTTTATTCCAGCGCCGGCAAAAAAATCTAGCGTGTCACGGTGTCGCGCTGCATCGGCGCCAGCAGGGCCAGCAGGCGGTTTTGCGTACGTGCGGAGATGCCGTTCTTGTCCATGGCCAGCTGCAGGTCTTCCACCAGGGCATTGAAATCGGCATTGGTGAGCTTGAGACCCTGGTGCACTTCCTTCATCGGATCGCCCGTGTAGGCACAACCGCCGCCGCTCAACATGCAGAACTGCTCGACCAGCTTGTCTTCCAGACGCTTGAGATTGGCGCCGTCGAAGGTATGCCTGATGCGGGGATCGGCCAGCATGGCGGCCACGAAATCCTGCACCGTCTGCCGGATCACCGGCAGACCGCCCAGGTCATGGAACAGCGAGGCGTCGGCCTGCACCTGCGCCCGCACCGGCATGGCCGCGCCCAGTGCACAGAGCATGGACAGCCCGGCCAGCACCTGCGAGATCTTGCGCATGTTCATCGTGTACTCCTCAGAATCCGGCCTGCAGCGACAGGTAGGTGCCGCGCTGACGCGTAGGGTTGTAGACGGTGATATCGCCCAGCACCACATAGGCCAGCGTCACGGAGAGGTTCTTGCTGGGGAACCAGGCCAGGAAGGCGTCGTAGTAATCCTTCTCGTTGTCGGCGGCGAGGTTGTTGGGCTTCATGCGGTATTCGGCGCCCAGGGCCAGCTTGCGGTTGATCAGGTAGGCCGCCGAGAATTCGCCCATGGCCTGGTAGCGGTCGCCCTTGTCGCCGCCGAAGCCCAGCAGGCCCATCTGGTTGGCCTTGGTCAGGCGCATGGTCGCGTTGAGCAGGAGACTCTGGTCGAGCAGGATCTTGGTGGCCGAGAGGTAGTAGTCGATACCGGCATCGCTGGCCGCGCCCAGCTGCTTGACGCTGGTGACCGCGCCCAGGCCGCCGATGCCATTGTTGCGCTTGAGCATCATGCCGGCAGCGATCTGCGGCAGCCAGCGATCCTGGTCGTAGACGGCGTCGCCGGCCAGCTTGATCTTGAGACCGAAGATGTCCTGGGTGATCTTGAGATTGTTCAGCGGGGCCAGGCTGCCATAGAACTCCTGCTTGGCCGCAGACAGTTCGACCCGGTCCAGGATGCCTACGGCCACGCCGTAGGATCTAAGCGTATAGTCCTGGGTCTTCAGATAGGTGTAGTGGGCATTGGCGCCATAGCTGTCGCGCGTGCCATAGCCGGTAATGAGTGCCCAGGGGGTGAGGCCGCCGCCACCGGCGCCCTCCACCTGGATCACGCCGCCGGTGGCAAGGAGCTTGCCCAGGTCGGGCATCCAGCGCCCGCTTGCGCTTGACGCCGACGCATCGGCAGCAGCGGTGTCGGCCGTGCGCGCGGCCTGCTCAGCCTTCTTTTCCTGCGCTGCCGTCCAGGCATCGCGCTGCGCCGGGGTCATCTGCATCTGCGCCTGCGCCAGTGCTGGCAACGCCAGCAGTGCCCATCCACAGCCCACGATCACCTTGTTCACGCTCTGCTCCCCCATTGTCTCCCACTCCCCTTGCCGGCGGTCTCAGACCGCCATGTTCTCCGACTGGTCCTGCATGGCCGGTGCCCGCCACTGATGCAACCATTCCAGGAAACGGTCTACCGGCATGGGCTTGCCCATGAAGTAGCCCTGCCCCTGGTCACAACCCATCTGGCGCAGCAGGTTCCAGACCGCCTCGCTCTCCACCCCCTCGGCCACCACCCGCAAGCCCAGGTTGTGGCCCAGGTCGACGGTGGAGCGCACGATCTTGGCGTCGTCCTGGTCCTGCGCCATCTTCATGACGAAGGATTTGTCGATCTTCAGCTCGTCCACCGGCAGACGTTTCAGGTAGGCCAGCGAGGAATAGCCGGTGCCGAAGTCGTCGATGCTCAAGGCAAAACCCATGGCCGACAAGCGCTCCAGCGTATTTTGCGCCCGCGCCGGGTCATCCATGATGGCGCTCTCGGTGATCTCCAGGCACAGCGCCGACGGCAGGAGCCGGTGGCGCCGCAGGATGGCGTCGAAGGTGGCCGGCAACTCCAGGTCCAGCAGGTCGCGGGTGGACAGGTTCACCGAGAACTTCAATTCCCTCCCCTGGGCCTGCAGCTCGGCCGACAGGCGCGCCACCTTTTCCAGCATCCAGGTGGTCAGCATGCGCACGAACCCGGTGGTCTCGGCAAAGGGAATGAAATTGTCCGGACCGATGAAACCCTTCTCGGGATGCAGCCAGCGCACCAGCGCCTCGCCGCCGATGACTTCGCCTGAGCCCAGGTCCAGCTTGGGCTGCAGATAGAGCATGAATTCGTCGCGTTCCAGCGCACGGCGCAGCTCCGAGAGCAGGGACAGGCTTTCCTGGCTGCTCTGGTCGATGGCCGGATCGTAGACCACCACGCCACTGCCCTTGCGCTTGGCAATGTACATCGCCACTTCGGCGCGGCTGAGCAGCGTATCGCTGTTGCTGCCATGGGCCGGGTAGCCGGAAATGCCGATGCCCGCCCCCAGGTCCACGGTCTGCTCCTGCAGCGACAGGGGTTGTTCCAGCGCGCGCAGGATGTGCACGGCCTGGTTCAGTGCACCATCGAGATCGACATCGGGCAACAGGATGGCAAACTCGTCACCGCCCAGACGCGCCACCTTGGCACCGGGATACAGCAGCTGGTCGGCCAGGCGGGCCGCCACCTGGCGCAGCAGATCATCGCCGAAGCTGTGGCCCAGCACATCATTGACCTGCTGGAAGCGGTCCAGGTCCATCATCAGGATGTGGCAGCTGCCTCCGGGGCGGGCCGAGGCTTGCTCGATCGCTTCGCGCAACAGGTCGGCAAACTGCACCCGGTTAGGCAGGCCGGTGAGCTGGTCCTGGTAGGCCAGCCGGGTGATCTTGATTTCGCGCTGGGCGATCTCGCCGCGCATGGTCTCGAAGGCACTGCCCAGGCGTCCGATCTCGTCATGGCGACGAATGAACAGGCCTTCGCTGTAGTCGCCGGCGCCCAGACGCTTGGCCACGCTGGCCAGCTCCCGCAGGGGACTGGTGATGCGGCGCGCCATCACCGCGCTGGCCGCAGCACCTCCCAGCACACCCAGCACGGTAATGCTCAAGAGAATCAACTGCAGGCGCTGGTAGGGAGCCACCGCCTCGCTCACCGAGCGCTGCAGCACAGCCACCGCCTCCTGGCCGTTGCTGGCACGCGCCAGCGGCAGCAGGCGCGCACGATACTGGTTGCCATCGATCTGCAGGTCGGCCAGGGCAGCGGCGCGCACAGCCGGATCGGCGACCTCATGGACCAGCATCGCTGCCTCCTGGGGCGCCAGCGTAGACACATTGGCGGTCCACCCGCTGCCACCGCGCTGGCTGACCAGGATGGAGACCTGCAGCGACGACAGTTCGCGCATGTCGCTCACCAGTTGACGATCGACCGGAAATCCCATCACCACCCAGGCAATGGTCACCGGCGCCTTGATCGGTACGGCCACGATCTGGTACAGGCTGTCACCGACCACCACGTTCTCGGAGGCACCGTTGCTGTCACCGGCCTTGCGCACCAGCTCCAGGCTGCTGCGCTGCAGGTCGGTGTCGGGATATTCCACGGTGGTAGCGCGGATGCGGCCGTCGACACCGATCAGCATGGCCTTGGAGGCCCCGATGCGGGCGCCGTGATTGGCCAGCACCGAGGCGATGGTGGCCCGGTCATCGGTGCCGATGGCCTGGCGAAAACCGAAGTCCGAGGCCAGCAGGCGCGCACCCTGGGTCAGCTTCTGGGCGTTCTGCTCCAGCAGGCGCACGAAGACGCGCTGGCCCAGCACCAGTTCCTCGCTGATGGCGCTGCGGGCATTGCGGTCGATGGCCGTGCGGATAGCGACGAAGCCGGCCAGTTGCACCACCACAATCAGGATGATGAACAGCGTGACGATCTTGCTTTCCAGCCGGTATAAACGCACCCTAGCCCCCCGCTTGCTATGCAGTGAAGCGCCTCAGAGAGGCACTGCCTTGACGTTGAGTTTGATGGCCGCCCTGGCCTCCCCTTGCAGCTGCAGGGGCTGCTCCACGGCCGCCTCGTTGGGGCCCATGCGGAAATACCAGGCCTTGAGCGTGTACTTGCCGTTGCCCATCCCCTCCAGATGCGCGGTGCCGCTGCGGTCGGTCACGCCGAAATACGGCGTATTGACGACCTGCACATAGGCCACCATCTCGTCATGGATATTGCAGCCCAGCACCACGGTACCGGCCTTGTCGAAGACCACAGGGCTACCGGGAACGCCGGAATAAAGCTTGAGCTCGAAAGTCTTGGCCGGCGAGAACGAATAGACGTGATGCCTGACCGTATCGTGATTGGGAAAGAGGATGGGGGTGCCGGTCTGCACCACCGTCACCAGCGGGAAGAAGGTCTTGTTCTTCTGCTCGATCTCGACCTGGCGCAGCTTGGCGGGCGTTGGCACCGGTGTGGCCGGCTCGGCGTAGACCACCGCATTGGGTACCGGTTGCCCGGCCGTATCCAGCACCTGCACCGCAAGTGCTGCCTGTGCCTGCATCGCCGGCAAGGCCATTGCCAGCACAGAGGCCAGCACTGGCAACAGCGCCCCTGCGCCTTTAGCCCTGATCATTTTTTTTCGCCGCATTCTAATGTCGTTCAATGGTGTCGCGGTGGGTGTCCCGGGAGGTACCCGGGATGCATTTCCCTTCACTATACGGGAGCCGCATGTGTTTGATATCGGGAAGTTTCTGAATTTCCACAGGGAACGCCCGCGTTCTCTCCCCACGGGAACCCCTCCCGCGTGGCATGGCCCTGCACGCACCGCCAGACGACAATTATGCCTGCGAATCCTTGCGCGGAGCAGTCAGGTAACCGATCACCGCCGGCAGGATCTCCGGTCGCACGCTGCCCGGCGACAAGCCGCCCGGCCCGGTCAGCACCACCGCATTGATCAGCGCCTTGAGCATGCGCTGCACCACGAAGGTGGCCACATCCAGGTCGGGCGTGGTCAGGCTGGCACGATGCTTTTCCAGCACGCGGCGGATAGCATCGAAGAAGCGCTGGCGGATCTCGGTGGAGACCGGCAGGTTGTAGGCGGGGAATTCCTCTTCGAGGATGCGGTTCAGCTCCGGCTCCAGCAGGTGCGCCGCTACCAGCGCACCGATGAGCGCTTCGAAATCGCTGTGCAGGGAACCCGCCGCATCGATATGCGCGGCCACATCCTCGAACAGGCCGAGCATGCGGGTGACATGACGTTCGCGCAGGGCGAAGATCAGGGCATCCTTGTTGGGGAAATACTGGTAGAGCGAACCGACGCTGATGCCGGCCGATTCGGCCACGAGATTGGTATTGGTCTTGGCATAGCCGCGCTCGACGAGCACGCGCGACATGGCGTCAAGAATGGTGTCGACCATCGCCCGCGAACGTGCCTGGCGAGGTTCTTTTCTGGGTTGCAGTTTCATTGTGAGCCTGGAGAAGGAATTCACGTGCCCCCGCCGCAAATTCCCAACATGAGTGATTGTTCGTATCTCGAAGTATAATACGAAAAATGAGTTTTTACTCGCCGCCCCTTCGCAGCCCACTCGCAAACGCGTGCCATCGGCCCAAGAGGCCCATACCGCCAGGCGCGCACGGCAGGTCAGGAAATGCGGCATGAACTCACACAAGAACTCGTATCGCCAAACCTCTCATCGTGGAGAAACCTATGAAACGCTTCACCTCGCCCGCCACCAGGCCGCGGGCGATCGCGGTCGTTGCAGCGCTGGTCGGCGTGCTCGGCATGTCGGGCTGTGCCAGCTTCAGCGGCATCGGCAGCGACAAGCATCCGGCCCAGGCTTCCGACTTCGCCACCCAACGCAGCCTCTCCGACCCCGCTGGCGGCAGCGCCAACGCCGGCTGGCCCGGTAGCGACTGGGTGCGCCAGTTCGGCGACGCCCAGTTGACCGCCCTCATCGACGAAGCCCTGGCCAGCAGTCCCAACCTGCAGCAGGCACGCGCACGCATCGCCGCCGCCGGCGCGCTGGCCGAGTCGCGCGGGGCGCCGCTACTGCCCAACGTGACGGCGGATGCCTCGTTCATCCGCAACCAGTTCTCCAGCACCACCATCTATCCCGAGCCCTATGGCGGCAACTGGTACAACGAAAAGAAAGCCGGCCTGAACGTCGGCTACGAGCTGGACCTGTGGCACAAGAACCAGGCGGCCCTGGAACAAGCCATTTCCAGCGAAAAGGCGGCCGAAGCCAGCGAGCAGGAAGCACGCCTGGCCCTGACCACCTCCATCGTGGCCGCCTACAGCCAACTGGCGGCGCAATATGCGCTGCATGACATCCTGGCGCGCACGGTGCAACAGCGCAGCTCGCTGGAGGGCATCACCGCCGAACGCGTGCGTACCGGCCTAGACACCCAGATCGAACGCAACCAGTCGCGCAGCAGCAGCGCCGATGCCCGCGCCCAGCTGGAGCAAAGCGAAGGCCAGATCGTGCTGCTGCGCCAGCAACTGGGCGCACTGACCGGTCGTGGCCCCGATCGTGGGCTGCAACTGGCACCGCCCACCCTGCAGAACCTGGCCACGCCGGGCCTGCCGGCCGACCTGCCGCTGAACCTGCTGGGCCGCCGCCCCGATATCGTGGCCGCGCGCTGGCAAGTGGAAGCTGCCAGCCGTGGCGTGGACGTGGCCAAGGCACGCTTCTATCCAGATATCAACCTGTCGGCCATGATCGGTTTCGATACCCTGATCAATGCCAATCCCTTCACCTCGGCCAGCAAGAGCATCGCCTTCGGTCCGGCGATCTCGCTGCCCATCTTCGAGGGCGGCGCCCTGCGCGCCGGACTCAAGGGTGAATACGCCAACTACGACCTGGCCGTGGCAACCTACAACAAGGCGCTCAACGATGCCTATGCCGACGTGGCGCGCCAGATCGCCTCGATCCATTCGACCGAGCGCCAGTTGCCGATCCGCCGCGAAGCCCTGCAAGCCGCGCAACGCGCCTACGACCTGGCGCGCGAGCGCTACCGCATCGGCCTGGTATCGCAATTGACGATGCTCTCGGCCGAGACCGCGGTGCTGGCCCAACGCCAGTCGCTGGTGGCACTGGAGGCCACGCGACGCGACCAGCAGGTGGCGCTCTACAAGGCGCTGGGGGGCGGTTTCGACGCCCAGCAAGCCGGGTTGGCCATGAACAGCCCCGCCAGTGGCAGCAGCCCTGCCCGCCAGCAGCCCTGATGTCATGAAGTCCTGAAGTCCCGAATTGAACATTGAACCCAGCCCTGCCGTCGGTCTCTCCATTTGCGCGCCGACGCCAGGGACGGTTTGCCGCCTGAGCGGCAAGACCGATTGTCTGCCTACAAAAAGCATCGAACGGAGTCATCCATGAGTGACAGCACCACCCAAACCAATCCCGGCACCAACGGCAACGGCAATGGCAACGGCAAGCGCCGCCGCCAGCTGTTCCTGCTCACGCTGGTCCTGATCATCATCGCCACTGCTTGTTTCCTGTACTGGTTCCTGCACGCCCGCTTCTTCGAAGAAACCGACGACGCCTACGTCAGCGGCAACGTCGTGCAGATCTCGGCCCAGGTCGGCGGCACCGTGACCGCCGTCAAGGCCGACGATACCCAGATCGTCAAGGCCGGCCAGCAACTGGTCGCGCTGGACGCTGCCGATACCCGTCTGGCCCTGGCCCAGTCCGAAGCCGCGCTGGCGCAGGCCGTGCGCCAGACGCGCCAGCTGTTCCTCAACAATGACACTCTGGCCGCCAACGTCGATGCCGCCGACTCCAACCTGGCGCGCGCCCGCGAGGACCTGCAACGTCGCCAGGCTGGCCTGTCCTCGGGCGCGGTCTCGCAGGAAGACGTCTCCCACGCCCGCGACGCCGTCAAGAGCGCCGTGGCCGCGCTGGACCAGGCCCGCGCAGCGGCGGCCGCCAACCGCGCCCTGACCGACCACACCAGCGTCACCGAGCACCCCAACGTGCTGCAGGCTGCCACGGCGGTACGCAACGCCTACCTGAACTATGCCCGCGTGAACATCGTGGCACCGGTCTCGGGCTTCATCTCCAAGCGCTCCGTACAAGTCGGGCAGCGCATCGCCGCCGGCAATCCGCTGATGGCCATCGTGCCGCTGGAACAGATCTGGATCGACGCCAACTTCAAGGAAAGCCAGTTGAAGCACATCCGCATCGGCCAGCCGGTGGAAGTGATCGCCGACGTCTATGGTTCGGACGTGAAGTACAAGGGCACCGTGATCGGCTTCTCGGCTGGCACCGGCGGCGCCTTCTCGCTGCTGCCGGCGCAGAACGCCACTGGCAACTGGATCAAGGTGGTGCAGCGCATTCCGGTACGCATCGCCCTGGACCCGGAGCAGGTGCGCGCCCATCCGCTGCGCATCGGCCTGTCGACCACGGCCACGGTCGATATCCATGGCGATGGCCGGGCCCTGGAAGCAGCGCCCACCAACTACCAGACCAGCGTCTATGACGACCTGGGCAAGCAGGCCGACGCCATCGTCGAACGCATCATCAGCGACAACGCCAGTGGCCTGCCGCAGCCGCGCAAGAGCAAGGCCGCGGCCGTTGCCACGGTGCCGCATACCTGATCCGAATCCGCTGCAGACAACTACGCAAGCTTATGGCTAACAGCCCTACTCCCTATACACCGCCACCACCGCTGACCGGCGCCAACCTGGTGCTGGGCACGTTGTCGGTGTCCTTGGCGGTGTTCATGAACGTGCTGGACTCCTCCATCGCCAACGTGGCCATCCCGACCATCTCGGGCAACCTGGGCGTGTCGGTGGATGAAGGCACCTGGGTCATCACCTCCTTCGCCGCCGCCAACGCCATCTCCATCCCCCTGACCGGCTGGCTCACCCAGCGCCTGGGGGCGGTGCGCCTGTTCGTCACCTCGGTGCTGCTGTTCGTGCTGGCCTCCTGGCTGTGCGGACTGGCGCCCACCCTGCCCATCCTGCTGGCCGCACGGGTACTGCAAGGCCTGGTGGCCGGCCCCATGGTGCCGCTGTCGCAATCGCTGCTGCTGGGGGCTTACCCCAAATCGAAATCCTCGTTCGCGCTGGCGCTGTGGGGCATGACGGCGGTGGTGGCACCGGTGGCCGGGCCGGCGCTGGGCGGCTGGATCACCGACAGCTACACCTGGCCCTGGATCTTCTACATCAACATCCCGGTGGGACTGATTGCGGCCGGGGTCACGCTGGCCATCTACCGCAGCCGCGAGACGCCCACCCATAAGCTGCCCATCGACAAGATCGGCCTGGCGCTGCTGGTGACCTGGGTGGCGGCCTTCCAGATCATGCTCGACAAGGGCAAGGACCTGGACTGGTTCTCCTCGCCCACCATCGTCACACTGGGCGTGGTGGCCGCCGTCGCCTTTGCCTACTTCGTGGTCTGGGAGCTCAACAACAAGCATCCGGTGGTGGACCTGCGCCTGTTCGGTCGGCGCAATTTCGCCGGCGGCACCATCGCCATCTCGATCGGCTATGGCGTCTTCTTCGGCAACCTGGTGATCCTGCCGCAATGGCTGCAGCAATACCTGGGCTACCGCTCGATCGACTCTGGCCTGTCGACGGCGCCCATCGGCATCTTCGCGGTGATCCTGATGCCCCTGATCGGGCGTTTCCTGCCGCTGGTGGATGCACGCAAGGTGGCCACGGCCTCCTTCATCGGCTTTGCCTTCGTGTTCTGGCTGCGCTCGCATTACAACCTGCAGGTGGACCAGATGACGGTGATCCTGCCCACGCTGCTGCAGGGCATCCCCACGGCGATGTTCTTCGTGCCGCTCACCGTGCTGCTGCTCTCGGGCCTGCCGCCGGAGCGCATCCCGGCTGCAGCCGGGCTGTCGTCCTTCGTGCGGGTGTTCTGTGGCGCGGTCGGCACCTCGATCTCGACCACCGCCTGGAACAACCGCAGCATCATGCACCACGCGCAGCTGACCGAACATGCCACGCCCTACAGCCCCTGGATGCAGGAAACGGTCAACAACATCAGCAGCACCCTGGGCCTGAACGCCGAGCAGACCACCGGCATGCTGGAACGTACCATCACCTTCCAGGCCGCCATGCTGGGCATCAACGACATCTTCTATGTGTCGGCGCTGATCTTCATCGTCATCATCCCGCTGATCTGGATCATCAAACCCTCCAAGGGTGGCGCGGGCGCGGCCGAAGCCTCGGCGGCGCACTGAGGATGCTGCTTGGTCCCGGCTAGCGCAGCCGGGACAAACCGTTCTGCAGGCGGATGATATCGATCAGCTTGCGCAAGGCCGGATGGGCATGGCGCCGGCTGCTGTAGTACATGTGGAAGGGCTCGCTGGGCGCCGCCCATTCGTCCAGGATGACCTCCAGCGAGCCCGCCTCGATCTCCTTGCTGATCCTTCCTTCCAACAGATAGGCGATGCCAACGCCGGCCTTGGCCGCCGCAATGGTCGCGGCGGTATTGTTGATCGTCACCAGGCCCGGCACACGGATGCGCTGGCGGTGCTTGCCACGGCCGAACTCCCACTGGTAGCTGGAGTTGTCGCCCAGCAGCAGTTGCAAGCAGGTATGCTGGGCCAGATCGTCCAGCGTCAGCGGCCGCCCCTGCCTGTCCAGATAGGCGGGCGACGCCGCCGCCACCCAGCGATGCATCCGCGTCAGGGGTGCCGCCACCATGCCCTCGGGCACATAGTGGCCGTAGCGTATGCCGGCGTCATAGCCTTCGCTGACGATATCGATGGGCTTGTCATCCACCACGATGGTCAGCCTGACCTGGGGGCATTGCCGCACGAACTCGGGAATGGCCGGCTCGATCAACAGATGGGCGGCATCGGCGAAGACGTTGATGCGCAGCTCACCGAGGCTGCCTGCTGCCGAGCTTTCCAGCTGACCCAGGGCTACTGCGATCTGCTCGAACCCCTCTTCCAGCCTGGCCGCCAACTCGCTGCCCGCCGCCGTGGGCGAGACCGCGCGGCTGGAACGGTAGAGCAACTGCGTGGAGAGGCGTTCTTCCAGCCGCTTCATGGCATGGCTGGTGGCCGATGGCGTCAGGCCGAGCTGGATGGCGGCAGCCTTGAAACTGCCGGTGCGCAGGATCGTCACGAACACCCGCAGGTCGGAGAAATCGATATGGTCGAGCAGGGACATGGATGAATTTCGATCACTTCAAGAGTTAATCTGGCTCATCTTAAACCAGACACCTGCGCGCGTGGCAAGCGGTATAAATAGCGCTTTAGTTAGAGCTTTAATAAAGCGTTAAAGGAGCACAGACATGAAATCAAGACGCTTTGGCCGCACCGGCGCAGACGTATCGGAAATCGGCTTCGGTGCCTGGGCCATCGGTGGCTCCTGGGGCGACGTCTCCGCCCAGGATGCCAAGGCCGCCCTGCACGCCGCGCTGGACGCGGGCGTGAGCTTCATCGACACCGCCGACGTGTATGGCGATGGCCGCTCCGAGCAGTTGATTGCACAGGTACTGAAGGAGCGCGGCGGGGTCCGTCCCTTCGTCGCCACCAAGGCGGGCCGCCGCCTCTCGCCGCACGTCGCCAGCGGCTACAACAACAAGGACAATCTCACCGCCTTCGTCGACCGTTCGCTGCAGAACCTGGAGGTGGATTGCCTGGACCTGGTGCAATTGCATTGCCCGCCCACCGAGGTGTACTACCAGCAGGAGGTGTTCGCTCATCTGGATGCGCTGGTGGCGGCCGGCAAGATCCGCCATTACGGCGTGTCGGTGGAGAAGGTGGAGGAAGCGCTCAAGGCCATCGAATACCCGAACGTCAAATCGGTGCAGATCATCTTCAACATCTTCCGCCAGCGCCCGCTGTCGCTGTTCCTGCAGGAAGCACGGCGCCGCGACATCGCCGTCATCGCGCGCGTGCCGCTGGCCTCGGGCCTGCTGACTGGCAAGATGTCGGCGCAGACCACCTTTGCCGCCGACGATCATCGCCAGTTCAACCGCCATGGCGAAGCCTTCGATGTGGGCGAAACCTTCTCGGGCGTACCTTACGACGTGGCGCTGGCCGCCGTGGAGAAGATCCGCGCACTGGTGCCACCTGGCATTCCCATGGCGCAATTCGCGCTGCGCTGGATCCTGATGGAAAGCGGCGTCAGCACCGTCATCCCCGGCGCGCGCAACGTGCAGCAGGCGCAATCCAACAGCGCCGCCAGCGAATTGCCGGCCATTGCGCCGGAACTGATGCAGGCCTTGCGTGAACTCTATCTCCACGACATTGCGCCGCACGTGCATCAACGCTGGTAATCTGAGGCCTCCCCCTTCATGCAATCAACAATAAGCAAGGACACCATGACACCCATCCAGCTCGCCATCGCCGGCGTCGGCAAGATCGTCTATGACCAGCACGCCCCTGCCATCCGCGGCAATTCCGATTTCCAGCTGGTGGCCACCGCCAGCCGCAACCACAGCATCGAGGGCGTGACGGCCTACAAGAGCATGGCCGAGATGCTGGCCGGCGCACCCGCCATCGAGGCCATCTCGCTGTGCATGCCGCCGCAGTATCGCTACGAAGCTGCACGCGACGCCCTGCGCGCGGGCAAGCATGTCTTCCTCGAAAAGCCGCCCGGCGCCACCCTCTCAGAGGTGGAGTCACTGAAGAGCCTGGCGGCGCAACAGGGCGTGTCGATGCTGGCCAGTTGGCACTCGCGCCATGCGCCGGCGGTGCAAGTGGTCAAGCGCCATCTGCAGCAACATGCGCCGCGCCAGGTCAAGGTGATCTGGCGCGAAGACGTGCGTCACTGGCATCCCGACCAGGAATGGATCTGGCAGCCGGGTGGCCTGGGCGTGTTCGATCCGGGCATCAATGCCCTGTCCATCGTCACCGAGATCCTGCCGCAGGCCATGTTCCTGACCCAGGCTGCGCTGGAGGTTCCGGCCAACCGCCAGACCCCGATTGCCGCGCGCCTGGCCTTCACCGATGCGCTCGGCACCGATATCCAGGCCGACTTCGACTGGCGCCAGACCGGCGAGCAGACCTGGGACATCATCATCGACACTGACAGCAGTCATGTCCATCTGAAAAAAGGCGGACATGAGCTGTGGATCAACAACGTGCAGTCTGAACTGCCGGTGGAGGGCGAGTATCCCTCGCTGTATCAGCACTTCAGCACATTGATCCGCACCCACGCTTCCGATGTGGACGTGGCGCCGCTGCGGCATGTGGCGGACGCCTTCATGCTCGGGCAGCACATTGTCACGGAGGCCTTTGTCTGAAAGAGAAATGCGGCTCCAGGGCCGCATGGAATCGCGGAAACCGGCCCGTCAAGGACCTAATGCCGTTCAGATAAGAAGGAATCACCGCGCCAGATGACTCTGGCGCGGTGACTTTGTTTCAGTTCTCTTCAAGCCATTTGAAACCGTTCGGACTGAGTAGGCCCTTTAGGGCCGTATCGAAGCCTGTCCTGAGCGTGTCGAAGGGGCGCTCCATCGGTTGCTGCGCCTTCGATACGCGGCTACGCCGCTACTCAGGTCGAACGGTCAGTGGTGGTGCAATCAAAGTCGAGGCCAGCTTCTGGGATGGAAAAAAGCTTAACCGAACGGCATTACCGTCAAGGACCGGTTTTCCGAATGCCTTGAGGCCCTGAATCAGTCCACCAGTCCATCGACGAAGAACAGTCCCCCCTTCTTGCTCGTCTCCAGCAGATACCCATACCTGGCCTTCTGAAAACTGCCACTGCGGCCAATGCCATCGAACTGACCACTGACGCACAGAAATTGTTTACGGCCATCCCCGATCAAGGACCACTCTGACAGCGCAACCTGGATCACTGGTCTACCTTTGGATCTTGTCTGCGGCAAGGTTTTTGCTCGCTGGAGGGGGTAGAGCATGCCCCGGTAAAGCAATGCATCGCCACGTCGCGACCGAGCGTAACCAATCTCCATGCCGCGAAACAGAAAATACTCGGCCTGGTAGCCCGGCTTGTAATTGTCCTGCAAATAAATTTCCCGGGTTTCAATGTTGGTCAGCGACACACCAACGCGTGCCGTGGCGGCAAGGCAGCTTTGGACGAGGTCCTCGGATGGCGCTCCCTGCACCGGTATCGACAGCACCGACAAGGCCAGCAAGTAGTACTTCATCTATATTCCTTGGCGTTCGTATGCTTCAGATAGATATCGTCTTGCTTCTTCCAGGCTATACCAGTGCTCGACAGTCTCCTCAGCAGCTTCGCTGCTGTCTCGCATGGGTGCAACAATCGGAGCCGCGCTGGCGCCAATGCGAAATGTGCTCTGGCTGGCGTGCAGCTCTGCGCCGCATGCCGTCTTCATGCCATCGACTGCAACCTGCTTTCCCCCATATCTGAAATACCGGATCCCCTGCACAATGGCGTAGCTACCCTTACAGCGTGGGCAATAAACCATATGTCCAACACCCGCAGCGGGCATACCGAAGACATCGAACGCTACAAACCCTTCAAGAACGGTGCCGCCGTGAGACGTCGTATCGCCTTTACGAATGATTGCCGATGACATGCTTTCTCCTTCGAAAACGAAGAAGGTAAGCGGCGGTCGCTGATCAACCTATCGTCATACGACGATTTCTCGGCAGGATAGTCGTGACCTGCCACGCCTGCGCCAATCCTTCACTAGGAGAAATCACCTCCCCAACATCGATGCAGGAAGACGCGGCGGATGACAGACCGCGACAGGAAAAAGTCGAAAAAAAGGACTGCCGATACCGATTGCAGTCCTCTAGCTCATTGCGGGCCGCCCCGTTCAGAAGCGTCACTCCATCAGGTTCTGATGATGGAAGCGCAAATGATCTTCCATGAAGCTGGCAATGAAGTAATACCCGTGGTCATATCCCTCATGCCGTCGCAAGCTCAACGGTTGCGAAGCCGCCTTGCAGGCTTCCTCGAACTGTTCCGGCAACAACTGCTCGGTGAGGAATTTGTCGGCCAGGCCCTGGTCGATCAGGATGCCTTGCGGATAGGGTGAACGCAGGGTCCGCATGAGCTCGCTGGCGTCATGCTCCTGCCAGGCCGGCCCCTGCTCGCCCAGGTAGTGACCGAAGGCCTTCTGTCCCCATGGACATTGCGAAGGCGCGGCAATGGGCGCGAAGGCCGACACCGAACGGTAGATATCCCGATGACGCAAGGCCAGCGTCAGGGCGCCATGCCCGCCCATCGAATGACCGAAGATCCCCATGCGCTGGGCATCGGCCGGGAAATGCGCCAGCACCGCAGCGCGCAGGTCCTCGACCACATAGGACTCCATGCGGTAGTGCCGGCTCCACGGCGCCTGGGTGGCGTCGAGATAGAAACCGGCACCCACACCGAAGTCCCAGCTCTCGCTCTCGCCATCGATGCCGGCGCCGCGCGGACTGGTGTCGCTTGCCACCAGGATCAGGCCCAATTCGGCGGCCACCCGCTGGGCGCCCGCCTTGATCATGAAGGTTTCCTCGGTACAGGTCAGCCCGGCCAGGTAGAACAGCACCGGCAACTTGCCGCCGGCGCTGGCCTGGGGCGGGACGAAGACCGAGAAGCGCATGTCCAGCCCGATGGCCGGCGCGGCATGGCGATAGTAACCCTGCACGCCGCCAAAACAGCCGTGTTCGGAGAGCGTCTCCAACATCGTGGCCTCCTCAGAACTCGACCACCGAGCGGATCGACTCGCCGCTCTTCATCAGGTCGAAGCCCTCGTTGATGCGCTCCAGCTGCAGCTTGTGGGTGATCAGGTCGTCGATGTTGAGCTTGCCTTCCATGTACCAGTCGACGATCTTGGGCACGTCGGTACGGCCGCGTGCGCCACCGAAGGCCGAGCCCTTCCAGACACGGCCGGTCACCAGCTGGAACGGACGGGTCGAGATTTCCTGGCCGGCCGCAGCCACGCCGATGATGATGGACTGACCCCAGCCCTTGTGGCAGCACTCCAGCGCCTGGCGCATGGTGGTGGTGTTGCCGATGCACTCGAAACTGTAGTCGGCGCCGCCGTCGGTCATGCCGATGATGGCATCGACCACGTTGGGCACATCCTTGGGGTTGATGAAGTCGGTCATGCCGAACTTGCGCGCCATCGCTTCACGGCCCGGGTTCAGGTCGACACCGATGATCTTGTTGGCGCCGACCATCTTGGCTGCCTGGATCACGTTCAAGCCGATACCACCCAGGCCGAACACCACCACGTTGGCGCCGGCTTCCACCTTGGCGGTGAAGAGCACCGCACCCACGCCGGTGGTCACGCCACAGCCGATATAGCAGACCTTGTCGAAGGGCGCGTCGGAACGGATCTTGGCCAGGGCGATCTCCGGCACGACGATGTAGTTGGAGAAGGTCGAGGTGCCCATATAGTGGAACAGGGGCTTGCCGTCCAGCGAGAAGCGGCTGGTGGCGTCAGGCATCAGGCCGCGTCCCTGAGTGGCGCGGATGGCCTGGCACAGGTTGGTTTTCTGCGAGAGGCAGAACTTGCACTCGCGGCATTCCGGCGTGTACAGGGGAATGACGTGGTCGTCCTTCTTGAGCGACTTCACGCCGGGGCCGACATCGACCACCACGCCCGCGCCCTCATGGCCCAGGATGGCCGGGAAGATACCTTCCGGATCGGCGCCCGAGAGCGTGTAATAGTCGGTGTGGCAGATACCGGTGGCCTTGATCTCGACCAGCACTTCGCCGGCCCTGGGACCGCCGAGCTCGACTTCCTCGATGGTCAAGGGCTTGCCGGCCTGCCATGCTACTGCGGCTCTTGTCTTCATGGGGAGGATCCTTTGTCTGCTGAATTGAAAGTGGAGGAAAAGCGCTCGGGGGCTGAATGACCTGGCACTGCCGGCTACGTAACTACGCAGCGACGCGGCCCACGTGAGCGACCGGTGACGATGTCAGGAGATTTCAGGCAATATTTCCCGAAGGGACGTATTATCGCATTGCAAACGGAATCGGTTTGACGACGCCTCGGCAAGACCTTCACCGTCAGCATGCCGGCCTGCTCGTTAGACAAGCAAGCCCGCCTGGGGTAAGGTTTGCACAGGCATGTGGACTGGGCAAGGCGGCGCGTTGCCAACCGTCATGTTGCCTGATCAAAGACGGTCAGATGATCAAGAGCAAACAATAACGATCTGATTGGACCAATTGCAAAATAGGGTGGCATACTGTCACCTTGCGTATCACGCAATGGGGGCATCCGCGTAATTCTGGCGTAAGCATAAGGCACTAAGAATGTCGCTTGCGAGCGGCTCCGGCAGGTCCGGATCGCTGCCTTGCTGCCTGATGATGCGCGAGAGCTGTCGAGACAGGTGTACGGCATACGCCGGATAGAAACAGGTGCAGCATCAAACTACCTAACGACAGATGGTGTGATATTCGTCACATGGGAAAACACAACAATTCGGCAGGCCGGGGCGGCTACACCCTCAAGACCTTGTTGCTGTTCGTCGCCTTCGTCGGTTCGTTCATCGTGGTCCAGACCTGGTGGGAGATTCGCCAGGATCGCCAATTGACCATCGATGCCGAGCGCGGCAGCTCGATGACGGCCGTACGCAGCGTGAAAGAGCATGCCGAGCGCGTCTTCCATGACCTGGACGGCATGCTCTGGGACGTCTCCCAACGCATCCAGAATGCCGACCACAACATCCTGGACGATGAGCAGGGTCTGCACCAGTTGCTCAGCCAGGCGCAGCAGTCCCTGCCCTCGGTGATGGTGCTGCGCTATGTGGACCGCAACGGCAACAACCGCGCCAGTTCGCTGCGCCCGCAGGACACCGCCAGCATCCCCGAGGACCACAAGCTGACCAATGTGGACGGCAATCCGGCACGCCCGCAGCTGTTCATCGGGCAACTGATGCACAGCCGCTACAACCGCGAACTGGTGCTGCCGGTGGCCATGAACCTGTACGACCGCACCGCCCGTCCGGTGGGCTTGCTGGTGGCGGAGTTGCGGGCTTCGGTGTTCTTCGACTTCTACCAGCGCATCACCAACTTCGAAGCCATCGTTTCCCTGCGCAACGAGAGCGGCTCCATGATGATCCGCTCGCCCTTCGAGGAGCGCTGGCTCAATACCGACATGGGCGAAGCAGAAAGCATGAAGCGCATCCGCAGCGGCCCCGATGAAGGCACTTTCGAAGAGCGTTCCTTCCTGACCGGACAGGCGCTGTTGTTCAGCTACAAGCGGCTACCGGAATGGCACCTGGTGGTGGTCTACGCGCGGCGCATGGACGATGTGCTGGCGCCCTGGCGCAGCCGCACCGAAAACCGCATCCTGCTGACCACCGGCATCCTCGGCTTCATCCTGATCGCGTTGATTTCCTTCCTGGTCTACTACCGCTACCAGCGCCGCCTGGACAATGCCCTCTCGGCCAGCGAATACCGCTATCGCAAGCTCTACGACGAGGGCAACGACCCCATTGTGCTGATCTCGCCCGAGATGCGCTACCTGGACTGCAACGGTGCCGCCTTGCGCTTTTTCGGCCTGTCCGAGAAGGAACGCATCATCGGCCGCAAGGTGGGTCTGTTCTCGCGCCAGAAGTCGCCTCACGTGGAGCAACCGGATATTGATCAACTGGTCACCCGCGTGCTGGCCGGGCAACCCCAGCAGTTCGAATGGGTGACGGTACGACGCAACAAGATCATCCATACCGACGTGACCTTGAACCGGGCCGAGTTCGAACGTGGCTACGCGATCTTCGCCATCCTGCGCGACATCAGCGCCCGCAAGCGCGCCGAACTGCTGCAGAGCGAGCAGAACCGGGTGCTGCACATGGTCATGGCCGACGACGACCTCGACACCATCCTCGACGAGATCGTCGGCTTTGCCGATGCCCAGATCCCCTATGGCGCCAGTTGCGTCATGCTGGTCAACGAACAGGCCTCGCACTTCACCTCGGTCTTGAGCCGCCGCTACCCCCCGCGCCTGGTGCGCACCCTGCAGGGCATGCCGATCCGCCATGGCTGCGGCGTCGGTGCCGAAGCGGCCTTGCGGCGTGGCCCCTGCATCGTCACCGATATCGCCAGGGACCCGGTCTCGGAACAATTGCGCCCGTTCATCGATGTGGAGGTCTATCCCTCCTGCGGCGCCTGGCCCATCATCGGCAAGGAAGGGCAACTGCTGGGCGTGTTCGCCGCCCTGCTCAAGGAAAACCAGGCCCCCAGCAACGAGTATCTGCAATTGGCCAACATCGCCGCCGACCTGGCCAGTGTGGCCATCGAAAGCCGCCGCGCCGACGACCGCATCCGTCACCTGGCGCACTACGACGAACTGACCGGCCTGCCCAACCGCTTCCTGTGTACCCAGCACGTCTCCAATGCGATTGCCCACGCCGAGCACCGCAGTGGCATGGTGGCCGTGCTGTTGCTGGACCTGGACCGGTTCAAGAACATCAACGACACCTTCGGCCACGAGACCGGTGAAGCCGTGCTGCAGGAGATCGCCCAGCGTTTCCGCAACAGCCTGCGCGAACTCGATATCCTGGCCCGTGTGGGGGGCGACGAATTCATCGTGCTGGTAGACGACTTCGACGATCCCCTGCAACTGGGGGAAATCGCCCAGAAGCTGCTCACCGAGGCCCGCAAGCCTTTCATCATCGACGGGCAGGAAGCCACCTTATCGGTAAGCATCGGCATCGCCACCTATCCCGGCGACGGCGAGAATGCGCAGACCCTGATCAAGAATGCCGACATCGCCATGTACCGGGCCAAGCATCACGGCAAGGACGACTATCGCTTCTTCTCCGACGAGATCAACACCAATACGGTCGAGCGCATCGCCCTGGAGTCGGAGCTGCGCCGCGCCATCGAGCGCGCCGAATTCGTCGTGCACTACCAGCCCAAGGTGGATCTGGCGCAGAGCCGCATCGTCGGCGCCGAGGCACTGGTGCGCTGGCAGCACCCGGTGCGCGGGCTGTTGCCGCCGGGTGAATTCATCCCGCTGGCCGAAGAGACCCGCTTGATCGAGCAGATCGGCCTGGTGGTGCTGGATGTGGCTTGCCGCGATATCGGCCAGCTGCTGGCACAGGGACTGGAGTGCGGACGCATCTCCATCAACCTGACCGGCAGCCAGTTCGGGGACGCACATCTGCTGGACGACATCAGGATCGTCGTGGCCCAGCACGGTACGCCACCCAGTTGCCTGGAGTTCGAGATCACCGAGAGCATGGTGATGCATAACCGCGACCGCGCCATCGCCATCATGGATGGCATCCGCGCCGAGGGCTTCACGATCTCCATCGACGACTTCGGCACCGGCTATTCCTCGCTGGCTTACCTCAAGCGCTTCCCGGTCAATACGCTGAAGATCGACAAGTCCTTCATCAACGATATCCCTGATGATGCCAACAGCAGTGCCATCGTCCAGGCCATCATCGCCATGAGCCACGCACTGAAC
>NZ_JAELUH010000396.1 GCF_016429215.1 Herbaspirillum sp. ASV7 | reverse complement strand
CAGGACGTTGATAGGTCAGGTGTGGAAGCGCAGTAATGCGTTAAGCTAACTGATACTAATTGCCCGTGCGGCTTGTTCCTATAACATTAGTTCTGTTATAGACGAGTTGAGCATATATTGTGTTTGCCCTTAGTGCATCACACCCCAGAATCTAATACTTCTTCCAGTTTGAGTTGCTTGCTGCTCCGTTCGAGAGCAAGGAACTATACAAGTTATGCCTGATGACTATAGCAAGTTGGTACCACCCCTTCCCATCCCGAACAGGACCGTGAAACGACTTC
>NZ_JAELUH010000395.1 GCF_016429215.1 Herbaspirillum sp. ASV7 | reverse complement strand
TCGCCTATCGCCCGCTGCGCAATGCGCCGCGCCTGGCGCCGTTGATCACGGCCATCGGCGTATCGATCCTGCTGCAGACCTTCGCCATGATGATCTGGGGCCGCAGCCCGCTGCCCTTCCCGCAGGTGATGCCCTCTGACCCGGTGCATATCGCCGGCGCTCTGATCTCGCCCACGCAGATCATGCTGCTGGTGCTGGCCGTGTTGGCCATGGTGGGCCTGGTGCTGATCGTGGAGAAGACCAAGATGGGCCGCGCCATGCGCGCCACCGCCGAGAACCCGCGCATCG
>NZ_JAELUH010000394.1 GCF_016429215.1 Herbaspirillum sp. ASV7 | reverse complement strand
GCGCCAGGCGCGGCGCATTGCGCAGCGGGCGATAGGCGATGCGCTCGATCAACAGGCTCACCACGATGCACACCGGGATGGCGCCGACGATGGCGATGACCAGCTGCACGATGCCCGGCAGACCCGGCGCCACGTGTTGCACCACTTTGAGCAGCGACAGGCCCACCATCGCCCCCACCATCAGGATGTCGCCGTGGGCGAAGTTGATCAGGTTCAGCACCCCGTACACCATCGTGTATCCCAGGGCGATCAGTGCGTACATGCTGCCTAGCACCAATCCGTTGATGA
>NZ_JAELUH010000393.1 GCF_016429215.1 Herbaspirillum sp. ASV7 | reverse complement strand
GCAGGCGCCAGCATCAGCGCCAGCCGCAGCAAGGTGGATGCGGACTATGCCAGCGTGGGAGAACAAGCCGGCATCAATGCGGGTAATGGTGGCTTCCAGATCAACGTCAAGGGCAATACGGATTTGAAGGGCGGCAAGATCGCCAGTACGAATCAGGCCGTGGAGCAAGGCAAGAACAGCCTGAGCACTGGCACCTTGAGCGTGAGCGACATCCAGAACCGCAGCCAGTACTCGGCCGAGAGCCAGAGCGTCAGCGCAGGTACGTCCGGTGGCAAGCCAGGCGGGGGGAT
>NZ_JAELUH010000048.1 GCF_016429215.1 Herbaspirillum sp. ASV7 | reverse complement strand
CCCCCCCCCCCCCCCCCCCCCCCCCCCCCCCCCCCCCCCCCCCCCCCCCCCCTTTTAACGGAGTCTCGTGGGCTCGGAGATGTGTATAAGAGACAGGCCTGCCACTGTGCGGCCAGGCGCTTGAACCAGGCCGACAGCGGCGCATGCCAGGCCTGCTTGTGCGGCAGCAGGCACAGCAGCTCACCACCTTGCGGGGCGTGGATCTCGATCCAGCCATCTTGCTCCAGCACCATGCGCTCGCCGTCGGCCAGCCGGGTCTGCCGGCTTGTCAGGCGTTCTACTTGCCATTGCGGCGATTCGGTCACATAGATGGCCGGGGCCTGGCAGAGTACCAGGCTGCCAGCGGCCAGCCAGACTTGGCGGGCCTGGCCACGGACCAGTTTCAAGGGTTGGGCGTTGGCCTGGAGTTCGGGAAGAGGGGATTGCCAGGGGCTGTGCATGCTGTTTTCTCCGTCAGGTGGGGGACACTTGCAGTCTAGGGAGCGCAGCACGACGGCAACAGGCACAGGAAAATCAGGCCTGCAGCGTAACAGCTGGTGAATTTTCGATCTGTTATCGTTTCTTTTCGAATACTCTGTATCTGTTATGGTTTGTTCCCCAGGAACATGATTGCTGTTATGGATACCAGCCTGCTTCTACCCGACGTGAATGCTGCGGCCACCCCGGTCGCTCCCGCCATTCCGACCATTCCGACCACTCCGACCAATCCCGCCATGACAGTGGCGGCCGAATCCGGCCGGCAGCCCCTGTATCGTCGCCTGGCCGACCATTACCAGGGGGCGATCCAGTCCGGCACTCTGGTGGCGGGTGACCGCATGCCCTCGGTGCGCGACCTCATGCGCCAGCACCAGGTCAGCCTGTCGACGGCCTTGCAGACTCTGCGTCATATGGAGGAGGGCGGCTGGCTGGAGGCGCGTCCGCGTTCCGGCTACTTCGTGCGCCAGCCGCGCCGGCAGGCGATCCAGCCGGTGCAGGAGCCCAAGAACCTGATGGCCATCGATCCCGAGCAATACGTGGGCATTCATGAAAAGGTCTCCAAGTACATCGCCCTGCGCCAAAGCGGCGCGCCGCGCATCGATCTGTCCGGCATGACCTGCGCGCCCGAGCTGTATGCGGTGGAAACCCTCAAGCAGGCCGCCATGCGCGCCCTGCGTGAGCGCCCCGAACTGCTCACCAGCGCCATGCCGCACAACGGCAATGCCACCTTCCGCCAGGCCGTGGCACGCCGCGCGCTTAACGCCGGCATGCGCATCGATACCGAGGAAGTGGTGGTCACGCACGGCTGCATCGAGGCGCTCAACCTGGCCCTGCGCGCCGTGGCCGGACCGGGCGACACCATCGCGGTGGAGTCGCCCACCTATTTCGGCCTGTTGCAGGCGCTGGAAAACCTGGGCATGAAGGCACTGGAAATCCCCACCAGCCCGCACACCGGCATCTCGGTGGAAGCGCTGGAGCTGGCAGTGCGGACCTACGGCAACATCAAGGCCGTGGTGGTGGTGCCCAACCTGCAGAACCCGCTGGGCTGCATCATGCCGGAGGAGCACAAGGACAAGCTGGTGCAACTGTGCGAACAGTTGCGCCTGCCCCTGATCGAAGACGATGCCTATACCGAACTGGCCGACGGCAGCGTGAGTCCGTCGACGCTCAAGAGCCGCGACCGCAGCGGCAACGTGATCTATTGCGTCTCGCTCAACAAGGTACTGGCGCCGGGCATGCGGCTGGGCTGGATGAATGGCGGGCGCTGGCATGAGCGCGTCAAGATGCTCAAGTTCACCCATACCCGCGCCAACGAGGAATGGACCCAGGTCACGGCCGCCGACTTCATCGCCAGCCCCGGCTACGACCGCCATCTGCGGCGGCTGCGCCAGTTGCTCAAGGAGCAGCGCGAACGCATGGCCGAATCGATTGCGGCCTACTTCCCGGAGGGCACGCGCCTGAATGTGCCCAATGGCGGAGTGGGGTTGTGGGTGGAGTTGCCGGTGCAGATCTGCTCCCAGCGATTGTTCGAACTTGCCCTGATGGAAGGCGTGGGCGTGTCGCCCGGCGCGATCTTCTCCAACTCCAATCGCTACGGGCACTTCCTGCGCATCTGCTGCGGTCATCCCTTCACCCGCGAACTGGACCAGGCGCTGCGCCGCCTGGGCAGCATCGCCGACAGCCTGGCCCAGCAGTCGCCGCGCCAGGCCTGATCCGGCCGGGTCAGCGCGCCAGCAGTGCTTCGACCTGCTGGCGTGTGGGGATGGGCTCCACCGCACCGTAGCCGGTGGTGGAGAGGGCCGCTGCCACGTTGGCATAGCGCGCCGCACTGAAGGGGTCGCGCCCGGCGGTGAGCTCGGCCATGAAGGCGCCGCCGAAGCAGTCGCCGGCGCCAGTGGCATCCAGCGCCTGCACCGGATGGGGCGCGACCAGGCGCCGCTCCTGGGGCGTGGCGACATAGCAGCCCTTCTGTCCCAGCTTGAAGGCCACCAGTTTGACGCCGTAGGACAACAGGCGATCGACGATGGCATCCCTATCCTCCAGACCGGTCAGCTGGGACACGTCCTCCCAGCTGGGCAGGCAGATATCGCACAGCCGGAAGGCTTGCTCCATCTTTTCGCGGGCCCGTTCCAGCGGCCACAGGCGTAGCCGCAGGTTGGTATCGAGCGAGGTCGGCACGCCATGCTGGCGCGCATGTGCCATGGCGGCCAGGCCGGCTTCGCAGGCGCTCTCGCTGATGGCCAGGCTGATGCCCGACAGGTGCAGGGCAGCGGCCCCGGCGATGGCCTCCAGCGGCAGCTGGCGGGTCTGGTAGCGGCTGGCGGCCGAGCCGGCGCGGCGGTAGTGGAAGTGGTGGCCGGCATCGTCATGGGTGACGAAGTAGATGCCGGTGGCCGCGCCCGGCGTCACCGCCACATGCTCGACGCTGACGCCTTCGTGTTGCCACAGGGCCAGCAGGTCGTTGCCGAAATGGTCGTCGCCGACCGCACTGAGATAGGCCGTCGCCGCGCCCTGGCGGGATGCGGCGATGGCGAAGTTGGAGGTGTCGCCGCCATACCCTTGCAGGTAGTTGCGCGGCGCGGCGATGCTCTGGTTGAACTCCACCATGGCTTCGCCATAGGCGAGGATCTGCTTGCTCATGTTGCGTCGGATCAGGAATCAGAAATCAGGAATCAGAAGAAGGTCTGCACGATATCGGTCACGTCGAAGCGGCCATCGACCACCACCAGGTGACGCCACTTGTCGAAGGTCAGGCAGGGATGGGAGATATCGAAGGCCAGCATGTCGCCGACCTTGATGTCGTCACCGGCGGCAATCTTCAGGTAGGCGTGCTGGTCCATCATGCCGGTCACTTCCCAGTGCGCCGGCGTGGCCTGCGGCTGGCTGTGGCTGCCCGGGCGGAACTGCGCCACCGGCAGCGGCAGGCCGGCGTCGAAGGCGGCGTCGCGCTTGCCCAAGGCAATGATGGCCTTGTCGGCCTCGGGAATCGATTGCACATAGGCCCACAGCTGCAGCGCCGGCTGCAACTGGGTGCGCATGCTGTGCGCCACCGGGTTGCGTACCTGGATCTGGGCCTGGGCGGCACGGTAGATGCCCACGTCATGGGTGAGGTAGCAGCCCGGACGCAATACTACATCGAGCGGTGCGCCGATATCGGCCTGGCCGAATTCCTCGGCCACCACGTCGTACCAGGCCGAGCCGGCGCCGGTCAGTACCGCCGGGCCACGCGCCAGGCGGCGTGCCAGCTGGCCTTGCGCGGCCAGGTCCTTGATGCAGGCGACGGCGCGTTGCAGGAAGCGGCGGATGTCGACCTCTTCCTTGAGCACCCCTTCATACACTTCCACGCCAGCCAGGGCGATGCTGTCCCAGCGGGCGATGGCGGCCAGCACGGCAGCCTGTTGCGCATCGTCGCGCACGCCGGTGCGACCACCGGCCGGGCCCAGCTCCAGCAGCACGTTCAGGGTCTGGCGGCGCTCGGCGAAGAAGCGGCCGAGCTGGTCCACCAGGTCAGCCGAATCGACCAGGCAGAAGAATTCGAAAGAGGGATCGGCCAGCAGCTCCGAGATGATGGCCATGTTGCGCTTGCCCACCAGCTGGTTGGCCATGATCACGCGGCGCACGCCGTGCTGGTAGCCGGCCAGGGTCTGGTGGGCGGTGGCCAGGGTGATGCCCCAGGCGCCGGTATCGAGCTGGCGCGCAAACAGCTTGGGCGCCATCGTGGTCTTGCCGTGCGGGGCCAGCTTGACCTGGTATTGGCCGACGAAATCCTGCATCCACTTCAGGTTGTGGGCGATCTTTTCTTCATACAGGACGGCGGCCGGCAAGCTGATGTCTTCGTTGAGCAGGTTCCAGCGCACGCTGCCGGCCTGCTGCGGTGCCAGCGGCTGCGCCAGCGCGCCCAAGCCCTTGTTCACAGGATCGATGATGCCGGTTTGGTAAACGGTGTGGCTGGCGTCTTGGTAGTTTGTATCACTCATCGCATAAATTCCTGTAAAAATAGGATTGACGTAATAATAGCCTTGAATTTACTATGTTTACGCCGTGTTAGTAAATAACATAAATTATTTCCGCGGTACTCTGCATTACTTTTCCTGGCCGGTGTTGATGTCTTTCTCATCACTCCGGAATCACCTTAACTGAATCCCCGCCATGGCGCAGACATTGGACATCGTCTCCCGCATCACCGCGCGCAGCAGCACCCTGCGCCTGGCCGAGCAGAAAGTGGCCGAGGCCATCCTCGGCGACCTGACTTTTTCGGCCAGCGCCAGCATTGGCGAGCTGGCCGAGCGGGCCGGTGTGTCGGTGGCCAGCGTGACGCGCTTTGCCAAGGCCATGGGTTGCCGCGACGTGCGCGAATTCAAGTTCTTGCTGGCGCAGGCGGTGGCGGTGGGGCAGCGCTTCTTTGACGGTGCCAAGACCGCGCCCCCGGCGCAGCCACCGGAACTGGTCGACACCGTCTACCGCGACATCCATGCGGTGCTGGAACTGAACCGCGCCATGCTCAACACCGACATGCTGGTGGAGGCGGCGCGCCTGTTGCTGGGCGCGCGCATGATCTACTGCTTCGGCATGGGCGGTGGCTCGACCATGATGTCCGACGAGGCGCGCTATCGGCTGGTGCGCCTGGGCCGTCCGGTGGCGACCTACCATGATGCGCTGCTGCAGAAGATGGTGGCCGCCACCCTGGACAAGGACGATGTGCTGCTGGTCTTCTCGGCCACCGGCAACGTGCCGGAGTTGCTGGCCAGTTGCGAGGTGGCACGCGAATACGGCGTCAAGCTCATCGCCATCACGGCGCTGGGTTCGCCGCTGGCGAAGATGGCCGATGTGCTGCTGCCCATCAAGACGCTGGAAACCGACCTGATTTTCAAACCGTCCTCGTCGCGCTACGCCATGATGGCGACGCTGGACATGCTGGTGCTGGAACTGGCCCTGCTGCACAAGGAAAGCAGCCAGGAGCGCCTGCGCCGCCTCAAGTACGTGCTCGACACGCATCGCGGCGGCGGCGACCGTCACCAGCCGCTGGGAGACTGACATGACAATCAATACCCCTGCAAGCCCGTCCGGTGCTTGCGATACCCTCATCCGCAACGCCCTGGTCATCGATGGCTCGGGCGCCGAGCCGTATGCGGCCGACGTGGCCGTGCAGGCCGGCCGCATCACGGCCATCGCCGATGCCGGCGCACTGGCGCACTGGCAGGCCGCCAGCGTAGTCGATGCCACCGGCCGCGTGCTCTCGCCCGGGTTCATCGACGTGCATACGCATGACGATACCAATGTGATCCGCACCCCCGAGATGTTCCCCAAGCTGTCGCAGGGCGTGACCACGGTGGTGGTGGGCAACTGCGGCATCAGCGCCGCGCCCGTGAGCCTGAAGGGTGATCCGCCGGACCCGATGAACCTGCTGGGCAAGGCAGGGGATTTCCACTACCCCAGCTTCGCCAGCTACGTGGCTGCCGTCGATGCCGCGCAGCCGGCCATCAACGTGGCGGCCCTGGTTGGTCACACCGCCTTGCGCAATAACCACATGGACCGCCTGGATCGCGCCGCCACCGACGCCGAGATCGCCGGCATGCGCAGCCAGTTGCGCGAGGCGCTGGAGCATGGGGCGCTGGGCCTGTCCACCGGCCTGGCCTATGGCAACGCCATCAATGCGCCTACCGAGGAAGTGCTGGCCCTGGCCGAGCCGCTGGCGGAGTTCGGCGGCCTCTATGCCACCCATCTGCGCAGCGAATTCGCCGACATCCTCGATGCCATGGACGAAGCCTTCCGCATCGGCAAGCACTCCCGCGTGCCGGTGGTGATCTCGCACCTCAAGTGCGCCGGCGTCGAGAACTGGGGCCGCAGCGCTGAAGTGCTGCAGGCGCTGGAACTGGCGGGGCGCCATCAGCATGTGGGTTGCGACTGCTATCCCTACACCGCCAGCTCCTCCACGCTGGACCTGAAGCAGGTCACTGCCGACTACGACATCCAGCTCACCTGGTCCGAGCCGCATCCCGAGCAGGGCGGCAAGATGCTGAAGCAGATCGCCGCCGAATGGGGCGTGGACCTGCATGCCGCCGCCGCGCGGCTGATGCCGGCCGGTGCCGTCTATCACTGCATGTCCGACGATGACGTCAATCGCATCCTCTCGCATCCGGCCTCGGTGGTCGGCTCGGACGGCCTGCCCAACGATCCCTTGCCGCACCCGCGCCTGTGGGGCGCCTTCCCGCGCGTGCTGGGCTACTACAGCCGCGAGCAGAAGCTGTTCTCGCTGGCCACCGCCGTGCACAAGATGACCGGCCTGTCGGCGCAGCGCTTCGGTCTGCACGAGCGTGGCCTGGTGCGCGAGGGCTACCACGCCGACCTGGTGCTGTTCGATGCCCAGACTGTGCGTGATGCCGCCAGCTTCACCGATCCCATGCAACCCGCGCATGGCATCGAGTCGGTGTGGGTCAATGGCGCGCTAGCCTATCGCGGTGACGACAAGAAGGCCACCGGTGCGCGCGCAGGACGTTTCCTGGCACGCACGGTGCAGAAAACCTCAGTCTGATTTCCCTGGTTTTTTTCGTATTTCAAGTTCTAAGTTCTAAGTTCTAAGTTCTAAGTTCTAACAGGAAGGAGCAGCAATGAGCATTCAACGATTTGGCGTAGAAGGCGGCAGCGGTACCGGCGGCCAGCATCTGCCGTTCGCCCGCGCGGTAGCGGCCGATGGCTGGTTGTACGTGTCCGGCCAGGTGGCCATGGAAAACGGCGAGGTGATCGACGGTGGCATCATCGCGCAATCGCACAAGGCCATCCAGAACGTGCTGGCCATCCTCAAGGAGGCCGGCTACGGCCCCGAGCACGTGGTGCGCTGTGGCGTCTGGCTGGACGACGCGCGTGACTTCCAGTCCTTCAACAAGGTCTTCAAGGAATACTTCGGCGCCAATCCGCCGGCACGCGCCTGTGTGGTGTCGAGCATGGTGGTGGATTGCAAGGTCGAGGTCGATTGCGTGGCATTCAAGCGCTGAGCACTGAGCGCTGACAGTCCGGCGGCGGTAAGGTGGTGTAGCCATCGTCCGCCTGCAAGGGATCGGATCAGAAGTATCTCGGACTGATATTGATGTAAATAGTTTATCTGTTTTTATCTATTTATCTATTTATATATTTTTCGCTATTTGATTTCTTGCCGGCAGGGGAAGGGTCGCTCAGACCTGCAGCGCCGGCAGGTGTTTTTTACCTTCTGAAGAGGAGAAGCAGATGGAGGCTGTACAAGGGAGTGCGCTGCTGGTCTATGCACTGGTGGCGGTGATCGCACTGATCGTGCTGATCGCCAAATTCAAGATGAATCCGTTCATCGTCCTGATCGTGGTATCGCTGGTGCTGGGCCTGGCCGTGGGCATGCCCATGGGTAACATCGTCAAGGCCTTCGAAACCGGCGTGGGTAACGCGCTGGGTCACATTGCGCTGGTGGTGGGCCTGGGCACGATGCTGGGCAAGATGATGGCCGAGTCGGGCGGTGCCGAGCGCATCGCCAATACGATGATCAAGGCCTTCGGCGAAAAGAACGTGCACTGGGCGATGATGACGGTGGCCTTCATCGTCGGTCTGCCGGTGTTCTTCGAAGTCGGTTTCGTGCTGCTCATTCCGATCGCCTTCAACGTCGCCAAGCGTACCGGTACCAACATGGTGTTGGTGGGCATCCCCATGGTGGCTGGTCTGTCGGTGGTGCACGGCCTGATCCCGCCGCACCCCGCAGCGCTGCTGGCGGTGACCGCCTATAGCGCCGATATCGGTCGCACCATCCTCTACGCGCTGATCGTGGGTATCCCCACGGCGATCATCGCCGGCCCGATCTTCGGCAAGCTGATCTCCAAGGTGGTGATTCCCAATCCGGACAATCCGCTGATTTCGCAATTCGTCGATGAAGGCAAGAAGGCGCGCGAACTGCCGGGCTTCGGCATCACGCTGTTTACCATCCTGCTGCCGGTGGCGCTGATGTTGATCGGTAGCTGGGCCGACCTGTTCTTCGCCCCGAAGACCTTTGCCAACGACTTCCTGCGCCTGATCGGCAATTCCGTGATTGCACTGTTGATCGCGACCCTGGTCAGCTTCTGGACCTTCGGCCGTGCCCGTGGTTTTGGTAGCGAGCAGATCCTGAAGTTCACCAACGAGTGCCTGGCACCGATCGCCAGCATCACCCTGGTGGTGGGCGCGGGCGCCGGTTTCGGTCGCATCCTGATGGATGGCGGCGTCTCCAAGGCCATCGTCGGCATCGCCACCGACGCACACCTCTCGCCGCTGATCCTGGGCTGGTTCGTGGCCGCGCTGATCCGCGTGGCAACCGGTTCGGCCACAGTCGCCATGACCACCGCCTGCGGTATCGTGGCGCCCATCGTCTCCACCGTCGGTGGTGTGCGTCCGGAACTGATGGTGCTGGCCACCGGCGCCGGTTCGCTGATCCTGTCGCACGTCAATGACGGCGGTTTCTGGCTGGTCAAGGAATACTTCAACATGACCGTGCCGCAGACCTTCAAGACCTGGACCGTGATGGAAACCCTGGTCTCGGTGCTGGCGCTGATCTTTACGCTGGGACTGTCGACGGTGATCTGATCACTGTTGTCGGGCTGAAGGCAAGAATGCCGTCCGCTGCATATCGCAGCGGACGGCATTTTTCTTTGTGGATCAGGCAGAGGCGGGCAGGGCTCTCAAAAACGGAAACGTGAATCGTCAAAGCGTGGATCGGGGCCATTCTCGACCTTTTCCACGGTGTCGGCGTCGTTGAAGTAGACCGTCATCTGCGAATTCCAGACGCCGCTTTCCTTGAAACCATAATTCCAGGCCTCGAAGGGGATGCGGGCATAGCGGGTGATCTCGGTGGGGCGGCCGACGCGGCGCAGGACGTCTTCCTTGGTGTCCTGCTTGACACGGATGGCGCGGAAATTCTCTATCGTCCACACTTGCTGATAGGAAACCAGGCGACGATCCGCGCCGATACGGGCCATGTACTGGTACTGGCCGAAGGCGCCGGCGGCATATTCGAAGAGCCGCGTGTTGCCGTCCTGATACACATTGCTGGGTCGGCCCAGGCGCTCCAGTACCTGCTCTTCGCTCTCGCCCGGCTGTACCGGGGGCTGGAGCAGGGAGGCGCAGCCGCTCAGGGCGGCGCTGGCCAGCACCACGGCAGCCAGCAGGGAGCGGGCGCGGCGGGAGCTGGGCTGGGAGAGAGGGAGGCGACGGTCTGTCATTGCTTGATCCTGAATGGGTTGTCTTTTTGCCACTCTTTTGTCACCGCAAGCAGCGCAAGGGCGATGCCTTGTCATGTCGGGGCTTGCGTGTATTGGTAGGAATGGCTTTTTGCTATATAATTTCGCGTCCGGTCGTTTTGGCCGGATTCTCATTTTTAATTCACGGTATGCAGGGCCGCAGGTTCAATGACCGGCACGCTCAGCGCACCGCTTGTGAAAGGTAAAGCAATGTCCATCGAAAAAGCAGCCAAGGCTGCCATTATCTCCGAAAACGCCCGTGGCACGAACGACACCGGTTCTCCGGAAGTCCAAGTCGCGCTGCTGACCGCACGTATCAACGACCTGAACGGCCACTTCAAGGCCCACGTCAAGGATCACCACTCCCGTCGTGGCCTGATCAAGATGGTCAACCGTCGCAAGAGCCTGCTGTCCTACCTGAAGAACAAGGACGCCGACCGTTACCGCGCCCTGATCGAAAAACTCGGTCTGCGCAAGTAATTTGAATCCGCGTCCGGGTTCCCGGGTCCATATCCGGGACCACCACGAAATGCCTGCGTCACTCGGTGACGCGGGCATTTTGTTTTTTGCGATTCCGCAAGCTCAAGCGTGGGCAGCTGGCCCTGCCTGAGCCGCCCCCGGGCAAGAATGCTTCATCGCGGCCGCCCGTCCATTCATGGATGGCCGCGTTCGTCGTAAGTGACCGGTATTGCCGGCCACTGTGGTGAGGTGAACGACAGCGCCTGAAAATCTGTCGGCAAAAGGGAAGTCGTGCACCGCGGACACAGTCGGGGCCGGCTCCATAAAAGAAAGGAAATACCGTGTTCAATAAAGTAAGCAAGACCTTCCAGTACGGTCAGCATCAAGTCACCCTGGAAACCGGCGAAATCGCCCGCCAGGCCTCCGGCGCCGTCGTGGTGTCGGTGGAAGGCACTGTCATCCTGGCTACTGTCGTGGCCCGCAAGGAAGCCAAGCCCGGCCAGGATTTCTTCCCCCTGACGGTGGACTACATCGAGAAGACCTATGCTGCCGGTCGTATCCCCGGCGGTTTCTTCAAGCGTGAAGGCAAGCCTTCCGAAAAGGAAACCCTGACCTCGCGCCTGATCGATCGTCCGATCCGCCCGCTGTTCCCGGAAGGCTACCTGAATGAAGTGCAGGTCATCATCCACGTGCTGTCGGTGAACCCGGAAATCGATCCGGACATCCCCGCCATGATCGGTGCCTCGGCCGCCCTGTCGCTGGCCGGCATCCCCTTCAACGGCCCGGTGGGCGCCGCCCGCGTGGCCTACATCGACGGCCAGTACGTCCTCAACCCGACCCAGACCCAGCTGAAGTCCTCGCAACTGGATCTGGTGGTGGCCGGTACCGAAACCGCCGTGCTGATGGTGGAATCCGAAGCCGACCAGCTGTCCGAAGAAGTGATGCTGGGCGCGGTCGTGTTCGGTCACGACCAGTCCAAGGCCGTCATCGAAGCCATCCACGCGCTGGTACGCGACGGTGGCAAGCCGGAAGTCCAGTGGACCGCCCCGGCCAAGAACGAAGCCCTGATCGCCCGCGTCTCGCAACTGGCCGAAGGCCCGCTGCGCGAAGCCTACCAGACCAAGGACAAGCAAGCCCGTACCGAGAAGCTCAAGACCGTCTCGGCACAAGTCAACGAAGCGCTGGTGGCCGAAGCCGTTGCCAATGGCACCGTGGCGGCCGATGCTGCCGAAGTCGGTTCCATCCTGTTCGACCTGGAAGCCAAGATCGTGCGTTCGCAGATCCTGGAAGGCGAACCGCGTATCGACGGTCGCGACACCCGCACCGTGCGTCCGATCTCGATCCGTACCGGCGTGCTGCCGCGTACCCACGGTTCGGCCCTGTTCACCCGTGGCGAAACCCAGGCCCTGGTCATCGCGACCCTGGGCACCGCCCGTGACGAGCAGAAGATCGACGGCCTGCTGGGCGAGTACACCGACCGCTTCATGCTCCACTACAACATGCCTCCGTTCGCCACCGGCGAAACCGGTCGCGTGGGTACCCCGAAGCGTCGTGAAATCGGCCACGGCCGCCTGGCCAAGCGCGCGCTGATCGCCGCACTGCCGGCTGCCGACGAGTTCAGCTACTCGGTGCGCCTGGTCTCGGAAATCACCGAGTCCAACGGCTCCTCCTCGATGGCGTCGGTGTGCGGCGGCTGCCTGGCACTGATGGACGCCGGCGTGCCGATGAAGTCGCACGTGGCCGGTATCGCCATGGGCCTGATCAAGGAAGGCAACAAGTTCGCCGTCCTGACCGACATCCTGGGCGATGAAGATCACCTGGGCGACATGGACTTCAAGGTGGCCGGTACTGCCAATGGCATCACCGCACTGCAGATGGACATCAAGATCCAGGGCATCACCAAGGAAATCATGCAGGTCGCGCTGGAGCAGGCCAAGGAAGGCCGTCACCACATCCTGGGCAAGATGCAGGAAGCTGTTCCGGCCGGTCGTGCCGAGCTGTCCGACTTCGCACCGCGCCTGATCACCATCAAGATCAACCCGGAAAAGATCCGTGACGTGATCGGCAAGGGCGGCGCCGTGATCCGCGCGCTGACCGAAGAGACCGGCACCCAGATCGACATCAGCGACGAAGGCGTGGTCACCATCGCCTCCGTGGATGCATCGGCTGGTCAGGAAGCCAAGCGTCGTATCGAAGAGCTGACCGCTTCCGTGGAAGTGGGCAAGGTCTACGAAGGCACCGTCCTGAAGCTGCTGGACTTCGGCGCCATCGTCCAGGTCCTGCCGGGCAAGGATGGTCTGCTGCACATCAGCCAGATCGCCAACGAGCGCGTCAATGCCGTGGCCGACTACCTGAAGGAAGGCCAGCAAGTGCGCGTGAAGGTCCTGGAGACCGACGACCGCGGCCGCCTGAAGCTGTCCATGAAGGCTGCCCAGGCTGAAGAAGGCGGCGAAGCTGCTGCTCCGCAAGAAGCACAGTAAGCCGCTGAGCTCCGGCAGGTAGTAGGTGCCGGATCTTCGCCATCAAAGAGAAATCCTCCGTGCCGCAAGGTCCGGGGGATTTTTCTTTATGGCGTCCCCGTCCCTGCGCTCATGAACATAAGGGGGAGGGGACAATCTGACCAAGTGCCTTCGAACCAAAAGTATGAGATTCTGTCCGTCTGCATTGAGGGAGATCAATTTTCCCCGGTGCCGCGGTCTTGAGGGGAAGCGCGGCCCTGCGATGCAGGCTCATCCGAATAGAGAGTAGGGGACAGCACCGTGCAGCCTGTGCGCGCGCATCAAGCGCGGCGGCCGGCACGGGCATAAAAACTATTTACTTTTGAAAGGAAGGCTATGCCCCATGTAGTCATCATCGGTTGTGGTTTCGGCGGCCTGGCCGCTGCGCGTGAATTGGCCAATGCCGGCGCCGACGTGCGCATTACCATGATCGATCGCAGCAACCATCACCTGTTCCAGCCGCTGCTCTACCAGGTGGCCACGGCGGGCCTGTCGGCGCCTGCCATCAGTGCACCCATCCGCGCCATCCTGGCGCAGCAGCGCAACCTCACCACGCTGATGGCGGCCGTGACCGACATCGACCCCGCCGCCAAGAACATCACGCTGGAAGACGGCAGTACCGTCGCCTATGACCACCTGATCGTGGCCGCTGGCTCCACCCACAGCTATTTCGGCCGCGATGAATGGAGCGCGCTGGCGCCCGGGCTGAAGACGCTGGAAGATGCCTTCGAGATCCGCAAGCGCATCCTGATGGCTTTCGAGCGCGCCGAGCGCGAAACCGATGCCCGTCGCCGCCAGGAATGGCTGACCTTCACCGTCATCGGTGGCGGCGCCACCGGCGTGGAAATGGCCGGTACGCTGGTGGAGATCGCCCGCCATACCCTGTCCGGCGAATTCCGCAATATCGATCCGCATTCGGCGCGGGTGGTCCTGATCGAAGGTTCGGATCGCATCCTCGGCGCCTATCCGCCCGACCTGTCGGAGAAAGCGCGCGAGCAGTTGCAGAAGCTGGGGGTGGATGTGCGCACCGGCAGCCGCGTGGTGCATATCGACCAGACCTGCGTGCGCTATGCCAACTTCGACGGCGAGCAGACCCTGGCCACCCGCACCGTGATCTGGTCGGCCGGCGTGGCGGCCTCGCCGCTGGGCAAGAAGCTGGGTGTGGAGCTCGATCGCGCGGGGCGCGTGCCGGTGTCGGCCGAGCTCAACATCGCCGGGCATGACGATATCTATGTCATCGGTGATCTGGCGGCGGCGCTCTCCGACGGCAAGCCGGTGCCGGGCGTGTCACCGGCGGCCAAGCAGATGGGGCGGGTAGCCGCGCGCAATATCAAGCACCGCATCGCCGGCCGCGCGCCGGAGTCCTTCGTCTACCAGGACTATGGTTCGCTGGCCACCATCGGCCGCAAGGCCGCCATCGCCATGGTCGGCAAGCTCAAGTTCTCGGGCTATCCGGCGTGGCTGTTCTGGCTGTTCGTGCACGTGTACTTCCTGATCGGCTTCCGCAACCGCATGATGGTGATGGTGGACTGGGCATGGGCCTATTTCACCTTCAAGCGCAGTGCCCGTGTGATCTCGGCCACCATGTCCGAGGATGGGCAGCAGGTCGGCAAGGAAGCTGCGCAGTAGCGCGCTTGAGTACGCCGCCATGGCAGGAGGCCCTCGCATCCTTGATGGATGCGAGGGCCTTCCTGCTTCAGCGTGAGGGATTGCTGCTTCCTCAGTTCTCCAGCGCCAGCAGCGCGAAGCTTGCCAGCCAGTGGCCGCCGCTGTAGTGGCTGCCCACGACCTGGTCGATCGAGGCAGCGATGTGGCGCTGGATCGAATCGGTCAGGGCTGCGCGTGCCGGATGGGTCTGTGGCAGATGGCGCAGCACATGCTTCATGCACCAGGCGCGTGAGAGATTCAGGCCGTCGAGGTGGGAAATCTTCTGGTCGGTCGGATCCGAGACATGGGCCGGTTGCATGATCTGCGATACCTCTGCCACGCGCGGCAGGTAGGCGTCGAACCATGCCGGGAAGGCGTCGTCGGACAGTACCTTGGTCATCAGCAGCGCTTCGGTCAAAGCGCCGGAAATGAATTCGTCACCGCCCGGCTCGTAGTGCGCGGGGTAGTCGGTGTCCTTGCCATAGAAACGCAGCGAGCTGGCGACGATCACGCCTTCGAGCTCGGTATCCTTGACGTAGCGTGCGTAGTCCAGCGACTGCGCCAGCGCAAAGGCGGTATTGAAGTGCGCACCGACGCGGATCGGATAGCTCAGCTTGGAGAGGTAATCCAGCAGGCGACGGCGGATCTCGGCCGTCAGGGGACGCATCGCGGCATGCCATGCCGCAGCACGGGGATGTTTGGACATCAGCAATTCCTGGTCCAGTGCCAGCAGCCAGCCAAAGCCATAGGGGCGTTCGAAGGGCGCGCGATTGGGGGCGCGGAAGTATGCCGTTTCACGCTCCATCAGTTCAGGCGTGAAATGCTCGTCGAAGAGCGCGGTGACCTCATCGGCCACGGGCAGGGACGGGTACAGGTGCAGGCAGCGCAGCAGCAGCCAGTAGCCATGCACGGCGGAATGCCAGTCATAGCAGCCATAGAACACCGGATGCATCGCGCGTGGCGAGAGCACGTCGCCCTCGTCGTTGAGCAGGTGCATGACATGGTTGGGATATTCCTGGCGCAGGTAGGCCAGCGGCATGCGGGCAAAGTCTTCTGCCCGTTGGGGGGGTAAGTTGCATGGGGGACTCCTTGGACTTCATGAGGCAGGGATGATACGAAGTGGCCGCCCTCGCTGGATGACGGCCACGCCAGGCTTGCCGATACGATCAGCGGAAAGCCAGGAAGTACATCAGGAACACGTTCACGGTCAGCAGTGTCAGCGCCGTGGGCAGCTGCACCTTGATGACCTGATACTTGTTCTTCAGTTCCAGCAGTGCGGCCGGCACGATGTTGTAGTTCGCGGCCATGGGCGTCATCAGCGTACCGCAGTAGCCGGAATACATGCCGATGGCCACCAGCGGTGCCGGATCGGCGTGATGGCCCAGGATCAGGAAGGGCAGGGCGATGCCGGCACTCATCACCGGGAAGGCGGCAAAGGCATTGCCCATGATCATGGTGAACAGCGCCATGCCCACGCAGTAGATCACCACCACCAGGAAACGATTGTCGGGATTGACGAACAGGCTCACCACCTGCTGCACCGAGGTACCGGTCTTGGCGGCGACGAACACGCCGCCGAGCATGGCCAGCATCAGCGGCAGGATCGCCGCCCAGCCGATCGAATCCACCAGACGACGCGACTGGCGCACCGCCTGCAGCGGCGTGCCACGGGTGAGCACGCAACCGGCGATCAGTGCGCACAGGCAGGCCACGCACAGGGCCGCCAGCGTCAGCTGCTTCTGGTCCAGCAGCATCACGCCGCCGATGGACACGCCCTTGAGCAGGACGGTACAGGCTACCGTGATCACCGGGATCAGCACCGCCGGGAAGAACAGCCAGTTGCCCAGTCGCTTGGAGGAGGCCACGCGTTCATCGTGGGTCGAGGTGGCGTAGCTGCCCATGGAGAGCATGCCGGTGCCGGCGATCAGCGAGATGATCACGACAGTCGCACCGATGACGCGATAGGCCATGGACTTGCCGAGATGGTCCACCAGCAGGTCGCCGAACAGGAACACGGCACCGAACAGGAACCAGAACAGGGCCGTGGTCAGGCGCTTGGGGTTGCCCTTGTCGCGCAGGGTCATGGCCACCAGCATCATGACGATGACGCCGATGAGGTAGTAGATGCGGTTGATGGAAATGAGCGTGCTCATGCGGGCACCTTGGAAGCGTTGGGTTGGGTGGCTTTCCACGCCTGGACATCGCGGGCGATGGAGGCGTCGAGGCGGGTCAGGCGGAACATGTGGATCACCAGCGCCGAGAGGGCGGTGGGGATGGCCCACAGGCCGATGTGCAGCGGCTCGATATTGGTGATGCCGTTTTCCTTGAGGAAGGCATCCATCAGCAGCACGGCGCCGAAGGCGATGAAGATGTCCTCGCCGAAGAACACGGCGACGTTGTCGCAGGCGGCGGCATGGGCCTTGATCTTGTCGCGGATGTGTTGCGGCAGGTCTTCGCCGTAGGTGTTCACGGCCGCACCTTCGGCCATCGGGGCCAGCAGCGGGCGCACGGTCTGTGCCTGGCCGCCGAGGTAGATCAGGCCCAGCGCGGCGGTACCTTCACGCAGGATGAAGTAGAGCATCAGGATGCGTGCCGAGGTGGCGCTGGCGATGCTGGAGATCCAGGCCTGTGCGCGTTCCTTCAAGCCGTAGTGTTCGAGCAGGCCGATGATGGGCAGGATCAGCAGGAAGGTCGCCAGCGAACGGCTGTTGACGAACTTCTCGCCGAAGGTTTCCAGTAGCATGCCCAAATCCATCCCCACCGACAGGCCGGTGGTGAGACCGGCGACGGTGACCACCAGCAGCGGGTTGAAACGCAATGCAAATCCGGCCACGACGATCGGAATCCCGATCAGTGGCAGCAGTGTCGTACTCTCCATGAAAAACTCCCTTTGTGAATTTGGAAAAAATCCTATCGCCGGATTGCAAGGTCCGTGCCAGACGCATCGCTGGAAGCCACGCCCAGTCTGCCTTTGCGGGACATAGGGGCGTGTTTTTTCCTGCGACCTCACGGGCCTCATCGTGGCGACTTTTCTTATTGTTTTTGGAACTGAACTACCGCTTGCGACTACCTTGAATCAAATCGTGCTGCCGCCATTCCCGCGCCCTGCGATCGACTGCCATGACGAGAAAACGGCTTCATGCCGTTGCGCGCACCGCGATGCGCTCTTCGTGCAGGCGTGCACGAATCTGGCGCGCGAAATCCAGCGCATGCGGTCCATCTCCGTGCAGGCAGACGGTCTGTGCATTGACCTGGACGATGCTGCCGTCGATGGCCTTGACCTGCTTCTGCTTCACCAGCGACAGGGTCTGTGCGATGGCGTCCTCGTCATTGGTGATCATGGCGCCGGGCTTGCTGCGCGCGACCAGGCTGCCGTCGGCTTCATAGGCACGGTCGGCGAAGACTTCCTCGACGGCGTTGAGGTCGGCATGGCGGGCAGCGGCGATCAGTTCGCTGCCGGCCAGGCCATACAGGCTCAGTTCGGGATTGAAGGTGCGGATGGCGGCGCAGATGGCGTTGGCCAGCACTGCATCCTTGGCGGCCTGGTTGTAGAGCGCGCCGTGCGGCTTGACGTGGCTCATGCGGCCGCCTTCGGCGCGCACGATGGCATCCAGTGCGCCCAGCTGGTACAACATGCCGCTGAAGATTTCCTCGGGTGATACCTGCATGGCGCTGCGACCGAAGTTCTCGCGGTCGAGGAAGCTGGGATGCGCGCCGATGGCCACGTGGTTCTGGATCGCCCAGCGTACGCAGCGGCGCATGGTGGCGGCGTCGCCTGCATGCCAGCCGCAGGCGATGTTGGCGGAGCTGACCAGGGTCAGCAATTGTTCGTCGGTGTCGCAGCCTTCGCCGAGGTCGGCATTGAGATCGATGTGCATGGCGTGTCCCTTATTTTCGGTAAAGCGTGGCACGCGACCAGTCCAGTGCGGCAACCGTGTCGCGGATGGAATCCAGATAGTTCTGTTGCTCTTCTGCGGCGGCCAGTGCATCGGTCAGTTCGCAGGGCTCCAGTCTGAGCGTGGCGTTCAGCGGCGCTTGTGCCAGCTTACACAGGTCCGCGCCGATCACCACGCCGATCTTGGGATAGCCGCCGGTGGTCTGGGCGTCGCCCATGAGGATGATGGGCTGGCCCGAAGGTGGTACCTGGATCACACCCGGTACCACACCGTGGGAGAGCATGTCGCGACCTTGCTTGCGCTTGAGTTCCTCGCCTTCCAGACGATACCCCATGCGGTTGCTGTTGGGCGTCACCCGCCAGGTGGCGCTCCAGAGTGCTTCGCGCGAGCTCTTGGTGAATTGTTCGAATTCCGGGCCGGGCAATACGCGCAGGGTGACGTGCTGGCTGTGTTCGTCTTCACGCAGACCCAGGCCGCTCCAGCGCGGAGAACGCACGCCGAAGGCGGGGCCGTATACGGCGGCGGACGCGGCCCGGGCGTCGCCGATGGGGAGTTGGTCGCCGCGCTTCAAGGCACGTCCCTGGTGGCCACCGAAGCCGGCCTTCAGGTCGGTGCTGCGCGAACCCAGGATCACTGGCACATCGATGCCGCCGGCTACGGCAAGGTAGGTGCGCATGCTGTGGCGCGGGGCGTGCTCAGGGTTGTCGGCGGCAGCCAGGCTGAGCTTGAGGACGCTGCCGGCGCGCACCGGGATGCTCCAGCAGGCAGCGATGGGACGGCCATCGAGGGTGGCGCCGATGTCGTCGCCACCGAGGGCGATGCGGGTGTCGGCGGTGAAACGGATCTCGCACAGGCCCATGGTGATTTCCAGGCCGGCCGCATCGACCGGATTGCCCACCAGGAGGTTGGCACTGGCCAGTGCCAGGGTATTGAGGGCGCCGCCAGGATGGATGCCCAGACTGCGATGACCATGACGGCCCAGGTCTTGCACCGAGGCCAGCATGCCGGGTTGAAGGATGTCCATCATGATTGCACGCGCTCCACGGTAAAGCGTACACGGTCGCCCGGACGCAGCAGCGTCGGTGCTTCCTGGCTGGGGTCGAACAGGTTCAGGGAGGTACGGCCCAGCAATTGCCAGCCGCCGGGAGAGGCCATGGGATAGATCCCGGTCTGCTCCCCGCCTATGCCCACCGAACCGGCCGGGATGGTCACGCGTGGTGTGGTATGGCGCGGTGTGGCCAGCTCCGGCGCCAGGCCACCCATATAGGCGAAACCGGGCATGAAACCGATGAAATAGACCACATAGTCGCCGCCACTATGACGGGCGATGACCTCATCGACGGACAGGCCGGTATGGCGCGCCACGTTCTCCAGGTCGGGGCCGCCGCTGCCGCCATAGACCACGGGGATCTCGACGGTGCGACCAGCATGCTGCTGCAAGTCCAGCTTGGGCCAGTGCTGGGTGATGCGTTGCGCCAATGCGGCCAGGTCGCTGACCGGGCGACGGGTGATGAGGGTCAGGTTGTTCATGCCGGGTACGACTTCGCTGACTTCGTCCCAACTGTCGGCCAGTTCGGCCAGGGCCCAGATGCGTTGCTGCTGGGCCAGGGTCGCCGGGGCGGGCAGGCTGCAAAGCAGCGCGCTGTCGCCCAGCGGGTGGATCTGAGGTGGCTGCATGGTGTCTCTTGCCTCGCCTGTGATTTGTTTTTAAGACCCCCTTCGATGCCACTGAAAGGGGGTTCAAGGTGCGTCCGTGTGATGCCCTGCTTTTTTGGCGATATTACATTCCAGTGAAAATATAAACAATATGTCGATAAATTATTTATTTGTCTTTGGGATATAGTGTTGCCATTTCGTCGCCCTTCGTCCGATCACCCATGAACAACGAGACGCCAGAATCCGTCCAGCCGCAGCAAGCTGCGGCTACCGGGGCCGTCAAGCCCACCAAGATCGTTTCCTCTCAGCACCTGGTCTCCGAGCGCAGCGCCGAGCTGTCCGAGCTGGAATACGCGCTGATCATGGCCAGTCACGCCTTCAACCGCTGGATGGTGCGCTGCATGGCTGCCGCCGGCGCCAAGGATATGACCGCCATCGAGGTTTCCTTGCTGCATCACGTCAATCATCGCGAGCGCAAGAAGAAGCTGGCCGATATCTGCTTCGTGCTCAATGTCGAGGACACCCACGTGGTCACCTATGCCCTCAAGAAGCTGGTGAAGGCCGGCTACGTCAAGAGCGAAAAGGCCGGCAAGGAATTGCTGTTCTCGACCACCCAGGCCGGCCAGGACCTGTGCATGAAGTACCGCGAAGTGCGCGAACGCTGCCTCATCGAGGTGCAGGTCGAGAGCGGCATCCCCAACCACGCCATCGGGGAGGCAGCGCAGTTGCTGCGCAATGCTTCCGGGCTATATGACACTGCCGCGCGTGCTGCGGCTTCCCTGTGAATCGACTATCGCCTCACAGGGCTTTGAGAAAAGGATAGGACATGCGAGCCATCGAAATTAAGGAATTTGGCGGCCCCGAGGTATTGCAGCCTTGCGAGCGCCCCGTGCCAGAGCTCAAACCGGGCGAAGTGCTGATCAAGGTTCATGCGGCCGGTGTGAACCGGCCGGACGTATTCCAGCGCATGGGCAACTATCCGGTGCCCCCGGGCGCCTCCGATCTGCCGGGGCTGGAGGTGGCTGGCGAGATCGTCGCTGGTGACCTGGGCGATAGTGGCTTCAGCATGGGAGACCTGGTCTGTGCGCTGGTGCAAGGCGGTGGCTATGCCGAATATTGCGCCGCACCGCTGGCCCAGTGCCTGCCCGTGCCCAAGGGCTTGAGCGCCCTGGAAGCGGCGGCCCTGCCGGAAAACTATTTCACTGTCTGGAGCAATGTCTTTGATCGCGGCCAATTGTCGGGACAGGAAACCCTGCTGGTGCAGGGCGGATCTTCCGGCATCGGCGTGACCGCCATCCAGATCGCCCGTGCGCTGGGGCATCGCGTCTTTGCCACGGCCGGTAGCGCCGAGAAATGCCGCGCCTGCGAAGATCTGGGTGCGGAGCGTGCCATCAACTACAAGACCGAGGACTTCGAGGCAGTGGTGAAGGAATTGACCGGTGGTCGCGGTGTCGACGTCATCCTGGACATGGTGGGCGGTGATTACCTGCCGCGCGAGATCAAGGCGCTGGCCGACGATGGACGACTGGTCTTCATCGCCCAACTGGGCGGCAGCAAAGGGCAGCTGGACATGGGGCAGGTGATGCGGCGTCGCCTGACCATCACCGGCTCCACCCTGCGCCCGCGCCCGGTGGCCTTCAAGGCGGCGATTGCGGCCAAGCTGCGCGAACATGTGTGGCCATTGATCGAGGCCGGCAAGATCAAGCCGGTGATCCACCAGCGCTTCCCGCTGGAGCAGGCGGCGCAGGCGCATGCCATGATGGAAGGCAGCACCCACATCGGCAAGATCATGCTGGAGCTGTAAGAGGGCAGGGCGCAAGGCAGGCTGGCGGTCCGGTTTGACCGTCTTTACGGCTACCGGCTACAATACGAGGTTATCCAATTCACACCAATCTCGTAGAACATAGCCTATGCGTCGCAAACTCGTAGCCGGTAACTGGAAAATGAATGGCAGCCTGGCTGCCAATGCTGCGCTGATCGCGGGCATCAAGGAAGGCCTGGCAGCGGTCGCCTGCGATGTCGCCGTCTGCGCGCCGGCACCTTACCTGGCGCAAGTGCAGGCTGCCGTAGCCGGTTCGGTGCTGGCTTCGGGTGCGCAGGATATCTCTGCGCATGCCTCCGGTGCCTATACCGGTGAGGTCTCGGCGGCGATGTTGCAGGAGTTTGGTGTGCAGTACGTCATCATTGGTCACTCCGAGCGTCGCGCCTATCATGGCGAGTCCGACGCAGCGGTGGCGGCCAAGACCGTGGCGGCGCTGAAGGCTGGCCTGGTGCCGCTGGTGTGCGTGGGCGAAACGCTGGAGCAGCGCGAAGCCGGCCAGACCAACGACGTCGTGGGTGGTCAGCTCGATGTGGTGCTGGCAGCGCTGTCGGCTGAAGATGCGGCGCGCATCGTGGTAGCCTATGAGCCTGTCTGGGCCATCGGCACCGGCAAGACCGCCACGCCCGAGATGGCCCAGGAAGTGCACGCGATGCTGCGCGCCCGCCTGCAGGCCAAGAGTGCAGAGGCGGCCGCCAAGGTGCGCATCCTCTACGGTGGTAGCATGAAGCCCGACAATGCCGTGCAATTGCTGGCCATGGCCGATATCGATGGTGGTCTCATTGGCGGCGCAGCGTTGAAGGCAGCAGATTTCCTGGCCATCATTGCAGCGGCGGCCTGAATAGTGAAGTAAGGGGTTTGTCAGGCGTGCGGGGGATACTTCGGCGGCTGGCGATTGAAACATCAAGAGTGGACTCGTTTAAATGAATACTTTGTTTTTGGTTGTGGTTGTAGTTCAGGTGCTGGCGGCGCTGGCGATCATCGGTCTGGTGCTGTTGCAGCACGGCAAGGGCGCCGACATGGGCGCGGCCTTCGGTTCCGGTGCTTCCGGCAGCCTCTTCGGTGCGACCGGTTCGTCGAACTTCCTGTCCAAGTCGACGGCGGTGGCGGCGGGTCTGTTCTTCGTGGCGACCCTGGGCTTGACCTTCATCGGCAATCATCACAGCTCGCAGAGCGCCAGTGTGATGGATGGCCAGTCGGCTGCTGCACCGGCACCGGCAGCGGCACCTGCCCAGCAAGCTGCGCCGGCCGAACCTGCCAAGCCGGCGGATCAATCGAATCAGATTCCGAAATAAGTTTTTGCGGATTCCGAAATAATCGAAGAATTAATTCATAAGAATCTTAGTTTTTGCAGATTGTGCATTGAACAAAAGTAACAAATGAAGTTAAAATAGCAGTCTCAGGCCGACGTGGTGAAATTGGTAGACACGCTATCTTGAGGGGGTAGTGGCGAAAGCTGTACGAGTTCGAGTCTCGTCGTCGGCACCATGAAATGAAATGAAAAGCCAGCGAAGGTCCTAGTGCCTGAGCTGGCTTTTTGTCGAGGAAGTTTCTGATTGATATTGAGAATCATTCCCATCGATAAACCAACGCATAGCGGCCAATCGTGAACCTCGAAAATTACTTCCCAGTCCTCCTGTTTATTCTTGTCGGCATCGGTGTCGGTGTCGCTCCCCAGCTCCTCGGTCGTCTCCTGGCTCCCCACAAGCCGGACGCACAAAAAACATCTCCCTACGAATGCGGTTTCGAAGCGTTTGAAGATGCGCGCATGAAGTTTGACGTGCGCTACTACCTGATCGCCATCCTGTTCATCCTGTTTGATCTGGAAACCGCCTTCTTCTTCCCTTGGGGCGTGTCCATGCGTGAGCTGGGCTGGCAAGGTTTCGTCACGATGATGGTCTTCATCGCTGAATTTGTTGTCGGATTTTGGTACATCTGGAAAAAGGGTGCCCTGGATTGGGAGTAAGCCATGTCTATTGAAGGCGTATTGAATGAGGGGTTTGTTACCACCTCGCTGGATAAGGTAATCAACTGGACCCGTACCGGATCCCTGTGGCCCATGACCTTCGGTCTGGCCTGCTGCGCGGTTGAGATGATGCACGTCGGTGCTTCGCGTTACGACCTGGACCGCTTCGGTGCGGTGTTCCGTCCGTCGCCGCGCCAGTCCGACCTGATGATCGTGGCCGGTACCCTGTGCAACAAGATGGCGCCGGCATTGCGCAAGGTCTACGACCAGATGCCGGAACCGCGCTGGGTCATCTCCATGGGCTCCTGTGCCAATGGTGGCGGCTATTACCACTACTCGTACTCGGTGGTGCGCGGCTGCGATCGCATCGTCCCGGTGGACGTCTATGTCCCGGGTTGCCCGCCGACGGCTGAGGCGCTGCTGTACGGCGTGATCCAGCTGCAGAACAAGATCAAGCGCACCAACACCATCGCGCGCTAAGAGGGCAGTATGACGACTAAATTGGAAACTCTCGAAGCCGCCCTGCGTAATGCGCTTGGAGGGTATCTTCAGAACCTGACCGTGACCCTCGGTGAAGTCACCGTGGTGGTCAAGGCTGCTGACTACCTGTCCGCCATGCGCGTGCTGCGCGACCATGCGGATACCCGTTTCGAACAACTGATCGACCTGTGCGGCGTGGACTACTCCACCTACGGCGATGGCGCCTGGGAAGGTCCGCGCTTTGCCGTGGTCTCGCACCTGATGTCGATCTCGCACAACTGGCGTGTGCGCGTGCGCGTGTTCGCACCCGACGACGACCTGCCGCTGGTGGCCTCGGTGGACGGCATCTGGAACTCGGCCGGCTGGTACGAGCGCGAAGCCTTCGACTTCTACGGCATCCTGTTCGACGGTCACTCCGACCTGCGCCGCATCCTGACCGACTACGGCTTCATCGGCCACCCGTTCCGCAAGGACTTCCCGGTGTCGGGCTATGTCGAAATGCGCTACGACGCCGAACAGAAACGCGTCATCTATCAACCCGTGACGATCGAGCCGCGCGAGATTACCCCGCGCATCATTCGTGAAGAAAACTACGGGATCAAATAATGGCAGAGATCAAAAACTATACGCTGAACTTCGGTCCCCAGCACCCGGCCGCGCACGGCGTGCTGCGTCTGGTGCTGGAGCTGGACGGTGAAGTCATCCAGCGCGCCGACCCCCATATCGGCCTGCTGCATCGTGGCACCGAAAAGCTGGCCGAGCAGAAGACCTTCCTGCAGTCCGTGCCTTACATGGATCGCCTGGACTACGTCTCGATGATGAGCAACGAGCACGGTTACGTGCTGGCCATCGAGCGCCTGTTGGGCCTGGAAGTGCCGCTGCGCGCGCAGTACATCCGCGTGATGTTCGACGAGATCACCCGCCTGCTGAACCACCTGATGTGGATCGGCGCGCACGCGCTGGACGTGGGCGCGATGGGCGTGTTGCTGTATGCCTTCCGCGAGCGTGAAGACCTGTTCGACTGCTACGAAGCCGTCTCCGGCGCCCGTATGCACGCGGCCTACTACCGTCCGGGTGGCGTCTATCGTGACCTGCCGGACAGCATGCCGCAGTACAAGGCCTCGATCGTGCGCAACGACAAGGCCATCCGCGAACTGAACGAAAATCGTCAGGGCTCGCTGCTGGACTTCATTGAAGACTTCACCAACCGTTTCCCGACCTACGTCGACGAATACGAAACCCTGCTGACCGATAACCGTATCTGGAAGCAGCGTCTGGTGGGCGTGGGTGTGGTCTCGCCGGAACGTGCGCTGCAGATGGGCTTCTCCGGTCCGATGCTGCGTGGCTCGGGCATCGCCTGGGACCTGCGCAAGAAGCAGCCCTACGAAGTCTATGACCTGCTGGACTTCGACATCCCGGTGGGCAAGAACGGCGATTGCTACGACCGCTACCTGGTGCGCGTGGCCGAAATGCGCCAGTCCAACCGCATCATCAAGCAGTGCGTGGAATGGTTGCGCAACAACCCGGGTCCGGTCATCACCGACAACCACAAGATCGCTCCTCCGAAACGTGCGGACATGAAGTCCAACATGGAAGACCTGATCCACCACTTCAAGCTGTTCACCGAAGGTTTCCGCGTGCCTGCCGGCGAAGCGTATGCCGCCGTCGAGCACCCGAAGGGCGAGTTCGGTATCTACCTGGTCTCGGACGGTGCCAACAAGCCGTACCGCCTGAAGATCCGCGCGCCGGGCTTTGCCCACCTGCAGGCCCTGAACGAAATGGCCAAGGGTCACATGATTGCCGACGCGGTCACCATCATCGGTACCCAGGACATCGTGTTCGGGGAAATCGACCGGTAAGTCGAACGAGAGTAAGAGTCAAGGCGGGCTTCGATGAGAAGCCCGTCAGGTTTGGGGAATATCCAATAACCGCGCAGTAATGATGCGCATGGATGGCCAACGATATGCTGTTAAGTCAAGAAGCCCTTAAGAAGATCGATCGCGAACTCGCGAAATACCCGGCGGATCAACGCCAGTCTGCGGTCATGTCCGCGCTGCGTATCGCCCAGGTGGAGCATGGCTGGTTGCCGGCTGAACTGCAGCAGGAAATCGCCGACTACATCGGCATGCCCGCCGTGGCAGTGCAGGAAGTCGCGACCTTCTACAACATGTTCAACACCAGCCCGGTGGGCAAGCACAAGATCACCGTGTGCACCAACCTGCCGTGTCTGCTGTCGGGTGGCGAACGTGCCGCCCATCACCTGAAGCACAAGCTGGGCATCGATTACAAGGAAACCACGGCCGACGGCCAGTTCACCCTGATGGAAGGCGAATGCATGGGCGCTTGCGGCGACGCACCCGTCATGCTGGTCAACAACCATCAAATGTGCAGCTGGATGTCCAACGAAAAGATCGACGCGCTGCTGGAGGAACTGAAGAAATGACCTGCCTGCACGACCGCCACATCAAACCGCTGATCCTCGCCGACCTGAATGGCGAGAACTGGCACCTCGAGGATTACGTCAAGCGCGGCGGCTACGAGTCGCTCAAGCGCATCCTCAACGACAAGATCACACCCGAACAAGTCATCGCCGACCTCAAGGCCTCCGGCCTGCGTGGTCGTGGCGGCGCTGGTTTCCCGACTGGCCTGAAGTGGAGCTTCATGCCCCGTCAGTTCCCGGGTCAGAAGTACCTCGTCTGCAATACAGATGAAGGTGAGCCGGGCACTTTCAAGGACCGTGACATCATTCGTTACAATCCGCACGCATTGATCGAAGGCATGATCATCGGCGGTTACGCGATGGGCATCACCGTCGGCTACAACTACATCCACGGCGAGATCTTCGCCGAGTACGAGCGTTTCGAGGCTGCTCTGGAAGAGGCGCGTGCCGCCGGCTTCCTGGGCGACAACATCCTCGGTACCGGCTTCAGCTTCCAGCTGCATGCGCACCATGGTTATGGTGCCTACATCTGCGGCGAAGAAACTGCGCTGCTGGAGTCGCTGGAAGGCAAGAAGGGGCAGCCGCGCTTCAAGCCGCCGTTCCCGGCCAGCTTCGGCCTGTATGGCAAGCCGACCACCATCAACAACACCGAGACCTTCGCGGCCGTGCCCTTCATCTTCAAGGTGGGCCCGCAGGCCTACGCCGAGATGGGCAAGCCCAACAACGGCGGCACCAAGATCTTCTCGATCTCGGGCGACGTCGAGCGTCCGGGCAACTACGAGATCCCGCTGGGCACCCCGTTCTCCACGCTGCTGGAACTGGCAGGTGGCATGCGCGGCGGCAAGAAGATCAAGGCGGTCATTCCCGGCGGCTCGTCCGCACCGGTGATCCGTGGCGATGTCATGATGGACACCACCATGGACTACGACGCCATCGCCAAGGCCGGCTCCATGCTGGGTTCGGGCGCGGTGATCGTGATGGACGAGACCCGTTGCATGGTCAAGTCGCTGCTGCGCCTGTCCTACTTCTACTACGAAGAATCCTGCGGCCAGTGCACGCCGTGCCGTGAAGGCACCGGCTGGATGTACCGCATGGTGGAACGTATCGAGAACGGTCACGGCAAGATGGAAGATTTGGACGTGCTCAACTCGGTGGCCGACAACATCCAGGGTCGCACCATCTGTGCACTGGGTGACGCAGCGGCCATGCCGGTGCGCGCGTTCGTGAAGAATTTCCGCGAAGAGTTCGAGTACCACATCGAGCACAAACACTGCCTGGTTCCGGCTTACATCTGAACAGGGCAGGGGATGCCGGGCGGAATGCGATGAGCCTTCCGCCGGTATCGTTGGCAAAGAATATTTAGCTTGGGCAAACAGCCATGGTTGAAATCGAAATAGACGGCAAGAAGGTTGAAGTGCAGGAAGGCAGCATGGTCATGGACGCTGCCAATAAACTCGGCACGTACATTCCTCACTTCTGCTATCACAAGAAACTGTCCATCGCGGCCAACTGCCGCATGTGCCTGGTCGAGGTCGAAAAGGCCCCGAAGCCGCTGCCTGCCTGCGCCACGCCGGTGAACAACGGCATGATCGTGCGCACCGCCAGCGACAAGGCCGTCAAGGCCCAGAAGGGCGTGATGGAATTCCTCCTGATCAACCACCCGCTGGATTGCCCGATCTGCGACCAGGGCGGTGAGTGCCAGCTGCAGGATCTGGCCGTCGGTTACGGCGGTTCGTCCTCGCGCTACCAGGAAGAAAAGCGTGTCGTGGAGCCCAAGGACGTCGGTCCGCTGATCTCCATGAAGGAAATGAACCGCTGCATTCACTGCACCCGTTGCGTGCGCTTCGGCCAGGAAGTGGCCGGCGTGATGGAATTGGGCATGCTGGGTCGCGGTGAACATTCCGAGATCACCACCTTCGTCGGCAAGACCGTGGACTCCGAGCTGTCGGGTAACATGATCGACCTGTGCCCGGTCGGCGCCCTGACCTCCAAGCCTTTCCGCTACAGCGCCCGTACCTGGGAACTGTCGCGTCGCAAGTCGGTGAGCCCGCACGACAGCGTCGGCGCCAACCTGATCGTCCAGGTCAAGGGCGGCAAGGTCATGCGCGTGCTGCCCTTCGAGAACGAAGAAGTCAACGAGTGCTGGATCTCCGACAAGGACCGTTTCGCCTACGAAGCGCTGGACAGCGAGCAACGCCTGACCAAGCCGATGTTGAAGCAGGACGGCAAGTGGCAGGAAGTGGACTGGCAGACCGCGCTGGAATACGTCGCCCACGGCCTGCGCAACATCCGTCATGAACATGGTGCCGATGCCATCGCCGCACTGGGTACCCCGTACTCCACGCTGGAAGAACTGAACCTGCTGCAGAAGGTGGTGCGCGGCGTCGGTTCGGACAACGTCGATTTCCGCCTGCGCCAATCCGACTTCGCTCTGGATGGCCAGATCAAGCCCTGGCTGGGCATGTCCATCGTCGAGTTCTCGGAGCTGAACCGCGTCTTCGTGATCGGCTCCTTCCTGCGCAAGGATCACCCGCTGCTGTCGGCTCGCCTGCGCCAGTCGGCCAAGAGCGGCGCCAAGGTCAGCGTGCTGCACGCCACCGACGACGATCTGCTCATGCCGATCGCCAACAAGATCATCGCAGCCCCCTCCGCATGGCTGGGTGCGCTGGCTGAAGTGGCTGTTGCCGTGGCCGAAGCCAAGGGCGTGGCTGCTCCCGCTGCTTATGCCGGCGTGACTGCCTCCGACGCTGCCAAGGCTACCGCCGCCAGCTTGCTGTCGGGCGAGTCCAAGGCCGTGTTCCTGGGCAATGCTGCCGTCCAGCATCCGCAAGCGTCGCAACTGCACGCTGCGGCCCAATGGATCGCTGAACAGACCGGTGCCAAGCTGGGCGTGCTGACCGAGGGCGGCAACGCCGTCGGTGGCTACCTGGCCAATGCCGTGCCGACGCCGGGCAAGGGTGCCAATGCCGCCGCCGTGTTCGCACAGCCGCGCAAGGCCTACCTGCTGCTGAACGCCGAGCCGGAACTGGATAGCCAGAACCCGCAAGCCGCCCGCGCCGCCCTGGACCAGGCCGAGATGGTCGTGGTGATGTCGGCCTACAAGCATGGCGCCGACTACGCCGACGTGCTGCTGCCGATCGCACCGTTCACCGAAACCTCGGGTACCTTCGTCAACGCCGAAGGCCGTGCACAAAGCTTCAACGGTACCGTCAAGCCGGCCGGTGATGCGCGTCCGGGCTGGAAGGTCCTGCGCGTGCTGGGCAACCTGCTGGAACTGGAAAACTTCGACTACGAGACCTCCGAGTCCATCCGTGACGAACTGCTGGGCAAGGAAACCGACCTGTCGGCTCGCCTGAACAACACCGCCTCCGTGCAGCTGCAGGCAGTTGCTGCGACCGCCGGTGCCGTAGAACGCGTGGCCGATGTGCCCATCTACTTCGCCGATCCCATCGCCCGCCGTTCCGCACCGCTACTGGAAACCCGCGACGGTCAGGCTCCCAAGGCCTGGCTGTCGGCTGCTCTGGCCGCCAAGCTGGGCGTGGCCGAAGGCGACCAGGTCAAGGTCAAGCAAGGCCAGGGCAGCGCTGCGCTGACCGCGGCCATCGATAAGAAACTGCCGGAAAACGTGGTTCGCGTCGCCGCTGCGCACGCCTCCACCGCTGCACTGGGCGGCATGTTTGGCGCAATCGTCGTGGAGAAAGCGTAAATGGATCACCTGATCGCCCAAATCAATACCATCGGCCCGGCGACGCTGGGTCCGGCGCTGTTCACGCTGCTGTGGACACTGGTGAAGGTCATCGTGGTGCTGGTGCCGCTGCTGCTGTGCGTGGCCTACATGACCTACTGGGAGCGCAAGCTGATCGGCTGGATGCACGTGCGTCTGGGCCCGAACCGCGTCGGTCCCGCCGGCCTGCTGCAGCCTATCGCCGACGCCGTCAAGCTGATCTTCAAGGAAATCTCGACCCCGTCCAAGGCCAACAAGGCGCTGTTCTACCTGGCACCGGTGATGACCATCATGCCGGCGCTGGCCGCCTGGGCCGTGGTGCCGTTCTCGCCGGAACACGTACTGGCCAACGTCAACGCCGGTCTGCTGTACCTGATGGCCATCACCTCGATGGAAGTCTACGGCATCATCATCGCTGGCTGGGCCTCCAACTCGAAGTACGCCTTCCTGGGTGCGATGCGCGCCTCGGCACAGATGGTGTCCTACGAAATCTCCATGGGCTTCTGCCTGGTGGTGGTGCTGATGGTGTCGGGCAGCCTGAACATAACCGACATCGTCCTGACCCAGACCAAGGGACAGTTCGCCAGCATGGGTCTGAACTTCCTGTCCTGGAACTGGCTGCCGCTGCTGCCGATCTTCGTGATCTACTTCGTCTCCGGCGTGGCTGAAACCAACCGTCACCCGTTCGACGTGGTCGAAGGCGAATCCGAAATCGTGGCCGGTCACATGATCGAATACTCGGGCATGTCCTTCGCCATGTTCTTCCTGGCCGAATACGCCGCGATGATCCTGATCTCCATCCTGACCTCGCTGCTGTTCTTCGGCGGCTGGTCGGCACCGGTGGCGGCGCTGGACTTCATCCCGGGCTGGATCTGGCTGGGTGCGAAGACCTTCTTCTTCCTGTCGCTGTATGTGTGGATCCGCGCATCGTTCCCGCGCTACCGCTATGACCAGATCATGCGTCTGGGCTGGAAAGTGTTCATCCCGCTGACCCTGGTGTGGCTGGTGGTCGTGGCGATCTGGATCCAGTCGCCCTGGAATATCTGGAAATAAGATTGAAGGCTGAGGCTAAAAATGGAAGCTATTAAGGATTTTTTCGGCAGCCTGATGCTCCGCGAGCTGTTCAAGGGCCTGGCCCTGACCGGTCGCTACCTGTTCAAGCGCAAGATCACGGTGCAATTCCCCGAGGAAAAGACACCGATGTCGCCGCGTTTCCGTGGTCTGCACGCGCTGCGTCGCTACCCCAACGGTGAAGAACGCTGCATCGCCTGCAAGCTGTGCGAAGCGGTCTGCCCGGCGATGGCCATCACCATCGAATCCGAGCAGCGTGCCGACGGTACCCGTCGCACCAGCCGCTACGACATCGACCTGACCAAGTGCATCTTCTGCGGTTTCTGCGAAGAGTCCTGCCCGGTCGACTCGATCGTTGAAACGCACATCCTGGAATACCACGGTGAGAAGCGGGGCGACCTGTACTACACCAAGGAAATGCTGCTGGCAGTGGGCGACCGCTACGAAAACGAAATCGCCGCAGCCCGCGCTGCCGACGCCGCCTACCGTTGATCGGGACTGCCGGGCCGCCTGAAGGCGGCCGGGCAGGGCAGGATCGAAGTGCTTGGGAATGGATGTAGTGCGATGGAATTGCAGCTGAAGGTATTGGCGTGCAGTTCCGGTGCTGATTGAATGAACCAACTTCTGGTTGATTATGGAATTTAAAACTGTCTTGTTCTACGCGTTCGCCGTGATCCTCGTGGTCGCCGCCATGCGCGTCATCACCGCCCGCAACCCGGTGCATGCGGCGCTGTTCCTGGTGCTGTCGTTCTTCTCGGCGGCCGGTCTCTGGATGCTGCTCAAGGCCGAGTTCCTGGCCATCGTGCTGGTGCTGGTCTACGTGGGCGCGGTGATGGTGCTGTTCCTGTTCGTGGTGATGATGCTCGATATCAACATGGACAAGTTGCGAGAGGGCTTCTGGGGCTACTTCCCGCTGGCTGCCACCATCGGCGTGATCATCGTGCTGGAAATGGCCGCCGTGCTGCTGCGCAGCTTCTGGGTCTCCGAATCGCAGGTACCGGCTGCGGCCGACACCATCGGCCAGACCAAGCCGCTGGGCAAGCTGATCTTCACCGAATACGTGTATGGCTTTGAAATTGCTGCCGTGATCCTGCTGGTGGCCATCGTCGCCGCCGTGGCACTGACCTTGCGCAAGCGCAAGGACAGCAAGTACTTCGACCCGGCCCAGGCGGTCAAGGTCAAGGCGTCCGACCGTGTGCGCCTGGTCAGCATGAAGGCCGAATCCACCCGCAACGCGCCTGCCGCCGATGCAGCGGCCGACGGTCAACAATCTTAAGAAGGGCGATCAAGAATCATGGCAATCACGCTCTCCCACTACCTGATCATCGGCGCGATCCTGTTCGCGATCTCGATCGTCGGCATCTTCCTGAACCGCAAGAACATCATCGTGCTGCTGATGGCGATCGAACTGATGCTGTTGGCGGTCAACATGAACTTCATTGCTTTCTCGCATTACCTCGGTGACGCGGGCGGACAGATCTTCGTGTTCTTCATCCTGACCGTGGCTGCGGCTGAATCCGCGATCGGTCTGGCGATTCTGGTGGTGCTGTTCCGTAACCTGGATACCATCAACGTGGAAGACCTCGACAGCCTCAAGGGCTGAGTCGGCATCCGCAGCGTCCTGTTTTTGCGTTCTGGTTTGAATTTCATTTAAAGATGGGAGGCCCCCTTGCAGCACATGGTGCAGGCGGGGCAGCCAATAAGCGATAAGGTTCATCATGGCTGGGCAACTTAACCCACATCTTCTTCTTGCTGTACCCCTGGCGCCGCTGGCAGGCTCGGCCATCGCCGGCCTGCTGGGTACCAAATTCTTCGGCAACGTGGTTGGCCGCAAGGTGTCGCATACCGCGACCATCCTGGGCGTGCTGATCGCGGCCATCATCTCCATCCAGACCCTGCTCGCAGTGCTGGACGGCGCCACCTACAACGGTACGCTGTACAACTGGATGACGGTGGCAGGTCTCAAGCTGGAGATCGGCTTCATGGTCGACAGCCTGACCGCGATGATGATGTGCGTGGTGACCTTCGTGTCCCTGATGGTTCACATCTACACCATCGGCTACATGGCCGAAGATGAGGGCTACAACCGCTTCTTCTCCTACATCTCGCTGTTCACCTTCTCCATGCTCATGCTGGTCATGAGCAACAACTTCCTGCAACTGTTCTTCGGTTGGGAAGCCGTGGGCCTGGTGTCCTACCTGCTGATCGGTTTCTGGTACACCCGACCGACCGCCATCAAGGCCAACATGAAGGCCTTCCTGGTCAACCGCGTGGGTGACTTCGGCTTCATCCTGGGTATCGGCCTGCTGCTGGCCTACGCCGGTTCGATGAACTACAACGAAGTCTTCGCCAAGCGCGCCGAACTGGCCACGCTGACCCTGCCGGGTACCGACTGGATGCTGCTGACCGTGGCCTGCATCTGCCTGTTCGTGGGGGCCATGGGTAAATCGGCCCAGTTCCCGCTGCACGTCTGGCTGCCGGACTCGATGGAAGGTCCGACCCCGATTTCCGCGCTGATCCACGCCGCTACCATGGTGACGGCCGGTATCTTCATGGTGACCCGCATGTCGCCGCTGTTCGAACTGTCCGATACCGCACTGTCCTTCATCCTCGTGATCGGTGCCATCACGGCGCTGTTCATGGGCTTCCTGGGCACCATGCAGAACGACATCAAGCGCGTCGTGGCCTACTCCACGCTGTCGCAGCTGGGTTACATGACTGTCGCCCTGGGCGCGTCGGCCTACTCGGTGGCGGTGTTCCACCTGATGACCCACGCCTTCTTCAAGGCGCTGCTGTTCCTGGGTGCTGGCTCGGTCATCATCGGCATGCACCACGACCAGGACATGCGCAACATGGGCGGCCTGCGCAAGTACATGCCCATCACCTGGATCACTTCGCTGCTGGGTTCGCTGGCTTTGATCGGTACTCCATTCTTCTCCGGCTTCTACTCCAAGGATTCGATCATCGAAGCCGCCGCCGAGTCGCACCTGCCGGGTTCGGGCTTTGCCTACTTCGCCGTGCTGGCCAGCGTCTTCGTGACTGCCTTCTACTCGTTCCGCATGTACTTCATGGTCTTCCATGGCAAGGAACGTTTCGGCCAGGCCCACGCCCATGACGACCACCATGCTCCGGCTGCCGCCCACGGCGTGCACGACGACCATGGTCACGATGCCCACGACGACCACGGCCATGACGAGCACCACCATGGTCTGGCTCCGGGCCAGAAGCCGCACGAGTCGCCACTGGTGGTGACCCTGCCGCTGATCCTGCTGGCCATTCCTTCGGTCATCGTCGGTTTCTTCGCGATTGCGCCGATGCTGTATGGCGACTTCTTCAAGGGCGTGATCTTCTTCGGTGAAAACCACAAGGTCATGGAAGAGCTGTCCCATGAGTTCCACGGTCCGGTGGCCATGGTGACCCATGCCTTCACCAGCGCGCCGCTGTGGCTGGCGATCGCCGGTGTGGCCGTAGCCTACTACTGCTACATGATCAACCCGCGCGTGCCGGCCTGGTTCAAGGAAAAGTTCAGCATCATCTACACCATCCTGGACAACAAGTACTACATGGACAAGTTCAATGAAGTGGTCTTCGCCGGCGGTGCGCGCCTGCTGGGCAGCGGCTTGTCCACCGTGGGCGACCGTGGCCTGATCGACGGTCTGTTCGTCAACGGCAGCGCCAAGGTCGTCGGCTGGTTCTCGAAATTCACGCGTCTCTGGCAGTCCGGTTACATCTATCACTATGCATTCGTGATGATCATCGGGGTGCTGGGTTTCCTGGTGTGGTTCATGCCGTTCCCGTTCGCCAAATAAGCTGTCCGAGTAGATAACAACCATGATGCAGTCAACATTTCCCATCCTGAGCCTCGCGATCTGGGTACCGATCGTCTTCGGCATCCTCGTCCTGGCACTGGGCCGCGACAGCAATCCGGGCCTGGCCCGCTGGCTGGCGCTGTTCGGTTCGCTGGTCGGCCTGGTCGTTACTTTCCCTCTGATCCAGCATTTCGATCCGCTGGCGCACGGTTACCAGTTCGTCGAAAAGACGCCCTGGATCGACCGCTTCAACATCAGCTACTTCCTCGGCCTGGACGGCATCTCGCTGTGGTTCGTGCCGCTGACGGCCTTCATCACGGTCATCGTCGTGCTGGCTGGCTGGGTGGTGATCCAGAAGCGCGTGGCCCAGTACATGGGCGCCTTCCTGATCCTCTCGGGCATCATGGTCGGCGTCTTCTCGTCGCTGGACGCGATGCTGTTCTACGCCTTCTTCGAAGCGACCCTGATCCCGATGTTCATCATCGTGGGCGTCTGGGGCGGCGACAACCGCGTGTATGCAGCCTTCAAGCTGTTCCTCTACACGCTGCTGGGTTCGCTCTTGATGCTGATCGCCCTGATCTACCTGTACTACGTGTCCGGTGGCAGCTTCGATATCCCGACCTGGCATCAGGTACCGCTGTCGATGCTGGAACAGAAGATCCTGTTCTTCGCCTTCCTGGCTGCCTTCGCGGTGAAGGTGCCGATGTGGCCGGTGCACACCTGGCTGCCCGACGCCCACGTGCAGGCGCCGACCGGCGGCTCCATCGTGCTGGCGGCGATCATGCTGAAGCTGGGCGCCTATGGTTTCCTGCGCTTCTCGCTGCCGATCCTGCCTGATGCCAGCCATGCGCTGTCCGGCTTCATGATCTTCCTGTCGCTGGTGGCCGTGATCTACATCGGTCTGGTGGCCCTGGTACAGCAGGACATGAAGAAACTGGTGGCCTATTCGTCGATCGCCCACATGGGCTTCGTCACCCTGGGCTTCTTCATGTTCAACGACATGGCAGTGCAGGGCGGTATCGTGCAGATGATCTCGCACGGTTTCGTCTCCGGCGCGATGTTCATGTGTATCGGCGTGCTGTACGACCAGATGCACACCCGTGAAATCGCCCAGTACGGCGGTGTGGTCAACAAGATGCCGCGCTTCGCCTTCTTCTTCATCCTGTTCTCGCTGGCCAATTGCGGCCTGCCGGCCACTTCCGGTTTCGTCGGCGAATTCATGGTGATCCTGGGTGCGGTGAAGTTCAACTTCTGGATCGGCCTGCTGGCGGCGACCGCCCTGATCCTGGGCGCGGCCTACTCGCTGTGGCTGGCCAAGCGCGTGATCTTTGGCGCGGTGGCCAACCACCACGTGGCCGAGCTGGTCGATGTGAATGCCCGTGAATTCCTGATCCTGGGCCTGCTGGCGATTGCCACCCTGGTCATGGGTCTGTATCCGGCCATCATCACCGACAGCATCCAGACCTCGGTGACCGACCTGCTGCAGCACGTGGCGGTCTCCAAGATCAACTGATCGCGCAGTAAAGATGTGAAGGGCGGGGCGCCTGCGTCCCGCCGGCAAAGAAGCTGGGCAACAACGAGTAACGAGACGAGCCGGTGTGACATAGCCGGTCGGGCGGCGCGGCGGGAAGTCGCGACACAAGCGGGCGAACACAAGCGGTAGTAACTAAATGAATAACATGAATCTGATCCCTGTCTATCCGGAAATATTTCTGCTGATCGCGACTTCCGCGATCCTGCTGATCGATATGTTCCTGCCGGAAGCCAAGCGCGTCATCACTTATCTGCTGTCGCTGGCGGCATTGGTGGTGTGTGCGGTACTGACCTTCGGCGACCTCAACAGCGGTGCCACGGTTTACACGTTCAACAACATGTTCGTGTCCGATCCGCTGGCCAACCTGTTGAAGCTGTTCACCTACCTGGGTGTCGGCGTGACGCTGATCTACTCCCGCCAGTACAACACCGCACGCGGCATCACCGGTGGCGCGCTGGGTGGCGAATACTACGCGCTGGCCCTGTTTGCCCTGCTGGGTCAGATGGTCATGATCTCCGGCAACAGCTTCCTGTCCATCTACCTGGGCCTGGAACTGATGTCGCTGTCGCTGTACGCCCTGGTGGCCCTGCGCCGTGACAACGCCGCTTCCACCGAAGCCGGCATGAAATACTTCATCCTGGGTGCACTGGCCTCCGGTTTCCTGCTGTACGGCATGTCCATGCTCTACGGTTCCACCGGTGGTTCGCTGGAACTCAACGAAGTCTTCCGCGCCATCGTCTCGGGTACCGTTGACCGCACCCCGCTGGTGTTCGGCGTCGTGTTCGTGGTGGCTGGCCTGGCCTTCAAGCTGGGTGCCGTTCCCTTCCACATGTGGGTGCCGGACGTCTATCAAGGCTCGCCGACTCCCGTGACCCTGCTGCTGGGCGCTGCGCCGAAGCTGGCGACCTTCGCCATCACCTTCCGTCTGCTGGTCGAAGGCATGCTGCCGCTGGCCGTGGACTGGCAGCAGATGCTGATGGTGCTGGCCGTGCTGTCCATCATCCTGGGTAACGTCACCGCCATCGCCCAGAGCAACATCAAGCGCATGCTGGCCTATTCGACCATCTCCCACATGGGCTTCATGCTCTTGGGCATGATGTCGGGCGTGGTCGACGGCAACCTGTTCTCGGCAGTCAACGCCTACAGCTCCTCGCTGTTCTATGCGCTGACCTATGTGATCACCACCCTGGGTTCCTTCGGCGTGATCATCCTGCTCTCGCGTGCCGGTTTCGAAGCCGATACCCTGGAAGACTTCAAGGGCCTGAACCAGCGTAGCCCCTGGTTCGCCGCCGTGATGATGATCCTGATGTTCTCGCTGGCAGGTATCCCCCCGCTGGTGGGCTTCTACGCCAAGCTGTCGGTGCTGCAGGCCGCCATGGCCACCGGCCAGATCTGGCTTCCGGTGCTGGCCGTGATCTTCTCGCTGATCGGTGCCTTCTACTACATCCGCGTGGTCAAGGTCATGTACTTCGATGAACCGACCGATTCCAGCAAGATCGTCGCCACGCCTGAAATGCGCGTCGTGCTGAGCCTGAACGGTATCGCCGCACTGGCCATCGGCCTGTGGCCGGGTCACCTGATGGATGCCTGCACCAACGCCATCGTCACCACGCTGGCGACCTTCCTCAGCAAGGTCGTCGCCTAAGGGGGCAGGGGAATGAACATTTCCCTGTTCAGCTGGGTTGTCATCCTGTTGGCCGCGCTTGCGGCCAATTTGCCTTTCTTCAACCAGCAACTGTTTGCCCTGATCCCGCTGAAAAAGGATGCCGCCTGGGTCAAGCCGGTCTGGGTGCGCCTGATCGAACTGCTGCTGCTGTACTTCGTGGTCGGCCTGGTGGCGCGCCAGCTCGAAGCCGGTGTCGGTAATGTCTTTTCGCAGGGCTGGGAATTTTATGCCGTCACCGGCTGTCTGTTCCTGGTGCTGGCTTTCCCGGGTTTCGTGCTGCGCTACCTGCGCAAGACCCACGCCTGACAGGCGTTAGCCGCGCGTGGGGCCGGTCCCGGTGACCGGTTCCTGCTCACTACAGGCGGCGTCGCCACGGCGCCGTGCTGTTGTCCTCCTCCCCATCACTCTTTCCCCCGATCACCTCATGGACGCCCATCTCAAAGAGACGCAGAAAGACAGCCGCCGGGTCTACGAAGGCCATTTCCTGAAGGTCCAGCAAGACACCATCGTCCTGCCCAATGGCAGGGAAGCCAAGCGCGAGTACATCAAGCATCCTGGTGCGGTGACGGTGTTGCCGCTGTTCGATGATGGCAGCGTGCTGATGGAGCGCCAGTTCCGCTACCCGCTGGATCGGGTGTTTATCGAATTCCCCGCCGGCAAGATCGATCCGGGTGAAGATACCCTGGACTGCGCCAAGCGCGAGCTCAAGGAAGAGACGGGCTATACCGCCACCGATTGGCAGTACGTCTGCACCATCCACAATGCCATCGCCTACTCGGATGAGCATCTGGTGCTCTATGTGGCGCGCGGGCTCACGGAAGGGGAGCGGCAGCTCGATGAGGGTGAGTTCCTGGATACCTACAAGGCGCCGCTGACAGAGCTGCTGGAGCAGGTGCGCAATGGCCAGATCACGGATGTGAAGACGGTGATTGGCGTGTTCTGGCTGGAAAAGATCGTCAATGGCAGCTGGACGCCGCCGGAGCGTCCTGCCGGTATCTGATCTGCTGATCCCGGCCCGCAGTGTAAAAAAGCCGCATCGTCTTCCGATGCGGCTTTGTTTTTTCGGCTGGCTTACATGCCCGAGTAGTTGGGCCCACCACCGCCTTCTGGCGTGACCCAGACGATGTTCTGGGTCGGGTCCTTGATGTCGCAGGTCTTGCAGTGAACACAGTTCTGGGCGTTGATCTGCAGGCGTTCGCTGTTGTCCTCGTTCCTGACGAACTCATACACCCCGGCCGGGCAGTAGCGCGATTCCGGGCCGGCATACTTGGCCAGGTTGATCTGCACCGGCACGTTCTTGTCCTTGAGCGTGAGGTGGGCGGGCTGGTCCTCGCCGTGGTTGGTGTTGGAGATGAACACCGACGAGAGGCGGTCGAAGGTCAGCTTGCCATCCGGCTTGGGATAGGCGATCGGCGCATAGTTGGCCGCCGGCTTGAGGCATTCGTGGTCGGCGTGGGTGTGACGCAGCGTCCACGGCGCCTTGCCACCGAACAGTACCTGGTCGATGCCCACCAGCAGCGTGCCGGTCACCAGACCACGGCTCATCGAGGGCTTGAAGTTGCGGGCCTTGTGCAATTCTTCCTTCAGCCAGGAGGCGTCGAAGGCGGCCGGATAGGCGGCCAGTTCATCGGACTGGCGATTCTCGCCCAGGGCCTGGAAGG
>NZ_JAELUH010000392.1 GCF_016429215.1 Herbaspirillum sp. ASV7 | reverse complement strand
AAAACGGGCGGAGTGGAGGGAGCCGCCTGCGCGGCTCCCGGCGGGGCGAGAAGGGAATCGCTTGCAAGCGATTCCGCGGCCTGCGCTTGTGTAGGAGAGCCCCGTCCGCTCCGCCAGATAAAACGCCTCGTTCGCAAGAACGGGGCGTTTTGTTTTTGCGCAGCAAAAACGGGCGGAGTGGAGGGAGCCGCCTGCGCGGCTCCCGGCCTGTCTCTTATACACATCTGACGCTGCCGCCGATACACTACAAGTGTAGTTATGGGTGGGGGGGGGGGGGGTAGAAAGGGGGGGGGGG
>NZ_JAELUH010000391.1 GCF_016429215.1 Herbaspirillum sp. ASV7 | reverse complement strand
CCCCCCCCCCCCCCCCCCCCCCCCCCCCCCCCCCCCCCCCCCCCCCCCCCCCCCCCCCCCCCCCCCCCCCCCCCCCCCCCCCCCCCCCCCCCCCCCCCCCCTTTTTTCAAGCAGAAGACGGCATACGCGATACATAACGGAGTCTCGTGGGCTCGGAGATGTGTATAAGAGACAGGACCTGATCCACGCCTGGCTGAACAAGGTGCCAGGCGGCCTGGGCATCGCCAACGTGTTCGCCTGCGCGCTGTTTGCGGCCATGGCGGGCTCGTCGCCGGCGACCTGCTCGGCCAT
>NZ_JAELUH010000390.1 GCF_016429215.1 Herbaspirillum sp. ASV7 | reverse complement strand
CCCCCCCCCCCCCCCCCCCCCCCCCCCCCCCCCCCCCCCCCCCCCCCCCCCCCCCCCCCCCCCCCCCCCCCCCCCCCCCCCCCCCCCCCCCCCCCCCCCCCATTTTTCAAGCAGAAGACGGCATACGCGATACATAACGGAGTCTCGTGGGCTCGGAGATGTGTATAAGAGACAGGTATAGCGCACGCGCACCGGATACCACTCGTGCTGCGGCGCCAGCCAGATATCGACGCGGTCGTCATAGGAACCGGGCTTGGGCATGCGCACCACATGCCAGGTGTGCAGATGGCCGACGGGCAGG
>NZ_JAELUH010000389.1 GCF_016429215.1 Herbaspirillum sp. ASV7 | reverse complement strand
CCCCCCCCCCCCCCCCCCCCCCCCCCCCCCCCCCCCCCCCCCCCCCCCCCCCCCCCCCCCCCCCCCCCCCCCCCCCCCCCCCCCCCCCCCCCCCCCCCCCCCCTTTTCAAGCAGCAGACGGCATACGCGATACATAACGGAGTCTCGTGGGCTCGGAGATGTGTATAAGAGACAGGATGTGGACATGGGCTCATGACAGGGCCGTTGCCGGCCGATGTCATCGAAATGGCGCAACAATCGGATCATGAGTCTAAACCCGCTGCTGACCCGGCGTCCCGGTACAGTTGCCGCGTTTCCACCG
>NZ_JAELUH010000388.1 GCF_016429215.1 Herbaspirillum sp. ASV7 | reverse complement strand
CCCCCCCCCCCCCCCCCCCCCCCCCCCCCCCCCCCCCCCCCCCCCCCCCCCCCCCCCCCCCCCCCCCCCCCCCCCCCCCCCCCCCCCCCCCCCCCCCCCCCCCATTTCAAGCAGAAGACGGCATACGCGATACATAACGGAGTCTCGTGGGCTCGGAGATGTGTATAAGAGACAGGTGTAGAAGCTGCGCCGCCCCACCGGGTGAGGCAGCTCCACCGAACGGCGCTGGTGGTTCACGCCATCCATCAGGAAAGCCAGCGGCACCTCGAAGATCTCGGCCACCTCACGCGGGTCGCCGATG
>NZ_JAELUH010000387.1 GCF_016429215.1 Herbaspirillum sp. ASV7 | reverse complement strand
CCCCCCCCCCCCCCCCCCCCCCCCCCCCCCCCCCCCCCCCCCCCCCCCCCCCCCCCCCCCCCCCCCCCCCCCCCCCCCCCCCCCCCCCCCCCCCCCCCCCCCCTTTTCAAGCAGCAGACGGCATACGAGATACATAACGGAGTCTCGTGGGCTCGGAGATGTGTATAAGAGACAGGCTCTGCACGGTGTCGTTGGGGAACAGCGCCTGGTTCACGTGCAGGTTGGTGGGGTGCAGCGGCTTCTCGGTACGACGGGCCGATGCCATCAGCACACCGATCTTGGAGAAGGCGGCACGGGCCTT
>NZ_JAELUH010000386.1 GCF_016429215.1 Herbaspirillum sp. ASV7 | reverse complement strand
CCCCCCCCCCCCCCCCCCCCCCCCCCCCCCCCCCCCCCCCCCCCCCCCCCCCCCCCCCCCCCCCCCCCCCCCCCCCCCCCCCCCCCCCCCCCCCCCCCCCCCCTTTTCACGCAGAAGACGGCATACGCGATACATAACGGAGTCTCGTGGGCTCGGAGATGTGTATAAGAGACAGGGGTGGGGGTGCTGCAGATGGGCCTGTTCACGGCGCTGGTGACGGGCGCCCTGCATTTCGTCATGCCGGGGCGGGCCTCGCTGATCGCCTATGCCACCTCGATCTGGGTGGTGCCGGGTGCGGCCC
>NZ_JAELUH010000047.1 GCF_016429215.1 Herbaspirillum sp. ASV7 | reverse complement strand
CTTCAGGTGATTGAGGGCTTGCGCGAGCTGGAAGTCATCCTTGCTGCCGAAGTCCAGCGGCTTGCGCTTCTTCTCGGCAGCGATCAGGCGTTCCTCGGACTGCTCGTCCAGGGTCTGGGCCTTGACCTCGGCGGACTTGTCGGTGTCGTTGGTGAGGTGCTTGGCCAGATCGGCTTCACGCAGGCGCAGGCCGTTGAGGCCATCGCCATCCGGGAACTCGTCCACCATGATGTCCGGCACGATGCCGCGCGCCTGGATGGAACGGCCATTGGGCGTGTAGTAGCGCGCCGTGGTCAGCTTGACGGCGGTGTTCTTTTCCGGCGGCAGGGCGATCACGGACTGTACCGAACCCTTGCCGAAGGACTGCGTACCCATGATGGTGGCGCGCTTGTAGTCCTGCAGGGCGCCGGCCACGATTTCGGAGGCCGAGGCCGAACCGCTGTTGATCAGGACCACCATCGGCACCTTCTTGATGGCGTCCGGCAGGCGCGACAGCGGATCCGACAGCGGGTTGGAGGCGTAGAACTCGCGCTTGGCGTAGAAGGTCTGCTTGGAGCTGGGCAGCTGGCCATTGGTCGAGACCACCACCGCATCCTTGGGCAGGAAGGTCGCCGCCACGCCGATGGCGCCCGGCAGCACACCCCCCGGGTCATTGCGCAGATCCAGCACGATGCCCTTCAGGTTGGGTTCCTGGGCATAGATGGCGGCCAGCTTCTTGGACATGTCGTCCACCGTCGGCTCCTGGAACTGGGTCACGCGCAGCCATGCGTAGCCGGGCTCGACCACCTTGGACTTGACGCTCTGGACGCGGATCTCCTGGCGGGTGATGGTCAGGATGATGGGCTTGTCCTCGTCCTTGCGGGCAATCGTCAGGGTAATCTTGGTATTGGGTTCGCCGCGCATCTTCTTGACGGCTTCGTCCAGGGTCAGGCCCTTGACCGGGGTGCTGTCCAGTCGGGTGATCAGGTCACCGGCCTTGATCCCGGCGCGGAAGGCCGGCGAATCCTCGATCGGCGAGATCACCTTGACGTAGCCGTCTTCCATGCCGACCTCGATGCCCAGGCCGACGAACTTGCCCATGGTGCCTTCGCGCAGCTCCTTGTAGGCCTTCTTGTCCAGATAGGCCGAATGCGGATCGAGCGAGGCGACCATGCCGGAGATGGCATCGGTGAGCAGCTTCTTGTCATCGACCTGCTCGACGTAATCCGACTTGATGAGACCGAACACATCGGCCATCTGGCGCAACTCCTCCAGGGGCAGCGATGCCGTTGCATTTTTTTGCGCGATGGCATCGAACTGAATCATCGCGGTGGCGCCAGCCACCATGCCCAAACCGATCAAACTGATATTCTTGAGTTTGCTGCCCATGTGTCACCTAGTAGTTACCCACCCCTGTGGGTCGAATGCGCGGCCTTGATACCGCATTTCAAAGTATAAACCCGATTGCTCGTTGCCGCCGCTGTTGCCTGCAGTGGCAATGGTTTCCCCGGCCTTGACCAGGTCGCCGGCGCGTTTCAATACCGACTGGTTGTTGCCGTAGATCGTCATGTACTGGTTGCCATGGTCCACGATGATCAGGTTGCCGAAGCCGCGCAACCAGTCCGCGAAGACCACCCGGCCGGCCGCCACGGCGCGCACTTCCGAGCCCTCGTGGGCGCGGATGAACAGGCCCCGGCTGGTCGGGCCGTCGCCCCGGCGGCTGCCGAACTTCGAGGTCAGGTCGCCCTTGACCGGCAGGTGCAGCTGGCCGCGCAGGCTGGCGAAGGGCTTGCCGAAATTGTCCGACTGCGGCTCGGGCAGGGTGTCGTTGCGTCCCAGCGACGCGCTTTGCGGCGCTTCGTCGTCGTCGATGGCATCGGCCGGATCGGGCATCTTGGGCGCCGGCTTGCCTTCCCTGGCGGCCCGGGCCGCTTCGGCGGCGCGCTTCTCGGCGCGGGCACGTTGTTCTGCCTGGCGCTTCTCGCGTTCGGCCTTGGCCTTGGCCAATTGTTCCTGGCGCCGCTTTTCACGCGCTTCGGCTTCGGCCTTCTTCTGCTGCTCGATGATCTGGGCCAGCTTGTCCACCAGGCTGGAGAGGCGCTGCTGGTCTTGCTCGATGCGTCCCACTTCCTGGCGCTGGGCGTTGAGCTTGCTGGAGAGCTGGGACAGCAGGGTCACCCGGCGCGCCTTCTCGCGCTCCAGGACTTTCTTCTGTTCCAGTTCTTCCTGGGCGATCTCCTGCAGTTCGGATTTGGCGTTCTCGGTGTCGGCCTGGTTGGCGCGAATGGCCTGCTGGTTGGCGCGCAGGGTCTCGATCAGCCTGGCCTGGGCTTGCGAGACATAGCCCATGTACTGCAGTTCGCGGTTGATGCGATTGGGATTGTCGCCCGAGAGCAGCAGCTTGATGCGGTCCTCGTTGCCGGCCACGTACTGCTCGCGCAGCAGCCTGGACAATTGTGCCTGCTGGGCGTTGACCAGGGCCGTCAATTCATTGAGCTTGCTGACCAGTTGGGCCAGGCGGTTCTCGGTATCCTGCTGCTCCTGGGCCAGGTCGCGCAGCGAGCGATTGGCCTTGGAGATGGCCTGCTCGGACGAGGCCAGGGCATCGGCGGCGTTGTCCTTGGCGGTCTCGGTGCGGTCGATGTCGCGCTTGAGGCTGGAGAGGCGTTGCTGCAGGTCGTCCCGCTCCTTCTCGGCGGCCTGCTTCTGGCGGGTGCGCTCGGTGATGGGCTGGGCGTGCAGGGAAGCGGCCGCCAGCAGGCAGGCCAGCATCGCACCTACAGGGCGCGACCATCCCCGCAACGCGGGGCGGCCAGGATCGGCCGCCGGTCGCGCCAGCGCATTGCGCTTGCCGGGAAGATGCAGAGGCGCCGCCTGTGCGGCCGGCGCCTTGCGAGAGAAACGCAGTTTTATTTCGACTTCCCTTGGTTGGCCACGGCCTTGAGCGCCGCTTCGATGGCGGACTGGTCGCCCAGGTAGTAGCTCTTGATGGGCTTGAGGTCGGCATCCAGTTCATAGACCAGCGGCTGGCCGTTGGGGATGTTCAGGCCGACGATGTCGTTGTCGCTGATGCCGTCCAGATACTTGATCAGGGCGCGCAGGCTGTTGCCGTGGGCCGAGATGATGATCTGCTTGCCGGCGCGGATGGCCGGGGCGATGGAATCATTCCAGGCCGGCAGCACGCGGGCCACGGTGTCCTTGAGACATTCGGTCAGCGGCACCTGCTCGCGCGACAGGCCGGCGTAGCGCGGGTCGCCGAAGGCGTCGCGCTCCTCGCCCGGGGTCAGCGGATTGGGCGGGGTGTCGTAGCTGCGGCGCCAGACCAGCACCTGCTCGTCGCCGTACTGGGCGGCGGTCTCGGCCTTGTTCAACCCCTGCAGGGCGCCGTAGTGGCGTTCGTTCAGGCGCCAGTCGTTCTTTACCGGAACATACATCTGGTCCATTTCGTCCAGGGTGGTCCACAGGGTGCGGATGGCACGCTTCAACACCGAGGTGTAGGCCAAGTCGAAGGAGAAACCGGCTTCCTTGAGCAGGCGGCCGGCCTGGCGGGCCTCGGCCACGCCTTTCTCGGTCAGGTCGACATCCACCCAGCCGGTGAAGCGGTTGGCCAGGTTCCAGGTCGATTCGCCGTGGCGCATGAATACGATTTTGTACATAGGAGGACTATTTCTGATGATGGATAAACCGATGCGGCTGCCCGAAGAGCCCCTACGCGAGGCCGGGCGCAAACCTTAGACTGTTCTCATACAAACCGCGAATGCTTCTATTTTATAATGCCGGGATTCAGTAAACTCATTGGACTGCCGTGAAATTCATCATCGACAATATTTTCCTGATCGCCCTGGCCTTGGTCTCCGGCGGTGCCCTGCTGGTTCCCTACCTGCAACAGCGCGGCAACAAGCTCAGCCTGCTGCAAGCCACCCAGATGCTCAACCAGGGCAAGGTCCTGGTGCTGGACGTGCGTGATACCGAACAATATGCCGCCGGCCACCTGCGCGACGCCCGCAACATTCCGCTCAAGGAATTGCCCCAGCGCATCGCCGAGCTCGACAAGTTGAAGAGCCGACCGGTCATCGTGATCTGCCAGAACGGCACCCAGGCCAACCGCGCCGAATCGACGCTGAAGAAGGCCGGCTTCGCCGAGGTCTATGGCTTGACCGGTGGCATCGCCGCCTGGCAGGGCCAGGGCTTGCCGCTGACCACCAAGGATGCCAAATGAGCGCCCCGGTCAAGATGTATTGCACCGCCGTGTGCCCGTATTGCATGATGGCCGAGCGCCTGCTCGCCAGCAAGGGGATCACGCAGATCGAGAAGATCCGTGTCGATCTCGACCCTCAGCAGCGTGAGCTGATGATGCAACAGACCGGTCGCCGTACCGTGCCCCAGATCTACGTCGGCGACACCCATGTCGGCGGCTTCGATGACCTGAGCGCACTGGACCGCGCCGGCAAGCTGGACCCGCTGCTGCAAGCCTGACGCCAGGGCAGCACTTCCCAACCGATTCACCGAACCTGAAAGAAATCCATGTCGGAACAGAACCAAGAAGCTCAACAGCAACCCGTTTTCCAGATCCAGCGCGTCTACCTGAAGGACCTCTCGCTGGAACAGCCGAACTCCCCGGCCATCTTCCTGGAACAGGAAGCACCGTCCATCGAAGTGTCGGTGGACGTCGGCGCCGAGGCGCTGGCTGAAGGCGTGTTCGAATCGACCGTGACCATCACCGTGACCGCCAAAGTCAAGGACAAGGTCGCCTTCCTGGTCGAGGGCAAGCAAGCCGGCATCTTCGAGATCCGCAACGTGCCGGCCGAGCAGCTGGACCCGCTGCTGGGCATCGGCTGCCCCAACATCATCTACCCGTACCTGCGCGCCAACATCGCCGACGCCATCACCCGCGCCGGTTTCCCGCCGGTCCACCTGGCCGAGATCAACTTCGAGGTGTTCTACCAGCAACGCCTGCAGGCACTGGCCGAGCAACAAGGCGCCACCCTGGTCAACAACGGTTCGACCGCCGTCAACTGATCCCCCCGCGTGCGCTTGCCCCGTCCGGACTGCCGCCCCTGCGGCCATGCTTCCGGTCGGACGCCACGACGCCAGACCGCCGCAGCTCCTGCGGCGGTGCTTTCCCCTCCCGTGGAGACTTCCCCATGAAACGCCTGCCCCTGATTCTTTGCGCCAGCCTGCTTGGCGCCTTCCTGGCCAAGGATGCCCTGGCCCTGGACTTCAAGTCGGTCGGTGCCGCCCCTGCCATCATGTATGACGCCCCTTCCGAAAAAGGCCGCCGCGTCTACGTCGCGCCGCGCGGCATGCCGGTGGAAGTGGTATTGACCTACGGCGAGTGGAGCAAGGTCAGGGATGCCGCCGGCACGCTGTCCTGGATCTCCTCCAAGGCACTCACCTCCAAGCGCATGCTGGTGGTGTCGGTGGCCAATGCACGCATCTTCAATGCGGCCGATGAAGGCAGTCCGGTGGTCTTCACCGCCGACCGCTACGTATTGCTGGAATGGCTGGAAGGCCCCAGCAACGGCTGGGTGAAGGTACGCCATCGCGACGGCCAGACCGGCTTCGTGAAGGCCGCCGACGTCTGGGGCGATTGAGCGGGCGGCCATGAAGATCACCATTCTAGGTGCCGGCGCGTGGGGTACCGCGCTGGCCATTCCGCTGGCGCGCAAGCACGATGTCGTGCTGTGGGGCCGCAACGTCGCCGCCATGCAGGAAGCCGACCGCTTGCGCGAGAACCGGCTCTACCTGCCGGGCTTCCCCTTGCCCGCTGAACTGGCGGTGAGCTCGGACTTCGATGCGGCGGTACGGCATGTCTGCGACAGCCCCGACGATGCGCTGCTGATCGCGGCGTCTTCGGTATCGGGCCTGCGCGAGCTGGCCGGTCATCTGCGCGCCTATGCGCTGCCCAACCTGGTCTGGCTGTGCAAGGGCCTGGAAGAAGGAACGCGCCTGCTGCCGCACCAGGTGGTGCAGCAGGTGCTGGGCGAGGGGCTGGCCGCTGGCGCGCTCTCGGGCCCCTCATTTGCCCAGGAAGTAGCGCGCGGCCTGCCCTGCGCGCTGACCATCGCCGGTGCCGACGCGGCCCTGTGCGAGCGTGTGGTCGCCGCCGTGCATGGCAACAATATCCGGATCTATTCGAGCGACGACCTGGTCGGCGTGGAGATCGGTGGCGCGGTGAAGAATATCCTGGCCATCGCCACGGGTGTGGCTGACGGCCTGCAACTGGGGCTCAACGCCCGCGCCGCCCTGATCACCCGCGGCCTGGCCGAGATCACCCGACTGGGCGTGGCGCTGGGGGGGCGTCTTGAGACTTTCATGGGCCTCTCGGGGGTGGGCGATCTCATCCTCACCTGCACCGGTGACCTGTCGCGTAATCGCCGCGTCGGCCTGGGGCTGGCACAGAACAAGAAGCTGGAGGATATCGTGGCCGAACTCGGCCATGTCGCCGAAGGCGTGCGTTGCGCACAGGCCGTGCGTGAGCTGGCGCGCGAGAAAGGCATCGAGATGCCGATCACCGATGCGGTGGCGGCGGCCTTGTTCGATGGCGTGTCGGTGCAGGAAATGGTGGCCAGGCTGCTGGCGCGGGATCCGCGCGAGGAAAGCCTTTAAGGCGCTGCCTGCTGCCGGCCCGGAAATCAAGCCCGGGTACAGGCCGATTCAAGCTGGAAAAACTCAGCCGGGAAGATGCGATGCACTTCCCGGCTGTTTTTTGCGCGCCGATCAGCGCGCGATGATGTCGCTTTCCATCTTGGGACGGCGGAAATGCTGGGGCGAACCGCCTTCGATCAAGTCATCCATCTGCTTGGAGATCTTGTCGTAGCGTGCATTGCAATCGTCCTGGGGTGCCGCCTCGGCGCTCTTGATGCGCTTGGACAGGCGGGAGCTGCGAGCCTCACCACCCATGACGTATTGTTGGGCGGCGCGGCCGGCGTGGTTGTTATTGGCGGTCTTGTTGCGTTGAATGGCTTGCATCGTATTTCCTCTAAACGTCGCTGACGCTCAAAGTTCTCCTTTCCTGAGTTTTTTTAGGAGAACCGGCAATTCCCCGGCTTGATTCATTGCTTCCGGGAAACTGCTCCTGACACAGAAACACCCTGATTTACGGGCGCTTTAACTATGTAACGTCCAAGTCGCGATTTGGAATACGTGAAAAGTCAGTATTTTGTCAGCCAATTTGAATTTATTTTGGTGCAGATTTTTCATGCGGCTGCGCAAAATTGGCGCAAACCCGCTGCCATCAAGGCTGACAGCGCTGTCAGAATAGTTCGGATTGTGCAGTTCTGATCAACAAAACCGGCGCGAAAAATTTGTAGCCAAACGTATCTCCGCATGGTCTGCGCCGCAAAAAAACCACAGATCTGCCCTCTTACAATTGCCTCGCAGAATCTTTATCAGGCGCTGCGACAAGCCCTAGCCATGTGTCGGCATCGGCCTATCCAGGTCCGCCGGGACCAGCGAAAACACCCTGGCATCGCGCGGCTGCCCATGGAACACCAGGCGGTTGCGCGCCAGGCATTCCAGCGTCGCTCCAGTCTTTTCGGCCACCCGCTGGCTGCGCAGGTTGTCGGTCTGGGCTACGATCTCCAGCCGGGTCAGGCCGGTCTTGCCGAAGGCGAAGGCGGCGGCGGCCCGCGCCGCCACGGCGGCGATGCCGCGGCCGGTATAGCCGTCGCGAACCCAATAGCCGAGGTTGGCCATCTGGTTCAGCTGGCTGACCTGGTTGATGGCCACCGCCCCGATCACCAGGCCGGTGGAACGATCGATGACGTTGAAATCATAGGCGGCATGCCCCTGCCAGTGTTCGATGGAGCGCTGCAGGAACAGCTGCGCATCGAGCAAGCCATAAGTGGGCGTACACCAGGCCTCCCACTTGCCGATAGCCTGGCGTGAATGGTCCACCGCGTCATACAGCGCCCGCGCCTCACGCACGTCGAGCGGGCGTACTTCAATATCGCGATCGCAGTAGATGATCTGCCGGGAGCGGTCGATGGGATGGGACATGCTGGTCGGTCGTGGACGGATTGGACCATCTTACCTAAATTGCACCGGCCTGAGAAAGCGGCAAAGCGCCTCAGACCAGGTGGGCGTGCAGTTGCGACAGATGGGTGATGACCTGCACGCCGCACGGCATGTCCGGGTGCACGCCATGCTCCTGCAGGGCGACTACCTTCATGCCTGCGGCCAGACCGGCCTGTACGCCCGGCAGGCTGTCCTCGACCACCGCACAGTACTCCGGTGCCACGCCCAATTGCGCGGCGGCATGGAGGAACAGGGCCGGGTCGGGTTTCCAGCGCTGCACATCGTAGGCGCTGAAGATGCGGCCGGCAAAATGCGGCAACAGGCCGGTCACGCGCAGGCATAGCTCGATCTTGTGATGGGGCGCGTTGGAGGCCAGTGCAAAGGGCAGGTGCAGCTTTTCCACCATGTCCAGGGCGCCATTGATAGGCTGCAACTGCTGCTCCAGCAGTCGCGCCATCAGGGTACGCAGCTCCTGCTCGAAGTGCGGCGGCAGGGCTTGGCCATGCAGCTGCTCGATATGCGCCAGGCACCATGTCATGCTGACGCCGCGAAAGCGCGACAGGGCCTCCTCGGCGCTCAGGTTGACGCCATAACTGGCCACATACTCGGACCAGGCCTGTGCGGCCACCACTTCGCTATCGACCAGCGTGCCATCGCAATCGAAGATGACCAGCGCCGGCGGGTAAGTCGAATCGTTCATTGCCACTCCTTTTCGTCGGGGACGGGGCCCCTAATCAAGGAGCGGCCATCGCCATCAAAGCTCGCCGTAGGAATGCAGGCCGGAGAGGAACATGTTCACGCCCAGGAAGGCGAAGGTCGTCACCAGCAGGCCGACCAGCGCCCACCAGGCCGCCGCCTGTCCACGCAAACCCTTCATCAGGCGCATGTGCAACCAGGCCGCGTAGTTGAGCCAGACGATCAGCGCCCAGGTTTCCTTGGGATCCCAGGACCAATACCCGCCCCAGGCCTCGGCTGCCCACAGCGCGCCCAGGATGGTGGCGATGGTGAAGAAGGCAAAACCCACGGCAATGGCCTTGTACATCACATCATCGAGCACCTCCAGCGAGGGCAGGCGGTCGGCCAGGTAGCCGCGCTCGCGCAGTAGGTAGGCCACGGCCACCATGGCGGCAAGGGCGAAGGTCCCGTAGCCGATGAAGTTGGCGGGCACGTGGATCTTCATCCACCAGCTCTGCAGGGCCGGTACCAGCGGCTGGATCTCGGCTGCATCCCGCGAGACGGTATACCACATCAGGAATCCGACTGCTGCGGTGATCACCGTCAGCACGAAGGCACCCAGCTGGCGGGTGGCGTAGCGCTCCTCGTAGTAGAGGTAGAACAGCGCCGTGATCAGGCAGAACAGGACGAAGACTTCATACAGGTTGGAGATGGGGATATGACCCACATCGGCGCCGATCAGGTAGGACTCGTACCAGCGCACCATCATGCCGGTGAAGCCCAGCAACACGGCGGCCCAGCACAGGCGCGAGCCGATCGCGTTGCCGGTGCCGGCGGTGGTGGCCAGCCCGCCCCAGTAGAACAGCGTCGACAGGCAGAACAGCGCACTCATCCACAGGATCGCCGACTGGCTGGAGAGCATGTACTTGAGGAAGAATTTCTTGTCGGCCATCTCCAGCGCACCGCCATACATGGCGATGGCGCCCAGCGACAGCACGGCGATGGCGACCATCAGCGGGCGCACCGGCTTCCAGTGCCAGCCCAGCCAGGCGAAGGTGGGCGCGGCCAGCAGCAGCACCGCCTTCTCGTAGTAATCCATGTAGCTGCCGAAACGCCCGAAGGCGTACAGGGAGCCTGCCACCAGGGCCGCCGCGAAGATCCAGTCCACCACGCTGAGGCGGCGGAAGAAGCCTTGCTCGTCGGCGTAGGCCTGGTTTGCTTGAGTCAGTTCCATTGCGTTCTCCACTACTGTCTGCAGCGATGCTAGCCAAGCCGATGCCAGCCTTTATATGCCGCAGATGATAACCGCCATATGCCGGCGGCACGGTAAAACCTAAGCCGATGGCGGCACGGAGGCGTTGCCCGCCAGCCTGCCCTTCATCTGCTCGAATTCCTTGTCAAAGTCCAGTGTACGGCGCTGGGTGCTCATGGCCAGCAGCGCCTGGATGCCCTGGCCGTCTGCGCCCGGCTTGATCCAGATCCACAGGCGCCGGTCACGGATGTAGAGCATCGCGAACACGCCCAGCACCAGGAACAGGCAGCCCAGGTAGACCACCTTCTTGCCCGGCGAACGGGTCACCTGCAGCACCGAGGCCTTGATCTCCTCGAACCCGGTCAGTTGCAGGAACACCGGCGCCGGATAGAAGCCGGCATCGGCCAGCGCGTTGATGGCCAGTTGCAGGTAGCGGCCATGGGCCTCGTCACTGGCCACCGGGGCCAGGCCGTCCTGGGCGCGGGCGGCTTGCCAGAGTTCCCACATGCTGCCGTTGAGGATCTTCATGAAGATGTCGGCGGCCTTCTCCTGCTCGGCGGCCGGCAGCTGCTCCAGGAAGCGGGTCACGGCGATATAGCCGGAGACCTTACCGTCGCCGGCGAAGATGCTCAGGCCGCGCAGGGCCGATTGCTCCAGCTGCTGGCGCAGCACCGGCGAGGTCTCGCGACCATTGCTGATGGCCTGGCTGGCATAGCGGTGGGCGGCCTGTTCACGCAGCGCCGGATTGGCCAGTGCCGCGCGCAGGCGCATCCACTCGGCCACGCTGTCCTTGTCATCGGCGGGAATGCGCAGGTAACGGAAGGGCTGGTCTGGCTGCTCGCGCATGCCGGCCAGGAACACATAGGCGCCATCGATCTGCAGCGACTGCATGTAGTTGAAGTACTCGCGCGCCTGGCCGGTCTTGTCGCGCAGCTTGTACTGCACGGTCGGACCGACGTTCTTGAAATCCTTGCTGTTGGCATTCTTGGCGCTGGAACCCAGGTGCTTGTCCAGGCCCTCGATGATGCCGCGGTTGACGTCCTTGCCGACGTTGACCGCGCGCGCGTCACCCGAGGTCGAGCCCGACTTGCCGGCCTGCATGTTCTCCACGTTGAAGGGACGGAAACCGGTCCATTCGATGGTGTAGTCGCCCATCCCGGCCGGCATCGGCGTGGTGCCGTTGACTTCGCCGGCCAGCTCGAAGCGGCTGTTGCTGCCGCCCTGCATGGGGTAGCCGACCAGCTTGAGCTTGCTGCCGCCATCCTCGAAGCTGGACTGGTAGATCGCCACGCCCTTGTAGATCAGCGGCTCGTTGACCTTGATGGTGGCGGCGGTCTCCTTGCCCGTTTCATGGTCGCGCAGCACCACTTCGCTGGCGAAGAGCTTGGGCATGCCGGTGGAGTAGAAGTCGATGATGAAGCGCTTCAGCTGGATGGTGAAGGGCAGGTCCTGGATCATCACGCCATCCTTCTGCGGGATGATGGCCGTGCTGCTGCTGGCGCCTTCGGGAATGAGGGTATTGCCGCGGAAGGTCGGGTTGTTCAGGCCCAGGCGATAACGCTCGGGGATGTCGGCGATGATGCCGTTGCCGGAGAACGCCTGCTTGCCATAGAACCATTGCTGGAAGCGGATCGGCAGGTCCGAGTCGAGCAGGCCACCCAGGCAGATGATGACGATGGCCGCATGCGCGAAGATGTAGCCCCACTTGTTGGCCGCCCCCTGCTTGGCCGCCAGCAGCGTGCCGCCGTCCTTATCGACCAGCTTGACCTTGTAGCCGCGCTGCCCGACCTGCCGGGCCAGCCGCGCGGCGGCTTCGGCCGGCGCCTCGCCGGTCTGCCATTCATGCTTGTGGTGGAAGTTGCGCAGCGACTGCTCGCGCACGTTGTCGCGCCAGCTCTTGACGTCGCGCAGCATCTTGGGCGCGTTGCGGGCGATGCACAGCGAGGTCGACAGCACCAGGAAGCCCATGATCAGCAGGAACCACCAGGCCGAATAGACCGCATACAGGCCAGCCTTGCCGAAGATCTCGAACCAGAACGGACCGAACTGGTTCACGTAGTTGGGCATCGGTTCGTTCTGCTTCATCACCGTGCCGATCACCGAGGCGATGGCGATCAGCGTCAAGAGGCTGATGGCGAAGCGCATCGATGAGACCAGTTCGACGGCATCGCCTAGCCAGCGTTGCCGGGTCCTGATCTGGATTCCTTGGGTACTGCTGCCCGTCGTCATATTCCTGCCTTACCGGATCCGGGCTGCCGGACCCGCTTACCTGGGGGGTCGCCTTGCCGGGCGGCAAAGCGATGCGAACCCGGAATTCTACCGCTCCCGGGAAAAGTCCGTGATACGCGCCAGCGCAACCCGGGTATGCCGGCGCGCTTATCAGGGCGCAGCGGGCCTGATCCGCGATCATGGGGCCGGCCGGCGTGGCGCGCCACGACTTGCGTCAATCATGACGAAAAAAAGGCGGCACCGGGGCCGCCTTCTTCGCTTGCGCTTGCTCAGGCCTTACTTCAGGCCGGCCATGTAGTCGGCCACGGCCTTGATTTCCTTGTCCGAGAGACGATCGGCGATGGCCGTCATCTGCGGGCTGTTGGTGCGGGTACCGCCACGGAAACTGGTCAGCTGAGCCACCGTGTAATCCTGGTGCTGGCCAGCCAGGCGCGGATACTGGGCCGGGATGCCAGCGCCATTGGGGCTGTGGCAGCCGGCGCAGGCCGGCACGTTCTTGGCGGCGATGCCGGCGCGCCAGATATGCTTGCCCAGGTCGATGGTTTCCTTGTTCTTGGCCGCGCCCGGCTTGGGTGCCTGGGCCGCCAGATAGGCCGCGATGTTGTGCACGTCCTCGTCGGTGAGCGCCTTGGCCATCGGCGTCATGACCGGATTGTTGCGTTCGGGCGTACGGAAGTTGAGCAACTGCTTGGCGATGTAGGCCTCATGCTGGCCGGCCAGCTTGGGATTCTGGGTGATGGTCGAATTGCCGGCAGCGCCGTGGCAGGACACGCAGGCCACGATGTTGCGGGCATTGTCGCCATTGGTGAAGAGGGCTTCGCCCTTGGCCGGGTCGGCCTTGATCGGGGTTGTCTTCTCGTCAGCCGCATGGGCTGCGCAAGACACTGCCAGCACGGCAGCAAAAACGGAATGCAACAAAGGGGAAAAGGCACGGTTGGCACGGTTCATTCGTCACCCTAATACTCTTATTGTGGAATTGCGAGATTTTGCCCGTTCGGTGGCTGACTGCCCCCATACCAAATGCCTGTTGTTTGACCTGTCTCCAATGGCCGCCATATTTTTGAGTTGCCTGGCATCAACAAGGCGTTGGGTATCGGGCCATTGTACAATAGCTTCTCCGCGTTTTTCCCTCCTCTTTCGGATTTCCCCCCACCATGTCGCAACTTTGGCAAGCCCGTTTCTACACCACCGTCAATCATCTGCGGGACCTGCCCAAGACCAGTGTGCCGGAGATCGCCTTCGCCGGCCGATCCAACGCCGGCAAGTCCAGCGCGATCAACGTGTTGTGCAACCAGAAACGCCTGGCTTTTGCCTCCAAGACACCGGGGCGCACCCAGCACATCAACTATTTCTCGCTGGGCGGCGCCCATGTGGGCCAGCACCGCAACGACGAGGCGCGCCCCGACGAGATCCGCGCCATGCTGGTGGACTTGCCCGGCTATGGCTATGCCGAGGTGTCGGGCTCGGCCAAGCATCACTGGCAAGCCCTGCTGGGCGACTACGTGCGCCAGCGCGAACAGCTGGCGGCGCTGGTGATGATCGTCGATTCGCGCCGTCCCTTCACCGACCTGGATATCCAGATGATCGAGTGGTTCGCCCCCACCGGCAAACCCATCCATTGCATCCTGAGCAAGGCCGACAAGCTCAACCGCAACGAATCCACCAACGCCCTGCGCCAGGCCCGCACCTACCTGGAAAGCTATGTGGACGAGAACGGCCAGCCCTTCCCGTTCACGGCCCAGCTGTTCTCCGCGCTCAAGCGCATCGGCCTGGAAGAGGCCAATGACAAGATCCTGGAACTGGCCGGTCTGAGCGGCGAAGCAGCCACTGCATCCAGTGCCAAGGCCACCGGCGATGTCGATGGGCAGGTCGACGGCGAACACGCCGGCCAACCCCAGGCATGATCGCCGACAAGGCGCGATCCTTCCAACTGGAGTAAAACGGACGAACAAAAAAAACCCCGGAGAACAGCAAAATTCTCCGGGGCTAAACGCCTTTCGCTTGCACGATCGGCCCCGCTCAGGGAGGGAAGGGGAAGCGGGGGGCAAATGAATCACCCGCAGCTAAGGTAAAGTATTTGCAGCGAAAGTTGTTGAAACTCCAATTGAAAGAATACAAATTTCCGAAGATAGCGATATTTACCTAGAAAATATTCCAAGATAACGTCAAATAACATCAATTTTTTGAAAGCCGACACATGTCTTTGACCGATTTCAGCAACACCGCCACCTACCCTGCCCTGCGCATGCGCCGCATGCGTCGCGATGCCTTTTCGCGCGCCCTGATGGCCGAGAACGTCATCACCAGCGCCGACCTGATCTATCCAGTATTCGTCCAGGAAGGCCAGAACCTGCGCACCCCGGTGCCGTCGCTGCCGGGCGTGGATCGCCTCTCGCTCGATACGCTGCTGCCGGTGGCCGAGCAATGTGTGCAGCTGGGCGTGCCGGTGCTGGCGCTGTTCCCGGTGATCGACCCGGCCCTGAAGACCCCCGACGGCATCGAGGCCACCAACCCCGACGGCCTGATCCCCCGCGTGGTGCGCGCCTTGAAGGACCGCTTCCCCGAGCTGGGCATCCTGTGCGACGTCGCCCTGGACCCCTACACCAGCCACGGCCAGGATGGCGTGATGGATGAGTCCGGCTACATCCTCAACGACCAGACCGTGGCCCTGCTGGTGGCGCAAGCCCGGACCCAGGCCGACGCCGGTGTGGACGTAGTCGCCCCCTCGGACATGATGGATGGCCGCATCGCCGCCATCCGCACCATGCTCGAAGCCCAGGGCCACATCTACACCCGCATCATGGCCTACTCGGCCAAGTACGCCTCGGCCTTCTACGGCCCCTTCCGCGATGCGGTCGGATCGGCCGCCAACCTGGGCAAGGGCAACAAGTTCAGCTATCAGATGGATCCGGCCAACAGCGACGAGGCGCTGCGCGAAGTGGCGCTGGACCTGCAGGAAGGCGCCGACATGGTCATGGTCAAGCCCGGCATGCCCTATCTGGACATCGTGCGTCGCGTGAAGGACCAGTTCAAGGTACCGACCTTCGCCTACCAGGTCAGCGGCGAGTACGCGATGATCAAGGCCGCCGCCCAGAACGGCTGGCTGGACCACGACAAGACCATGATGGAAGCCATGATGGCCTTCAAGCGCGCCGGTGCCGATGGCGTGCTGACCTACTTCGCGCTGGATATCGCGCGCAAGCTCAAGCAGGGCTGATCGCCCCGCTGCAGCCATGGCCGGCGACCGCGATCCCGACAGCGATCTCTTTGCCCGCCATCGCGCGCGGCTCTTCGGGGTCGCCTATCGCATGCTGGGCACGCGCAGCGACGCCGAGGACGTGCTGCAGGACGCCTGGCTGCGCTGGCACGCCCAGGACCCGCAGGCGCTGGCCTCGGCCGAAGCCTGGCTGGTGACGGTAGTCACCCGCCTGTGCCTCGACCGTCTGCGCCAGCTGCAGCAGGAGCGCCAGCACTACGTCGGCCACTGGCTGCCGGAGCCGCTGGTGGACCTGTCCGACAACGCCCCCGAAATCGACCTGTTCGGCCAGGCCCGTCTGGCGCCCTCGCCCGAGACGCTGCTGGAGCAGCATAGCGACGTTTCCTTCGCCTATCTCTTGCTGCTGGAACGTCTCAAGCCGGAGGAACGCGCCGCCTTCCTGCTGCGTGAAGTCTTCGATAACGACTATCCCGATATCGCTGCCATCCTGCAGAAATCGGAGGCCAGTTGCCGCCAGCTGGTGCACCGCGCCCGCGAACGGCTGGCGCAGCACGATGCCGCCGCATCCGCCGGCGCAGCGCCCCGCAAGCCGCTGCGCGCCGCCTCCAGCCCGGTGACGCGCCAGACCCATGCCCTGCTGCTGGAAAAATTCATGCAAGCCGTCCAGAGCGGCCAGCGCGAGGCCATGCTCGGCCTGTTGGCCGAGGACGCCCGCCTGATCGGCGACGGCGGCGGCAAGGTATCGTCCTTCCCCCACCCGCTCTTGGGCGGCGAGCGCATCACCTGGCTCTACTACGCCAACCGGCGCCGCTTCGGCGAACGCATCCGCTATCGCGCAGCCTGGATCAATGGCAGCCCGGGACTGTTGCGCTACATCGATGACATGCTCGAATCGGCCCAGGTGCTGGAGACCGAGGGCGGGCGCATCTGCGAGATCTACATCGTGCGCAACCCGGACAAGCTCAAGGCCATTGCCCAATCGATGGCGGATGGCGGCTGAGTTTTTCAGGCTGGCCGCTCTTTTTTCGCGAAATCTGTCACAAGCGGACATGCTCCCCCGTCTAGTGGAGGAACACCGGTCATTCGCGCCGCTGTCACCCTCACTTTTCCATGGAGAATCATGATGTCCGACTTCAAGCAACGCCTGCCCCATACCAAACTCGCCGCTCCCGCCTTCAATGCCCTGCTCAAGGCCAGTGAAGCCGTCCACCAGAGCGGTGTCGATCCCAAGCTGCTGGAGCTGGTGTTCCTGCGGGTCTCGCAACTCAATGGCTGCGCCTACTGCGCCGACATGCACTCGCACGACCTGCTCAAGAATGGCGAAGACCAGCAACGCCTCAATACCCTGGCGGCCTGGCGCGAGATCGCCTTCTTCACCGAACAGGAGCGCGCGGCGCTGAACTGGGCCGAGCGCTTCACCTACCTGCACCAGCCCGATGGCGACAAGGACGACGCCGCCTTTGCCCTGCTGCAGCAGCATTTCAGCGAGGCCGAGATCGCCAACCTGACGTTTGCAGTGGCCATCATCAATGCCTGGAACCGCCTGGGCGTAGCCATGCGTCCGCAGGTGCCGCGCCGCGCCTGATCCGCTTGCCTGCGCCGGGAATGGCGCAGGCATAAAAAAAAACGCACCCCGGTCACCCGGGATGCGTTGAACATGGTCCGATCCACATCAGACTTGCTGCTCAAAAACGTTCCGGCGGCCCCGCCTGGGGCCGTCCGGCTGGACCTGCCTTTATCCGCTCACTTCCACAGCGCACACTTGGATTCGGCCTTGGTCATGTAGGCTTGCTCGCCGGGGATGGTCTGCACCAGCTTGTAGTAGTCCCAGGGGCGCTTGGATTCGGAGGGCTTCTTCACTTCCATCAGGTACATGTCGTGCACCATGCGACCGTCAGGACGCACCACGCCATTGGCGGTAAAGAAGTCGTTGATGCGGTTCTTGCGCAGGTAGGCCATGACCTGGTCGGCATCGGTACTGCCGACCGCCTTCACCGCCTTCAGGTACTGCCCCACCGCCGAGGCATCACCGGCCTGGAACATCGAAGGCATCTTCTTCATCTTCAGGAAGTAGCGATTGGCCCAGGTACGCGACTGCTCATTGAGGTCCCAGTACCAGCCATCGGTGAGATACATGCCCTGGGTCAACTGCAGGCCCAGCGAATGGGTATCGTTGATGAAGATCAGCAGGCCCGCCAGCTTCATCGTCTTGTTCACGCCGAATTCATTGGCCGCCTTGATGGCATTGATGACGTCGCCACCGGCCACGGCCAGGCCGAGGATCTGGGCCTTGGAGGATTGCGCCTGCAACAGGAAGGACGAGAAATCCGAGGTCGACAGCGGTACCCGGGTGGCGCCCACGACGGTGCCGCCGGCACTCTTGACGACGTCACTGGTGTCCTTCTCCAGCGAGGTGCCGAAGGCATAGTCGGCCGTGAGGAAGTACCAGGACTTGCCGCCCTGGCGCGTGATGGCCGCGCCCGTGCCGCGTGCCAGGGCAGTGGTGTCGTAGGCGTACTGGATGGTGTAGGCGTTGCACTCTTCGTTGGTCTGGCGGGTGGTGCCGGCACCGACCGAGATGAAGACCTTCTTCTTCTCGCCAGCGACCTTGCCCATGGCCAGGCTGGCGGCCGAATTCACGCCACCGACCAGCATGTCCACGCCATCGCGGTCGAACCATTCGCGCGCCTTGTTGGCGGCGATGTCGGCCTTGTTCTGGTGGTCGGCGAAGACCAGCTCCACCTTTTTGCCATTGATGGTGCCACCGGCATCGGCAATGGCCATGCGGATCGCCTCGACGCCGCCCTGGCCGTCGAAATCGGCATAGGTGCCGGACATGTCGGTGATGAAACCGATCTTGATGGTATCGCCAGCGGCATGTGCGCTGGGCAGGGTGGCCGCGCCCATCAGCGCGCAGACGGCGGCCGACAGCGCGGCGCGCCGGATGAATATGCTCAAGGTCTCCTCCTCGGGGGTCTTTATCGTCGTTGGATAGTCTTGTTACGACCCCGCAATCGAGTGCGGGGAAGGCAATGCCGGACCGGCGCCAGGCACCGGTCCAAAGGTCTACAGCTCAGGCTCAGGCGATGACGGCGCGGGTCTGCTCGCCATTGACCAGGCGCATCAGGCCCAGCGGATTGGCGTTCTGCAGTGCCACCGGCAGCATGGCGTCCGGGTAGTTCTGGTAGCACACCGGGCGCAGGAAGCGCTCGATGGCCAGCGTGCCCACGGAGGTGCCACGCGCGTCCGAGGTCGCCGGATAGGGGCCGCCATGCACCATCGCATCGCACACTTCCACGCCGGTGGGGTAGCCGTTCAACAGCAGGCGACCGGCCTTCTGTTCCAGCAGCGCGATCAGGTCCTGGTTGCCTTGCAGGTCGGTGAGCTCGGCTTGCAGGGTGGCCGTCAGCTGGCCGTGCATGTTGGCGGCGAAGTCCAGCAGTTGTTCGCGGCTTTCCAGTTCGACGACGACGGTGGCCGGACCGAAGACTTCTTCTTCCAGCGGCGCTTCCTTGGAGAACAGCTGGGCTGCATCGGCCTTGAACAGGTGCGGCACCGCCTGGGTGTAGCTGCTGCCGCCAGTGGCGATCACCTGCACGCCGGGCAGCTGGCTCAGGCGGGCGACGCCACCGTTGTAGTGGGTCAGGCCGCCGCTGTTGAGCATGGTGGCCGGGGTGGTGCCGCCGAAGGCCGCCGACAGCTTCTCGATGAAGGCGGTCAGTTCCGGCGAGCGCACGCCCAGCAGCAGGCCGGGGCTGGTGCACAGCTGGCCCACGCCGACGGTGACCGAGCCGGCCAGGTCCTTGGCGATGGCATCGCCACGCAGCTTCAGGGCTTCCGGCATGAGGATGATGGGGTTGATGCTGGACATCTCGGCAAACACCGGGATCGGTTGCGGACGGGCCGCCGCCATGTCGCACAGGGCGCGACCGCCGCGCAGCGAACCAGTGAAGCCGACGGCCTGGATGCCGGCGCTCTTGACCAGCTGGGCGCCCACGCGGTCGCCGTAGATCATGTTGAAGGTGCCGGCAGGCATGCCGGTCTTCTTGACGGCGCGCTCGATGGCGTCGGCCACCAGTTCGGAGGTCACCAGGTGGCCGCTGTGGGCCTTGAACACCACCGGGCAGCCTGCGGCCAGCGCAGCAGCGGTATCGCCACCGGCCACCGAGAAGGCCAGCGGGAAGTTGCTGGCGCCGAAGACGGCCACCGGGCCCACGCCGATCTTGTATTGGCGGATATCCGGGCGCGGCAGCGGCTGGCGTTGCGGCAGGGCGGTGTCGATGCGGGCGCCATAGAAATCGCCACGGCGCAGGACCTTGGCGAACAGGCGCATCTGGCCGCTGGTGCGGGCGCGTTCGCCAGCCAGGCGCGGGGTCGCCGGCAGGGCGGTTTCACGGGCCACGGCGGCGAGGAAATCATCGCCCAGGGCATCGATCTCGTCGGCGATGGCGTCGAGGAAGCGGGCGCGCTCTTCCGAGGTGGTGGCGCGGAAGCGCGGATAGGCTTGCTCGGCCGCATGCACGGCAGCCGCCACTTCCTTCTCGGTGGCGGTCAGGAAAGGCGTCTCGAACAGGGCGCCGGTGGTGGCGTCCACGCTGTGCAGGGCGACGTCGCCCTGGCCGCTGCGCTGGCCGCCGATGTAGTTGTGTCCAAGGATGGTGAAGCTCACGTTATGCTCCTGCTGGTTTCGTTGGCGCCGCCCGCAAGGGGTCAGGCGCAAAGGCCACGCCCGCGATGGCGGGAATGGCCGCTGGTTTTGCTTCAGGTACCCGAGGCAATGTGCCGCCGGAACCCTGCGCTGTCATTGTCGGACATCACATCGATTGCTGCAGCATGTCGCGGTAATCCTGTTCCGAGGCCACACGCGGATTGGTCTTGTGGCTGTGGTCGGCCAATGCGCCCTTGATGATCTGCGGGAACATCGCCTCGCTCACGCCCAGCTCCGCCAGGCCACCCGGCAAGCCCAGTCGAGCACTCATCGCCTTGATGGCCGGACCGATCTCGGCACCGCTGCCCAGCCCCATGGCATGGGCCATGCGGGCCATCTTGTTGTCCTTGACCATGGTCTCGGCGCTTTCGTTGAAGGCGATGATGGCCGGCAGGAAGATGGCGTTGAGGGTGCCGTGGTGCAGCCTGGGATTGATGCCGCCCAGCGAGTGCGACAGGCTGTGCACACAGCCCAGGCCCTTCTGGAAGGCCATGGCACCCTGCATGGAAGCGCTCATCATGTTCAGGCGGGCATCGCGATCACCCGGCTCGCGGGTCGCGCGTTCGATATGGCCCCAGGCGCGCCACAGGCCATCGAGCGCGATGCCGTCGGCGGGTGGGTTGAACGAGGGCGCCATGAAGGTTTCCAGACAGTGGGCAATCGCATCCATGCCGGTGGCCGCAGTCATCAGCGGCGGCAGCCCCAGCGTCAATTCGGGGTCGCAGATGGCCAGCCGGGGTACCAGGTAGGGCGAGAGCACACCGACCTTGCGGCCATCGTCCAGGATCAGGATGGCGCCACGGCCGACCTCGCTGCCGGTGCCGGCGGTGGTCGGGATGGCGATCACCGGCGCGGTCCTGGCCGTGATGTTGGTGAGGCCGCCCTCGATCAGCGCGAAGGACTTCAGCGGACCCTCATGGGTGCCGCACACGGCCACGCCCTTGGCCAGGTCGATGGAAGACCCGCCCCCCACGGCCACGATGCCGTCGCAGCCATGCTCGCGGAACAGCGTGGCGGCTGCACGCACGGCGCCTTCGTTGGGGTTGGGCGGAGTCTGGTCGTACACGACCGCAGTGGCGCCGTCCTTCAGTTGCGCCAGCACCTTGTCCAGCAGGCCGGCCTGGCGGATGCCCATGTCGGTGACCACCAGGGGCTTCCTGATGCCGATGCGGTCGCATTCCTGCTGCAAGAGCGCCAATGCGCCGTAGTCGAACTGGACCTGGGTGATGTAGTTGATGAGTGCCATAAGCTGCCTAGCGGGCCATTACGGCCTTTGGGGCCATTACATAGCCTGGGTTTATAGATGTCGCCAGAGTGGCGGCTGTCGACGGGACCCTGCCCGGATCCCGCCGAGGCGCGCTCTTGCCTCTGGTGTCCTGCTTTTGAAAGGCAGACTCTAAGCCATCGCAAGGCCCTTGGCTAATGAGAGCTGTTGATATGGGTATAACCAACGCTCATACTAGAGGCCTTTCCAGGACCGATCCCATGCAGACCACGCTGCCCTCTCTCGCCTCCATCACCTCGCGCCTGCACCTGCGGCAGTTGCGGCTATTGATCGCCCTGGCGGACCATGGCTCGCTGCTCAAGGCAGCGGAGCAGGTCGCCCTGACCCAGCCCGGCGCCAGCAAGGCCCTGCAGGAAATCGAAAGCACGCTGGGTGCACAACTGTTCACCCGCACCAATCGCGGCCTGGAGGCTACCGAGCTGGGCCATTGCGTGATCCGCTATGCGCGCCTGATCCAGACCGACCTGACCCACCTGCGCGAGGAAATGCTGGCCATCATGCAGGGCCACGGCGGCCGGCTGGCGGTGGGTACCATCATGGGCGCCGTGCCCCTGCTCACCGACGCCCTCACGCGGCTGCTGGAGGATCATCCCTCGCTGTCGGTGGAGATCGTCGAAGACACCAGCGCGCGCCTGTTGCGCCTGCTCGACCAGGGCCGGCTGGACCTGGCCATCTGCCGCACCAGCATCAGCCAGCGTCCTGACCTCTACGATGCCTTCAGCATCCACGACGAGCAACTGGCCGTGGTGGCCAGCGTCCAGCATCCGCTGGCACAGGCGCAGGCACTGCAGCTGGCCGACCTGGCCGATTCGCGCTGGGTGGTCTATTCGGCCAACATGCCCATGCGCCTCACGCTGGAACGCGAATTCCACGATGCCGACCTGCGCTTCCCGCTGCAGTTGATGGAAACCACCTCGGCCTTCACCACGCTGTCGCTGCTGCAAAAGAATCCGCACTTCGTGGCCCTGCTGTCGGTGGATGTGGCGCACTTCTGCACGCGCTTCGGCATGACCTGCATCCTGCCGCTGCAACTGCATACCCGCAGCGAGCCCTATCAGCTGGTCACACGCCATGGCACCCAGCTCTCGCCAGTGGCACGGCTGTTCATCGACGGCTTTGCGAAGAGCGTGACGCCCCAGCTCTGAACGGGGCGCAGACAAAGAAAAAGCGCTCCCGAGGGAGCGCTTTTCGCAACTGCAAGGGCCGTGGGCCGCTTACTTGTTGGGCTGCGGCGTGATGCGCAGGTAGGGGCGCGGCGACTTGTAGCCCTTCGGGTACTTCTGCTTGATCACTTCCTCATCCTTGACCGACAGCGGGATGATGACGTCGTCGCCATCCTTCCAGTTGCCCGGGGTGGCCACGGTGTAGCCATCGGTCAGTTGCAGGGCATCGATGACGCGCAGCACTTCATCGAAGTTGCGGCCGGTGCTCATCGGGTAGGTGATGATGAGGCGGACCTTCTTCTTCGGATCGATGATGAAGAGCGAACGCACCGTGGCCGTCTCGGACTGGTTCGGGTGGATCATGTCGTAGAGGCCGGCGACCTTCTTGTCGACGTCGGCCACAATGGGGAAACCGACCACGGTCTGCTGGGTTTCCTCGATGTCCTTGATCCACTGGTTGTGGGCTTCGGCGCCATCCACCGACAGGGCGATGGCCTTGACGTTGCGCTTGTCGAACTCGGGCTTGAGCTTGGCGGTCAGGCCCAGCTCGGTGGTGCAGACCGGCGTGAAATCAGCCGGGTGCGAGAACAGCACGACCCAGGAGTCACCCGCCCAGTCGTGGAATTTGATCTTGCCGATGGAGGATTCTTGCTCGAAATCCGGTGCGGTATCGCCCAGGCGCAACGTCATGGTGGTCTCCTTGGTGGATAGAGTGAAAACAGGAAGGCTGACTATAACGCGAGGCCAGCCCCAGGCCAACGACTATAAAGTGCTTTCCAAATAACGTCGCGCAATGTGGTGCGCCCCATCACGCTCTCACAGGCTCTGCAGCGTGGCCAGGAAGCGCCCGGCATCCTGGTAACCGATGACGCGGCGCTGCGGCAGCTCTTGCCCGTCGGCATCGAAGAACATGATGCCCGGCGGGCCGAAGAGATCGAAACGCTTGAGCATGGCGCGGTCGTCGGCGTTGTTGGCGGTGACGTCGATCTGCAGCAGCAGCATCTGCGCGAAGCGCTCCTTGACGCGTGCATCGGTGAAGGTGAAGCGCTCCATTTCCTTGCAGGAGACGCACCAGTCGGCATAGAAGTCCAGCATCACCGGCCGGCGCTGGCCGGCGGCGTTCTGCTTCAGGGCGGCATCGAGCTCGGCGCTGGAGCGCACGCGCACGAAATCGGTGGCCGCCGCCGCGCTCGCCTGCCCGCGCAGGTGGGACAGCGGCGTGAGCGGATCACGTCCGCCGGTGACCACGCTGACCAGTTGCAGCAACCCCAGCGTGACCACCGCCAGGCCCAGTGCGCGCGCCACCCAACCCGCCGGACGTGCCCACAGCAGATAGGCGCCGTAACCGATGCCCAGCGCGGCCCAGCCGGCCACCTGCAACCAGGCCGGGATCACCGGGGAGACCATCCACAGCGCCGTGCCCAGCATCAACACGCCGAAGAAGCGCTTGACCGCGTCCATCCAGGCGCCGGCACGGGGCAGCAATGCGCCAGCGGAGGCACCAATGAGCAGCAGCGGCACGCTCATGCCGGCGGCCATGGCAAAGAGAGCCGAACCACCCAGCACGACGTTGCCGGTCTGGCTGATGTAGAGCAGGGCGCCCGCCAGCGGCGCGGCCACGCAAGGACCGACGATCAGGGCCGAGATGGCGCCCATCAGGAACACGCCCAGCCACTTGCCGCTACCACCACCGGAAGCGCTGGACAGGCGCGACTGCAGCGCCGCCGGCACCTGCAGCGTATAGAGATCGAACATCGACAGGGCCAGGCCTGCCATCAGCAGTGCGAAGGCCCCCAGCACCCAGGGATTCTGCAGATAGGCGGAGAGCCCTTCGCCCAGCATGCCTGCCGCCACGCCCAGGGCGGTATAGACCAGTGCCATGCCCAGCGAATAATCGACCGAGAGCAGGAAGCTGCGGCCGCGGCCTGAGCCTGCGGCGGCTTGCTGTCCGACGATGATGGAAGACAGGATGGGCAGCATCGGCAAGACGCAAGGCGTGAACGACAAACCGATGCCCAGCACGAAGAACAGCGACAGGATGCTCCACAGGCGCCCGCTCTTGAGCACGGCGGCGATGCCATCGATGTCGCTGCCGGCACTGTCCCCGGCGCGCTCCTTGCCATTGCCGGCGGCGACGATCTGGCCGACGGCCTGGGGCGACATGGTCACGGCCAGCGTCATCGGTGGATAACATAAGCCCTTGTCCGCGCAACCCTGCGAGACGGCGCTGACCGTGAAGTTACCGGTAGCGCCGGTGACGGTCATGCGCGCGGTCACGGCCTGATGGTAGGTCTCGACCTCCTTCTGGAAATTCTCGTCGTACTTGCGCTTGCCGGCGGGGAATTGCGGCTCGCCCAGCGTCGCCCCCTGGGCACTGAAGTGGAAGCGGTCACGATACATGTAGTAGCCGTCGGCGATGCGATAGCTCAACTCCAGCGTGCCGGCATCAATCATGCGGGCGCTGAGCTGGAAGGCCTGTTCGGGCGGCAGGTAATCCTCGGCTGCACGCGCCGGTGTGGTGCCAGACAGCAGCAGCAGGGTCAGCAACTGCAGCAGCAGCGCAAACAGGCGGGGGAAACGGTCAATGCTCTTCTTCATGCGGTTCTGCGATGTTCTTCCTGGTTGCTCGGCGGGGCGGTAGATGTCGGTGAGGGCGGCAGAGACGGTCACACCTGCAAGGGCTTGGCGGTCTCGTGCTGCATCCATGCCAGATAGGCTGGCAAACCTGCCGCCAGCGGCAGCGCGACGATCTCCGGCACTTCGTAGGGGTGGAGCTGCAGGATGGCCTGCTCCAGTTCCTGATAACGCGCCTGCGTGGTCTTGATCAGCAACGGGATCTCGCTGGCCTGCTCCACCTGTCCCTGCCAGCGATAGATGGACGCCACCGGCGGCAGGATATTGACGCAGGCGGCCAGCCCTCGTTCCACCAGACTCCTGGCCATGGCATCGGCCAGTGCCTGTTGCGGTACATTGGTCAACACCAGCAGCGGCTGGTTCATCAGTGAAGAGGTCATCGGACGGGCTCCTTGCGCATGCCGTATTCAATCACATCCTGGCCCAACGCGCCGCCGGACAAACGCAAGACAACGCTGCACAAGCAGTCCTTGCCGCATCATCAGCCGCGCCGGAAAACAAAAAAGCCAGGCTAAGCCTGGCTTTTCTGAGATTGCCCACGAGCGCTCGATTACTCGGCGGTCGGTGCGTCGGCAGCGTCGGTGACTTCCGGACGGTCAACCAGCTCGACGAAAGCCATCGGGGCATTATCGCCTTGGCGGAAGCCCATCTTCAGGATGCGCAGGTAGCCGCCGTTACGGGCAGCGTAGCGCGGGCCCAGTTCGGAGAACAGCTTGCCGACGATTTCGCGATCGCGCAGACGGTTGAAGGCCAGACGCTTGTTGGCCAGGGTGTCGACCTTGCCCAGGGTCAGGATGGGCTCGACGACGCGGCGCAGTTCCTTGGCCTTCGGCAGGGTGGTCTTGATGGCTTCATGACGCAGCAGCGAAACAGTCATGTTGCGCAGCATGGCCAGACGGTGGGACGAAGTACGATTCAGTTTGCGGAGACCGTGACGGTGACGCATGGTAATTTCCTTTCAGGTTACAGTTTTGATCCAGTTCTTCTATCGGCAGGCCAGCTTGGCTGTCCGGACCGCGGACCGGTAAATGACGGATAAAAGTATTGCTACAGGTACTACGGATACGGTGTCTTGCCGGCCCGGCTGGCGGGATCTTCATCCTCGCCCGCCAGGCGGCAGGAATTACTTCTCCAGGCCGGCAGGCGGCCAGTTCTCCAGCTTCATGCCCAGGGTCAGGCCACGCGAAGCCAGGACTTCCTTGATTTCGTTCAGCGACTTGCGACCCAGGTTCGGGGTCTTCAGCAATTCGTTCTCGCTGCGCTGGATCAGGTCGCCGATGTAGTAGATGTTCTCGGCCTTCAGGCAGTTTGCCGAACGCACGGTCAGCTCCAGGTCGTCGACCGGACGCAGCAGGATAGGATCGACCTGCGGTGCGCGCGACGGTGCTTCTGCAGTCGCTTCGGTGCCTTCCAGGGCAGCGAACACGTTCAGTTGATCAACCAGCACGCGGGCCGATTGACGGATCGCTTCTTCCGGGGTGATGACGCCGTTGGTCTCGATGTTCATGACCAGCTTGTCCAGGTCGGTACGCTGTTCCACACGAGCGGATTCGACGGCGTAGGACACGCGACGCACCGGAGAGAAGGAAGCGTCCAGGATGATGCGTCCGATGGTCTTGTTGGTGTCTTCGGACAGACGACGCACGTTGCCCGGCACATAGCCACGGCCCTTTTCGACCTTGATCTGCATATCCAGCTTGCCGCCACCGGTCAGGTTGGCGATGACGTGATCCGGGTTGATCAGTTCCACGTCGTGGGGCAGGTCGATGTCGGAAGCCAGGACGGCGCCTTCGCCTTCCTTCTTCAGGGTCAGGGTGACTTCGTCACGGTTGTGCAGCTTGAAGACCACGCCTTTCAGGTTCAGCAGGATGTCCACGACGTCTTCCTGCACGCCGTCCAGCGAGGAGTACTCGTGCACGACACCAGCGATGGTGACTTCGGTGGGCGCATAGCCGGTCATGGTCGAGAGCAGAACGCGACGCAGCGCATTGCCCAGGGTGTGACCGTAGCCGCGCTCGAACGGCTCCATCACGACCTTGGCGTGACCGGGAGCCAGGGCTTCCACTTCGATGATGCGGGGCTTCAACAAACTGTTTTGCATGAATTGTCCTTTTCAATACCCTCGGTTCGTTACACCGATAAGGCTGATGGCAGTTCGGAAAAATGCCCACCATGAGGTGGGCACAGGGGTAAAGCTGTACGACGGATTAACGCGAATACAGTTCGACGATCAGCGATTCGTTGACGTCGGCAGCGATTTCGCTACGGTCCGGCACGGACTTGAAGGTGCCTTCCAGCTTCTTCGAATCCACGGAAACCCACTGCGGGAAACCGTTCGACTCGGCCAGCGACAGGGCTTCGGCGATACGCACTTGCTTCTTGGCCTTTTCGCGCACGGCGACGACGTCACCAGCCTTGACCGAGTAGGAAGCGATGTTCACGACTTGACCGTTCACGGTCAGGGCCTTGTGGGACACCAGCTGACGCGCTTCAGCGCGGGTCGAGCCGAAGCCCATGCGGTAGACGACGTTGTCCAGACGCGATTCCAGCAGCTTCAGCAGGGTTTCGCCGGTGTTGCCCTTGCGACGGTCGGCTTCAGCGAAGTAGCGGCGGAACTGACGCTCGAGGACGCCGTACATGCGCTTGACCTTCTGCTTTTCGCGCAGCTGGTTGCCGTAGTCGGAGGTGCGGGCGCCCGAGGTGCGGCCGTGCTGACCAGGCTTGGAATCCAGTTTGCACTTGGAATCCAGCGAGCGGCGTGCGCTCTTCAGGAACAGGTCGGTGCCTTCGCGGCGGGAGAGTTTTGCTTTCGGTCCGATATAACGTGCCACAATATTTCCTTTATCAATGACGTCCCATGGTGCCGGACGCTAGTCTGACCTGCATGCGGCCAGACAGTGGTCTTAAGAACAAAACCCGCCAAGAGGCTTGGCGGGTGATTTCCGGCGCTTTTGCCTGATGCCAGGCGAAAGCGCAAGATTATACTACAACTTAGATGCGACGGCGCTTCGGCGGACGGCAGCCGTTGTGCGGGACCGGGGTCACGTCCTGGATCTGGGTGATCTTGATGCCCAGGTTGTTCAGAGCGCGCACTGCGGATTCACGGCCCGGGCCAGGGCCCTTGATACGCACTTCCAGGTTCTTGATGCCGCATTCGATCGCGACCTTGCCGGCGCTTTCAGCGGCGACCTGGGCGGCGAACGGAGTCGACTTGCGCGAACCCTTGAAGCCAGCACCACCCGAAGTCGCCCACGACAGGGCATTGCCCTGACGATCGGTGATCGTGATGATGGTGTTGTTGAACGAAGCGTGAACGTGCGCGATGCCTTCAGCAACGTTCTTCTTGACTTTCTTACGAACACGCGATGCTGCTGCGTTGTTGGGGGACTTTGCCATAATTTCTTCCTTGAATCCGACCAGTGCTTGCGCCTGCCGGGATTATTTCTTCAGCGATTGAGCGGCCTTGCGCGGACCCTTGCGAGTACGGGCGTTGGTGCGGGTACGTTGACCACGAACCGGCAGGCCACGACGGTGACGCAGACCGCGGTAGCAACCCAGGTCCATCAAACGCTTGATGTTCATGGACAACTCACGGCGCAGATCGCCTTCCACGACGAACTTGGCGATTTCGTCACGCAGCTTTTCCAGCTCGTTATCGTCCAGGTCCTTGACCTTCTTGTTGGTCGGTACGCCGGTAGCTGCGCAGATGTCTTCCGCGCGGGGACGGCCAATACCGTAGATGGCGGTCAGGCCGATCACGGTGTGCTGATGGTTGGGGATGTTGACCCCTGCAATACGTGCCATTCGTTATTCCTCGATCAATAACGTTAAATTAACCCTGGCGCTGCTTATGGCGGGGTTCGGTGCAGATCACACGAACGATGCCATTGCGCTTGATGATTTTGCAGTTGCGGCAGATCCGCTTGACTGATGCGAGCACTTTCATTGTGGCCCTCTTTCTTTCAATGTTTCACTGTTACTTGGTTCGGAACACGATACGTGCCCGGCTCAAATCGTAAGGCGTCAGTTCCACCGTTACCTTATCGCCGGGCAAGATACGGATGTAATTCATGCGCATCTTGCCGGAAATATGGCCGAGTACAACGTGACCGTTTTCCAACTTAACCCTGAATGTCGCGTTAGGGAGATTTTCAAGAATCTCGCCCTGCATCTGAATAACGTCGTCTTTTGCCATTCCGTGTCTTCTTCCTCTGGGGCAAAACCCGCTTATCGCGGTGTCATGCCACCCTTGAAATTAGCTTTGCGGAGCAACGATTCATACTGCTGTGACATCACATAGTTCTGCACCTGGGCCATGAAATCCATCGTCACGACCACGATGATCAGCAGCGATGTGCCACCGAAGTAGAACGGCACCTTCCAGCGCGCGATCAGGAACTCTGGCAGCAGGCACACCAAGGTGATGTACACGGCGCCGGCCAGGGTCAGGCGCATCAGGATCTTGTCGATATAACGCGCCGTCTGGTCACCCGGACGGATACCCGGAACAAATGCACCACTCTTCTTCAGGTTGTCTGCCGTTTCCTTGCTGTTGAACACCAGCGCGGTATAGAAGAAGCAGAAGAACACGATGGCCACTGCATACAGCAAAGCGTGAATCGGTTCGCCTGGTGCCATCGACGCCGCCAGATCCTTCAGGAAACGAATGAAGGGATTGGACGTATCACCCGATGTGAACCAGCTGGTGATCGTGGCCGGGAACAGGATGATCGACGATGCGAAGATCGGCGGAATCACGCCAGCCATGTTCAGCTTCAGCGGCAGGTGGCTGCTTTGGCCACCGTAGATCTTGTTACCGACCTGACGCTTCGCATAGTTCACCAGGATCTTGCGCTGACCGCGTTCAATGAACACCACCACGAAAGTCACCAGTGCAACGATCACACAGATCAGGATCGCCGACAGGGAGTGCATCGAGCCAGTGTTGACCAGCTGGAACAAGCCACCCAGAGCATTCGGCAAACCTGCTGCAATACCGGCGAAGATGATGATCGAGATGCCATTGCCCAGACCACGTTCAGTGATCTGTTCACCCAGCCACATCAGGAACATCGTACCGGTGATCAAGGTCACCACCGTCGTCAGACGGAAGGCCAGACCCGGATCCAGCACCAGGCCGGCTTGCGATTCCAGCGCCACCGCAATGCCCAGCGCCTGGAAGGTCGCCAGCACCAGGGTGCCGTAACGCGTGTACTGCGTGATCTTGCGACGACCGGCTTCGCCCTCTTTCTTCAATGCTTCCAGCTGCGGCGAAACCACCGACAGCAGCTGCATGATGATCGATGCCGAGATATACGGCATGATCCCCAGTGCGAAGATCGTAAAGCGCGACAGGGCACCACCGGAGAACATGTTGAACATGCCCAGAATGCCGCCCTGATTCTGCTTGAACAGCTGCGCCAACTGCGTCGGATCAATACCCGGAACCGGGATATGTGCACCGATGCGATAAACGATCAACGCCCCCAGCAGGAACCACAAACGCCCCCAGGGGAAGCCTTTTGCGGCGCCTTTCGCTAATTGAGGAGTAGTTGCCAATTAATGCTCCGGGACCGGATCACTCGGCGATGGAACCACCGGCAGCTTCGATAGCGGCCTTGGCACCAGCGGTTGCGATCAGACCCTTGACGGTGACCTTCTTGGTCAGCTCGCCGGCCTTGATGATACGCACGACACGAGCCAGTTCCGACACCAGGCCGGCTTGCTTCAGTGCCAGCACGTCGATCTCGGCGACGGGCAGCTTTTCCAGGTCGGACAGGCGGACTTCAGCCTTGTAGGGCGTAGCCAGCGACTTGAAACCGCGCTTGGGCAGACGACGTTGCAGGGGCATCTGGCCGCCTTCGAAGCCGACCTTGTGGAAACCGCCCGAACGCGACTTCTGACCCTTGTGACCGCGACCTGCGGTCTTGCCCAGGCCAGAGCCGATACCACGACCGACGCGACGCTTAGCGTGCTTCGCGCCTTCTGCGGGTTGGATAGTGTTTAATTGCATGATTCGCTCCGTTCGCAAGCTGACGCTTACGACACCACTTTCACAAGATAGGACACTTTGTTGATCATGCCGCGCACCGACGGGGTGTCTTCCAGTTCGGACACCGAGTTGACGCGACGCAGACCCAGACCGCGCACGGTAGCGCGGTGGTCCTGACGAGTACCGATCAGACCCTTGACCAGCTTGACTTTGATTGTGTTAGCCATCTCGATCACCTTAGCCCAGGATTTCTTCGACCGACTTGCCGCGCTTGGCAGCAATTTCAGCCGGAGTGTTCATCTTCGACAGACCGTCCAGGGTGGCACGGACCATGTTGTAGGGGTTGGTCGAACCGGTCGACTTGGCCACCACGTTGGTCACGCCCATCACCTCGAAGATCGCGCGCATCGGACCACCGGCGATGACGCCAGTACCGTCCTTGGCCGGCGAGATCATCACCGACGAAGCGCCGTGCTTGCCGATGACGGTGTGCTGCACGGTACCGTTCTTCAGGGTGACCTTGATCAGCTTGCGACGTGCTTCTTCCATTGCCTTCTGCACGGCGACGGGCACTTCCTTGGACTTGCCCTTGCCCATGCCGATGCGGCCATCGCCGTCACCGACCACTGCCAGCGCTGCGAAACCCATGATACGGCCACCCTTCACCACCTTGGTGACGCGGTTGACCGCGATCATTTTTTCGCGCATGCCGTCATCAGGCTTGTCGCTTTGCGTTTTCGATTGCATTTTTGCCATGATCGATAATCCTTAGAACTTCAGGCCGGCTTCACGCGCAGCCTCAGCCAGCGCCTTGACGCGACCGTGATAACGGAAACCGGAACGGTCGAATGCGACTTCGGTCACACCGGCCTTCAGAGCCTTCTCTGCAACGCGCTTGCCGATCAGGGCGGCAGCGGCGGCATTGCCGCCCTTGCCCGATTGGCCGGCCAGTTCGGCGCGAACTTCGGCTTCCAGAGTGGAAGCAGAAGCCAGCACGTTGGCGTCGGGGCCGATCACGGTGGCGTAGATGTGCGTGTTGGTGCGATGCACAGCCAGACGATTGACCTTCAGTTCTGCGATCTTGGCGCGAGTCTGAGTCGCACGGCGCAGGCGAGATTGTTTCTTGTCCATCATCAACCCCTATTACTTCTTCTTGGTTTCTTTGAGCGTCACCACTTCGTCAGCGTAGCGCACACCCTTGCCCTTATAGGGTTCGGGTTCGCGGTACGCGCGAATTTCAGCGGCGACCTGGCCAACGACCTGGCGATCGATACCCTTGATCAGGATTTCGGTCTGAGTCGGGGTCTCAACCTTGATGCCGGCGGGCATCTGGTGAACGATGGGGTGCGAGAAGCCCAGCGACAGGTTCAGCTTGTCGCCTTGTGCTTGTGCACGGAAACCCACGCCAACCAGGTTCAGCTTCTTTTCGAAGCCCTTGGTGACGCCGTTGACCATGTTGTTGACCAGAGCACGCAGGGTGCCCGACATCGCGTTGGCTTCGCGGCTGTCGTCAGCCACTTCGAAGCTCAGCGAGCCATTATTGTTGACCACCTTGACCTTCTTGGTCAGCGGTTGGGTCAAGGAGCCCAGCGGGCCCTTGACGGTGATTTGCTCTGCAGTGATGGTCGCTTCCGCGCCATTCGGCAGTGCAACAGGCATTTTACCTACACGAGACATCTTGCACTCCTTAGGCCACGTAGCAAATCACTTCGCCACCGACACCGGTTGCGCGTGCTTTGCGGTCAGTCATCACGCCGCGCGGGGTGGACACGATTGCCACGCCCAGACCGTTCATGACGTTCGGAATATCATCCTTGCCCTTGTAGATGCGCAGACCCGGACGGGACACGCGCTCCAGGCGCTCGATGACCGGACGGCCAGCGTAATACTTCAAACCGATTTTCAATTCAGCCTTGCCATCAGCGGCAACAACGGCGAAATCTTCGATATAACCCTCGTCCTTGAGGACGTTGGCAATTGCAACCTTCACCTTGGAAGACGGCATGACGACGGTGGTCTTGTTCACGCCTTGTGCATTGCGGATACGGGTCAGCATATCGGCGATAGGATCGCTCATACTCATTGCTTCTTCTCCTATTACCAGCTAGCTTTGGTCAAACCCGGGATCTCGCCGCGCATGGCGATTTCACGGACCTTGATACGGCCCAATCCGAACTTGCGGAAAGTACCACGGGGACGGCCAGTCAGCGCGCAACGGTTGCGTTGGCGGGTCGGAGCCGAGTTACGGGGCAGCGCCTGCAGCTTCAGACGTGCTTCGTAACGCTCTTCATCCGACTTCGATTGGTCGTCGATAATAGCCTTCAACTCGGCGCGCTTGGCAGCATACTTCTTCACCATTTCTGCGCGCTTCTGTTCACGGTTAATCAGTGCCAGTTTTGCCATGGCATCCTCAGTTTCTGAACGGGAATTTAAATGCGGCGAGAAGCGCCTTCGCTTCGTCGTCGGTCTTTGCAGTGGTGGTGATGCTGATGTTCATACCACGCAGTGCATCGATCTTGTCGTACTCGATTTCGGGGAAGATGATCTGCTCTTTCACACCGATGTTGTAGTTGCCACGACCATCGAACGCACGACCCGACACACCACGGAAGTCACGCACGCGCGGCAGGGCCACGGTGATCAGACGATCCAGGAATTCGTACATGCGGGCGCCGCGCAGGGTCACCATGCAACCGATCGGATAGCCTTCGCGGATCTTGAAACCTGCGATAGCCTTACGGGCCTTGGTCACCACCGGCTTCTGGCCAGCGATCTTGGTCAGATCGCCAACGGCGTGCTCGATGATCTTCTTGTCCGCAACTGCTTCCGACAGACCCATGTTCAGGGTGATCTTCAGGATGCGCGGAACTTCCATCACCGACTTGTACGAATACTTCGTAGTCAGATCGGCGACGACCTTATCTTTATAAAACTGTTGAAGACGTGCCATGATGTTTAAACCTTAACGACTTCGCCGTTGGACTTGTAAGCGCGGACCTTCTTGCCGTCCACTTCCTTGTAAGCCACACGATCTGCCTTGCCGGTCGCGGCGTTGAACAACGCGACGTTCGACACATGAATTGGCATCAGCTTATCGACGATGCCGCCAGTTGCACCAGTCATCGGGTTCGGACGGGTCGCCTTCTTTGCGACATTCACGCCTTCCACGACGACATAATCGGCGCTGACGCGAGCAGTCACGACACCGCGCTTGCCCTTGTCTTTGCCGGTCAACACGATGACTTCATCGTTTTTACGAATCTTTGCCATGACCACTCCTTACAGAACTTCAGGTGCCAGGGAGACGATCTTCATGAAGCGCTCTGTACGCAGCTCACGAGTCACCGGCCCAAAGATACGGGTGCCGATGGGCTCCAGCTTGGCGTTCAGCAGGACGGCAGCATTACCATCGAACTTGACCAGCGAACCATCCTGACGACGCACGCCCTTGGCGGTACGAACGACGACAGCGTTATAAATTTCACCCTTCTTGACGCGACCACGCGGTGCTGCGCTCTTGACAGTAACCTTGATCACATCGCCAATGCCCGCATAACGGCGCTTGGAACCACCCAAGACCTTGATGCACAGGACTTCGCGCGCACCAGTGTTGTCGGCCACTTCGAGCCGGCTTTCAGTTTGAATCATGATATTTTCTTTCCCAACTTAATCCGCTTCGCAGGATGCGTTGGCGGTCAGTCTTGGTCCTGTTAGCAAGCGAACTCGCTAGTTAGGGGACGAATAGAGCAACTTTTTGCCTCTCCTTGAAGCTTTGCGCCATCAAAGAAAGAGCTCGATATTATGGCAGCATAATATCGAGCGCGCAAGTACTACGGTACTACTTAGACGATCTGTGCTTCCTGTACAACACGGGTCACAGTCCATGCCTTGGTCTTGGAGATCGGACGGCTTTCGGTGATTTCCACCACGTCGCCGGCCTTCGCCGTATTTTGCTCATCATGCGCGTGGTACTTCTTGGTGCGCTTGATGATCTTGCCGTACAGCGGGTGCTTCATTTGACGCTCGATTTCGACAGTGACGGTCTTGTCCATCTTGTCCGACACAACTTTGCCAATCAGCGTGCGCTTGAGCGCTTGTTTCACTTGATCGTTCATTGTTGGCCATCCTTCGAGTTGATCACAGTTTTCACACGTGCGATATCGCGACGTACCTTCTTCAGCTGTGCGGTATTGTTCAGTTGCTGGGTCGCAATTTGCATACGCAGACCGAACTGGGCCTTCAACAGCTCACCCAGTTCTTTTTCCAGCGCTGCCTTGTCCTTACCGCGGAGTTCCGATGCTTTCATGTTCCGCTCCTAATTATTGACCGACTTGGCGAACAACGAAAGTCGTCGCAAGCGGCAATTTGGCGGCAGCCAAACGGAACGCCTCGCGAGCCAGGGTTTCGTCCACACCGTCCATCTCGTACAGTACCTTACCCGGCTGGATTTCAGCCACGTAGTACTCCGGATTACCCTTACCGTTACCCATACGCACTTCTGCAGGCTTCTGGGAGATTGGCTTGTCCGGGAAAACGCGGATCCAGATACGACCACCGCGCTTGATGTGACGGGTCATCGCACGACGAGCAGCTTCGATCTGACGGGCAGTGATACGGCCACGGCCGGTTGCCTTCAGACCAAAGTCGCCGAACGAAACGGCGGTTCCGCGGGTGTGCGAAATACCGGTGTTACGACCTTTTTGTTCTTTACGATATTTTCTACGTGCTGGTTGCAGCATGATTATTCTCCTGCTTTCTCAGCCGACACACCGGCATCGGCAGCTTGAGGACGACCACCGCCACGCTTCGCACCGGCGCCAGGAGCACCAGTCTTGGAGCGGGGACGTGCACCCGGCTTGCCATCGTCACGACGCGGACCACGACGCTTCTTGTCGTCTTCCGGCTCGCCGACCAGCACCGGCGATTCGCCGTTTGCCAGGCGATCGCCCTTGTAGACCCACACCTTCACACCGATGATGCCGTAGGTGGTTTCAGCTTCGCCGAAGCCATAGTCGATATCGGCGCGCAGGGTGTGCAGGGGCACACGGCCTTCGCGGTACCATTCGGTACGTGCGATTTCGATGCCGTTCAGACGACCCGACGACATGATCTTGATGCCTTGGGCGCCCAGACGCATGGCGTTCTGCATCGCACGCTTCATGGCGCGACGGAACATGATGCGCTTTTCGAGCTGCTGGCAGATCGAGTCGGCGATCAGCTGAGCATCGGCTTCCGGCTTGCGGATTTCTTCGATGTTGACGTGCACGGGCACGCCCATCAGCTTGCCCAGTGCGGTCTTCAGCACTTCGATGTCTTCGCCCTTCTTGCCGATCACAACGCCCGGACGGGAGCTGTAAATGGTGATGCGGGCGTTCTTGGCCGGACGCTCGATGACCACGCGGCCAACCGAAGCGTTCTTCAGCTTCTTCTTCAGGTAAGCACGGACCTTCAGGTCCTCGTTGAGCATGTCGGCAAAGTTGTTGTTGCCAGCATACCAACGCGAGCCCCAGTTACGCGTAACCGCCAGACGGAAACCGGTTGGATGAATCTTCTGTCCCATCGTGACTCCTTAGTTTCCGACGGTCACGTAAATGTGACACGACTGCTTGGAAATACGATCACCACGGCCCTTTGCACGCGCTGTGAAGCGCTTGAGGACCGCACCCTTTTCCACATAAATGGTCTTGACTTTCAGCTCGTCAATGTCGGCACCATCATTGTGTTCGGCGTTCGCGATGGCGGACTCCAGAACCTTCTTGATGATGACCGCGCCCTTTTTGGGGCTGAAGGCCAAGATATTCAGTGCCTGATCAACTTTTTTACCGCGGATCAGGTCTGCAACCAGACGGCCCTTCTGGGCCGACAGGTGCACACCGCGCAGAGTAGCTTTAGTTTCCATCATAGGACCTTATTTCTTAGCCTTCTTATCGGCAGCGTGACCCTTGAAAGTACGGGTCAGCGCGAATTCGCCGAGCTTGTGACCAACCATGTTTTCCGAGACATAGACCGGCACGTGTGCCTTGCCGTTGTGCACGGCAATGGTCAGACCGATGAAGTCGGGCATGATGGTCGAACGACGCGACCAGGTCTTGATCGGCTTCTTGTCCTTGGTAGCCTGGGCAGCCTCAACCTTTTTCACCAGGTGGGCGTCGCAGAAAGGACCTTTTTTCAATGAACGTGTCATGTTTTATCCTTTATTTCTTGCCGCGACGCGAGACAATCATCGAAGTCGTACGCTTGTTGCTACGAGTCTTCTTGCCCTTGGTCTGCTGGCCCCACGGCGAAACCGGGTGACGACCAGCGGCAGTCTTGCCTTCACCACCACCGTGCGGGTGATCCACCGGGTTCATGACAACGCCACGAACGGTCGGACGCACACCGCGCCAACGGGTTGCACCGGCCTTACCGATCTTGCGCAGGTTGTGCTCGCCGTTACCGACTTCACCGATGGTTGCACGGCATTCGATGTGAATGCGGCGCACTTCACCGGAGCGCAGACGGACCTGAGCGTAGGTGCCTTCGCGTGCCATCAGCACCACAGCGGCGCCGGCGGTACGTGCGATCTGGGCGCCCTTGCCCGGCAGCATTTCCACGCAGTGGATGGTGGTACCGACGGGGATGTTGCGGATCGGCAGGGTGTTGCCCGACTTGATCGGAGCTTCAGAACCGCTGATCAGCTGATCACCCACCGACACGCCCTTGGGAGCGATGATGTACTTGCGCTCGCCGTCCGCGTAGCACAGCAGTGCGATGTGCGCGGTACGGTTCGGGTCGTATTCGATACGCTCGACCTTGGCAGGAATGCCATCCTTGTTGCGACGGAAGTCGACAACACGGTAGTGTTGCTTGTGACCACCACCGATGTGACGGGTAGTGATGTGACCGTTGTTGTTACGACCGGCGGTCTTGGACTTCTTTTCGACCAGCGATGCCAGCGGACGGCCCTTGTACAGGTCGGGATTGACGACCTTGACCATGCCGCGCCGACCGGGCGAGGTCGGCTTCACTTTTACGAGTGCCATTATTTAGCCTCCTCGGTGAAGTTGATTTCTTGACCCGGCTTCAGGCTGACGAATGCACGGCGGGTGTGGTTGCGGCGACCCATACCGTTGCGCGAGCGCTTTTGCTTGCCCTGACGGTTGGCGACTTGCACCGATTCCACTTCCACCTTGAACAGCAGTTCGACGGCGGCCTTGACTTCCAGCTTGGTAGCATCCTTGGCGACCAGGAAGACGACTTGCTCGTTCTTCTCGGCGACGAAGGTTGCCTTTTCGGAGATCACCGGTGCCAGCAGCACCTTCATCAGGCGCTCTTCGCTATGTTTCACGATTGCGTTCATGCCAGCAACTCCTCAATCTTGGCCAGAGCCGGCTTGGTGATCAAGACGTTCTTGAAGTACACCAGCGACACGGGATCAGCTTGACGCGGCTCGACCACCAGCACGCCCGGCAGATTGCGCGAGGCCAGCAGCAGCTTTTCGTCCAGGCTGTCGGTAATAACCAGCACCGATTCCAGACCCATGCCCTTGAGCTTTTGGGCCAGCAGCTTGGTCTTCGGGGCTTCGACGGCGAACTCTTCGACGACCGACAGGCGGCCTTCACGAGCCAACTGGGAGAGGATCGAGCAGACACCTGCGCGATACATCTTCTTGTTGACCTTGTGGGTGAAGTTTTCGTCAGGCGAGTTCGGGAAGATACGACCACCACCACGCCACAGAGGCGACGAGGACATACCGGCACGTGCACGGCCAGTACCCTTTTGACGCCACGGCTTCTTGGTGGTGTGGCTGACTTCTTCACGATCCTTTTGCTTGCGATTGCCGCTACGAGCGTTAGCTTGGTAGGCAACCACGACCTGGTGGATCAGGGCTTCGTTGTAGTCACGACCGAAAATGGTATCCGGTGCGGCGACGTTCGAAGCAGCTTGACCTTGGTCATTCAGGAGCTTCAGTTCCATTGATTAGGCTCCCTTCTTCGCTTTGACTTTGACTGCCGGCGACACGATCACTTGACCGTTCTTGGCGCCGGGAACGGCACCCTTCACCAGCAGCAGCTGACGCTCTGCGTCCACACGGGCGATTTCCAGGTTCTGGACGGTGGTCTTGACATCACCCAGATGACCGGTCATGCGCTTGCCGGGGAACACGCGGCCCGGATCCTGCGCCATACCGATGGAGCCAGGAACGTTGTGCGAGCGGGAGTTACCGTGGGTCGCGCGACCCGATGCGAAGTTGTAACGCTTGATGGTACCGGCGTAGCCCTTACCGATCGACACGCCTTGCACGTCGACTTTCTGGCCAGCTTCAAACATGCCGATGCCAACGACGTCGCCTGCCTTCAGTTCGGCAGCCTTGGAAGCGTCAACACGGAATTCTTTGAGGACAGTACCTGCCTCGACGCCAGCTTTGGCGAAGTGGCCGGCGGCGGCTTTCACCACGCGCGAAGCGCGGCGTTGACCGAAGGTCACCTGAACAGCGGAATAACCATCCACTTCAGGCGTTTTGATTTGTGTCACGCGGTTGTTGGACACGTCCAGCACGGTCACAGGGATCGAATCCCCATCTTCCGTGAAGATGCGCATCATACCAACCTTGCGACCAACAAGGCCCAGGCTCATTGTTTTCTCCATTCCCGCCTGCGATTGGGCGGGGCTGATGTTCGTACTACCATAAATTGCGGGCCTTGCAGACGCAAAACCCACATCGAAGCCGAGCATTATAGCCCGCAAAAGAAAAACGCACAACCGAGGTTGTGCGCTTTTCCAACACTATGCTATGCCTGCTGATTACTGCAGCTTGATTTCAACATCAACGCCAGCGGGCAGGTCCAGCTTCATCAATGCGTCAACCGTCTTGTCGGTCGGATCGACGATATCCATCAGGCGCTGATGGGTACGGATTTCGAACTGATCGCGGGAAGTCTTGTTGACGTGCGGCGAACGCAGGACGTCGAAGCGCTGGATGCGGGTCGGCAGGGGAACCGGGCCCTTGACGACAGCGCCGGTACGCTTGGCGGTGTCAACGATTTCCAGTGCGGACTGGTCGATCAGACGATAGTCGAAAGCTTTCAGACGGATACGGATTTTTTGGCTAGGAACCGACATGATTTTCCTTTAAAGAACGAACCGGGGATGGGGATCACCCCGGCGATGTTAAAAATGCGACTGGTGTTGCTTGTTGCTTTGCTACTGCTGCGACTCGACGATTAGTCGAAGATCTTGGCGACGACGCCGGCGCCGACGGTACGACCGCCTTCACGGATAGCGAAACGCAGACCTTCTTCCATAGCGATCGGGTTGATCAGTTGCACGGTGATCGACACGTTGTCGCCC
>NZ_JAELUH010000385.1 GCF_016429215.1 Herbaspirillum sp. ASV7 | reverse complement strand
CCCCCCCCCCCCCCCCCCCCCCCCCCCCCCCCCCCCCCCCCCCCCCCCCCCCCCCCCCCCCCCCCCCCCCCCCCCCCCCCCCCCCCCCCCCCCCCCCCTTTTTTAATGATCCGGCGACCACCGAGATATACACTTGTAGTGTATCGTCGGCAGCGTCAGATGTGTATAAGAGACAGCCGCCAAGCCGACCGAGGGTAAGGCCAGCGTGGAAATCGACGTCACCAGCTTCGACCTGGGCGAAGCCGAATACAACAAGGAAGTGCAGAAGAAGGAATGGTTCAACACGGCCCAATTCCCCAAGG
>NZ_JAELUH010000384.1 GCF_016429215.1 Herbaspirillum sp. ASV7 | reverse complement strand
GCCGGCACGGCCAGCGCCTCCAGGTTGCGGAAGCAGATCGAGAATTCGCGTTGCGCCCAGTCGTCCTCCAGCGGGATCATCTTCACCTGCGAAGCTGAGGCATAGAGGCTGCTGATCTCGATGGGGACTGTCTCTTATACACATCTCCGAGCCCACGAGACTCCGTTATGTATCGCGTATGCCGTCTTCTGCTTGTAAAGGGGGGGGGGGGGGGGGGGGGGGGGGGGGGGGGGGGGGGGGGGGGGGGGGGGGGGGGGGGGGGGGGGGGGGGGGGGGGGGGGGGGGGGGGGGGGGGGGGGGGG
>NZ_JAELUH010000383.1 GCF_016429215.1 Herbaspirillum sp. ASV7 | reverse complement strand
CCCCCCCCCCCCCCCCCCCCCCCCCCCCCCCCCCCCCCCCCCCCCCCCCCCCCCCCCCCCCCCCCCCCCCCCCCCCCCCCCCCCCCCCCCCCCCCCCCCCCTATTTTCAAGCAGAAGACGGCATACGCGATACATAACGGAGTCTCGTGGGCTCGGAGATGTGTATAAGAGACAGGGCCCTGACGCTGCTGCTGGTGGCGTTGACGCTGGTGTTCCTGCTGGTGACGGTGACGCTGCTGCCGTTCTCGCTCTTCTCGGTCACGGCCGCCGGCGCCGGTGCGCCGGTATCGGTGACGGCCCTG
>NZ_JAELUH010000382.1 GCF_016429215.1 Herbaspirillum sp. ASV7 | reverse complement strand
CCCCCCCCCCCCCCCCCCCCCCCCCCCCCCCCCCCCCCCCCCCCCCCCCCCCCCCCCCCCCCCCCCCCCCCCCCCCCCCCCCCCCCCCCCCCCCCCCCCCCCCGTTTCAAGCAGAAGACGGCATACGCGATACATAACGGAGTCTCGTGGGCTCGGAGATGTGTATAAGAGACAGGCATGAAACAGAGGAAGGCCACGCCCAGCATGATGGGCAGGGCATAGAGGAGGCGGCGTATCAGGTAGGCGATCATGGCGGGCCCGACAGAAGACAAGAAATGGAAATGCAACAAACTCGGCGATAC
>NZ_JAELUH010000381.1 GCF_016429215.1 Herbaspirillum sp. ASV7 | reverse complement strand
CCCCCCCCCCCCCCCCCCCCCCCCCCCCCCCCCCCCCCCCCCCCCCCCCCCCCCCCCCCCCCCCCCCCCCCCCCCCCCCCCCCCCCCCCCCCCCCCCCCCCCGTTTTCAAGCAGAAGACGGCATACGCGATACATAACGGAGTCTCGTGGGCTCGGAGATGTGTATAAGAGACAGGTGCTGGACGTCGGCCAGGCCATCCGCCAGGCCGGCAACGAGGCCGGATGGCCGCAACGGGCCTGGTGGCAAGTCTATGGGGATGCACAGCTGGACCAGCTGGTGAGCCGCGCCGTGGCCGGCAACC
>NZ_JAELUH010000380.1 GCF_016429215.1 Herbaspirillum sp. ASV7 | reverse complement strand
CCCCCCCCCCCCCCCCCCCCCCCCCCCCCCCCCCCCCCCCCCCCCCCCCCCCCCCCCCCCCCCCCCCCCCCCCCCCCCCCCCCCCCCCCCCCCCCCCCCCCCCTCTTCAAGCAGAAGACGGCATACGCGATACATAACGGAGTCTCGTGGGCTCGGAGATGTGTATAAGAGACAGTCTCCAGGCTGTCGCCTGATTCCTCGATGCGCAGGCGTGCCGCCTCGGCGCGCATCTGCTCGATCGCCCGGGCCGGAGTCTGGCCGGTCTCGGTCGCAAAGGCGCGGTCGAACTGGCGACGGCTCAG
>NZ_JAELUH010000379.1 GCF_016429215.1 Herbaspirillum sp. ASV7 | reverse complement strand
GGCCTTGATGTTCTGGGCCGAGGCCTGCGACAGCTCCATCTCGCCCTTGTCCACCAGATAGCGACCAATGGACTTGTAGGGGCGCCCGTTCTGATCCGCATAGGCCAGGCGGATGGTTTCCCGGGACCTGTCTCTTATACACATCTCCGAGCCCACGAGACTCCGTTATGTATCGCGTATGCCGTCTTCGGCTTGAAAAGGGGGGGGGGGGGGGGGGGGGGGGGGGGGGGGGGGGGGGGGGGGGGGGGGGGGGGGGGGGGGGGGGGGGGGGGGGGGGGGGGGGGGGGGGGGGGGGGGGGGGG
>NZ_JAELUH010000378.1 GCF_016429215.1 Herbaspirillum sp. ASV7 | reverse complement strand
CCCCCCCCCCCCCCCCCCCCCCCCCCCCCCCCCCCCCCCCCCCCCCCCCCCCCCCCCCCCCCCCCCCCCCCCCCCCCCCCCCCCCCCCCCCCCCCCCCCCCCCTTTTCCAGCAGAAGACGGCATACGCGATACATAACGGAGTCTCGTGGGCTCGGAGATGTGTATAAGAGACAGGTCCATCACGGCAATGGCACCGAGGATATCTTCGCCCACGATCCGCGCGTGCTGATGGTGAGCTTCTTCCAGCATCCCTTCTATCCGTTTTCGGGCGATGGTCCGACCGAGCCGCATATCGTCAACG
>NZ_JAELUH010000046.1 GCF_016429215.1 Herbaspirillum sp. ASV7 | reverse complement strand
AACCTGGCCCTGATGCTGTGCTCGCCCTTCTCCGCCCAGGTCCGCGGCGCGACCTGGGTGGCCGACGGCGGCTGGACCGCCCAGTAAGCCGGCGCCACGACATCGATCCTGCGTCATCCCATAGCCCTCAACCACTGCGAGACTCCACCATGCAAACCCAGGAAAACACCTTCTCCCACGTCAAGCCCGGTGACACCACCTTCGTCGGCGGCGGCCTGCGCGACTTCTTCACCTACCGCGACCTCGGCATTGCCAAGGCCACCGGCGGCAAGGTCATCGCCCATCTGGTGCGCGCCAACAACGCGCCGGAAGCCGGCACCGGCTGGCACATCCACGAGGCGCAATTCCACATCGTCTACATGCTCAAGGGCTGGGCCAAGTTCATGTACGAAGACCAGGAAACCCTGGTCGAAGCGGGCGACTGCGTGCACCAGCGCCCGGGTATCCGCCACTTCCTCTTCGACTACTCGCCCGACATGGAGTACCTGGAAGTGGTCGGCCCGGCCGACTTCACCAGCGTCGATGTGGAAGGCCCTTGCGCGGTGCCGGCGCCGGGGAAGTGGTAATGCCCTGATAGGATGAAGGCTCCGGCGGTGACTCCCCGCTGCCGAGCCCTTCATGCGCAGACCATTCCAGAATCCCCGCCTGCCCCCCTCCCCCGCCTACCCGTAGCCCCCCTGCCCCGCATTCTCAGGTGAGTATCCCGCCATCCCGGCCCGGAACTGGCCAGCGGCCATATCAGGCTTTGCCTGATTTCCTCGCACGCCTGCCGGGAGGATCATTCCGATATTCAAAGAAAATCAAATGATCTGCGCTCAGGGAGAAAGCAGTGGCGAAATCGGAAAGTTTCCACACATCAAGTTTCATTGCCTACTTTGTCGGTGCGATCTGCGCCGCCTTGCTGGGCGTCGAAATCTGGAACGCCTGGAAAGCGCGCGAAATCCAGCTGCAAGAGACCCAGGCAGCAGTCCGTAACGTGTCCTTCGCGCTGGCGCAACATGCCAACGAGACCTTCAAGGAAGCCGACCTCGTGTTGGCCGGCGTGACCGAACGCATCCGCCATGATGGTGCCGGCCTGGCATCACTGGCACGCATCCACAACGTGCTGGCCGACCACGTGCGCGAGCTGCGCTCACTCAATGGCCTGTTCGTCTACGACGAGAACGGCAAGTGGCTGGTCACCTCGCAAGACACCCTGCTGACCCAATACAACAACGCCGACCGTGAATATTTCCAGTACCACCGCGATCACCCCGACCTGATGCCCCACGTCGGGCCGCCTGTCATCAGCCGCTCCACCGGCAAATGGATCTTCACCATCAGCCGCCGTCTCAGCAAGCCCGACGGCAGCTTTGGCGGCGTCGCCCTGGCCACCATCAATGCAGACTATTTCCAGGAGTTCTATCACCGCTTCGAGATAGGTAGCGAAGGCGCCTTGTCGATGAGCCTGATGAACGGCATCACGCTCTATCGCCGCCCCTTGCGCGAGGACTCGATCGGACTGGACCTGAGCAACCAGCCGATCTATCGAGACTTCCTGTTGCAGACCAAGGATGACGTGGCACTCATTACCTCGCCCATCGATGGCACCGCCCGCTACGTCAGCTTCAAGCGCGTGGAGGACTACCCGCTCTTCGTTGTCGCCGCCCTGTCCAAGGACGAAGCCCTGGCCGGCTGGGCCGGCAATACCCTGGTGCGCTCGATCTTCGTGCTGACCGGGCTGATCCTGGTGTCTTTCTTTGGACATCGGCTCCATATCAGCGCCAAGTCCCGCGAACTGGCAGAGCGACGCCTGCGTCAAGCCAAGCGCAAGCTAGCCTCGCTCAATCGCTCGCTGGCCCAGATGGCCCTGCACGATGGACTTACCTCGCTGGCCAACCGCCGCTACTTCGACCAGACACTGGAAGCCGAAATGAGCCGCGCCTTCCGCACCGAGGGCTGCCTGTCGCTGCTGATGATCGATGTCGATTTCTTCAAGCTCTACAACGACCGCTACGGTCACCAGCAAGGCGATGACTGCCTGAAGAAAATTGCGGACGCGATCGAGACCTGCGTGCGCCGGCCTGGTGACCTGGCCGCACGCTATGGCGGCGAAGAGTTCGGTGTGATCCTGCCCGGCTGTACGCGCGAGGGAGCTCAGCAGATTGCGACCCTGATCTGCGACAGCGTCCGGTCATTGCAGCTGCCGCACGAGCGCAACAGCGCGGGGATTGCCACGGTCAGCGTGGGCGTGGCCACGGCGGACCATCCGCCCTCCGAGAATTGTTCGGCCCAGCTCATCAGCGCCGCCGACGCCGCCCTCTACACCGCCAAATCGAGCGGCCGGGACCGGGCCATCTGCTTTACCCCCGATCTCCATCCCCACGACCTCTCGCTGTAGGACGATCCAGCCCTCAGAACCCCGCCAGCACCACCTTTCCCCGCGCCCGGCCAGACTCCAGCAGCGCATGGGCGCGGCGCAAATTCTCCACATTGATGGCACCGAGATGCTCGCCGGTGGTGGTGCGCAGCACGCCTTCATCGATCAGCGCCGCAACCCGCTCCAGCAGTTCGTGCTGGGCGATCATGTCGGCCGTCTCGAAGAGTGAGCGCGTAAACATCAACTCCCAATGCAGCGAAATGCTCTTGCGCTTGAGCGGCACCGCATCCAGCGTGGCCGGATCATCGATCAGGGCCAGCTGGCCTTGCGGCGCCAGCACCTCGACGATCTGGGCGAAGTGCTGGTCGGTATGGGTCAGGCTGATGACGATGTCGACTGCACCCAGGCCGATCTGTTCCAGCTGGGGCTGCAGCGGCTGGCTGTGGTCGATCACGTGGTGTGCGCCCAGCGCGGTGACCCATTCTGCGGTCTCGGGGCGTGAGGCGGTGCCGATGACGGTCAGCTGCGTGAGCTTGCGCGCCAGTTGCGTCAACATGGAACCCACGCCGCCGGCCGCGCCGATGATCAACAGACTGCGGCCCTGGCCACCCTGCTCCGGCACGCCGACACGGTCGAACAGCAGCTCCCAGGCGGTGATGGCCGTCAGCGGGATGGCTGCGGCATCGGCGTATCCCAGGCTGGCCGGCTTGTGGCCGACGATGCGCTCATCGACCAGCTGCAGCTCGCTGTTGGAGCCTGGCCGCGTGAGCGCGCCGGCGTAGAACACCTCGTCGCCGGCCTTGAACAGCGTTACCTCCGCCCCTACCGCACGCACCACCCCGGCGGCATCCCAGCCCAGCACGCGCGGCTCCTTGACGGCCACGCCGGCGCGGATCTTGGTATCGACGGGGTTCACCGAAATCGCCCGCACCTCTACCAGCAGGTCACGCGGGCCGGGCGTGGGAATGGGCAGGTCGATCTCGATCAGGGCATCGGGATGCGCGATGGGCAGGCCGTGCTGGAGGTAGGCAATGGCTTTCATAAATAATCCTCTTGACGAAGCTGAATGGAAAAATCGGGGCAACACATGCCCGGACCTGCATCTTAGGCCGGGCCGCCAGGCCGATACAGCGGCGCAGTCCAGAAAGACTTTCCTCTTGAAGACGAAAATGCTCAACCCGGCAGGTTGCGCTTGATCACCGCTGCCAGCTTGTCGAAGGCACGGGCGATCTCGTCATTAGGCACGCTGGCATAGCCCAGCAGCAGGCCGCGCCGCGCGCCACGGGCATGCATGTAGTAGCGCGAGAGCGGGCGCACGATGATGCCCGCCTGCAGCGCCTGCTCGCAGATGAGCACGTCGTCGCATTCCGGCGGCAGGCCCAGCACCAGGTGCAGGCCGGCTTCGCCGCCGGTGATGGTCATCTTCTCGCCGAAGTGGCGGTTGATGGACGCTTGCAGCAGTTGCAGGCGTTCGGCATAGAGCACCCGCATCTTGCGGATGTGCGAGGCGAAATGCCCCTCGGCCATGAAGTCGGCCAAGGTCGCCTGCAGGAATACCTGACCATTGCGATACAGCTCGGCGATGCCGGTGGAAAAGGCACGGGACAGCGACTCCGGTACCACCAGGAAACCGATGCGCAAGCCCGGGAACATGATCTTGCTGAAGGTGCCCATGTAGAGCACCCGGTCCTGGGTATCCATGCCCTGCAGCGAGGCCAGCGGCCGACCGCCATAGCGGAATTCACTGTCGTAGTCATCCTCGATGATCCACACCTTGTGGGTGGCCGCGTACTCCAGCAGCATGCGCCGCCGCGACAGACTCATCACCATCCCCAGCGGATACTGGTGCGAGGGCGTGGTGCAGATGAAGCGCGGCGGCCGGCGCAGGTTGGCCAGGCGCATGCGCATGCCCTCCTGGTCCACCGCGATCGGCACCGACTGGATACCCAGCGAATTGAGCACGCTGCGCGTGCCCCAGTAGCAGGGGTCTTCCACCCAGGCGCTGTCGCCATGCTCGCCCAGCAGCTTGACCACGATGTCGATGGACTGGTGGATGCCGGTGGTGATCAACACCTGCGAGGCGGTGCAGTTCACCGAGCGTGCCACCCGCAGATATTCGGCTACCTGCTCGCGCAGACCCGCATAGCCGGCGCCGGGGCCATAGGTCAGCAAATCCGAATTGGAACGGCGCCAGTGCTTGTTCTGCAGGCGCCCCCAGATCTTGTGCGGCACGCAGGTGACGTCCGGCACGCCCGGCATGAAGGCGCCCCACTGCCGCTCGCCCACCCCGGCCTGGCGCGTGAGCATGGCGCCGCGCGCCGACAGCTCGGACTTGCCGGAAGGATCGGTCAGCGCCGCATTGCGCTCGACCGCATCGGGGATCTGGTCCGGGGCGGTATCGGCCACGAAGGTGCCGGCACCGGTGCGGCTCTCCAGATAACCCTCGGCCAGCAATTGCTCGTAGGCATAGGTGACCGTGTTGCGCGAGGTGCCCAGCTCCACGGCCAGGTCGCGCGAGGATGGCAACTGCATGCCCGCCGGCAGCGTCTGCGCCAGGATGGCCTCGCGGATCAACTGGTAGATCTGCCGGTTCACGGGGGTCGCGGCAGCCGGTTTCGCTGCGTTGCTCTCGCGACTGGCGGCGGCACGGCCCTTGGCGACACCCGCTTTGGAAGGGGGGCGATTGATGCGCAGCAGCAGATAGTCGGACAGGGAAGCGAGTTTCAAGTGGCACCATCAAATATTTGAAATTGGCTCTATATTACAGTGCCACTTGGGTTTTATATTGTTTCCCGATCCAGTATTTTTCGCGCCGCGATGGCGCCACTCAACGAAGCAAGAACGGAGCAAACAATGACCAGCAAGGCCAGCAACCAAGCGCTGCAAGAACGTAAGAATGCCGCCACCCCGCGCGGCGTGGGCGTGATGTGCGACTTCTACGCCGAACGTGCCACCAATGCCGAGCTGTGGGATGTCGAGGGCCGCCGCTTCATCGACTTCGCCGCCGGCATCGCCGTGTTGAACACCGGCCACCGCCACCCCAAGCTGCTCGACGCCATGCGCGCGCAGATGGAAAAATTCACCCACACCGCCTACCAGATCGTGCCCTACGCCAGCTACGTGGAACTGGCCGAACGCATCAATGCGGTGACCCCGGGCGACTATCCCAAGAAGACCGCCTTCTTCTCCACCGGCGCCGAAGCCGTGGAAAACGCCATCAAGATCGCTCGTGCCCACACTGGTCGTCCGGCCATCATCGCCTTCGCCGGCGGCTTCCATGGCCGGACCATGATGGGCATGGCGCTGACCGGCAAGGTGGCGCCGTACAAGCTGGGCTTTGGCCCCTTCCCGGGCGAAGTGTTCCACGCGCCCTACCCCAATGCGCTGCACGACATCAGCAGTGAAGATGCCCTGGAGGCCGTCAAGAGTCTCTTCAAGAGCGACGTCGATCCCAAGCGCGTGGCGGCCATCATCCTGGAGCCGGTGCAGGGCGAAGGCGGCTTCTATGTCGCGCCGGCCGAGTTCATGCGCGGCCTGCGCGCGCTGTGCGACGAGCACGGCATCCTGCTCATCGCCGATGAAGTCCAGACCGGCTATGGCCGCACCGGCAAGCTCTTCGCGATGGAACACTACGACGTCCTGCCCGACCTGATCACCATGGCCAAGAGCCTGGCCGGCGGCATGCCGCTGTCGGCCGTCAACGGTCGCGCCGAGATCATGGATGCGCCCGCCCCCGGCGGCCTGGGTGGCACCTATGCCGGCAACCCGCTGGCCGTGGCCTCGGCCCTGGCCGTGCTGGACGTGATGGCCGAAGAGAACCTGGTGGCGCGCGGTGCCCGCCTGGGCGACAAGCTCAAGGCACACCTCAACGAACTGCGCTCGGCCGTGCCGCAGATCGGCGAAGTGCGCGGCGTGGGCGCGATGGTGGCCGTGGAGTTCCTCGACCCGGTCAGCGGCAAGCCGGATGCGGATTACGCCAAGAAGGTCCAGCAACACGCACTGCAACATGGCCTGCTGCTGCTGACCTGCGGCAGCTACGGCAACGTCATCCGCTTCTTGTTCCCGCTGACGATTCCCGATACCGTCATGGATGAGGCACTGGGCATCCTGGCTGCGGCTTTAAAGCTGGCCTGAGTCTTGCATTGCACCAAGCTGTTAGAGCAACACATTGGGTAGACGGGCCGGGCGAAGAATCCGGCCGCGCGTAAAAGAGAGGACGAATGATGGCAGCTTATGCGATGAAGCAGACGGTGCAGGATGCTGCACCCGCACGCGGCGAACACAGCGATACGCTGGTGCAGTTCTGTGGTGTGAAGAAGACCTATGACGGCGAGAACCTGATCGTCAAGAACCTCGACCTCGACATCCGTCGCGGCGAGTTCCTCACCCTGCTGGGCCCCTCGGGCTCGGGCAAGACCACCTGCCTGATGATGTTGGCCGGTTTCGAATTCCCCACCGGCGGCGAGATCCGCCTGGACGGCCAGCTGCTCAACCGGGTGCCACCTCACAAGCGCAACATCGGCATGGTGTTCCAGAATTACGCGCTGTTCCCGCACATGACCATTGCCCAGAACGTGGCCTATCCGCTGTCGGTGCGCAAGATGGATCGCGCCACCCGCGAGGCCAAGGTCAAGCAGGCGCTGGACATGGTGCAGATGGGCAAGTTCGGCGAGCGCTATCCGACCCAGCTCTCGGGCGGCCAGCAACAGCGCGTGGCGCTGGCGCGCACGCTGGTGTTCGATCCGCAACTGGTGCTGATGGACGAACCGCTGGGCGCGTTGGACAAGCAGCTGCGCGAACACATGCAGCTTGAACTGAAGGCCTTGCACAAGCGCCTGGGCGTGACCTTCGTCTACGTCACCCACGACCAGAGCGAAGCACTCACCATGTCGGACCGCGTGGCCGTGTTCGACCAGGGCGTGATCCAGCAACTGGCGCCAGTGACCGAGCTCTATGAGTATCCCGACAACCAGTTCGTGGCCAACTTCATCGGCGACAACAACCGCTTCAGGGGCAGTGTCGAATCGGTACAGGGCGAGCACTGCAGCCTGCGCCTGGCCGACGGCACCGTGCTGAGCGGCCTGAACGTACACCGCGCCCATGCCGGCCAGGCCGTCACGGCCTGCGTGCGTCCCGAACGCATCCGCCTGGCCGCCGGCGGCAGCGCCGAAGCCAATACGGTACGCGCTACCATCGCCGGCCTGATCTACTTCGGCGACCACGTACGGGTGCGTTGCACCGTCACCGGGCAGGAGGATTGCTTCGTCAAGCTCTCGCTGTCCGACCCGGCGCTGGCGGGATTGACCGAGGGCAGCAGCGTGGTGCTGCATATCGCGCAGGATCGCCTGCGCTGTTTCCTCTGATGCCCTGATTGCTTCTTCCCGCTTCTCCTTTTACTTAGTTTTTTGTTTAGTCACACCTTGAAGTTGCAGTTCCATTTGTTAGTTTTTTAGGCAACGCAGATTGCCTCGCAATCCGATCCAGCTCAACACTGTCAACAAGCACGATAACCAACGAGGAACAACAATGAAACGCCTGACACCCGCCCTGCTGTCCCCGCTCGCCCTGGGCCTGCTGCTTTCCGGCGCGGCCTCTGCCGCTGAACTGACCCTGGTCAACTTCGGCGGCGCCAATGGCAACGCGCAGAAGGTGGCCTACGTCGAACCCTTCCAGAAGAGCACGGGCACCAAGGTCGTGACCGCCGAATTCAACGGTGAACTGGCCAAGGTCAAGGCCATGGTCGAAGCCAAGAAGGTCAGCTGGGACGTGGTGGAAATCGACGGCGGCGACCTCAACCGCGCCTGTGACGACGGCCTGATCGAAAAACTGGACCTGGCCAAGACCATCAAGAAGGACGACTACATCCCCGAAGCCACCGTCAGCGACTGCGGCATGGGCGCCTTCGTCTGGTCCACCGTGCTGGCCTACAACGCCGACAAGCTCAAGACCGCACCGACCGGCTGGGCCGATTTCTGGGATACCAAGAAATACCCCGGCAAGCGCGGCATGAAGAAGAGCGCCCAGTACAACCTGGAGTTCGCCCTGATGGCCGACGGCGTGCCGACCAAGGACGTCTACAAGGTGCTGGCCACCAAGGAAGGCGTGGAGCGCGCCTTCAAGAAGCTGGACCAGCTGAAACCCAACATCCAGTGGTGGGATGCAGGCGCCCTGCCGGCCCAGTTCCTGGCCTCGGGTGACGTGGTCATGGCCAACGCCTACAACGGCCGCATCGATGCTGCCCAGCGCGAGGGCAAGAACCTCAAGGTGGTCTGGACCGGCAGCGTCTACACGCTGGATTACTGGGTGATCCCCAAGGGTTCGCCGAACAAGGCCCTGGCCGAGAAGTTCATCAACTTTGCCAGCCAGCCCGAGAACCAGAAGGTCTATGCCAACAACATCGCCTACGGTCCCGTCAACAAGGGCGCCCTGAAGCTGCTGGATGCCAAGACCCTGGGCAACCTGCCGACCTCGCCGGCCAATGCCAAGGACGCGGTGCAACTGAGCCTGCAGTTCTGGACCGACCACGGCGAAGAGCTGGAGCAACGCTTCGCCGCCTGGATCGCGAAGTAACAGGTCCGATGCAACCGCTGTCCCCCCACTACCGTTCGTCCTGAGTAGCGGCGCAGCCGCGTATCGAAGGCGCGCCGTCTTTTCGCCTTCGATACGGCCCTCTGGGCCTACTCAGTCCGAACGGTAGTGGGTATACAAACAGCAGTTGCATTGGCTCCGTAACGGCGCACCAGATTTTTCAGGAACCGTTGCGTTGAACACTGCTGCCACCGGACTACCGAGACATGACCACCATCGCCACCCGCTCCACTGCCGCCATGCCCCTGGCCGAACCCGACCCGCAGCAACTCAAGCGCGAACTGCGCGCCGCCCAGACCCGCAAACGACTGGGCGCGCTGGCGCTGATTGCGCCACTGGCCATCTTCCTGCTGCTGACCTTCGTCGCGCCCATCGTGGCGCTGTTGCAGCGCGCGGTGGAAAACCCGGAAGTGGCCACCACCCTGCCGCACACCGTGGCGGTACTGGCCAAATGGGACCGCAAGGCGGCCCTGCCCGACCAGGCCTACGCGGCGCTAGCCGAAGACCTGGCCCGTGCCAAGGAAGACACCACCGCCGGCAACCTGGCGCGTCGCATCAACATCGAAATGCCGGGCTCGCGCTCGCTCATCATGGGCACCACGCGCGCCATGCCGCTGCGCGATGGCGAGGGCAAGCCGCTGGCGCCGGCCGCCGCGCGCGCGGCCATCATCGCCATCAATGAACAGTGGGGACAGCCGGACGTCTGGCGCGTGATCGCCCAGAACGGCTCGGTCTATTCCCCCTATTACCTGCTGGCCTCGCTGGACCTGCGCCAGAACGTGTTCGGCGACATCGAGGCGGCCAGCCCCGACGCCGCCATCTACCGCACCATCTTCGGCCGCACGCTGTGGATGAGCGCGGTGGTGACCATCATCACCCTGCTGCTGGCCTATCCGCTGGCCTACTGGCTCTCCACCATGCCGGAGCGTCGCGCCAACCTGTTGATGATCCTGGTGCTGATTCCCTTCTGGACTTCCATCCTGGTGCGCGTGGCGGCCTGGATCGTGCTGCTGCAGTCCGAAGGACTGGTCAACAAGGCCCTGATGCTGGCCGGCCTGACGCAGTCGCCGCTGGAACTGGTGTTCAACCGGGTCGGCGTGTACATCTCGATGACCCACATCCTGCTGCCCTTCATGATCCTGCCGCTCTACAGCGTCATGAAATCGGTGCCGCCGACCTACCTGAAGGCGGCCATCTCGCTGGGCAGCCATCCCTTCGCCGCGTTCTGGCGCGTGTACGTGCCGCAGACCTATCCGGGCGTGGGTGCCGGCGTGCTGCTGGTATTCATCATGGCCGGCGGCTACTACATCACGCCGGCCCTGCTGGGTGGCCCCAACGAACAGATGGTGAGCTACTTCATCGCCTACTTCATCAATACCACCATCAACTGGGGCATGGCCTGCGCACTGGGTGCGCTGCTGTTGACCGCCACGCTGGTGCTGTATGGCGTCTATCGCCGCTTTGCCAAGGTCGACGTGGGCATCGGCTGATCCAGGCACAGGTCCACGACAAGAATCACGGAGAACGCCATGAACAAACCGCCTCTTTTTCCACCCTACACCTCGCTCGTCGAACGGGCCTGGTTCTTTGCCTCGCGCAGCTTCAACCTGCTGGTGCTGCTGTTCCTGGTGCTGCCCATTCTGGTGATGATCCCGCTGTCGTTTTCCGACAGCAGCTTCCTGATGTATCCGATCAAGGGTTTCTCGCTGCGCTGGTACGAGAACCTGTTTGCTTCCGATGACTGGATCCGCGCCGCCCAGAACAGCTTCATCGTGGCCCCGGCGGCGACCGTCATCGCCACCGTCCTGGGCACACTGGCCGCCGTCGGCCTGAACAAGTCCGACTTCCGTGGCAAGGGCATCCTGATGGCCGTGCTGATCTCGCCCATGATCGTGCCGGTGGTGGTGGTGGGGGTGGGCGTGTACCTGTTCTTCGCCCGCATCGGCCTGGCCGACAGCTACCTCGGCCTGATCCTGGCGCATGCCGCGCTGGGTGCGCCCTTCGTGGTGACCACGGTACTGGCCACGCTGCAGGGCTTCAACCACAACCTGGTGCGTGCCAGCCTGAGCCTGGGCGCCAGTCCGCTGCGGACCTTCTTCCGCATCACCCTGCCGGTGATCGCACCGGGCCTGATCTCGGGGGCGTTGTTCGCTTTTGCAACTTCCTTCGACGAAGTGGTTCTCACCCTCTTTGTGGCCGGCCCCGAGCAAGCCACGCTGCCGCGTCAGATGTTTGCCGGCATCAAGGACAACATCAGCCCGACCATTGCCGCGCTGGCGACCATCCTGATCATTTTCTCGACCTGCCTGCTGCTGGCCCTGGAGTGGCTGCGCGGGCGCAACAAGGCGGCGGCGCGTTTCTGAGCCGGCGCCATTTCAACGGAGACCCGATATGCTGCAACTCAAAGACCCTTCCCTGCTGCGCCAGCAAGCCTATGTCAACGGCGCCTGGTGCGACGCCGACGGCGGCGCCACGCTGGCCGTGCACAATCCCGCCAATGGCGAGCTGGTCGGTCATGTCCCGCTGATGGGTGCGGCCGAGACGCGCCGCGCCATCGAGGCTGCCAACGCCGCCTGGCCGGCCTGGAAGAAGAAGACCGCCAAGGAACGCAGCGCCATCCTGCGCCGCTGGTACGAGCTGATGCTGGCCCATGCCGATGACCTGGCCCTGATCATGACCACCGAACAAGGCAAGCCGCTGGCCGAGGCGCGTGGCGAGATCGGCTATGCCGCCTCCTTCATCGAATGGTTCGCCGAGGAAGGCAAGCGCACCTACGGCGACACCATCCCCTCGCCCTCGCCCACCAGCCGCATCGTGGTCGTCAAGGAAGCCATCGGCGTCTGCGCGGCGATCACGCCGTGGAACTTCCCGGCCGCGATGATCACCCGCAAGGCCGGCCCGGCCCTGGCCGCCGGCTGCCCGATGGTCTTGAAGCCGGCCGAAGCCACGCCCTTCTCGGCCCTGGCCCTGGCGGTGCTGGCCGAGCGCGCCGGCATCCCGGCGGGCATCTTCAGCGTGGTCACCGGCACGCCCAAGGAAATCGGCGCCGAGATGACCTCCAACCCCATCGTGCGCAAGATCAGCTTCACCGGCTCCACTGCGGTGGGCAAGCTGCTGATGCAACAGAGTGCCTCCAGCATCAAGAAGCTGTCGCTGGAGCTGGGGGGTAACGCGCCCTTCATCGTCTTCGATGACGCCGACCTGAATGCGGCCGTGGAAGGCGCCATCGCTTCCAAGTACCGCAACGCCGGCCAGACCTGCGTGTGCGCCAATCGCATCTACGTGCAGGACGGTGTCTATGAGGCCTTCGCCGCCAAGCTGGTGGCGGCCGTGCAAAAGCTCAAGGTCGGTGATGGCCTGGAGAATGGCGTCACCCAGGGTCCGCTGATCAACGAACAAGCCGTGCAGAAGGTCGAGCAGCACGTCGCCGATGCGGTGGAAAAAGGGGCGCGCGTGCTGCTGGGCGGCAAGCGCCATACGCTGGGCCATGGCTTCTTCGAGCCCACCGTGCTGGCCGACGTCACCCCGGCCATGCGGGTGGCGCGGGAAGAGACCTTCGGCCCGATGGCGCCGCTGTTCCGCTTCAAGACCGACGACGAAGCCGTGGCCCTGGCCAACGATACCGAGTTCGGCCTGGCCAGCTATTTCTATTCGCGCGACATCGGCCGCATCTGGCGCGTGGCCGAAGGCCTGGAATCGGGCATGGTGGGCATCAACACCGGCCTGATCTCCAACGAAGTGGCACCGTTTGGCGGCGTGAAGCAATCGGGACTGGGCCGCGAGGGTTCGCACTACGGCATCGATGACTATCTGGTGGTGAAGTACCTATGCATGGGTGGGATCTGATCCGGCGCATCAATGATCAGGGCGTCAGGACGATCTACCAGATCGTCTTGACATGCGCGTAGGCGCGTATCTTCTCATCCTTGGTCACCAGCGGCGCGGCCAGCCTGCGTGCCGTGGCAACGATCATCCTGTCCGCAGGGTCCTTGTGGAACTCGCCGGGCAGGCTCACCGACTTCAGCGAAATCGCGACATCCACCGGAACGATCCGCACCGCATCGATCTCGGCCACGGTTGCCAGCCAACTCTCCACGTCCATCGACAGCACCAGCTTCTCGCGCTCGACCAGCATGGCGATTTCCCACGCGGAAATGGCAGACACGATGATTTCACCCCCATCCAGCTCTTTCTGGATGGCCTGGCGCGCCTTACGGCTGAGGGTGTCATCACCGTTGACCCACCACACCAGCACATGGGTATCGAGGACGATCACTGTGCCGCCTCCCACTCGATGTCAACGGGCTCCATGGGGTCCTCGTAACGCAGCACGGAGCCGGCCAGGATGTCCAGCGGCTCACGCTCGGACGGGCGGAACGGGCGCACCTCCAGCGTAGGCTTGCCATGGTCGGTGACCACCACGGATTCTCCGGAGGCCTCTACCTGGCGGAAGAATTCCAGTGCCTTGGCCTTGAACTCGGTCTTGGAAACTTGATTAGCTTGCATTTCGCCCTCGCAGTTATGGATAAGGTCGCTACGATGCCATGCTGCAACATAATGACCACATTAACAAGTCATTTTATACCACCCAGAACAAGCGACTGCAAAGACCCAACATCCTGCGAGAAGAGGATAAGGAAATCGAATGTAATGAATTCAAAAAGCTAATTTTTCTTATGAGCGCCGCAGTCGTATAAATCCAGTTCACCCACAACATCAACATCCACAACAGGGAGCCTGGAACCATGCACACTGCAACCGCCACACCCCGGCATCAGCCGGTACGCGCTTCACTGGCCGCCTTCGTCGGCACCATGATCGAATGGTATGACTTCTACATCTACGCCATGGCCTCGGCCCTGGTGTTCGGCAAGCTGTTCTTCCCGACCACCAATGGTTTCTACGGCACGCTGGCGTCCTTCGGCACCTTTGCCGTGGGCTTCCTGGCGCGTCCGCTGGGGGGCGCGGTGTTCGGCTATATCGGCGACCGCGTGGGCCGCAAGAAGTCGCTGGTGGTCACGCTGCTGATGATGGGGTCGGTGACGGTCTTGATCGGCCTCCTGCCGACCTATGCCAGCATCGGCGTGTGGGCGCCGGTAGCCCTGGTGGCCTTACGTTTCATCCAGGGCATTGCCGTGGGGGGCGAATGGGGTGGCGCGGTGCTGATGGCCAGCGAACATTCGCCGGATCGCAGCCGCCGCACCTTCCTGGCCTCCTTCGCGCAACTGGGCAGCCCGGCCGGCCTGATCCTGGCCACGCTGATGTTCAAGCTGGTCAGCGGGCTGGACAATGCGGTCTTCCTCGATAGGGGCTGGCGCCTGCCCTTCCTGGTGAGCGCACTATTGCTGGCGGTGGGCTTTGCGATCCGCCTGTCGGTGCAGGAGTCGCCCGACTTCCTGGCCGAGCAGGCGCGTCGTGCCAGCCTGCCGGCCACGTCCGCCAAAACGGAGAGCGCCCCGCTGGGCGAAGTGCTGCGCGGTGCCCCGGGCCTGCTGGCGCTGGCCATCGGCGCCAATGTGCTGGGTATTGCCGGCTTCTACTTCACCAATACCTTCATGCTGGTCTACACCACGCAATACCTGCAGTTGCAGCGGGCGCTGGTGCTCAACTGTCTCCTGGTGGTGTCGGTGATGCAGTTCTTCATCACGCCGCTGGCCGCGCACCTGGCAAGGCGCATCGGCAACCATCGCTTCCTGGTCTCGGTGGCGGCGCTGTCGGTGCTGTCGCCCTATGCGATGTTCTGGCTGGTGGACATGGGTTCGCTGACCACGGTCACCCTGGGCGTGGGCGTGGCGGTGCTCTTCATCGGCGCCTACTACGCCGTCATCGCCGGCTTCGTCAGCGAAGCCTTCCCGACCCGCATCCGCTACACCGGCATCTCGATGGCCTACCAGGTCTCGGGGGCGATCTTCGGTGGCTTGACGCCACTGCTGGGGACGGTACTGGCCGAGAAATTCCAGGGCCACTGGTGGCCGCTGGCGCTGCTGTTCTCGGGCATCTCGCTGCTGTCCATGCTGTGTGTGTCGCGCCTGGGCGCGCAGCATGAGCGTCTGGTGGCGCCGTCCGCACGTGCGCAGGAGGTCTGATGAAGACCTTTTACCATCCCGACCAGAAACTGCACCACCCACAAAGCTATTACTCGCGCGGCAAGATGCGCGTGCCCCAGGAAGTCCCGCAACGCCTGGACGAACTGGCCGCCATCGCCACCGCCCTGGGCTTCGACGTGCAAGCCCCGCCAGACGCCGGCGCAGCTGCCATCGGTGCGGTGCATGCGCTGGATTACCTGCAGTTCCTGCAGGATGCCCATGGGCAATGGAAGCGCTTGCCCGAGGATTGGGGCGACGAGGTGGTCTCCAACATCTTCGTGCGTTCGCCTAATCCCTTGCGCGGGGTGCTGGCCAAGGCGGCGCACTACCTGGCCGACGGCAGCTGCCCGGTGGGGCCGCAGACCTGGCAGTCGGCTTACTGGTCGGCGCAATGCGCCATCGCCGGGGCGCAGGCCCTGCTCGATGGCCAGCGCCATGCCTATGCGCTGTGCCGTCCGCCCGGCCACCATGCCCGGCGCGACGCCGCCGGCGGCTTCTGCTACCTCAACAACGCCGCCATCGCCGCGCAGATGCTGAGCCAGCGCCATCGGCGCGTGCTGGTGCTCGATACCGACATGCACCACGGCCAGGGTATCCAGGAGATCTTCTACGAGCGGCGCGATGTGATGTACGTCTCCATCCACGGCGACCCGGAGAACTTCTACCCGGTGGTGGCCGGCTTCGAGGACGAGCGCGGCAGCGGCGAGGGGCATGGCTACAACCTCAACCTGCCCATGCCGCATGGGGCGCCTGAGTCGGTCTTCTTCGAGCGGCTGGCGCAGGCCTGCCGCGCCATCACCCTGTACCAGCCAGAGGTGCTGGTGCTGAGCCTGGGCTTCGATATCTTCGAGAAGGATCCGCAGGCGGTGGTGGGGGTGAGCGCGGCCGGCTTCGAGCGGCTGGGGCGCGCCGTGGGAGCCTTCGGGCTGCCCACGCTGGTGGTGCAGGAAGGCGGTTACTATATCGCCGGGTTGCAAGACAATGCGGCGCGTTTCTTCGCCGGACTGGCGCATCCCTGACCTGCCCCCCACCCTTCGCCCGCCCATGAACGCCGACCCTGCCAGCTTTCGCCCGCTCCCTCCCGCGCCGGCCGCGCCCTCCTCCGAGCGCATCGACTGGAACCTCCTGCGCACCTTCATGTTCGTGGTGCAGGAGCGCGGAGTCGGCCGCGCTGCCGCCACGCTGTGCCTGAGCCAGCCGGCAGTGAGCCAGGCGCTGCGACGGCTGGAGGAGACCGTCGGCGGGGTGCTGCTGCACCGGCGTCATGGCGAGTTCCGCCTGACCCCGCTGGGCGAGGAGATCTATGCCGTGGCCCGTGAGATGTATGGCATGGTGGCGCGCATCGACGGCGCCGCCGGCCAGGCCGGCGAGGATGTGGCCGGCAGCCTGCGGCTCCTGCTGATGAGCCGGGTGCAGAGTGTGGCCTATGACGATTTCCTGGCGTATTTCCATCGCCGTTATCCACGGGTGGAGTTCCGCATCGAGGTCATGCAGAGTGCCGCCATCCTCGACGCGCTGGCCAAAGGCACCAGTGCGCTGGGCCTGTGCCTGTGTCGCAAGCCGGTGGACAAGCTGGAACGCCTGCTGTTCCTGCGCCATCGCTATGTGATCGTGTGCGGGCGCCATCACCCGCTGTTCGGCCAGCGCAATGTCAGCATGGCCGAGCTGCTGGTGCAGAACTTCGTCTGCTTCGCCAGCGACCAGCTGGGCGACACGCTCTCGCCGCTGACGGTGTTCCGCGACCAGCAGGGCTTTACCGGCCACATCGCCGGCACCTCACCGCACGTGGAAGAAATCCGCCGCATGGTGGTGGCCGGCGTGGGCCTGAGCTTCCTGCCCGAGCACCTGATCCGCCAGGACGTGGCCGACGGCCAGTTGAAGGTCTTGCCGCTGGGTGGCCCGGTGGCGGAGATCGATGTCTTCCTGACCTGGCATCGCCAGCGCAAGCTGACGGTGCCGGAGCAGGCCTTCCTGGCCTCTTTCGAGCGCTTCCTGCAACGTGTGCCGCTGGAGGCGCGCACGGCCTGAAGCGCCCCGCCCAGCCGCGCCGCTAGCCGCCCAGGTGGCCGGCCGCGCCGGCGATGCGAAACACCCCGACCGCGCTGGCCAGTTCCCGCGCCTGCTGCTGCAAGGCCCCGGCCGCGGCGCTGGCCTGCTCCACCAGGGCGGCATTCTGCTGCGTGCCCTGGTCGATCCTGGCCACGGCCTGGTGGATCTGTTCGATGCCCTGGCGTTGCGCGTGGCTGCTATCGGCGATGGCGGCCACGATCTGGCTGACTTCGCCAATGCTGCCGGTGATGCGCAACATGGTGGCGCCGGCCTCGCGCACCAGGCGGCTGCCGGTGGCGACCTTGTCGACGGTGTCGCCGATCAGCCCCTTGATCTCGCGCGCGGCGCTGGCCGAACGCTGGGCCAGCGTGCGCACCTCGGCGGCGACCACGGCAAAGCCGCGCCCCTGCTCGCCGGCGCGCGCGGCTTCCACCGCCGCGTTCAGGGCCAGGATATTGGTCTGGAAGGCGATGCTGTCGATCACCGTGATGATCTCGACGATCTCGCGCGAGGCACCATCGATGGCCCGCATGGTGTCGATCACCTGGCTCACCGCACGCTGGCCGTCGGCGGCCACCCCGGCCGCCTGTTGCGCCATGCCGTTGGCCTGCTGCGCCGCCTCGGCGTTCTCGCGCACGGCCTCGGTGAGCCTGGCCATGGAGGCGGCCGTCTCTTCCAGCGAGGCGGCCTGGCTCTCGGTGCGTTGTGACAGGTCGCGGTTGCCGTTGCCGATCTCGGCCGAGGCGGTGGCGATGGCATCGGTGCTGTGGCGCACCTTGGAGACGATGTGGACCAGGTTGGCATGCATGCTCGCCAGGGCCTGCATCAACTTGCCGGTTTCATTGTTGCCGGCCGCGCCGATGGACTGCCCCAGGTCGCCATCGGCCACGCGTACGGCGATATTGACCGCCTGCTGCAGAGGACGCGAGATGGCCCGTACCAGCAGCACGGCCATGAGCACGGAAAACACCAGGCCCGCGCACATGGCCGCCACGCAGGCGACGAAGACGACGTGATAGCGCTGCTGCGAACGGGCATAGATGGCCTCGCCGCGTTCGCGCTGCAGGGCGATGAGTTGCGTCATCGGCACGCTGGCACGGGCATGCAGGGGTGCCAGGTTCTGGCTGTAGAGTTCGGTGGCACCGGGGATGTTGAAGGCCGCCACCGCTTCCATGGCCGGCAGCACGCCCTGCTTCTTGAGCTGCTCGTAGGCTTGCGTGAATTGCGCGGCCAGCTGGCGTTCCTGCTGATCCTCCAGCCCGGCCTGGGTGGCCTGCCAGGCCTGCTCGCCCTCCTTCAGGGCAAGCTGCAGGGCCTGCATCTCGGCGGCCACGTCGGCCGGATTGAGGATGGCCGCCGCAATGCCAGAACGGCTGCGGTCCAGCGCCGCCATCACCTGCACCAGCTGCTGCATGGGCAAGAGCCGTTGCGCGTACATAGCGCGCAATTCGGTGTTGCTGCCCGACAGGCTCCAAAGACCCAGCAAGCCCAACGACACCAGCAGTGCCGACAGAAAACCCATACCCCAGACCAGGCCTGCCCTGATCGTCAAGTCACGTCCCATTGCCTTCCTCCTCGTTGATCCTAGCGCAAAAAAAACGGGCCGCGGCTTGCGCCACGACCCGCAAAGCACGCGTCTGCCATCATGCAGCGCGGCCACCCAGATAAAGCTCCCTGACCTGGGGATCGTTCATCAACTCCCCGGCCCGTCCAGTCAATGCCACCGCTCCCATGGAAAGCACATAGGCGCGGTCCGAGATGCGCAGGGCTTCCATGGCGTTCTGTTCCACCATGAGGATGGTCACCTGCTCCTGCTCGCGCACGGTGACGATGGCCTCGAACACCTCCAGCAAGACCTTGGGCGAGAGTCCCGCCGAGGGTTCGTCCAGCAGCAGCAGGCGCGGACGCGGCATCAGCGCGCGCGCCAGCGCCAGGATCTGACGCTCTCCGCCCGACAGCGATGCCGCCGGGGCATTGAGCTTGCGGCCCAGCACGGGATAGGTGCTGCACAGCTGCTCCATGCGCCGGCGGGCCTCCTGGCGCGCCATGTAGTGGCCACCGACCTGCAGGTTCTCGCGCACCGACAGCGCCGCGAAGACGTTCTCGGTCTGCGGCACGAAACCGATGCCGCTATGACGGATCTTGTGGTGCACCGGCAGGGTCGAGACATCCTTGCCCTGCAGCAGGATGCTGCCCTGGCGCGGCCTGAGGAAGCCGGCGATGGTCTTGAGCAGGGTGGACTTGCCGCAGCCATTGGGGCCCAGCAGGGTGATGATCTCGGCATGTTCGGCGCACAGCGTCATGCCCTTGAGGATATCGACCTCGGCGCTGTAGCCGGCGACCAGCTTGTCGATGACGATCATTGTGCGGCCTCCATGGTATTGCCCTGTTCTTGCGCACCGCCGCCCAGGTAGGCTTGCAGTACGCGCTCGTTGGAAGAGAGTTCCTGCGGTGCGCAGCTGGCCACGATGTGGCCGCGGTCCAGCACGATGCAGCGACTGCAGACTTCGCGGATGAAGTGCATGTCATGCTCGACGATGACGATGGTCATGCCTTGCGCATTGAGACGGCGCAGGGCTTGCACGATGTCGTTGCGCAGGTTGGGATGCACGCCCGCAGTGGGCTCGTCGAGCATGAGCAGCTGCGGGTCGCCCATGAGCGCGCAGACGATGCCCAGCAGTTTCTTCTGCCCGCCCGACAGGGCCGCAGCCGGCAGGTCGCGCACATGGGTGAGCAGCAGTTCATGCAGGAGGCGGGTGGCCTTCTCGCGTGCGGCGGCTTCGGCGGCACGCACGCCGCTGCGCGCGGCCAGGGTTTCCCAGAAACCGTGATGGCTGGTGGCGGCGGCCATGGCCAGCTCGATGACCGACATCTTCTCCGGCATCGACGGTAGCTGGAAGGTGCGCGCCACGCCGCGCGCGACGATGCGGTGGGCGCTGAGGCGACCGATCTCCTGCTGGCGGTAGCGCACCGAGCCACTGTCGATGGCTTCGAAGCCGCTGATGGTGTTGAGCAGCGTGCTCTTGCCGGAGCCGTTGGGGCCCAGCAGGCCGACGATCTCGCCGGCGCCGATGCTGAAGCTGACGTCTTGCAGGACGCGATTGCCGCCGAAGGCCTTGGCCAGGGAGCTGACCTCCAGCAGGGCTGGCGTGGGAGTGGAGAGGGGCAGGCTGGTCATTGGATCTTCCTCAGTTTTTCGGGGATCAGGCCCTGGCTGCGCCATAGCAACGAGAGCAGCAGGATCAGGCCGATCAGGCCGATGCGCAGGGCGCCGGCGATGTCCGAACCGAAGTGCAGGCTGTCCTTGGCGAACGGCACCAGGCAATAGGCGGCCTGCACCAGCAGCACGCCGGTGATGACGCCCACGGTATTGCCCATGCCGCCGATCATCAGCATGGTCCACAGCATGAAGGTCTCCGAGGCCAGCATGTAGTCGGGGCCGACGAAGCTCATGTAATGCGCGTAGAGCGAACCGGCGATGGCGGTCGTGGCGGCGCCGGCCATGATGGCGCGCGACTTCAGCGCGCGCAGGTCGTAGCCCATGCAGGCGGCCAGCTTGGGTTCCTCGCGCATGAGCCGCAGGGCGCGACCGAAGCGGCCATCGCCCAGACGCTGGCTGACCAGTGCGAGCACCCACAGCAGGGCCAGCACCAGGGCCAGGAAGCCCAGCGCGCCCCAGGGACGGGGCAGCTCACCCAGCGGGAAGGCAATCGCGCTGATGCCCTGGGCGCCACCGGTGAGCCAGTCTTCGTTGGTGGCAACGGTGCGCAGGATCTCGGCGATGGCCAGGGTGGCGATGCCCCAGTAGTCGGCGCCGAGCTGTCGCCCCAGGCGGGCGATGCACCAGCCCAGCACGATAGCCACCAGTACGCCCACACCCGCGCCCACCAGCGCCGGATAGCCGGCCGCCGTGAGGATGCCGGTGGCATAGGCGCCGATGCCGGCAAAGGCGATATGACCGAAGTTGAGCAAGCCCGCATAGCCGGCCTGCAGGTTCAGACCCAGCGCCATGATGGCGTAGATGCCGGCGATGGTCAGGGAAAAGATCAGGAAATCAAACACGACGCACCTCGCGGTCGAACAGGCCGTAGGGCTTGAACAGCAAGGCCAGCAGCAGGATGAGGAAGGAAGCGGCACTGATGTAGGCCACCGGCAGGAATGCCACCGGCTTGCCCAGCAGCCAGCCGAAGTTGAGGTTGGTGACCACCGTCTCGGTCAGGGCGATCAGGAAGGCACCGGCCACCGCGCCCAGCGGATTGCCCAGGCCGCCCAGGATGGCAGCGGCAAACACCGGCAGCAGCATGTCGTAGCCCAGGTTGACGTGGGCGCCGCTGGTCACGGCCAGCATGCTGCCGCCCAGCGCGGCCAGGGCACCGCTGCTGAAGTTGACCAGGCGCGTGATGTTCTCGGCATTGAGACCAGAGGCGGCTGCCAGGGCGCGATTGCATGACAGCGCACGCATGGCGCGGCCGGTGCTGGTGTAGAACAGCAGCGCCGAAAACAGCACCAGCAGCAGGACGGTAGTGGCCAGCGCATAGAGCTGGGTATGGCCGATGCGCACCTCGCCGATCTGCAGGGGCGCTGTCAGCGGCAACTTGAACATCAGCGGGAAGGAGCCGAACAGGCCCAGCGTGAAAGCCACCATCAGCATGGCCAGCGCCAGCGAGCCGATCATGGTGATGGCCGGGCCGGAGCGCAACAGGCGGCGGAACACCAGCAGGTGCAGCACCAGCGTGAGCACGCCCACGGCGCAACAGGAGAGCAGGATCGCCAGGGCCATCGGCACGCCGGCGGCCTGGAAGAAATAGCTCAGGTAAGCCCCCAGCATGGCATATTGCACATGCGCGATATTGGGGAACTTCACCAGTCCATACACCAGCGACAGACCCAGCGCGACCAGCGCCAGGTCCGAGGTGCGGACCAGTGTGTCAATCAGGAATTGGAACATCGGGAAACTCCGGGAATTGCAGGGCTGCACAAGGGGGATGGCGGCGACCACATGACATGGCGCGGCCGTCCCTCTCGCGATTAAAACGCGGTCTCTGACCAGAAAACGACTCCACTCACCGTTCGTCCTGAGTAGCGGCGTAGCCGTGTATCGAAGGCGCACCGTCGGCGCGCCTTCGATACGGCCCCAAGGGCCTACTCAGGTCGAACGGTAGTCGTCGCTGATCGAAGCGGGCGCTTAGCGTGGCACGACCTTGCCGTCGAACTTGAGACGGGCATAGGGCGGATCCTGGCGCTGGCGATCGGCATCGAAGCTGATGGCGCCGGTCACACCGGGATAGGCGCGGCCGATCTCCTTGAGGGCGCTAGCGACCTCGGCCGGATTGACCGACTTGGCCTTGTTGATGGCGGCAGCCGTCATCATCACCGCGTCATAGGCGTAGCCGGTGTAGGAGGTCTTCATGCCTTCCTTGTAGCGGGAGCGGAAGGCCTCGGCATAGGCACGTCCGGCGGGGCCGTCGACCGAGCCCACCTCCATGCCCAACTGGCCGTTGGCGATCTCGGCAGGCGTGTCGGACAGGCACATCGACAGCAGGATGCCGTACCAGGGGGTCTTGCGCAGACCCAGCTCGAAGGCCTCACGATTGATGATGGCCGACTCCTGGCCGTAGGCGGTGTAGACGTAGGCATCCGGCGCGCTGCGGGCGATCTGCTGCAGCTCGCGGCGATAGGTGGATTGGCCGGCGGTGTAGAGCACTTCGGTGACGACCTGGCCGCCGAGTTTTTCGAACTCTTCCTTGAAACCGTGGGCCACGCCCTGGCCATAGGCATTGTTGGGGGCGATCATGGCGACCTTGCGGTAGCCCAGCGCCCAGGTATCGGCGGCCGAGAAGCGGTTGCCGAAGTTTTCCAGGCCGATCAGGTTGAAGGAGGTGGCGCCGATATCGCGGATCTTGATGCTGGTGCTGGCGATGTTGATATGGACCGCGCCTTCCTTGACCAGGTACTGGCCCAGCGGAATGCTGATGCCGGAGGAGTATTCGCCGATGACCACCGGTACCTTGTCCACCGACACCAGCTTGCGTGCCGCGTTCAGGGCCGTGGTCGGATTGCCGCCGGAGTCCTCGATGATGACCGAGAACTTCTTGCCCAGCACACCGCCCTGGCTGTTGACCTTGTCCACGGCCAGGTCCACGGCGCGGCGCACGTCCTCGCCCACGGTGGCATTGGCACCGGTCAGCGACAGTACCGCCCCCATCTGCACGGTCTGCTGCGCCATGGCGCCGGCCGTCACCGTGCAGGCCGCCAAGGCCATCCAGGTGGCCGCATTGATCTTGATCCTCATTGCTCACTCCTCTTTAAGAAAAAAAGACACAGCCTCCCCTGGCAGCGCTGCTGCCGGTTCGGCCCCGATAGCGGGAATTGCCGGCAACCGGCCGGCGACGGACCTGCTGTAGCGCCTGCTTTATTTATTCATGTACGCGTAGGTGTAGTCGTGCGGGGGTGCCGAGCTTTCCTTGACGGTGCGTGGCGAGACCCAGCGCAACAGGTTCAGCGCCGATCCGGCCTTGTCGTTGGTACCGCTGCGGCGCGCACCGCCGAAGGGCTGCTGGCCGACCACGGCGCCGGTGGGCTTGTCGTTGATGTAGAAATTGCCGGCCGCAAAGCGCAGTGCCTGGCCGGCCTGCAGGATGGCCGCGCGCTCGGTGGCGAAGACCGCGCCGGTCAGGGCATAGGGGCTGGTGCCGTCGACCAGCTGCAAGACCTCGTCCCACTGGCTGTCCTGGTAGACGTAGACCGCCAGCACCGGGCCGAAGATCTCGTTTTCCATCAGCGCATGACGGGGGTCCTGGACTTCGATGACGGTGGGCTCGATGAAGTAACCGGTCTTGTCGTCGCACTTGCCGCCCACCAGCACCTCCACGGTGGCATCTTCGCGGGCGCGGTAGAGGTAGGTGCGGATGCGGTCGAAGGCACGCTTGTCGATGACCGCCCCCATGAAGTTGCTGAAGTCGCAGACATCGCCCATCTTGATCGACTTCACCATCGCCACCACCCGCGACTTGACCGCCGGCCACAGCGAGGCCGGCACATAGGCGCGCGAGGCGGCGCTGCATTTCTGCCCCTGGTATTCGAAGGCACCACGCACCAGGGCCACGGCCAGTGCATCGACGTCGGCCGAGCGGTGCGCCAGCACGAAGTCCTTGCCGCCGGTCTCGCCGACCAGGCGCGGATAGCTGCGGTAGCGCGAGATGTTGCGGCCGACCTCGCTCCACATGGTGTCGAAGACGGCGGTGGACCCGGTGAAGTGCACACCGGCCAGCGCCGGGTGATTCAGGGCGACGTTGCTGATCTCGACCGGGTCGCCCGGCACGAAGTTGATCACGCCCGGTGGCAGGCCGGCTGCTTCCAGCAGTTCCATGAAGAGATAGTTCGACAGTGCGGCGGTGGCCGCCGGCTTCCACAGCACGGTGTTGCCCATCAGCGCCGGCGCGATCGCCAGGTTGCCGCCGATGGCGGTGAAGTTGAAGGGCGTGACGGCGTAGACGAAACCTTCCAGCGGCCGGTATTCGCTGCGGTTGCGCACACCCGGCGCGTGCTGCGGTTGCATCTGCGCGATCTCGTGGGCGAACTGCACGTTGAAGCGCAGGAAGTCGATCAGCTCGCAAGCCGAATCGATCTCGGCCTGGTAACAGGTCTTGCTCTGGCCCAGCATGGTGGCCGCGTTCATGCGCGCGCGCCAGGGGCCGGCCAGCAGGTCGGCCGCCTTCAGGAACACTGCCGAGCGCTCCTGCAGCGACCAGTTGCTCCACTCGTGCTGGGCCACCAGCGCCGCATCGACCGCCGCGACCACGCTCTGGCGGTCGGCGTGATAGAGGTTGCCCAGCACCCGCTCATGCTCGTGCGGAGCACGCACGGCGGTGGCGGTGCTGCCGTAGACGCGCTCGCCATTGATCATGGCCGGCAGCTCGCGGCAGGCATTTTTCTGGGCAAGCAGCTCGGCACGCAGCGACTCACGTTCGGCGCTGCGCGGCGCGTAATTCAGGACCGGTTCGTTGGCAGTCATTGGATATGAAGTATTCATTAATATATTCAAAACAATACAGATTGGATCCAGTTACAAATAATTGGATCCAGTCTATCAGAGGAAAAGTTGAGGCACAATGAGAAGTTTTGAGAACGCGGATTCCGTGGAACGCGAGCAGTGCCACAGGGCAATACTGGAAGAGGAAAGAACGTCGAAGCGTCGCGCCGATCGGGCCGGCGGCTCAGGCGCCAGGCCGCTTCCGGGCGCAAGCGGGATCCTTGACGATATAAGAATTCATTGATGGCAACGCAAACAAGCCGGGCCAAGGCCGAACGCGGTCTCCCGCAAATCATCCGCGACCAGTTGCGTGACGAGATCCTCAACGGCAGCCTGGCCAGCGGCACCCAGCTGCGCCAGGACGCTCTGGCAGAACGCTTCAACACCAGCCGCCTGCCGGTACGCGAGGCCTTGCGTCAGCTGGAGTCGGAGGGGTTGATCACCTACCAGCGCAATCGTGGCGCCGTCGTCGCCGGCATGGACGTGACCCAGTTATGCGAGATGATGGATATCCGCATCGCGCTGGAATGCCATGCAGCCAAGATCGCCGTGCCCAACATGGTGCAGCGGGATATCGCGCAGTTGCAGGAGATCCTGGACCTGTACAACGCCTCGGAGTCGGTGGCCGAATGGGCCGAGTACAACCGCCGCTTCCACCTGGCGCTGTGCGCGCCGTCCAACAACACCAAGCTGCGGCGGCTGATCGAGGAGTTCTGCCTGAACACCGATCGCTACACGCACGAGATGATGTCGCTGGCCACCGGCAAGGATGCCCCGCAGCACGATCACTTCGAGATCCTGGAAGCCTGCCGGCAGCGCGATGCCGCCCGCGTGGCGGCACTGCTGGAGCGGCACATCCAGGAGACCAAGAACAACCTGCTGGCCACCGACCGCCTCAAACGCGAGGGCGTGGCCCAGGCCTGAGGCCGGCCCGGCAACGCCGGCTTCAGGATTCAGGATTCAGGCCCGCGCGTCGCGCCGGGCCTGCATCTTCTCCAGCAGGGCCTGGCGCACGGCTGGCCATTCTTCATCGATGATGGAAAAGCGCACCGAATCGCGCCGACGCCCGTCGGGCATGATGCGCTCACGCCGCACGATCCCCTCCTGCTGCGCGCCGATGCGCAGGATGGCCGCGCGCGAGCGCTCGTTGAGCACATCGGTGGTGAATTGCACCCGCACGCATTGCAGCACCTCGAAGGCATGTTGCATCAGCAGGAACTTGGCCTCGGTATTGACGCCGCTGCGCTGCACCGAGCGCGCCAGCCAGGTGTGGCCGATCTCCAGCTTGCGGTTGGCCGCATCCATCTTCCAGTAGCGGGTGGTGCCCAGCACCCTGCCGCTGTCCGGCGCCACGATCACGAAGGGCATGACCTTGCCGCTGGCGCGGCCCTCCAGGGCGGTAGCGATGTAGGCATCGATGTTGTGCTCGCCCGGTATCACCGTGACGCTCATGTTCCAGAGTTCGCCATCGGCGGCGGCGGCCAGCAAGCCCGCGCGATGCAGGGCTTGCAGGGGACGCAGTTCGACCAGGTGGCCGGTGAGGGTGGGCTGGGGCGGATGGAAGGTGGACATGGGTTCCTTGCGGGGGAGCAGAAACGCCATGATGCCGCATCGGCGTGAGGAGGACGACACACAGATGGCCGGGATGCGCAACGCAACAGCGCCCGCACCCCGGCCATCATCAGGACATAACGCGTCGCTCAGAGATGCGCGCCCGCCGCCACCGGCGCACCACCGCCACGCGGTCCGTAGCGCAGGGTCAGCAGGGTGCCCAGGGTCATGGTGATCACCGCGAAGATGGGACCACCCAGCGCGCCCACATGATCCACCATCAGGCCGCCACCGATGGCGCCGCTGGCGATGGCGATCTGGAAGGCCGCCACCAGCAAGCCCCCTGCCCCTTCGGCGTGGTCCGGCGCGGCGCGCACGATCCAGGTCTGGAATCCCACCGGGAAGGCACCGAAGGCGAAGCCCCAGAGCGTGATCGCTACCGCCGTGACCACCGGCGAACTGCCGGCCACCCACAGGGAGGCTGCCAGCAGCGCGATCAGAGCGCCGCCGGCGACGATGGCATAGCGTTCGCTGCGCTCGGCGATGAAGCCGCCGGCAAAGTTGCCGAAGAAGCCGCCCACACCATAGCCCAGCAGCACCGCCGAGATGGTGGAAACCGACATGTGGGTGATCTGCTCCATCAGCGGACGGATGTAGGTGAAGCCGGCAAAGTGGCCCGACACCACCAGCAGCACCGCCAGCAGGGCCACGCGCACATCGGTGCGGCCCAGCAGCTCGGAGAGCACCTTGAGGTTGGGGTGATCCTTGGGCGGCAGCCGGGGAATGGCCACCAGCTGGATGGCGATGGCGGCCAGGCTGACCACGCCGGCGGCCACGAAGGCACTGCGCCAGCCCCACAGGTTGCCCATGTAGGCGCCCACCGGGGCGGCACAGACGGTGGCTACCGACACGCCTGTGAGGATCAGCGACATGGCGCGTGCAAACAGGCGCTCCGGCACCAGGCGCATGGCCAGCGCGGCGGCCATCGACCAGAAGCCGCCCAGCGCCACCCCCAGCATCACCCGCGCCACCAGCAGCACCGGCAGGCTGCCGGCACTGACGGCCAGGATGTTGGAGAGCAGCAGGAGCAGCGACAGCATCACGACCACGCGCTTGCGATCGAGATTGCGGGTCAACAGCGGAATGGTGGGCGCGGCGATGGCGCCGACGATGGCGGTGGCCGTGACCGCCTGGCCGGCGGCACCGTCGGAGACGCCCAGGTCGGTGGCAATGGCCGTCAACAGGCTGGCCGGCAGGAACTCCGCCGTGACCAGGCTGAAGACGCCCAGCGCCAGGCTGGCGATGCCGCCCCAGTTGGCGTGCGGCTCGGAAATCGCGGCCGCAGGCTGCGGGTGGCTGGCGACCGTGGCCGTGGGGGCCGCTGGCGCGTCGATGCAGCTAAGCTCGGACATGGAAAACCTCTTGATGACATGGAAGACGCAGTCTATGGTTAAATACCAGGACTTTCCATGCCTATACTTCGCAATTAGATGACTATTCGTCCAAACCTGAGCGAACCCGGCCCCACCGAGGCTGCCATGCGCAAACCCGACGACATCGACCCGCTGACCGAGATCCTGCTGGGCCTGCGCCTGGATGGCGTGGAATATGCCCGCTACGTGCTGCACGAGCCCTGGGCGGTAGCCTTCCCGGCCCGGCGCGAGGCCAGCTTTCATTTCGTCGCCCAGGGCAGTTGCTGGATGCAGGTGGGGCGGGACGACTGGATGCAGCTCAATGCCGGCGATGCCCTGCTGCTGCCGCGCGGATCGCGCCACGTGCTGGCCAGCGCCCCGGAACTGCCGACGGTGGAGATCGGCCGGCTGGCCCGCAAGGCCGTAGCCGAGAATCTCTACCTGGTCGACGACAGCGCCCCCAGCGGCGTGACACCGCCCTCGCATGTGCTGTTCTCGGGCACCATGCGCTTCAACCTGGATCCCTTGCATCCGCTCTTGATGATGATGCCCGAGGCCATGCGCGCCTGCGACCTGGCACAACGCGACCCGGCCGTGCTGCCCCTGCTGGACGCCATGGAGCGTGAAGTGGCGCTCAACCGCATCGGTGCCTGCGGCATCCTGGCGCGCCTGGCCGATGTGCTCTCGGCCAGCATCATCCGTGGCTGGGTGGAATGCGCCTGCACCGATGCCAGCGGCTGGATCGCCGCAGTGCGCTGTCCCCAGGTCGGTCGAGTGCTGGCGGCGGTGCACCAGCACCCCGAGCGGGAATGGTCGGTGGCCGAACTGGCCGGGGTGATGGGCGCCTCGCGCTCCAGCTTCATCGAGAAGTTTTCCAGCACCGTGGGCGAGACCCCGGCCAAATACGTGGCCCGTGTGAAGATGTTCCAGGCGCGCCACTGGATCGCCCGCGAAGGCTTGCGCGTGGCAGTGGTGGCCAACCGCCTCGGCTATGACTCGGAAGCCTCCTTCAGCCGCGCCTTCAAGCGCATCATCGGCCATCCGCCCAGCGAGGCGAGACTGGGGTGAGCCGCGCCCGAGCTGCGCTTGCCGCGCATCAACGTTGTCATATCATATGATGCAGTTGGCATAATACAAATCGCTATACGTCCAAATTCCCCTTCGCTATGATGGGCAAGGGGATGAAACCTTGTTCTACAGGCCATCTGCGGCGTACCGAGGGGGGACAATGCAATTCGATATCGTGCACGCCTTCGGGGCAGGCGTTTATTGCGTTTTCATCGTACTTTTCCTGCTGGCGACCAGGATTCCGCGCACCAATCCCGGTGCCGGCTGGTGGGCACTGGCCATGTGCTGTGCGCTCATTGCGCGGGCGAGCCTGGTCGCGTTGAGCGTGGGCGCCGATCCGATGCTGGCCAATGCCATCTACGGCAGCTTCAACATCCTTGAGAAGACCTTGCTGATCACCGGTTTCGTGCGCTTCTTCGAGGTGCGGCGCAGCGTCCTTCTGGTGTACCTGGCAGCGGCGGCGACCGAGCTGTGGCTGCTGGCCTCGGCAGGCTCGCTGCCTTTCCCTCTGGTCACGAGCGCGGTGTATGCCGCCTTCAATGTCTTCGCATTGGGCTACCTGGCCTGGCTGATTGCGCGGGAAGACCTGGATTGTTCACCGCTGATCCGCAGGGTCATGGGCACGGCCAGCGCCATCCTGTCGCTGCACTGGGCCACCGGTTCGACCATCGGCCGCTTCTATCCCCACTGGCTGGACAACGGCTTTGTACTCGGCACGGCCCTGGTGATGCTGCAGTACATGACCATGCTCACGGCGATCCTGTCGGTGTTCCAGAAACGCCTCATCAACGCCGAGGCCAAGGCCCTGAAGATGGCCTTCAAGGACCCCCTGACCGGGCTCTACAACAAGCACTTCATGAACAATCTCTTTGACCAGGCGCTGCTGCTGGCGACCCGGCCGCATCATCTGGTAGCGGTGTTCTACATCGACCTGGACAACTTCAAACCGGTCAACGACCAGGCCGGTCACGCCGTCGGCGATGAAGTGCTCAAGTGCGTGGCCCAGCGTCTCAAGGAGGGTGTGCGCAGCACCGATATCTGTGCACGCCTGGGGGGCGATGAATTCACCGTGATCGCCACCCAGCTGGAGCACAAGGAGCAGGCCCCGGAAATCGCCAAGAAGCTGCTGACGCGCCTGGCCGCGCCGATTTGCGTGGGCAGCCAGCAGTTCCAGCTGGGCGCCAGCATCGGCATCAGCCTGTATCCCTTGCATGGCAATGACCTGTCGATGCTGCTGCAGCAGGCCGACACGGCCATGTACCACGTCAAGAGCAGTGGCAAGAGCGGCTATGAGCTCTATGTGAACGACTGACGTGCGTCCCGCTCACTGCGGCAATGTCTGCATGAAGCGCGCCAGCTCACGCACATAGAAGCGGGCCATGCCGGTGGTGCCATGACCGCGCGTCTCGGCGCTGGCCGGGATGAGCAGCAATTGCGCCCCCGGCACCTGCTGCAGCGCGGCCTGCATGATGCCGGTCTCGGGCGGGTTGCGCTCGTCGTCGGCGGAATTGATGGCCAGCACCGGCACCCGGATCTTCGCCAATCCCGGGGCGGCATCGTAGTCGGCCGAGGAACCCCATTGATAGATGAAGTCGTTGGCGTCGGCCGTCACCGGCGCGGCCAGGCGTTCGTCGACCAGCTTGTCGGCCCGGGCATGGGTGCCGGCGATAGCGTGGTAGGCTAGCGTGCCGCCATTGGTGGCAAAGACGAACATGTTGTTGGCCAGGCGCAGCGAAGGCGGCTGCACGGTGTAGTTGCCGTTGTTCCAGGCCGGATCCTGGCGGATCGATTCCACCAGCATGCGCCGCATCATCCAGTTGCGGCTGGCCATTTCGGTGGGCTGCGAGGCCATCGGCACCAGGCCGTCGGCGAACCCGGGATAGCTGCCACCCCACAGCCAGGTCTGCATGCCGCCCATGGAGTTGCCGATGATCAGCCGCAGGTGCTGCACCCCCAGGCCTTCGGTGAGCATGCGGTATTGCGCCTGCACCATGTCGGCATAGTTGTATTGCGGGAAGGCCGCGCGCAGGCCGTCGGAGGGCTTGCTGGACTTGCCCACGCCGATACCGTCGGGAATGATGATCAAGTACTTGCTGGCATCGAGCGGCTGGCCGGGGCCGAACAGCTGGCCGGCAAAATCCTGCGACAGCATCGCCGCAGCCGTCTGGTAGGTACCGTGCAGTACCAGCACCGCAGGATGGCTGCGCTCGCCCAGGGTGAGATAGTGCAGGCGCAGGTTCTCCAGCACCTGGCCGTCATGGAACTGGAAGCGCGGCGCAACCCAGTCGCCTTCCACCACGCGGGGCAGGTCGGCGGCGTGGACGGTGGTCGTGGCCGGCAGCGTCAGCAGCGCAGCACAGGCAAGCAACAGACGGACTGTGCTGCGCAGGCGGGATGTCAGGGGCATGAAGTCTCCGAAGGATGTGGGTGGGGCGGACGAGTATGTAACAAGTGTAAGAGATCTTGTTAAGCGTGTTACATCTCGAATTTTTTTGAGATTCTACCGGTCTATGACCGTACCAGCTCCGGATCATCGGTGTTGACAGCGAAGATCGCGGGGCCGGACTCTCACTCCCAGGAACAACCCTTACGATCAGGACAACAATCATGAAAACTCTGCACAAGATCGCCGCCATTTCCGCAACCGCCCTCGCACTGACTGCCATGAGCGGCTGCAGCACCATGAACCAACGTGACAAGAACACCGCCATCGGCGCCACCATCGGTGCCGTCGGCGGCGCCATCCTCACCGGTGGCAGCGGTATCGGCACCGCCGGTGGCGCTGCCGTGGGTGGCGTGATCGGTCACCAGATCGGTCGCTAAGCGCGTCCAATCATCATCCGGCAAGGGGCGGCTCCAAGGGGCCGCCCTTCTTGTATCCCGTCGGCGCTATACCGCCAGGAATCCCCCATCCACCGGCACCACGGCACCATTGAGCATGGCAGCGTCAGGCGAGAGCAGCATGGCGATGCTGCGCGCCACGTCCTCGGCCGAGGCGAAGCGTCCGCCGGGATGGCGCACCATCATCGGCGCCGCCTTGGCCGGATCGCTCCAGGCGGCCTCGGCCAGCTCGGTCAGGGTGATCGTGGGCGCGACCGCATTGACACGGATGCCATGCGGCCCCAGCTCCCTGGCCAGTACCCGCGTGGCGCCTTCCAGTCCGGCCTTGGAGGCGGCATAGCACAGGTGCTCGGCAAAGCCGCGATGGCCGGCAATGGAGCTGATGTTGACGATGGCCCCGCCGCCACCGGCGGCGATGCGGGCCAGCGCAAACTGCTGGCAGGTGATCAGGGCAGCCCGCAGGTTCACGCCCATCACCGCCTCATAGCCGGCATCGCTCATTGCCTGGGTCGATTGCAGCACGTTGATGCCGGCGCTGTTGATCAGGAAGTCCGCCGTGCCGGCCTCGGCCATGGCGGCGCGGGTAGCGGCCGGGTCGATCAGGTCGACCTCGATGGTGCGTGCGCCGATCTCCTCGCCCAGGCGCGCCAGGTCGCTGGCGGTGCGCGAGAGCGCGATCACCTTGGCGCCGCGTTGTGCCATCAGGTGGGCGCAGGCGCGACCGATGCCCTTGCCGGCGCCGGTGATGATGACTGATTGTCCGGAGAAATCCATGCTTGCTCCCTCTTCAAGGCTGGCCGGCGTCATGCGCGGCCAGTAGTGGCGCCAGGCTCTCGCGCACCTCGCGCGCCAGTTGCTGGCTCTTGATGAAAGCCTGGTAGCGGGCCTCGTGCACCGCACGGATGGGTCCGCCGGCAGGCGCGTTACGCCCGGCCACGCGGGACATGGCCGGCATGGCGCGCCTGAGGTCGGCATGCACGCCGGCGGCGACTGCCGCCAGCATGGCCGAACCCAGCAGCACCGGCTCCGGGCAGGCGGTGATTTCCACCGGTACGCCGGTGGCATCGGCCAGCAGCTGGCGCGTCAGCGCATGGGTGCCGGCACCGCCAGAGACCGAGATACTGGCGATACGCACGCCGCACGCGGCCTGGGCCTCGATGATCTGGCGCAGACCATAGCCCAGGCTGCAAAGGCCGGCCACATAGAGCGCCACCAGGCTGTCGGTATCGTGTTCCATGCCCAGTCCCAGCAGCACGGCGCGCGCCTGCGGATCGGCCAGCGGTGAACGGTTGCCGAGGAATTCCGGCACCACGTTGATCTGGCCGGCCAGCCACACGGCATCAGAGGGATCACCGGCCTGCGCCAGTGCCTGGCGTGCCAGCCATTGCGGCAATTCCATCTGCTCGGCGGCAGCGAGGGCGCGCACCTGCGGTGTGGCCGGATGCAGCGTCAGCAGATGGTCGATGGCCGCCCCCGCCGCCGACTGCCCGCCTTCGTTGAGCCACATGCCCGGCGCCATGGCGTTGTAGTACGGTCCCCAGACGCCCGGCACCAGCACGGCCTCGGTATTGCTGGTCATGGTGCAGGAGGAGGTACCGAACACGTAAGCCATGCAGGCCGCCGCATCCTCGGCACCACCCCGGGCGGCCACCGTGCCCACGCCACCGGCATGCGCGTCGATGAGGCCGGCCGCCACCGCAATGCCGGGGCGCAGTTGCAGCGCCTGCGCCGCCTCTGCGCACAGGCCCCCGGCCAGGGGAGTGCCCGGCCAGACCACCTCTCGGCCGATGCGCGCAAAGCCCTGCTCGGCCAGGTCGCCCAGGCCGATGCGGTGGAAGTAGTCGGCATCCCAGCGGCCTTCGTGGGCCAGGTAGGTCCACTTGCAGGTCACCGTGCAGGACGAGCGCTGCAAGGAGCCGGTGGCCTTCCAGGTCAGGAAATCGGTGAGGTCGAAAAAGTGGGCCGCGCTGGCGTAGACCGCCGGCAGGTTTTCTTTCAGCCAGAGCAGCTTGGGTGTTTCCATCTCCGGCGAGATCACGCCGCCCACATAGGACAGCACCGCATGACCACCGGCATTGATGCGCTGGGCCTGTTCCAGCGCACGGTGGTCCATCCAGACCATGACATCGCGTTCCGGATGGGCGGGGTCGCCCACGCCCCCCTGCGCCCCCTGCACGACCAGCGAACAGGTGGCGTCCACGCCCAGCCCCACCACCCTGGCCGCATCGATGTCGGCGGCGCGCACCGCAGCGCGCACGGCATGGCAGACCGCCTCCCAGATCTGGGTGCTGGATTGCTCCACGCGGGCGCGTCGCTCGTCGCGGTACACCTCGATCTCATGTTTGGCGCTGACCAGCAGCTGGCCGCTGCCATCGAATACGCCCGCCCGGGCCGAGCCGGTGCCGACGTCGATGCCGATCAGATAGGTCTCCATCTTTCCTCGCTGTATGCGTTGGTCTGCGCCTGCCCGGCTTCTTCAGACACGGTCGAAGTTGGTTGGCAGCACCAGCATATCGCGGATGGTGACGTTGCGATTGCGGGTCAGGATGTACTCGACCGCGTCGGCCACCTCGCTGGGCTCGATGAGGCTGCCGGACTCCTTGGCCTGGCGCAGGTTCTCTTCCGGCCAGTCGGCCAGCAGGGCCGAGATCACCGGTCCCGGCGAGACCTGCGCCACGCGGATGCCATGCGGGATCATCTGGCGCCGCATGGTCTGCACGAAGCAGGTGATGGCCCACTTGGAACCGGCATAGACCGGCTCCCAATAGGTCGGGAAGTGTCCCGCCACCGAGCAGGTGACGACAATATCGCCGGTCTTGCGCGCGATCATATGGGGCGCGACTGCGTGCACGTTCTTCATGACCGCATTGACGTTGAGGTTCAGCATCTTGTCGATGGCCTCGGCGCTGGTATCGACCAACTCGCCACCGATGTAGGTACCGGCGTTGCAGTAGAGGATGTCGATGTGATCGACCTTGGCCAAGATCTCCGGCACCATGGCCGCGCAGCTGTCGGCATCGAGCAGGTTGGTCACCTGCGCGATGGCGCGGGGACCCAATCGCGCTACCAGGGTCTCCAGGGCCGTGGCGTTCCAGTCCACCATGACCACGGTGGCGCCCAGGGACAACAGTTTTTCGGTGGTGGCCAGGCCGATGCCGGAGGCGGCACCGGTGATGACGGCGATCTTGCCGTCCAGGGATTGCGTCATGCTGTATCTCCTTGTGGATAAGAAAAGTGGAAGAGGCCGAACAGACTCAGCGCCACTCCCGTGCGATATAGATGGCCAGCAGGATGATGAAACCGCGGATGATGTCCTGCAGGTAGGGATTGATGCCCATCAGGTTCAGGCCGTTGTTGAGGATGCCCAGCAGCACCGCGCCGATCAGGGTGCCGATGACCAGGCCGCGACCGCCGGCGATGGCGGTGCCACCCAGCACCACGGCGGCGATGGCATCGAGCTCGAAACCCACGCCGGCATTGGGCTGTCCCGACATCAGGCGGCCCGTCAGGATGATCGCCGCCAGCCCCGAGGTCAGGCCGGAGATGGCGTAGACCGCCAGCTTGACGCGCGCCGTCTTCACGCCCGACAGGCGCGCGGCCATCTCGTTGCCGCCGATGGCGTAGACGTGGCGACCGAAGGGTGTCCTCTGCAGCAGCACCCAGGCCAGTGCATAGACGACCAGCATCAGGATCACCGGCGCCGGGATGATGCCGATGCGGCCCACGCCGAACCAGGCAATCCAGCCCGGCAAACCAGAGATGGGATAGCCGCCCGAGTAGATCAGCCCCACCCCGCGCGCCACCCCCATGGTGGCCAGCGTGACGATGATGGCGGGCATGCGGCCCCAGGCTACCAGGGCGCCATTGAGCAGGCCGATCAGCACCGCCAGCGCGATGCCGGCCAGCAGCGCCAGTGGCGCCGGCAGGCCGCTGTTGACGATCAGGCCGGCCGACAGGGTGCCGGCCAGCGCCATGGTCGCGCCCACCGACAGGTCGATGCCGCCGGTGAGGATGACGAAAGTCATCCCAACGGCCAGGATGGCGACGATAGAGACCTGGCGCAGCACATTGAGCAGGTTGGAGACGGTAAAGAAATTGTCGGACGCCAGCCCCATCAACAGCGACACCACCACCAGCCCGGCCAGCGGCAAGGCCAGGGGCGAATGGATCAGGCTGCGCCAGCGGGCGCTGGAAGAGGATGGCAGCGGGGCTGCGGTCATGGCGTTGGCATCATGCTGCATGGCGGGTTCTCCCGGTGGTGGCGTGGGTCATGATCTCTTCGGCATTCAGGGCGGCTCCCTCGACGGTGGCCACGATGCCGCCGCCCCTGAAGACGCAGACCCGGTCGGCCATGCCGACCACCTCCGGCAGTTCCGACGAAATCATCAGGATGCAATAGCCCTGCGCGGTGAACTCGCGCATGAGCTGGTAGATCTCGGCCTTGGCGCCGACGTCGATGCCGCGCGTGGGCTCGTCGAAGACCAGGACCTTCATGGCGTGGTTGATCCAGCGGGCGATCACCACCTTCTGCTGGTTGCCGCCGGACAGCGTATCGACGCGGGCATGGGCATGCGGCGCCTTGACCCGCACGCGCTGCATGGCGGCGCGGGCGGCCTCGGCCTCGGCGCGACGGTCGAGGAACAGGCCGCCCCGGCGGTACTTGCCGTAGTTGTTCAGCGAGATGTTGTGCAGGATGGGGAAGCTGGTGATCAGCCCCTGCTCCTTGCGGCTCTCGGGCAGCAGGCCGATGCCGGCCTGCTGCGCCTGGGCCGGATCGGCAAAGCGCAGCGGCACGCCCTGCATGGTCAGCTCGCAGCGCACGGCGGCATGCGCCCCCAGCATGGCCAGCACCGTCTCGGTCCGGCCCGAACCGACCAGTCCGGCAAAGCCCAGGATCTCGCCGCGCCGCAACTGGAAGCGCGACACCGGCGCGTTGCGGTGCAGCTGGAGGGCCTGCACGTCGAGCAATACCTCGGCGTCGGCGGGGATACCCGGCTTGGGCGGGAAGCAGTTCTCGATACGCCGCCCCACCATCATCTCCACCAGCCGCGCCTGGTCCACCTCGCTGACCGCGCAGGTGGCGACATAGGCGCCATCGCGCAGCACCGTGATGCGGTCGCAGATGGCGAAGATTTCTTCCAGGTGATGCGAGATGAAGATGATCGCCACGCCCTGCGCCCGCAGGCCGCGCATGACCGCAAAGAGATGTTCCACCTCGGCCGGCGTGAGCGTGGCGGTCGGTTCATCGAGTACCAGCAGGCGCGCCTCCAGGGCCAGCGCCTTGGCGATCTCGACGAACTGCTGCTGCGCCACCGAGAGCTTGCAGACCGGCACGTCGAGCGGGATTTCCACGCCCAGCCGGGCGATGATCTGCGCCGCCCGCCGTCGCATCGCCGCGCGCTTGAGCAGACCCAGGGGATTGCGCAGCTCGCGCGCCAGGAACATGTTGTCCACCGCGTCCAGGTAGGGGATCAGCGAGAACTCCTGGAACACCACGCCCACACCGGCGGCGATGGCCTCGTCGTAGCTGGCGAAGCGGCGTTCTTGGCCGCCGATGCGGATCTCGCCGCCGTCGGGGGTGACGATGCCGCACAGGATCTTCATCAGCGTGGACTTGCCGGCACCATTCTCGCCCAGCAGCGCATGCACCTCGCCGGCGCGTACCTGCAGGTCGACGCCGCGCAGTACGGTCACCGGGCCGAAGTTCTTCTTGATACCAGTCAGTTGGAGCATGGCTTCCTCCATCAATGAAAGGGACAGCATGGCGGCACGGCAGCGCCGCCGTGCGTGGCGCTTACCAGCTGAAGCCGGCGGCGTTCTTCTTGGTCACCGGCATGACGTCGATGGGCACTTCCTTGGGCACCACGCGCGCGCCCCACTTCTTGGCCAGCGCCATGGCCAGGCCCACGCGCACCTGGTCACGCGGGAACTGCGCGGTGGTCTCGACGAAGGGGCCGCCATCGGCGATGGCCTTGATGGCCTCGGGTGCGCCATCCACCGAGGTCAGCTTGATGTCCTTGCCGCTGCCCTGGATGGCCGCCAGTGCGCCCATGGCGCCACCGTCATTGACGGAGAAGATGCCCTTCAGGTTGGGCCGCGACTGGATCAGGTTCTCCACCACACCCAGCGCCACCGAGCGGTCCTGGCGGCCGTTTTGCGTAGCCACCAGCTTGATGTCCTTGTACTCGGCCAAGGCCTGCTTGCAGCCTTCCACACGCTGCAGGATGGGCACCACCGGGATGCCGTCCAGGATGGCGACCTCACCCTTGCCGCCCACCGCGTCCGCCAGTGCGCGGCAGGACTGGTAACCGGCATCCTTGTTCCTGGAACCGACGAACAGATCCACCGGGCCGGACGCGTTGGCGTCGACCGCCACCACGATCACGTTGCGCCCCTTGGCCGCCTTCACAGCCGCTTCCACGCCGGCCGAGTCAGTCGGGTTGATCAGCAGGATGTCGATATTCTGCTGCAGCATGTCCTCGATGTCGGCGATCTGCTTGGCCACGTTGTGGGCCGCATCGGTGACGATGACCTTGGCGCCGAAGGACTTGGCGGCGTCATCCAGGGCCTTCTTCATCGAGACGAAATAGGGATTGTTCATCTCCTGGAAGCTCATGCCGATCTTGAGCTTGGACAGTTCCTGGGCCATCGCCGGAGCGGCAGCCAGGGATGCCGTGGACAGGGCCAGTGCGAGCAGTGCTTTCTTCATCTCAGTCTCCATTTCTTGTTTGACGTGTGTCATTTGGGGGGCGACAGGAAAGACCTGTCCTCTTCGGGAGAGCGCAAGGCTTTCCTGAATCCTGGGTTCCCGCGGGCGGGACGATCTGGGTCGTGGTCTAACGCCTGCCTGGCTTAGCCGGCACCGGCAAAGACGCCATTGGTGGCGAAGGTAGTGCGGAACACCGAGGGCGACATGCCCTTGATCCTCTGGAAGTGACGGTTGAAATTGGACAGGTTGGAAAACCCGGTCTCGTAGCAGATATCGGTGATGCGGGCCTCCGGCCGGGTGAGCAAGGCCAGGCAGGCCAGGTCCACGCGCAGCTGGTTCTTGTAGCGCACCAGCGTGGTCCCGGTATGGCGCTTGAAGGCACGCGAGAAGCTGCTCAGGTTCTGGCCCACCATGTCGGCCAGGTCCTGCTCGCCGATGTCGTCGGTGAGGTGTTCACGCAGGTAGGCGATGGCGCGGTTGAGGCCACTGCCGTTGACACCCGACAGGTCCAGCTTGTAGGACAGGCTGGCCAGCACCTCGGGATCGGGCGAATTGGCCAGCACGTCGAGGATTTCCCAGAACAGCGCCAGGCGCTTCAGGCCGCGCTGGTCGATCAGGCGCTGCATCAGCGGGCGCACGGTATCGCTGGTGGCCTGGTCGAACAGCAGGCCACGGTGGCTGCGCTCGATCAGCGGGGCGATGGCGTCCATCTCGGGGATGCTGGCCGCGCAATCCTGCACCAGCTTCTCGGGGAACTGGATCACCAGCGAGCGCACCGGCACCACCTCGTCCTCGCCGATATCGGAAATCCAGTTCTGCGGCAGGTTGGGCCCGGTCATGACCAGTTGGCCAGGTGCAAAGTCGCCGATATGGTCGCCGATATAGAAACGGCCCGAGGTCGCCACCACCAGGTGGATCTCGTATTCAGGATGGTAGTGCCAGCGCACGGTACGGAAAGGGTAGCCGTGCATCCATGCCGCAAAGGATTCGCCCTTGCGGATATGGACCAGTTCCAGGTCGGGCTGCATCGTGTCTCCTCTCGATCGAGAGCATTTTTTTCGTGGAAACTGCGGATTGGCTTTTTGCAGTTTCTGTCATTGCCAGCATCTTAGTGCCCGTCGGGCCGGGCTTTCTACATCACCAGTCGATGCGGACTGATACTTTTTTGCAGATACGACGAGAAAGAAATGAAACACGCTGCCGGGCAAACAGCCGGATGGCCATGGTGCCAGGCAGCGCAGCTCAGCTCAGCAGCAGGATCAGATCGAACGCATCAGGCCGCCATCGACCTTGATGTTCTGGCCGGTGATGTAGCCGGCCCCTTCCGAGGCCAGGAAGGCCACGGTGGCGGCCACTTCGGCGCTGGTGCCGTAGCGCTGCATGGGCACGCCGGCGCGGCGTTCCTCGCGCTGCGGCAGGCTGTCGATCCAGCCGGGCAGCACGTTGTTGATGCGGATGTTGTCGGGCGCGTACTTGTCGGCAAACAGCTTGGTGAAGGCCGCAAGGCCCGCGCGGAACACCGCCGAGGTCGGGAACATGTCGGACGGCTCGAAGGCCCAGGCCGAGGAAATGTTGATGATGGCGCCGCCACCGGCCTGCTGCATCAGCGGCGTGACCAGGCGCGTGGGACGGATCACGTTGAGCAGGTAGGTATCCATGCCGCGATGCCAGTCCTCGTCGCTGATCTCCAGGATGGGCGCGCGCGGGCCGTGGCCGGCGCTGTTGACCAGTACATCGACGCGGCCCCATTGGGCCACGGCCAGGTCGACCAGTTTCTGCAGGTCTTGCACCGACTGGTTGGAACCGGTCACGCCGACCCCGCCCAGCTCGGCGGCCAGCGCCTCGCCCTTGCCGGAAGAGGACAGGATGCCGACCTTGAAGCCATCGGCGGCCAGGCGGCGCGCCGCGGCGGCGCCCATGCCGCTGCCGGCGGCGGTGATCAGGGCTACTTTGCTGCTCATGCAAACTCCTTGTGGATAAGTCATCGGACGCCGTCAGGCGCAAGCCATCGATTGTAGAGCCTGTGCCCAGCTCACGCAGAAACCGCGTGGGAAAAGACATTTGACAAATCTCGCACCAACCCGCATTCTGTATACAGAACACATAAAAACAGAACAAACACCCATGCCATCCCGGCACCGACAACAGAGGAGACAGCCATGCAACTCAGCCCCCAGCAACTGAAGGACTTCGACGACACCGGTTACCTGTTCCTGCCCGAATGCTTCAATGCCGACGAGATCGCGCTGCTCAAGCAGGAGGCCGCCAAGGTGCTGGCCCAGCAGCGCCCCGAGATCTGGCGCGAGAAGAACGGAGCGCCGCGCACCGCCTTCGCCGCCCACACCTACAATGACGCCTGCCGGACCCTGGCCAGCCATCCGCGCCTGGTAGAGCCGCTGCAGCAGCTCTTCGGCGAGGACGTCTACGTGCACCAGTTCAAGATCAACGCCAAGGCGGCCTTCACCGGCGAGGTCTGGCAGTGGCACCAGGATTTCCCGACCTGGCACGCCGACGATGGCATGCCGGAGCCGCGCGCGATGAACATCGCCGTGTTCCTGGACGAGGTCATGCCCATCAATGGCCCGCTGATGCTGGTGCCGCGCAGCCACAAGAGCGGCGCGCTCAAGTCCGAGCATGATCTGGAGACCACCTCCTACCCGCTCTGGACGCTGAACCAGCCCACCGTCACCGAACTGGTGGAACAGAACGGCATCGTCACCCCCACCGGCAAGGCCGGCGGCGTCTTGATGTTCCATGCCAACCTGGTGCATGGATC